>NZ_AUFG01000018.1 GCF_000426385.1 Arsenicicoccus bolidensis DSM 15745
CGCAAGATCTGGTCCACCAACCCCCTTGAGCGGCTGAACAAGGAGATCAAGCGACGCTCCCGCGTCGTAGGCATCTTCCCGAACGAAGCCGCCGTCATCCGCCTCATCGGAGCCGTCCTGGCCGACACCCACGACGAATGGCAGGTCGATGACCGCCGCTACCTCTGCGAAGGCTCCATGGCCAAGCTCTACCCAACCCGCGATACTGAGACCGTCGCCCTCGAAAAGAGCGACCGGTAGGCAACGAGCATCACCTCAAAGCCCACCACTCAACGGGGCTCTATCCGTATGTCGGCCGCGACCGCCGCCTCGTCCACCCCCGCGCCGATCGCGACGAGCTGCGTGCGCCGCTCCGCACCCGACGGCCACGGCCCCCGCTCGAAGGCCACCCAGCCACCGACGGCCTGCACGACCCACCGCTGGCGGTGCCCGGGTGCGTCCACCCACACCACCCCCTTGACCCGATAGAGCCCGGCCGGGCGGCTCTCGAGCAGGTCCAGCAGACGACGCGGGTCGACGGGCGACGGGGAGTCCACGCTCACGGACTGCCAGTGGTGGTGGGCATGCTCGTGCCCGTGTGCCTTCCCGTGGTCGTGCTCGTGCCCGTGGTGGAGGTGCCCGTGCTCCTGCTGCTCCTCGCGCAGCAGGTCCACGAGGCTGAGCTGTCCGGTGGGCTCGGGGCGTTCGATGGAGTCGTAGAGCAGGTCCGGGTCGACCTGGCCGAAGCGCGCAGGAACCATGGGCTTCTCACCAACGAGCTCACGGATCACGTTCTCCAGCAGCGAGACTCGATCGGGAGCCACCCGGTCCACCTTGTTGAGCACCAGGAGCGACGCCACCTTGAGGTGGTCGGTCGCGACGGGGGGCTCGTCATACGAGCCGATCTCGTCCCACGCCGCGGCGTCGACGATCTCGACGAGACCACCGAAGCGGACCCGTCTCACCTCGCTGCTGACGATCAGCCGCGCGAGCTCGCGCGGCTCGGCCAGCCCGCTCGCCTCCACCACGATGGCGTCGAGGTCAAGCTCGGGGCGCGCCAGCGACTCCAGCGCGCGGTCCAGCTCGGTTGGGTCGGACAGGCAGCACAGGCAGCCGCCGCTGATCGACATGGCCGCGTCGACGTGCCCCGACACGAGGAAGGCGTCGACGTTGATGTCACCGAAGTCGTTGATCACCACGCCGATCCGCCCCGTGCCCGTCCGCAGGAGGTGGTTGAGCAGGGTCGTCTTGCCGCTGCCCAGCGAGCCCGACAGCGCGATCACGGGGATGCGCGCCTGGCGGGCACTCACGAGCCGCTCCGTCGAAGCCGCCGCGGCGCAACGGGTCTCGGAACCGCATGGGTGAGCACGCCTGGCTCCTGGGGAAGCTCGTCGAAGGGTCGGCCCCAGGCGATCGCCGCCCACAGCGCCCGCAGCCGGCGCCCGGCGGCGTCGACGTCGCTCCAGCGGGCTCCGCGAAGGACGGCGGCGTGGCGCCATACGCGCTCGTCGCCGAAGAGCAGGGGGAGCTCGATGGCGTGACAGGCGCCATAGGCGTTGCCGGGGACCGACCACGAGAGCCGATAGCTGCGGCAGGTGCCGCCGGCCTGCACCCATCGGCGCGCGAGGGCGTCGATGCCGCGGCCGTAGACGACATGCGTCGCGACCTCGTCCAGCACCCGCCGAGCCCGCCCGCCGACCACCGGCAGGCTCGTCACCTTGGCGACGGGCTCGAGGCGCGGGAGGAACAGCAGTGCCTCCTCGGTCGTGCGCCCGATGAACAGGTCGATGTCCTGGGCGATGGCATCCCAGGCGGCCTCCATGTCCTCCTCGGCGGGCAGGGGCGGGTGGGAGTACTGCACCGAGAAGGGCATGGCCGAGGGCAACCGGAACGCCCGCGCCACGCGCTCGGCGTCCGCCTGGGCGGCGAGCACCTCCTCCAGCGAGCTGTCCCGGCTCACGTGGGCGGTCGCCTCGGCCATGGCCTGCGCCATGGCCGCTCGAGCGGTGCGTATGCCGAGCGGCGGGCTCTGCACGATCGCGCGACCGAACAACCCCTCCCCCGCACCCGCGACGGCCAGGTGCAGCACCGCGTCCGCGCCGGCCGACTGCCCCACGGCGGTGACGCGCTCGGGATCTCCGCCGAACGCCTCGATGTTGCGGCGAACCCACCGCAGCGCGAGCAGCTGGTCCATCAGCCCGAGGTTCGCGGCGCGTTCGCCACCGTCCCCGAGATAGCCGAGCAGCCCGAGGCGATAGGTGACGGACACGACCACGAGGTCGCCCTCGGTGACCAGGGACGTCGGCTCGTAGCCGGGCCCGTCACCGGTCCCGCTCGTGTAGGACCCACCGTGGATCCACACCAGGACCGGCAGCGGACCCTCGGTGCGCGGGACCGCCGGCGCCGTCACGGCGACGCGCAGGCAGTCCTCGTCCTGGCGCAGGCCGTGCGTCGCCGGACCGAAGGCTTCGTCGAGGAAGGGCACCGGCAGCTGCGGGGCGGACGGCCCGGGTTCGCGGCAGTCGACCGGCTCTGTCGCGTCGGGCTCGGCGACCGGCGACGCGAAGCGCTCGGCTCTGCCGTATCGAATCCCCCTGAACTGCACGGCTTCTCCGGCGCGGCGGCCGATGAGGGTCCCGCAGGGTGCGGTCACGACGACGTCCTGGGTGGCGTGCTCCAACAGGTGCTCCCGTTCCTGGGTGGATGACGGTCTCGCTCGGCCCGCCCCACGGGGCTCACCGACCGCACGACCGTATCCCGCCGAGCGTCACGCCGTGCCCGGCTCCCGGTCGGCCTCCTCGACCTGCATCGTGCGGGCCATCGTCAAGAGCAGCGCCAGGCCGCTCGTCGGCCTGGTGCGTCGTGTCGCCCTGCCGATCTCCGCCGGTCTGCTCGCGTCCGGACCGAGGTATGTCGAAGCCCTGACCGCCTATCGCGACGGCGACCCGGACCCGATCCTGCAGGTGTTCGCCGACTCCGCGGTCCGCTGCGCCGCCGAGGGGCGCAGGCTCGGTCACGAGGTGCACGGCATCCACGCGGGATAGTCCGAGATCCTCGCTGCCCTCGACGAGTTCGCGGCGCGCGCGGGCCGACGGGTGCCGCTGAGGTGATGGGTCAGGGCGATCCGAGTCGACCGATCACCGCGTCGCCGGCCGCCCGCCGGATGACCTCCGGGTCGCCGACGACCACCAGCTCGTCGGTCGCGCGGGACAACCCGACGTAGAGCTTCTCCTTGGCGCGGTCGCGCGGCTCGTGCTCGTTGACGCACAGCACCACGACGCGGCGCTCGAGGCCCTTGCACCCGAGGACGTGCCCGTAGAACACGTCGTCGTCGTCCCAGAACGATCGCCAGTAGGCCTGGGGGTCGTGCTCGTCGAAGCGCTCGACCTGCACCGGGTGCCGCGCGGCGGTGGTGATGAGGGCGACGTCCTGCTGGCGCCAACCCCGGTCGAGCAGCTCCTCCACCACGTCGTCGGCGCGTTCGACGGCCTCGTCGGCGGCGCAGGCCACGAGGCGGACGGCAGGCCCTTCGCCACCCATGGGCCGCATCCGCATCGGCGTCAGGGGGGCGAACACGTCGGCGATCTGTCGGGTGTTGCGTAGGTTGTGGTCGAGGACGAGAGGGACGAGCGGCACGGGTGGGCGGCCGAACCGGGCGAACACGCGCTGGTTCTCGTCGGTGTAGACGTACAGACCGCCCGTCTCCTCGTCGCGCAGCGCGTTCATCAACGGCCGCCACCACCCGTCCGCGAAGTCCTGCGCCTCGTCCACGATGACGGCGTCGAACCTCTCCCCGTCGGGCAGTGCGGCGGCCAGGTCCGCCATACGGTCGGGCAGGCGACGCTCCCAGAAGTCCCCGTCCTGCCGGGTGCCGCCCTCGGCACCCCAGGACCGCCCCAGCTCCTCGAAGGTGCCGACGAACGCCGGAGTCCGCTTGCGGCTCAAGCCTTTCAGCTCGCGACGGAAGTACTCCGCCAGGCCGATCGAGTAGCACAGCAGAGCCACCCGCTGAGGCGCCCGGTCGTCGCGGCCGCGCGTCAGGTCCTTGGCCTGGGCGAGCGCCAGCACGGTCTTGCCGCTGCCCGCTCCCCCGCGCACCTCGACGCGGTTGAGCAGCCGCGTCACCCCCAGCAGCGTCGCCTGCTCGACCGTGAGTCGGTCTGCGCGCGAGGCACGTTCGTCGGCCTCGGACGTCACGTCCTGCACGGGGAGCCTTCTGCCGCGCAGGATCTCGACGATCAGTCTCACGTCGTCGTCCGTGGGCGCTCGCTTGTCAGAGGCGCGAGCGGGTATGGCGCGCAACCGATCTGCCAGGTCGCCCTGGTCGCCCCGGCCCTGGATCATCCACCGCCTGCAGTCCGGGGTGTCGAAGTCGTCGTCGATCGCGGTGTAGGGCATGACCACGGCATGGCTCCACCGGATCCGGGTCCGCGACGAGTCGCGCCACCGTGGGTCGCGCTCGACGTAGTCCCTGATGGCATAACGGGTCTGGCGGGCCTGGCGGACGGGGTCGATGCGTCGCCGGCCGTGGCCCGAGGTCGTCCACCATCGCCCCTGCGTGTCACGCGAGCAGCCGCCTCCCTTGACCTCCACCACCACGATCCCCTCGCCCGGCAGCAGCAGGACGAGGTCGGCCTCGTGGTCCTTGGTCTCGTCGGTCAGTCGCAGCCCGGACAGCACCACGGCGTCGTCCGGCAGGGCAGCGACCAGCCGCTCCCACACCTCCCGCTCGCTGTTGGTGTCGTGCTGCGGATCCTGCGGTATCGCCCGAGCCGTCATCGCTGCCCCCTCGCAACCTCGTTGCCTGCAACGCTAGGCAGGAGCGCTGGGGTCCCGTGGGGAAACGGCAGGATCAGCCGACCTCGCCAGCCCGACGCAGGGCGATCGAGGCCCACAGGCCAAGGGCGTAGACACCCCGCGGGTTCCCCGTCCACCCCGCGCCGGTGCGGTCGACCAGCCCGAGGTACTCGGCCATCGCGACGGCTCGGTCGACAACCCGCGCCCGTCCTGCACTCCCTGGTTCTCCGGCCCGCCAGAGCCTTGACCAGCCCCCGAGGAAGTCGGTCAGCTCCTCACGGGTCACGGGCCGCTGCAGCGCCCAGGCCACCTGGCAGGCATAGATCCACACCGCCTCCTGAGCGCCGACCAGGTCCACGTCGCGGTGGGCGGCGATGGTCTCGACGGTCGCAATGAGAGCCGAGGCACCGGGGTTCGCGTCGCCCCTGGGACCAGCGCCTGGCAGGAGCCGGGGTTCTTGCAGCACCACGAGGTCCATCACGACCGCCGTCGCAAACAGGCGCTCCAGCGCGACACAGTCCGCAGCGCTGCGCCAGGCATAGGTGCCGTCGGCGCTCTCACCCCCAGGTCGCGCGTCCAGCCCCAGCGTCTCCCACAGATGGGCGGCGTCGGCACGTTTCAGATTTCCTGTCGCGGTGAGCTGCACCTCTCCCGCCTCCCGGACCCAGGCGACGAAGCGCGCGAGGTCCTGCAGGAAGGGGATCGTGTCCCAGGCGTCGTCGAACACGTCGGGGGTGACGTCGGGGGCGTCGGCGTCGAGCTGCGCGTGCCCCGCGACCATGCCCAGCAGGGCCAACGCGTCGCCGGCGGCGTGGTCCAGGTAGTCCGCCAGCGGTCGCGAGTCCGGGCCGACCACGGCCGGCACCTCCCCGGGGCGGACGATCTCGTGGGCGATGTCGGCGACCAGCCCCTCGAGGCCGTCGTCCTCCGGGCCGAGGCCGTCACCCCCACCGACGGTGCCGAGACCGGGGATCGTCGGGAGCGACATACCTCCCGCGGGCAGCGGCATCAGAGCCCGCCGCTCGTCGTCCGGGAGGGCGTTCCACTGCTCCATGATCTCGGACAGACGCGTCTGGACCTCGTCCAGGTCAGCCGCCCCCAGCAGCGAGATGCCCCGGCTCTCACCGAAGTCCATCAAGACCTTGTTCTGGCCCCAGGTGGTCCGGTCACCGCCGTGCTCCTGGACGTAGGACGCCCCCTGGCGCGCCTCCTTGGCCAGCAGCTTGGCCTCCCCCGAGCCGTGCGACAGCCGACCGGTGCTCCGCAAGAACCGCACGAAGGTCTCCACGGTCTGCGCGGCGGTCTCGACGTCCGGCGCGGCCACCGGCCCGTGCGACAACCATGCGTGCTCGAAGGTCTCTCTCACGGACCCGCCCGGCCACTGCGTCGCTGCCAGGTCCTGCCTCATCTGGCGCAGCCCGAGCAGGGTCTCGAGGTGATCCTCGTCGTAGGCACGCTTCTGCTTGCCGGCCCACGTCCGCAGGGCTGCCATCAGGTCGTCGAGATCGGTCGGCTCCATGGACAAGACCCTAGAACAGCCCACCTTGTCCACAGCCTGTCGCGTTCCCGAGGGCGGGCGTGCCCCACCTGTGGATGACGGGCCGGCCGGGGATGGACGGGCGGCAGGCTGGCCGTATGCCGACCTCAACTCACCCCTACGTGCGATGGCTCGCGGACAAGACGACCGACGAGCTCAAGGACCTCATGACCGTGCGCCTGACGTCGTTGCGCCGCAACGGCTACGGACCGATCAGCCCGCGTGACCTCACCCAGCTCGCGACCATGCTGGGCGACCCGGACAACGTGCTCCCGGACGTTCGGCGCATGGCCACGCCCTATCTCCACCTCATGCGGGTGATGGCCGACCGCGGGGGGTCGATCCCCGAGGCCGACGCGGTGGACGTCGTGCGGGGCGCCCCCGAGGACGTGGCGACGATGGTGGGCGCCGCAGTGGCGTGCGGCTACGTGGGCCGCGCCGACGGGTGGCTGCACCTGTGCCCGGGCCTGGACGAGAGCATCCGTCGGACCACGTCCGCGCCTCCGTCCGACGGCGTCGCGATCGACGGGCCGACGCCGCCGCTGTGGCCCGTCGATCAGGGAGCCATCGACGATGCGGCCGCCACGGCCTTGCGTCGGTTCGTCATACGACTGCTGGCTGTCTGGGAGCTCATCGCGCGCGAACCGGTGCCCACGACCACCTGGAGCGAGGTGGGCCGACGGCAGATCAGCCGCCTCGCCCGCGTCACGGGCTCCACCACCGACGAGGTCCGTATGGCGTTGCGCGCGGGCCTCACGCTGGGCGTGATCACGTCCGACCCCCAGGGCGTGGCCCCCGGGCCGCGGTGGGACGCCACGCTGCTGATCGACCCCTCCGAGATCGTGCTGGACGTCATCTGCACGTGGGGTCTGTCGGGTGCGCACTGGACCCAGGAGCGCAGTCGTCGCTGGGAGCTCCTGCCATCCCTGTCGAGCACCCTCCACGACTGCGGGCTCTGCTGCCATGGCCGCGCCGAGCTGCTGTCCCTCCTGGCGGACATGCCCGAGGGGTACGCCACCTCACCGGTCTTCGCCCAGGCGTGCGCGCACTGGCGGTCGCCGCTGGCGCATCACTGGCACGGGGACGACGAGGTCGTCTGCGATCTCGCGGTCACCGGCTCGGTGGACCCTGACGCACGGCCGGTGCCCGCCTGGCAGGAGTCGCAGCTGCTCGGGCTGCACGCCCTCGGCGGCACGTCGAGCCTCGGCCGCGCCTACCTCGGCGAGCAGGCCGGCGAGGAAGCCATGGTGGCGGTGCTGGAGGACTGGCTGCACGGCCTGAGCTGGGGCCATCGGTGGCACGCCGACCCGGTGATGGCGGACCCGGACCGGTGTCCCCCTGTGCTGGCGCGGATCTTCGGCACCGAGACGCTGGACACCCTGCAGGGGCCAGGACAGGACTCCGAGCTGGACACGGCGGACGACGCGGTCGAGGTCGGGTGGGGAGACTGGGAGCGCCGCGAGCACGAGGCCGCGCTCGAGATGGGCGAGTTCCACCTCCATGCCGCCGCCGAGGAGATCACTGGTCGCGTGGTCGCCGACGACCTGGGGGCGTGGGGCGACACCCCCGACGTCGTGCGACGGGTCAACACCCGTCTCAGCGGCGAGGAGGTGCAGCTGCTGTGCACGGCCCTGCGCGGTCCGGAGCGCCTCTACCACCTCGACATCCGCTACCGCACGGACCAGGACGGGATCACCGACCGTCGCGTCAGCTTCTGCATCGGCGGCTACTGCGACGGCCGGATGAAGGCCTACGACCACACCCGTGACATGGCCATGTACTACTTCTTCTCCCAGATCCACGCCGTCTCGCGGGTCCCGGCCGACGAGTACGCCGCGCTCGACGAGCGGTTCGACGTCGACCGGATGGACGTCATCGACGACGATCCCGCCGAGGAGATCCACCTCGCGAGCAGCTGACCGGGGCGCAGGGCACCCCGGCCAGCTGTGTCCGCTGGTGGACGCTCAGGACTCGAGGCGCTCCACCTTGCCGAGGAGCGGCAGGTAGGACAGGGCTCCGAGGGCCCGGCCGCCCCGCGACGTAGACCCGCGCGGACGTGACGTCGGTCTCGGTGACCAGATCCCCGATGATCAGCGGTGTCGCGGTCGACTGGGCATGCCGTCTCCCGCACGCTCGGCCAACCGGCGAACGGCTGAGGCGACTTCGGCGGAATCCCCCTCCGCCCGCCTGTCCACCGGGCAGAGTGATCCGTGACGGCCGAGGGGCCGTCCATCAGGGGGAAGCACATGCACCGCATCACCATCGTCGGGATCGCCGCGCTCGCGGTCGCCGGCTGCAGCTCGACGCCGACGCCCGCCGCGCAGGCACCAATGCCGGTCAAGACCGTGACGGTGACGGCCAGCCCCGTGGCCTCCACAAGCCCAGCCAGTGCGGTTGTGCCATCCCCCGCCGGCAACGCGGGATCCGCCACCCCAAAGGCCACGAAGACGCTGGACCCGAGAACCGTCGTCAAGACGAGGCGCCCGACGGTCCAGGTGGTCTGCGGCCCGGAGAACGACCAGATCAGGACGCCGGAGGTTCGCGGGATCACCTACGACCAGCAGATGGAGTGGTCCGGATCCGAGGCCATGGTCACCGCACGCGCGAAGTCCGGGTACCGCATCGCCGACGGCTACAAGACCCGGTGGACGTTCACCGACAAGGCCACCCCGTGCAGCGTGGCTACGCCCCAGGGGAGTCAATTGCCCGCAGTGGGCGAACCGATCTGCAGGCTCGGCGATAATGCGCGACGTAAGCAGGACTGCCTACGTCGATTCGGATATTTCGGAGAGGAGAGCTGGCAGCAAGCCACCAATGGTGGAGCCAGCGCGCCGAAGGACGACTGCGATCCGACCTGGTCGTCGGGTGAATGTCAGTCCTTCTTCGCCGGACTGATGACGAGGGATGAGATCAATCGACTTCGAGCCGCGCCGTAGACCGGAGTTCTTGAACTCGTGCTAAGTGGCGCGCGATGACAGACAGTGATCTAGAGTCGGCCCATGGTGGAGCAAACGTGGCACGAAGCACGACTCATCCCTGTCTCGGGGATCAATGGGGCCGAGGAGCAAGAAAGACGTGCTACCTCGGCCCTGCTCGCGGTCATGGGGGCGGTCCGAGAGTTCGGTCGTGCACTCACGCAGCCGCTGGGAGCGCCCGCCGGACATCTGGAGACCTACATAGAGGTTCCGTTCACACTGGACGATCGAAACTTGCGGCCCGATGGTCTGATTCGCGCGTCTCGTGGTTCGAAGTCGTGGGCTGCCCTCGTCGAAGTGAAGACGGGCAACAACCTCCTCACGAGGGAACAGATCGAGGCCTACCTGGATGTCGCCAAGGACCAGGGATTCGACGCTGTGCTGACTATCTCCAACGAGATCCCCGCCTTGGCTGGCCAGCATCCAACCCCTGTGGACAAGCGCAAACTACGCAAAGTCTCCCTATATCACTACTCCTGGTCACAGGTTCTGGCTGAGGCCGTGATGCAGAAGGAGCACCGCGGAGTTGCCGACCCAGACCAGGCATGGATCCTCGGCGAGCTCATCCGCTACCTCGAGTACCGCGGGTCTGGTGCGTTGCAGTTCAACGACATGGGCGCGGCCTGGGTAGAAACGCGGAATGCCGTCGTTGCAGGCACCCTTCGACAGACCGACCCTGGTCTGGCGGATGTTGCGGCCAAGTGGGATGCCTTGATTCGTTACATAAGCCTGCAGCTTGGGCGTCGGCTGGGCGCTGAGGTCATACCTGCCCTCTCCCGCAAGGAGCTGAGCGACCCCAGTATGCGATCCAGCCTTGTGTGCAAGGAGCTTTGTAACTCAGCGTCGATGTCGGCGGCGATTCGGGTGCCGAAAGCCATTGGCGACATCGTGGTCAGGGTGGATCTCCGATCCCGTCAGGTCACCTGCCACGTGGACGTTGACGCTCCTCAGAGCGGTCGTCCGGTCACTCGAGTCAACTGGCTGGCCCGTCAGCTCGCAGGAGCGAGCGACAACCTCCGCATAGAAGCCTTCGTCAAGAACGGGCGCGGCTCCTCCTCGGCCGAGTTGCTTGGCTCCCTGCGCACTGATCCCAGCCTCTTGGTCGTCGACCCAGCACGCGAGTTCAAGACATTTCGAGTTGCTGCAACGAGCGCGCTCGGCGACAAGCGCGGATCGGGTCGGGGCAGCTTTATCGACTCCGTCCACGACGCCGTGGACGCCTTCTACGTGGACGTCATGCAGGGATTGAAGGCCTGGAGAGCTGCACCCCCAGCCATGAGAGACACCCCCGCCGAAGAGGCCGCGGGCACGGCACTATCTTCCACCGCCCTTTCATCGCAGGACGAGCCCACCCCTGGTTTCGAGGCACGACCATCCGATTCCTCGTCGACAGACCCCAGCGAGGCTAACCCGGAGATGACATGGGTGTGAGTTGGGCGTGACATGAAGGGTCCTTGGCATAGTGGATGACAAATGTCGAGGCCGCCGTTGTCGAGGTGCACTTCCCGGTGTGACCATGCGTCGCGAGCTGCTCTCGTAGTCCGCGTCGACACCGCGCCCCGCCCGCTGTCGCGTAGGCGCAGGGGGTGCTGCCGAAGCGGGCTCGCTGGGCGAGCGGTGTCCGACGTGGGATCTATGGTGGAGTGACCAGCGACCAGGAAGGGTGTGGTCCCGATGACGCGCGAGTTCGACATCCGGCTTGTCGGTCATGACGCCGCCGACGGCACCCTGCTCGCAGGCGACGCCGTGGCGATCATCGACGCCTTCAAAGACGTCACGTACCGGCTGACCCGGGCCGTGGCTGAACGTCCGGGCCTGGGCAGGGCAGCGGCCGAGCTGGAGAGGCTGGCTTCGGTGCGGGTGGCCTTGCGCCCAGGGAGCACACGGGTCGTGTTCACCGTGGGCGACGACGCTGCGCTCGACATCGACCCCTTGGCCGCCAAGGTCGACGAGACCTTCTGGGACATCGTCGACGGCATGGCGCACGATCGTCGTCCGCCGGCGATCTCGGACTCGGTGGCGGCGGCGGTGGACGATCTGATCGTCGCGCTCGGCAAGGCTGCTCGCACGGTGGAGGTGTCCGTGCCCGGAGTCGGCTCCCAGACGCTCGAAGCGGGTGCTATCAGCCGGGTGCCCTGGCAGCGCCGGACGTCGTTGCCGGGTGAGGCCACCATGCACGGGGTGCTGGAGATGGTGGATGCTCGCACCGGTCACTTCCGGGTCCGCGATGACGCTCACAACGCCATCGAGCTCCTCGACGTGCCGGAGCCGGAGGCTGCCGCCACCCTGGTGACCCAGAGGGTCACCGTTGTGGGTCCATTCATCGGCGGCGAGGGGACTCGCCGACCCCGAATGGAAGGCCCCCGCGTCAGCAGGGCTCGCGACATCGGCGAGCTCCTGGGTATGACGGCTCCACCCGTCTCCCTGCGCGTCGCCATCGCCGCTAGCGAGGCGATGCCCGCCGCAGAACCCTTGGACCTGACCGACGACGAGCTGGATGACTTCTTGGCGGCGATACGTGCTTGAGGGAGTCGTGCTCCTTGACACCGATGCCTTCAGCAAGGTGGTGATGACGGCGCGCGACCGCGAACCGCAGGTCGCAGACTGGCGGCGTCGTCTCACCGGGCGCACGATCGTGATCGCAGCCCAGACCGAGGGTGAGCTGCGGTTCGGTGCGTTGTCCGCCAGGTGGGGACCGGCCCGCCTCGCCGGGCTGGAGGCTCAGCTCGCCCGTCATGCGACGGCACCGGTCACGACCGAGGTCGTCAAGGCGTTCGCCGAGGTTCGGGCCGCCTGCCGGGCTGCCGGTCACCCCCTCGCAGACAAGCTGCACATGGGCGATGCCTGGGTCGCGGCCACCGCCATCGCGCATGACCTCCCGCTGCTCGCGGGGGATCGCATCTATCGCGATGTGCCCGGTCTGAGCCTGCTTGAGGACACCAGTCACTGACTGAAGCTGGGCGGCACGCCATACATCGCCTTGAACGCCCGGCTGACGTGAGCCGCGTCGACCAGGCCCCACCGCGCCCCGATCGCGGACACCGAACGGTCGGCGAGCGCCGGGTCGAGCGTGTCTCACGCGGACCAGGGGCGCACCTCGCGATAGCGCGCGAGCACCTGCGGCCGCGGATCGGCCGGGACGTACTCGGTGCGCAGGGAGGAGGACCAGTCCGGCGGCTCCGGCGTGCCCGCCAGCACCCAGGCGGCCTGCCGTGCAGCGCCACGCGCGACGTACTCCCCCGAGTCGGGGATGGTCACGGAGACCCCGAGGACCTGCGGGGCGAGCACCTGCACCGCGCGGGAGCGGCTCCCACCCCCGACGAGGGTGACGTCGTCGACCACGACGCCCAGGGCGCGGATCGCCTCGAGCCCCTCGGCGAGCAGGCACAGCACGCCCTCGACGGCAGCGCGGGCCACGTGCCGGGGGGTCATCGTCGCGAGGGTCAGGCCGTGCATGCTCCCGGTTGCACCGGGGAGGTTGGGGGTCCGCTCGCCCTCGAGGTACGGCACGACCACCAGTCCGTCGGCGCCGCTGTCGCCCTCAAGCGCCAGCTCGCTGAGCTGGTCGTGCGTGACGCCGAGCAGCCGGGCCGTGGCGTCGAGGACCCGGCTCGCGTTGAGCGTGCAGGCCAGCGGCAGCCAGGCCCCTGCCGCGTCGGCGAAGCCCGCGACCAGACCCGTCGCGTCGTGGGTGGGGGTGGCCGACACCGCCGCGACCACCCCCGAGGTGCCGACGGAGACGCTGGTGTGGCCGGCCGACAGCCCCAGCCCGAGCGCGGCGGCGGCATTGTCGCCGCAGCCAGGACCCACGACCAGGTCTCGCGGCGAGCGCCCTCGCACGCGTCCCACCTGCTCGCTTGGCCCGGCCACCCGCGGCAGCTGGATGTCGGTCAGTCGGTCCCGGGTGGCGAGCGCCAGCAGCTCGCGCCGGTAGTCGCCGGTCCCCACGTCGAGGTAGCCCGTCCCGGACGCGTCGGACCGGTCTGTCACCAGGTCGTCGAGGGAGCCGGCGCCCCGAAGGCGCCACGTCAGCCAGTCGTGCGGCAGCGCGACGACCGCGACGCGTCTCGCGTGCTCGGGCTCGTGATCGACGAGCCAGCGCAGCTTGGCCACCGTGAACGACGCCAGCGGGACGCTGCCGGTCGCCTCCGCCCAGGCCCTCCTGCCGGCGCTCGGGTCACCGCCACCGAGGTCGGCGACGAGCTGGTCGGCGGCTTCGGCCGACCGGGTGTCGTGCCACAGCAGAGCAGGCCGTATGACGTCACCACCCTCGTCGAGCGCCACCATCCCGTGCTGCTGGCCCGCCACCGACACAGCCGCCACGTCGTCGAGCCCGCCCGCCCGGTCGACCGCAGCCTCGTAGGCCGTCCACCAGTGCCGCGGGTCCACCTCGGTCGCGTCCGGGTGCGGCGCCGAGCCACGACGCACCTCCTCACCGGTGTCAGCGTCGCAGACGACCACCTTGCAGGACTGGGTGGACGTGTCGACGCCGGCGACGAGAGGCATGCCGGACACTCTCCCATCCCGACGCCCGCCCTCGACCCCTCCGATCGCTTCGCCTCTCGCCAAGGACTGCGCGGATCAGCCTCGCCGTGCTGCCTCGCGCTCCTCCACCAGCTCCGCCCGCTCCTCGGCCACGAGCCACGACGGGTCGACGTTCTCCAAGGACCCATAGCTCCACTCGGATCGATAGATGCCCAGGACGCCCAGCAGGGTCGTCGCGCGCTGGCTGACGCTCCCGGACGCGATGCCGCACGCCGCCATCAGGTCGCCCATCGTGACGGGGCCGTACGGACTGGTCAGTTCGTTGACGTTCGCCACGATCCAGGCGATGGCGCCGGCGGCCGTGTCGACCCGGCCCCGCATCAGCACCCGGTGGTCGGTCCGCGCGATCGCCGCCAGGACACGACGGCAGGCCGTGCGCGCCTCCACCCCGTCGAAGAGGTCCTCCATGACGGTGTCCAGCACGGCGGCGATCGCGGTGACGCGGTCACGCGCGGCCTCCGGGACGCCGGTGAGGTCCAGGGGCTCGTCGGGCAGCGGCTCGGTGTCCAGGGCGTCGAGCACGTCGCGGCCCCCGACGACGGAGGCCAGCGAGTCGAGGAGGTAGCCCTCCATGCCGGACTCGGTGATCGCGGTGGCCTCGCGCATCTGACGGCGGCGCTCGCGAGCCTCGGGCGTCGTCATACGGCTGCCGTAGAAACGCTCCGCGGCGTCGATCGCCGCGATGACGCGCTCCTCCTGACCATCGGGCCACGAACGCACCCGCGCCGCATGCCTCGTCATGATCCTGAGGGCCTCCGGCACCAGCGGCCAGACCTCGTCGGTCAGCGGCAGGTATGGCGCGACCGACTCCAGGATCCCCACGACGGCCGCCTCGGACAGGTCGAGCGGGTCGCCTCCGTGCGCCAAGGGCCCCGTCACCATCACCCAGATCGCGTCGTACAGCTCCGGGTCGTCGGGCAGGTCCATCCCCCCGATGATCGCCAGGGCCATGGCCCGCTCGGGCAGGTCGACCTCGTAGAAGATCCCGTCGACGGGGTCGTCCGGACCGAGGTCGAGCGGGGCACCGTCCAGGGGCAGGGACTGACCGGCCCTGGGGTCGCCGCCCTCGGGACAGGTGGCCAGCGACACCTCGAGCAGCGGCTGGCACATGGGCCAGGTGTCGGACACCGGCCCCTCCAGCATCTCGTTGTGGCGCGCGATCGCCAGCTCGAGCCGGGCGCGGACATCGGCATGGCTCAGCTCCGTCCACACGGCATCCTCGGTGCCAGGAGATCGCTCCTGCATCCAGGCCCAGATCTGGTCGATGGTCTGGGGTGCGTAGAACGCGTCCTTGACGATCGTGCCGAGCGAGTAGTCGACGTAGACGAACCAGGTCACCACGCCGCCGTCGGGGAGCGACAGCTGCAGGTAGAGGTTCTCGCCACGATCACCCGGCGAGGTCATGTGCGCACCCCGGACGGGCACCTGCTGGGCGAGCGCCTGCAGAGCTGCGGGCAGGGGCTGGGTGCGGCGCATGAGCGCGCGACGGATCGTGACCGACAGCTCGTGGTCCACCATTGGCGCCAGCGCGGCCAGCAGCGCCGTGGTCTCGCGCACGTCGACACCGATGAAGCTGTCGACCAGGTCCCCGGCGGACCATCCCACGTCGGCCGGGTGGCGCATCGTCCAGGCGATGCCGGAGGCCATCATGGCCACGGCCCAGGGGTCGTCGGAGCGCAGGGCACGACGGACCTCCGGCAGGAGCGGGAGGTCGTCGACCGGCGGCTGCGCCTTGGCGCGGGGCTGGGGTCGCTGCTGCGGGGTCCTGGGAGGTCGACGTCGAGCCATGCCCCCTACCCTGCCGTATCCCACGCCGTGACGTGAGCGTCAGCCGTGGCCAGGCGACGCGGCGTCTGGGCTGCTGGCGCCTGGCGGCCCGTCCAGGGAGATGGCGGCGTCCCAGTCGGAGGGCACCGGGCCACCGTCGATGACGTCAGCCACCAGCGCGGCGAAGCGCTCGCACTGGGCGATGTCATGGGCCCGGCAGCGCAGGGAGTGCTCGGTCATGGCCCGCGACCGCTCGAGCTCGCGGCGCTGCTCGTCGAGGTGCTGCAGGTGCGCCTCCAGCACCTGGTGGCGACCCGGCGCACCCTCGTCGAGGAGCGCGCGGATCTGTGGGAGGGACATGCCGATCAGCTTGTTGCGGGCGATGACGGCGACGCGCACGAGATCGGCGCGTGCGTAGCGCCGGTAGCCGCTCGCATCGCGCGCAGGGCTGAGCAGCCCCACGTCCTCCCAGTGGCGCAGGACGTGGGTGGGCACGTCGAACCGCCGAGCCACCTCGCGGATCGGCAGTCCCGCATCGTCACTTGCCTTCATGTCAACCTGAAGGTACACGCTGGCGAGCATGACAATGACGACGGACATCGTGATCATCGGCGGCGGCCCAGCCGGGCTGCAGGCCGCCCTGTCGATCGGCCGGGTGCACCGCCAGGCGGTGCTGCTGGACGACGGCTCCTATCGCAACGCGCGAGTCACCCACATGCACAACGTGATCGGCCAGGACGGCACTCCCCCGCCCACCTTGCGCGCGGCTGCACGGGCGGAGCTCGCGGCCTATCCCACGGTGGAGGTGCGCGACGTCCGGGCCACCACCGTGACCCCGAGACCGGACGGCACGTATGCCGTGACCCTCGCCGCGGGTGAGGACCTCGTCGCCAGAGCCGTCATCCTGGCCACCGGGGTCCGGGACGAGCTGCCGCAGGTCGACGGCCTGCAGGACCTGTGGGGCGGACGCGCCGCGCAGTGCCCGTTCTGCCACGCGCACGAGTTCGCCGGGGGACGCTTCGGCATCCTCGGGACCGGCCCGGCGGCCCACCTGACCGCGCTGCTGGAACCCGTCGCCGGGTCGCTGGTGCTGCTCCCCCTCGAGGGCGACCCCGCAGGTGCGCCCGTCCGCGCGGTGCGGGACACGGGCGGCGGCGTCGACGTGACGCTCGCCGACGGCTCCACCGAGCACGTGGACGTCCTGTTCCTGCGACCGGAGCTGCACCAGGGCGCGCCCTTCGCCGCGCAGCTCGGCCTGGCTCGCAACGACTCCGGCGCGATCCGCGTCGACGAGCTCCAGCGCACGAGCCTGCCCGGCGTCATGGCGGCGGGCGACCTCGCGCACGTGCCCGCGCTGCCGATGCCGATGCAGTCGGTCGTCATGGCCATGGCGGCCGGTCAGGTCGCGGCATCCGCGGCCGTGATGTCGCTCATCGGCCCGCGCCCCTGAGGACTCCCCTCGCCGACTGGTCACCTCCCGACATCCTGGCCGCACCCTCCCCGTCCGCAGCTTGCCGGTCAGAGGTGGACCTGACCGGCCTTCCAGAAGCCGCTCGCCACGACGTGGCGCCGGGGCACGTCGCGCTCCTTGACGAGGTGGCGGCGACGGTGGCCACCTCGGCGCACGCCCAGGCATGGTCCACGCCGGCGGTCAGGGGCACCGTCTGCAGGTCGTCGGCGGTCAGGGGCACCGTCTCCGGGTCAGGGGGCCGGCGTTTCCCGCAGCTGAACTCGGCACGGGGACCGCCCGGCCACACGCCCCTTCCTGAGGTCACCCCGCGCCGAGGGCCTCCCGCTCCAGCCGGGAGAGGTCGAGGATGGCGGTCCAGCGGCGCCCGGAGTCGATGACTCCGTCACGTCGCCACTGGCTCATGACCCGCGACACCGACTCCGGGGTGGAGCGCGCCAGGCCCGCCAGGTCGCTGCGGGAGAGGGGGACCTCGAGCAGGATCCCGCGCCCGCCACGGTCGTTGCCGAGCTTGTCAGCCAGGCGGAGCAGCGCGGTTGCCACTCGCTGGGCGACCGTGTCCGTGACCTGACCGCCGACATCATCCTGCGCCCGCGCCAGCCGCTCGGCCACGTCATCCAGCACCCGTAGCGCAACGCCTGGATGCTCAGCCAGCAGCTCACGAAAGGTCGGTTGGTCGATCTGCAACGTACACGTGGGGACCAGCGCGCTGGCGGTATGCCGATGGGCTGACTGCCCCAGTGTGCCCATGCCCCCGAAGAGCTCACCGGCCACGAGGATGTCGGCCAGGGTCTCGGTGCCTGTTGCGCTGACCTGACTGAGCTTGACGCGACCCTCAGCGACGACATACAGGTGACCGGCGGCACTGCCAGCGTGGAAGATGTGCGTCCCCACGGGCCACGACGTGGTGGCCATCCGCCGATCGATGCGATCGAGCTCGGCCGGGGACAGCCCCTGGAAGTAGGGCACGCGGGCCAGGACTGCCATCCGGACGGCTCGCGGACAGCGGTGGGGCATGGTCACTTCGCGCAGCGGGATGTGCCGACGCCCACCGGGCGGTCCCTCACGGGGGCCGACAGAGGTCACGGGCCTCATTCTAGGCCCGTTTGAAGCATGAATCACCAGGTCACGGCAATGTGCTGCTCATTGATGTGCGTCATGGTCCCTCCCTCGCAGCGCTCCTAGCTTGGAATCACCGCGGCGTCCACAAACCGGTGGGTCCGCGAGACAGGGAATGAGGACCACCATCATGAACACCGCCACCAGCACCCACACCCATACCGTCCTTCGCGCCGAAGGCTTCTCCTGCCCCTCGTGCGTCGGCAAGATCGAGAAGCAGGTCGGACGCCTCCGGGGCGTCACCCGCGTCAGCGTCAAGTTCGCCTCGTCGCGCATCGAGGTCGATCACGACCCGGCCATCACCGGCGTCGCCGAGCTCGTGGCGGCAGTCTCCAAGGCCGGCTACCGGTCCGCTCCGTCCGCGTTCTGACTCGCGCTGACTACGAGACGGAGACATCGCCATGACACATCTCACCCATGTCCGGCACCCGATTCGGAACCTCTGGACGGTCCCGTTGGTCGCCGGCCTGTCGATCATCATCTCTTTCACGGCCTCCGGCCTGGCGGGCTCGCAGCTGTGGGGTGACGTGTTCATGGTCACCGCTGCGGTCGTCGCTGGCGCCCCCATCCTGCGCTCCGCGGTCCACGGTCTGGTTGCGCGGGTCATCGGCATCGACCTGCTCGTCTCGATCGCCGCAATCGGGGCGCTGTTCATCGGTGAGGTCTGGGAAGCGGCGGCTGTGACCTTTCTGTTCGCGATCGGTCACGCCCTGGAGAACGCCACGCTCAACAAGACCCGCTCCGCCCTGGCCGAGCTGATCGCGGTCGCGCCTGAGATCGCCATCGTGCTGCGGCATGGCGAGCAGGTCTCGGTCCCCCCGGCTGAGGTGGTCGTGGGCGAGACGGTGCTCGTGAAGAACGGCTCCAAGATCCCCGTCGACGGTGTCGTCATCGCAGGCTCCGGCGCCGTGGACGAGGCCTCCATCACGGGCGAGTCCATCCCGGCGGAGAAGGCCCTCGGTGACCCGGTCTACGCCGGCACCATCTCCCACGGTGGATTCCTGCAGGTCGAAGCGACCGGTGTGGGCGCCGACACCACGCTGGCCCGGATCATCCACCGCGTCGAGGAGGCGCAGGACGCCAAGGCCAAGACCCAGGCCGTCATGGATCGGTTCTCGACCTGGTACACACCCGCCATCATCGTGCTGGCGCTCGTCGCCTTCCTGGCCACCGGCAACGTCACGCTGGCACTCACCCTCCTGGTGATCGGCTGTCCCGGCGCCCTGGTCATCTCCGTTCCGGTGGCGATCGTGGCGGGCATCGGGCGCGGCGCCAGAGACGGGATCCTGATCAAGGGCGGCGAGTTCCTCGAGACCTCCGCCACGATCACGGCCGTTGCCCTGGACAAGACAGGCACACTCACGGAGGGACGTCCGTACCTCACGGATGTCGTCGTGATCGACCCCTCGCTCGACGAGAGCGAGGTGCTGCACTGGGCTGCGCAGGCAGAGACCGGCTCCGAGCATCCGCTCTCTCGCCCCATCGTGGAAGCGGCCTTGGGAGACGGCAGGGCTGCGCTCGGCCTGCCCGAGCACACGGAACCCGTGCCCGGCAAGGGCGTCGTGGCGCTGGTGCGAGGGCACCGAGTGGCGGTGGGAAACCTCTCGCTGCTGCGCGTCGAAGGCGTGACGAAGGGCACCGAGCTGGCTGCGGCCGCCGCAGACGACCTGGCAACACGTGGCCGCACGCCCATGATCGTGGCCCTGGACGGACAGGTGATCGGCATCGTCGCGGTCGCGGACAGGATCCGCCAGGACGCCCGCGAGATGGTGGGGCGGCTGCACAAGGCCGGCGTCAGCAAGGTCGTCATGCTCACCGGAGACACCCACCTGGTCGCGGAAGCAGTGGCCTCGGAGGTCGGGGTCGACGAGGTGCGTGCCGGGCTCCTGCCGGAGGACAAGCTCGAGGCAGTGCGTGAGCTGCAGTCACAGGGTCACGTGGTCGCCATGGTGGGAGACGGGGTCAACGACGCCCCGGCGCTGGCCGTCTCGGACATCGGGATCGCCATGGGTGCCGCCGGCACAGGTGTCGCCATCGAGACTGCTGACATCGCCCTCATGAAGGACGACCTGCTCAAGCTGCCGCAAGCGATCTCTCTGGCGCGGCGCACGGTGTCGGTGATGCGCATCAACATCGCCGTAGCCCTGATCACGGTCGCGTCCCTGCTGGCCGGTGTCATCCTGGGCGGGGTCACGATGACCCTGGGCATGCTCGTCCACGAGGCATCGGTGCTCATCGTGATCCTCAACGCCATGCGGTTGCTGCGCCCCTCCCGTCTGTCGCCGAGTACGCAACCCGTGGCTTCCCCCACCTCCCGCGCCCGCGAGCCCGAGGCGCGACCCGTCAACGTGGCGTGAAGCCCAGGGTGCGGGCTGAGCAAGCCAGGGTCGACCGATCCGCTGAGGAGGACGTCCCCGAGACGACCCTGCACGCCCTCATGGTCTGCCAGCCGGACGCGGCTGAGCCCCGCAGGGACGAATCCCTGCGGGGCTCAGCGCGGTTCGTCGCTCGAGCGACGGGGTGATCAGCTGCAGCCGGAGGTGCTGCCGCAGCCCTCGCACACGTAGCAGGAGCCGGCGGGACGCATCTTGGTGCCGCAGGTCATGCAGATCGGCGCGTCGGAGGCCATGCCCTGGAGCTTCTCCATCAGCTCGGCGGAGGAGTGGATCTCGCGGGACACCTCGCGGGCGTCGGCCGCACCGGCGCCGGACTTCACCTCGGCCGGGCGGGGCGACGAGGAGCCGAAGCGCTCGCCGGCCTCGCGGGCCTTCTCCTGCGGGGTCTTGGAGGTGGCGACGTCCTGCTGGATCTCCTCGTCGTACTCCTCCTCGTCCTCGTCGGTGACGGGCTCGTAGGACCCGGTCTCGAGCTGGCGAGCACGCTCCTCCGCGGAGTAGATGCCCATCATCGAGCGGGTGTCGAAGTCCAGGTAGTCCAGGGCCAGGCGACGGAAGACGTAGTCCATGATCGACTGCGACATCCGCACGTCCGGGTCGTCCGTGAGGCCGGCCGGCTCGAAGCGCTGGTTGGTGAACTTGTCGACATAGGTCTCGAGCGGGACGCCGTACTGCAGGCCCACCGAGATGGCGATGGAGAACGCGTCCATCACGCCGGCCAGGGTCGAGCCCTGCTTGCCGAACTTCAGGAAGAGCTCACCGAGACCACCGTCGGGGTAGGCGCCGGCCGTCAGGTAGCCCTCGGCGCCGCCGACCGTGAAGGACGTGGTCTGCGAGGCGCGACGCTTGGGCAGGCGACGGCGGGTGGGGCGGTAGATGACCTTCTCGACGACCTTGGCGTCGCCGGACTCGACCAGCTCGGCGACCTTCTCCTCGACGCGCTCCTCGACCTTCTTCTTGGTCTCCTGCACGGACAGCGGCTGGCCGACCTTGCAGTTGTCGCGGTAGACGGCGAGGGCCTTGAGGCCGAGCTTCCAGCCCTGGAGGTAGACGTCCTCGATCTCTTCGACCGTGGCCGACTCGGGGAGGTTGACCGTCTTGGAGATGGCGCCGGACAGGAACGGCTGGCAGGCCGCCATCATGCGCACGTGGCCCATCGGGGAGATGGCGCGGGCGCCCATGGCGCAGTCGAAGATCTCGTAGTGCTCGGTCTTGAGCCCGGGGGCGTCGACGACGTGGCCGTGCTCGGCGATGTACTCGACGATGGCCTCGATCGACTCGTCCTGGTAGCCGAGCTTCTTGAGGGCACGCGGGATCGTCAGGTTGACGATCTGCATGGAGCCGCCACCGACGAGCTTCTTGAACTTGACCAGCGAGAAGTCGGGCTCGATGCCGGTGGTGTCGCAGTCCATCATGAAGCCGATGGTGCCGGTGGGGGCGAGGACCGAGGCCTGCGCGTTGCGGAAGCCGTTCTTGTCACCGAGGTCCAGGACCTGGTCCCACGCCTGGGTGGCGAGGGCGTGGATGGAGGAGTCCATCTCGTCGAGGGTCTTGACCTGGGCGTTGGCGTCGCGGTGCTGGGCCATGACGCGCTTGTGCGCCTCGGCGTTGCGGGCGTAGCCGGCATACGGCCCCACGACCGCGGCGAGCTCGGCGGAGCGCTTGTAGGACGCACCGGTGAGCAGCGAGGTGATCGTGGCGGCGAGCGCGCGGCCACCGTCGGAGTCGTAGCCGTGACCGGTCGCCATCAGCAGGGCGCCGAGGTTGGCGTAGCCGATGCCGAGCTGGCGGTAGTCGCGGGTGGTCTCGCCGATGGACTCGGTCGGGAAGTCCGCGAAGCAGATGGAGATGTCCATCGCGGTGATGACGAGCTCGGCGACCTTCTGGAAGGTGGCGGCGTCGAAGGTGTCGTCGTCGCGCAGGAACTTCAGCAGGTTGAGCGAGGCCAGGTTGCAGGAGGAGTTGTCCAGCGACATGTACTCCGAGCAGGGGTTGGACGCAGTGATGCGACCGGTCTCGGGGTTGGTGTGCCAGGCGTTGATCGTGTCGTCGTACTGGATGCCCGGGTCGGCGCACTCCCAGGCCGCCTTGGCGACCTTCTTCATCAGGTTGCGGGCGTCGACGCGCTCGATGATCTCGCCGGTCATGCGGGCGCGCAGACCGAAGTCGGTGCCCTCCTCGACGGCCTTCATGAACTCGTCCGAGACGCGGACCGAGTTGTTGGCGTTCTGGTACTGCACGGAGACGATGTCGCGGCCGCCGAGGTCCATGTCGAAGCCGGCGTCGCGCAGGGCGCGGATCTTGTCCTCCTCGCGCGCCTTGGTCTCGACGAACTCCTCGATGTCGGGGTGGTCGATGTCGAGGACGACCATCTTGGCCGCGCGGCGGGTGGCGCCGCCGGACTTGATGGTGCCGGCGGACGCGTCGGCGCCGCGCATGAAGGAGACGGGGCCGGAGGCGGTGCCGCCGGAGGACAGCAGCTCCTTGGAGGAGCGGATGCGGGAGAGGTTGAGGCCGGCGCCGGAGCCGCCCTTGAAGATGAACCCCTCCTCCTTGTACCAGTTCAGGATGGAGTCCATCGAGTCGTCGACGGACAGGATGAAGCAGGCGCTGACCTGCTGCGGGCTGGCCGTGCCGACGTTGAACCACACCGGGGAGTTGAAGCTGAACACCTGGTGGACCAGGGCGTAGGTCAGCTCGTGCTCGAAGATCTCGGCGTCCTCGGGCGTGGCGAAGTAGCCGTTGTCCTTGCCGGCCTTGGCGTAGGTCAGGACGACGCGGTCGATGAGCTGCTTGAGGCCCTGCTCGCGCTTGTCCGTGCCCACGGCACCGCGGAAGTACTTGGTCGTGACGATGGTGGAGGCGTTGACCGACCAGAAGTCGGGGAACTCCACCCCACGCTGCTCGAAGATCGTCTCGCCGGTCTTCCAGTTCGTCTGGACGACGTCGCGCTTCTCCCAGTTCACATCGTCGTAGGGGTGCACGCCGGGCGTGGTGAAGATGCGCTCGATGGTGAGGCCCTTCTTGGCCGACTTGCGTGCTGCGGAGCGAGCGCCGACGGTCTCGGTCATGGTGCTGTGCCTTCCGTTCCCTTGGATTGCTGGCGGTATGTCGTGCCTGTGGGTCCCCGTCAGGTGGCGCGGCGGGGCGGTGGAGATGTCGTGGTGCGGGGTCCGGTCGTCATACGAGCAGTCTGTGGGCGACCACTGACAGACCCCCGGTGACCTGCTAGGTCGTGCGAGAGGGGCCCGGAGGACCCACCGCGGCGGGCTCCTCGCCCGTGGGCGGGTGCTCCGCCCGGAGCAGGGTGATGGCCGCCTCGAAGTCGTCGAGCGAGTCGAACGCCTGGTAGACGCTCGCGAACCGCAGGTAGGCGACCTCGTCGAGCTCGCGGAGCGGGCCGAGGATGGCGAGACCGACCTCGTGGGCGTCGATCTCGGCGTGGCCCTGCGAGCGGATCGTCTCCTCCACCCGCTGGGCCAGCCTGGCGAGGTCGTCCTCGCTGACCGGACGCCCCTGGCAGGCCTTGCTCACGCCGTCCTGGATCTTGGAGCGGCTGAACGGCTCGCTGGCGCCCGACCGCTTGATGACGGTCAGGCTCGCGGACTCCACCGTGGTGAAGCGGCGCTGACAGGCCGGGCACTGGCGGCGACGACGGATGGCGGAGCCGTCGTCGGTCGTGCGGCTGTCGATGACGCGGCTGTCGGTGTTGCGGCAGAACGGGCAGTGCACGGCTAGGCTCCTCCCCTGATCGGCGACCGCCTGTGGAGGCGGCTGTGGATGGCTTGTTGACAACCTGTGGGTAACCGGTCTCACCCTGGGGACTACATGTGGATGACTTACACCGATGTAACCACTAGATGTAGTGATCTTATGCCCGTGATGGCCCCGTGATCAAACAAGTCACCCACCTGACGTGTTGTCCCAGGTCACACGGCGTGTTGCACTCATCGTGTCGGGCTCAGCACTCTGCGTGATGGTGACGAAGGGCCAGACGATCGACGGCCCGACCCCAACATGTGGTGGTCGTCGCACGGTCTAGGCTCGACCCATGGATCGCCGCGCCCTCACCCCGCTCGTCGTCGGCCTGCTCTGCTTCGCGGTCGCCCTCATGATCCGCAGCGGAGGTCTGGTGCGCGGCCTGCTGATGTTCGTGGCGGCCGGGTTCATGGTCTACGCAGTGTCCGTGATGACCCGCGACCGCCGCTGATCCTGAGTTATCCACAGACCCCTGTATGACGGAAGCAGGAGGCGTGGCCGCACGTCTAGGCTCGACGCCATGCGTGGACACGGACGTCTCCTCACCGCCGCCGGGCTGATCGCCGCGGGCGCCCTGGCCGGCTGCTCGGGCGCCGCGGGCACGAGCCAGGGCTCAGCCACCGCCACCCACGAGCTGCCACCGGCCACGCCGGGCACCAGCGCCGCCGCCCCCACGTCGAGCTCCGCAGCGACGACGTCCACCACCTCCGCCACGGCGGCATCACCGGCGGTCACCAGCGCCGCGGCCCCTGCCATCCCCGCAGCCGCCCGCGCACACACTCCAGAGGGCGCGGAGGCGTTCACGCGCTACTTCATCGATCAGGTCAACGTCGCTTGGATGCAACCTCGTCCGGGCCTCATCCCGCAGCTCAGCTCACCGAATTGTCAGGCATGCAACGCTCTAGAGAAGGTCTCTCTGAACCTAGCCACCCAGAACCAACGGTTTAAGGGAGCTCCCGTGGTGGTGAGGTCCGCCCAATACGAAGGTGACACGGATCAGAATCTGGCGATCGTCAGGATCACGGGCGAGCAATCGGCCACGGCGATTTTGGGTGCTAACGGCCAGGTTGTCTCCCCTCAGCGGCAAGCACCTATGAGCCGCCAAGTGTTGCTTCGTGAGTCTCCTAACGGGTGGCGCGTGGACTCGATGTGGGGATGACACGTGATCGCTATGGCGCAATGGACGGACATGCCAGCCGCTGGCCCGAATGACGACAGCGTCTTCCTAGGAGCGTCCTCGCAAGGCGGTTTGACTATTCGCGGTACACGAAGCCGGAGAACTGTGCGACCGTCGAAACCGGGCACCTCATCGCCTCAACAGGCACCGGCCTCGCGCCCCCGGAATCAGCCCCAGGAGAGTCGGACCGTTGGAGCGGTCACGAATGGTGGTCGAACGTCGCCTACCGCCTCTGAAACGACGTTCCTCTACGTGACTCGGCGGCCGCTGGTGTCTCGGGACGGGCCGGGGGTGTGGGAGACCGCTGTACCGGGGTTCGTGCCGGACCCGGCGGCTCCAGCCGCGCCGGGGCAGGCCCCACCCGCGCCGGGGGCACCGGCGCAGGTCGCCCCACCGCAGCCGGTGCTGACGGAGGCCATGATCGTGCAGGCCTTCCACACCACACCGTTCGCAAAGCCCATGGCAGAGGTGCAACCCGTGGGTGGCCGGACCCTCGTGACGCTGCCCACCTATGTCCAGATCGCCTGGGATCCAGCCGGTTTCGAGCCCGGGGAGATCAGCACGGTCGACCTGCTCGGCCACGCCGTGCGCATCCGCCCCGTCGGCCAGAGCTACCTCTACGACTTCGGGGACGGCGGCGCGGTGGGGCCGACGTCCAGCACCGGTGGGCCCTACCCCAGCGGCGACGTGACCTACCCCTACCCCAAGGCCGGCAGGTTCGCGATCAACGTCACGGCGACCTACTCCGGGGAGTACAGCGTGGACGGCGGCGCGTGGATCCCCATCGCCGACACCGTGCAGATCCCCGGCCCGGAGGAGCCCATCGATGTCCGCACCAGCCGCAACGAGCTGATCGACCAGGGGTGACGGATCGATCTTCGGAGCCCGTGGGCGGCAGCACGCTCGTCGCACGGACGCAGCCGGACATCGCGGGGTCTGTGACCATGCCCAGACACGCGGGTAAGGTCGGCCTATGAGCACGGACACGGACCGGGTCCGCCGTGGCCCGGGACGCCCCCGAGGTGGTGACGGCGCCGCGACCCGCGCGCGCATCATCGCGGCAAGCCTCGAGCTCTTTGCCAACCACGGGTTCCGCGCCACAGCGCTGGCGCAGATCGCCAAGGACGCCGACCTCTCCCCCACCGCGCTGACGCACCACTTCCCCCACAAGGAAGCCCTGCTCGCCGAGGTGCTGGCACTGCGGGACCAGCGCGACCGCGAGGACCTCGATGCCCTCGAGCCGACAGCGCCCACCGGGTGGCAGGTGCTGGAGCGCCTGTGCAGGCTCACCCTGCTCAACAGCACCAGGCCACAGCTGGTCCGGCTCTTCGTCACCGTGACCAGCGAGGCGATGGACCCCGACCACCCGGCCCACGCCTGGACTCAGCGGCACTACGCCGAGGCCCGTCAAGCCATCGTGGACGACCTGGCCGAAGGCATCCGCACGGGCACCGTCGCACCCGAGACCCCCACCGAGCAGGTCGCAAGCTCCGCCCTGGCCATGATGGACGGGCTGCAGACGCAGTGGCTCCTGTTGGGCGGATCACTGGACATGGCCGGCGCCTTCGCCACCTACGTGGCCGCACTCCACCAGACGTACGGGTCCGCGCCGACCGCCTCGCCGGACGCCATCACCACCGACTGACCGAGGCGCGAGGCGCGAGGCACGAGGCAAAGAGGTGCGCCGTGGCGTCACCACCCCCTGATGGTGACCGCCACGACGCAGGTCATGGGCCCCGCCCGCCTGCTGCGACAGGCGACCGCGTCCGCCGGACGGCGATGGGCGCCGAGGGTCTTGCAGCGAGCACGTGCGACGTGCCCGGATGCCCTCTGGCGCAACATCGGTCGGGGCCGTTCGTGAGCGTCAACGTCCCAGCGGACGGATTTGCTCCCGGCGGAAAGGAAGGGAGATCGGCCCGATCAGGACGCCGGCACGACCAGGGTCTGGCCGGTCATGATCTGGTCGTTCTGCAGGTGGTTGGCCTTGACGAGGCGCAGGACGGCGTCGTCCGTGCGGACGCCGGGCATCTCACGGGCCGCGATCTCGGACAGGCTCTGGCCGCCCTCGACGGTCACGACGTGCGCGGCCGTGCCGGCGGGCGCCGCGGTGGCCAGCGACGACCAGGCGGAGAACGCCGCGACGGCGACGAGCACCGCCACGGTGAGGGTCATCGCGAGCCGCCCGCGCCGCGTGAAGCGCAGGCGACGGGGTGCACGGGCCGGGACGGCATCGCCGGTCGGCACCAGGTGCAGTCGGGGACGGCCGGGCACACGTGCCGGGGCGATGGTGTCGTCCCACGCAACAGCTGCACTCATTGGGTCCTCCTTCTCGACGAGCCGGGGTGGCTCGCTCATCCGTTCGATAGAACGCTTGTACGAAAGTACAGCATCCCCGGGGCTGATGTGAAGACTCGCGTCGAACGAGTGTTTGAAACACGCCTTCGACCCCGGTAGCCTTGGTGGCCACGGGAGATACTCAACCAGGCACCACTGACACACCCCCCGCCCCGAGTGTCTCCACCGCACATCACTGCAGGTCAGGGGCCCTGCCGGCATCGAGGGAGCGAGCACGATGGCCAAGGTCACCAACCTGCCGGAGCGCGACGGCGGGCAGCGCCTCACCGTCCGCCAGCGCAAGATCCTGGAGTTCATCCGCGACACGGTCGAGCGCCGGGGCTACCCGCCGAGCATCCGCGAGATCGGCGACGCCGTGGGTCTCGCCAGCGTCAGCAGCGTCTCGCACCAGCTGCAGACCCTCGAGCGCAAGGGCATGCTGCGCCGCGACCCCAACCGCCCCCGAGCCATCGAGGTCGTCTCCCCGGACTGGGCTCCCGAGGCGTTCCACACCGACGCCGACGACAGCACCGACGTGACGGGCACGCGCGACCAGCGGCCCCAGGCGTCATACGTGCCCGTCCTCGGTCGGATCGCCGCCGGTGTCCCGATCACGGCGGAGGAGGTCGTCGAGGACGTCTTCCCGCTCCCCCGCCAGGTCGTGGGCGAGGGCCAGCTGTTCCTGCTCAAGGTGGTCGGGGACTCCATGGTCGATGCCGCCATCTGCGACGGCGACTGGGTCGTCGTGCGCCAGCAGCCCGACGCCGACAACGGCGACATCGTCGCCGCGATGATCGACGGCGAGGCCACGGTCAAGACCTTCAAGCGCAAGCTCGGTCACCCGTGGCTGCTCCCGCACAACCCCGCCTTCGAGCCGATCGACGGCAAGCAGGCGACGATCCTCGGCAAGGTCACGGCGGTGCTGCGCTCCGTCTGAGCGCGCAACCGTCGGACCTCGCCGAGGGTGTCGAGGGTCAGACCACCGGCGTCAGCGACGCGGGCCGTAGGGGTCGCGGTCGGCCCGGTCGTTGACGAACGCGCCCGGTCGATAGCTCACGAAGGCTGCGCCGGCCAGGTTCGCCGCCTCGGCGACCCGCTGCAGCGACCGAGGCCTCACGGCGCCGGTCCATCGACCGGTGTCGAGGCGTTCCTGCATCGCCTGCACCGCGGCGACGTTCTCGGCAGGCGTGAACGTGCAGTGCCCCGTGCGCTGCACGTAGGCCTGGCGCAGCAGCGCGCCGGAGCCGGCTCGCTTCACCTTCGTCGCGTACTCGCTCGTGTACTCCACCGGCGCAGCGGGGTCCGCCACCGTGTGCATCGTCAGCACCGGCACGCGCAGCCGGCCGGTCGGGGCCGACGTGCGCTTCAGCCAGGTCACCGCCGCGGGATCGGCCGTCACGTCGGCGTCGCTGGTGATCTGCCGCAGGTCCTGCTTGAGGTCGAGGCCCGCCGAGCGATGGAGCCGGGCCACGTTGCCCGCCTGGTCGCTGCGGCGCAGGAGCCGGGCGTAGTCGACCCCCTTGTTCCACCCGCTGTCCCCGCCCGAGACCTCCTGGATGTCGACGCGCCGGGTCATCATCATCGTCAGCGACCCGATCAGGTAGGTGTACTGCGCCTGCTCGATCGCCACGGCGTCACGCGCCTTGGGCGGGGTCGCACCCGTCGCCCACGTCGGCATGTTCATCAGGGATGCGGCGAGCGCGATCCGGGCGCGTCCCTGCGGGGTGGCCTGAGCCGCCTTGACGGCGTCGACCAGCCGCTGGGCGCTGGCCGCCGCCTCCTCCACGGACGCGAACTTCGTGAGCCGCACGTCCTCGCCGGGCAGCAGCAGGGAGGCGACGGCCTGCTGCCCGTCGAGCTGGTAGTTGTTGAGGTTGAGCCCGCCACCGAGCAGTCCGCAGGTGCTGATCGCCGCGTCGATGTCAGCGTCGCGACGCTCCGCCAGCAGGCTGCTCACCAGCCCTCCCATGGACCGGCCGAAGGCCAGCGTGCGACGCGGCTCGCCGATGCGCGCCTTGAACTCGGCGAGCACGCCCAGCTGGTCGTCGACGGCGCTGCCGAGCGCCCATCCGGTCCGGGCGTATGACGACTACGCCACGGCATACCCGCGTGCCTGCAGGGCCGCCGAGGTGGGGGCGAACCCGGCGTCCACGGTGGGGTTGACCGCGCCGGTGCGGAACCCGTGGCTGAACAGGATGACGTCGCCGTTCCAGCCGGCCGGGACCGCGATGTCCCAGGTGGAACCGTCGGGCAGGGTGCCCTGCTCGTGACGCGGCTCGGTGACGCGCGGCTCGGTGGCGCGCGGCTCGGTGGCGCGCGGCTCGGCGCTGCGGGGCTCGGTGCTGCGGGGCGACCCGGCGGCGATCGCGGGTGCCACGGGGACGGCCAGGGCGCCGACGGCAGCCAGGGCAGCCGCGACGGTCGTGGCTCGGGAGGGGCGGAGGGTGCGCGAGGACATGTCGACTCCTGGGGGGTGGGTCCGCGACGTCGGCGTCGCATGACAGGAATCCTGTATACAGGCGTCAGCGCGCCGGCGAAACCCCACTTCCGCCCCGCGGGACGATGGGCGCCGCGGGACGATGAGCGCCGCGGGTCAGTCGCCGTCGAGGGGACGGTCGCTCATGGCGGCGCGGCACATCTGCAGCGCCTCGGTGAAGCTCTCGCGCTGGTCCGGGTCGAGGTCCTTGACCATGTGCGCCTCGAGCTCAGCCACGGGCTCGGCCTGGCGCCGTAGCAGGGCGCGGCCGTCCTCGGTGAGGCTGATCAGGCGGCGGCGCCGGTTGGTCGGGTCCGGGTCGCGCCTGATGAGACCACGACGCTCGAGCCCTCCCACCAGGTCGGCGGCCGACTGGGCCCGCACGAAGGAGTGGCGGGCGAGGTCGGCGGAGGTCATGCCCTCCCGCCGCTCGAGCACCGTCAGCGCGCTGTACTGCAGTGCCGTGACACCGGACTCGCGGACGATCGCGTCTAGGTGAGCGCGCGTGACGAGCTCGAGCTGCTTGACGACGTACAGCAGCGACGGGGCCGGCGAGCGATCACGGTGAGTCACCCCGCCATTCAACCTCATCACGGAGCGCAGAATTCACCGCGGCACCCTTGCGCGCCGCCTGGCCGTCATGTCAGTATCAGGAAACCTGCTATTCAGCGACGAACGGGGAGAGCCCATGAGTTCCGGTGTCGTGCACGACGGTTGCGAGGTCCCAGAGACCCTGTCGCTGCGTCGGGAGGGTGCCGTCGGCATCATCACCCTGAGCCGCCCCGCCAAGCGGAACGCCCTGTCCGACCGCACGATCCTCGGCCTGGAGCGCATCTTCACCAACCTGGCCCCCGAGGTCCGCGCGATCGTGCTGGACGCCGAGGGCGATCACTTCTGCGCGGGCCTGGACCTCGCCGAGATGGCCGAGCGTGACACGCTGGCGGGTGTCGCCCACTCGCGCATGTGGCACCGCGCCTTCGACACCATCGAGGGCTCCCTCGTCCCCGTCGTGTCCGTGCTCAAGGGCGCGGTCGTCGGCGGCGGACTCGAGCTCGCCTCGGCCACCCACGTACGCGTCGCAGAGCGCTCCACCTTCTACGCCCTCCCCGAGGGGCAGCGCGGGCTCTTCGTGGGCGGCGGCGGCTCCGTGCGGGTCCCCCGCCTGGTCGGCGCGCACCGCATGGTCGACATGATGCTGACCGGGCGCCGCTACGACGCGGTCGAGGGCCACGCGGTGGGCTTCGCGCAGTACCTCGTCGACGACGGCGTCGGGCTGGACCACGCGCTGGGTCTCGCCGCGCGCATCGCGGACAACGCGCCGCAGACGAACTTCGCCGTGGTGCAGGCACTTCCGCGGATCGCGGAGGCCAACCCGCGCGAGGGCTACCTGATGGAGTCGCTCATGGCCGCGATCGCGCAGGGCACCGACGACGCCAAGGGCCGCATGCGCGACTTCCTCGAGGGCCGCGCCGCCAAGGTCACCGAGGACGCGCGATGACCTGGCGCACCTGGGACCCCGGCACCCCCGTCCAGCAGGGCGACATCGTCTGGACGCCACCGGTCGACGTCCTCGAGACCAGCCAGGTCGGGCAGTACCTCACCTGGCTGGCCCGCGAGCGCGGCCACCGCTTCACCACGCACGACGAGCTGTGGCGCTGGTCGGTCACCGACCTCGACGGCTTCTGGGGATCGGTGTGGGACTACTTCGAGGTCCAGGGCCGTATGCCGCACCGCGCGGTCCTCGGACGACGCGAGATGCCCGGCGCCGAGTGGTTCCCCGGTGCGACGCTCAGCTATGTCGACCACGCGCTCGGCCGACCCGAGGACGCGAGCACGGTTGCGGTCATGGGGCGTTCGCAGACGCGCGAGGACGTCGACCTGACCTTCGGCGAGCTGCGGGAGCAGGTCGCAGCAGCGCGGGACGCCCTGCAGCGCCTGGGCGTCCGCCGCGGGGACCGGGTCGTCGGCTACGTGCCCAACGTCCCCGAGTCGCTCGTCGCCTTCCTCGCGACGGCGAGCCTCGGCGCCATCTGGGCGAGCTGCGCCACCGAGTTCGGGCCCCGGGCGGTCATCGACCGGTTCGCCCAGGTCGACCCCACCGTCCTGCTCGTCGTCGGCGGCTACCGCTACGGCAGCAAGGACGTCGACCGGTCCGCCGAGGCCGCCGAGATCCGCGCCGCCCTGCCGACGGTGCAGCACGTCGTCGACCTGGAGTACGGCCCGTGGCGCGTCGAGGGCGCCCTGTCCTGGCGCGAGCTGCTCCACGCCGCACCGGAGCCCGAGCGCGTCGACGGACTGGCGCAGGTGCCGACGGAGGCCGTCGCCTTCGACCACCCGCTCGTCGTGCTCTTCTCCTCGGGCACCACCGGGCAGCCCAAGGCCATCGTGCACGGGCACGGCGGCATCCTGCTGGAGCACCTCAAGAACCACGCGTTCTCCTGGGACATGCGCCCCGGCGACCGGATGCTGTGGTTCTCCACGACGGCCTGGATGATGTGGAACGCCCTCATCAGCTCGCTGCTCGTGCGCGCCGGGATCGTCATGATCGACGGCAACCCGCTGTGGCCCGACCTGGAGTGGCAGTGGCGGCTCGCGGAGGAGACCGGCGCCACGGTCATGGGCGCCAGCCCCGGCTACCTGATGGCCTGCCGCAAGGAGGGCGTCGACCTGCGTGACCGCCGAGACCGCCTGTCGCTGCGCGTGATCGGCTCCGCCGGCGCGCCGCTGCCGCCCGAGGGCTACGCCTGGGTCGCCGAGCAGCTCGGCCCCGACGTGCAGCTCAACGTGGGCTCCGGCGGCACCGACGTGTGCTCCGGCCTCGTGCAGAACTCCCCGCTCGTGCCCGTGTGGGCCGGCGAGATCTCCGCGCGCTGCCTCGGCGCCGACGTCCACGCCTGGTCCGAGACCGGCGAGGAGCTCGTCGGCGAGCTCGGCGAGCTGGTCGTCACCTCCCCCATGCCGTCCATGCCGGTCGGGTTCTGGGGCGACGACGACGGCGAGCGCCTGCGCTCGACCTACTTCGGCCACTACCCGGGCGTGTGGCGGCACGGCGACTGGATCGTGTTCGCCGACAACGGTTCCTGCCACGTGGCCGGCCGCTCGGACGCCACCCTCAACCGTGGCGGCGTGCGCCTCGGCACCGCCGAGTTCTATCGGGTCGTCGAGGCGCTCCCCGGCGTCGCCGACTCCCTGGTCGTGCACCTCGAGGACCCCGAGGGCGGCAACGGGCACCTGCTGCTGCTCGTGAGCCTCGAGGACGGGGTCGACCTCGACGACGCGCTGCGCAGCACCATCGCCCGGGTGTTGCGAACTGCCTTGTCCCCCAGGCATGTCCCCGACGAGGTCCTCCAGCTTCCCGTCATACCGCGCAATCTCACCGGCAAGAAGCTCGAGCTCCCCGTCAAGCGGATCCTGCAGGGGCAGCCCCTGGAGCAGGTCGCCAGCCGCGACGCCCTCGCGGTGCCGACCTCGCTGGATCCCGTCGTGGCGCTGGCCGGCTCGCGCCGCGCCACCGACCCGGAGGAGGACCGATGAGCCCGTATGTCGCTCCCGACGCCATCACGCGCGTCGCCGTCGTCGGCGCCGGCGCCATCGGCGCGGCCTGGGCCACCCTGGCCACCGCCCGCGGCCTGGATGTCGTCGTCGCCGACCCCGCGCCGGACGCCGAGGAGCGTCTGCGCAGCACCGTCGACCGCCAGCGCGAGCAGCTCCCGCCACGCGAGACCGCCGGCAGGACAGGCGATCTCACGCTCGTGCGGGACGTGGCCGAGGCCGTCCGCGACGCCGACCTGGTCATCGAGGCCGGGCCCGAGCGGCTCGACGTCAAACGCGAGATCTTCGCCGCGGCCGACGCCGCGGCCCGGCCCGACGTGCTCCTCACCAGCAGCTCGTCCGGGCTGACCCCCAGCTCCTTCCAGGACGCGTGCACGCACCACCCCGAGCGCTTGCTCGTGGCCCACCCGTTCAACCCGCCGCACCTGGTGCCGCTGATCGAGATCGTCGGTGGCTCAAGGACGGACGCGGCTGCGGTCGACGCGGCCATGGCGACCTTCGCCCACCTCGGCAAGCACCCGATCCGCATCAACGCCGAGCTGCCCGGCCACGTCACCAACCGACTCCAGGCGGCGCTGTGGCGCGAGGCCTACGACCTCGTCGCCCGAGGCGTCGTCACCGTCGCGGACGTGGACACGGCCATCGCCTCCGGGCCCGGGCTGCGGTGGGCGCTCTACGGCCCCTTCGCCACCCAGCACCTGTCGGGCGGGCCGGGCGGGATCGGCCACGTGCTCGAGCACCTCGGGCCACCGATGCTGGACTGGTGGGCCGACCTGGGGCAGCCCGAGCTCACCCCCGAGCTGTGCCGCACCATCGCCGCCCAGACCGACGACGCGATGGCCGGCCAGGACCTCGACGAGGTGACCCGCCGCCGCGACGAGGCGCTGCAGGCGCTGCTCGCCCTCAAGGCCGCGTCGGGCATCGACGCGCCCGCCGACACCCACCCGGCTGCCGGACCAGCTGCTGGATCAGCTGCCGGGCCAGGTCCCGGATCAGCTGCAGGACAAGGAGGTTCGCATGCGTGACGCCGGCATGGGCTCCTGGGCGCGTCGTCGTGCCCGGATGTCGCCCGACCAGGTCGCCTTCGTCCATCGGGGCGTGCGGACGACATACGGCCAGGTCCAGGACCGCTCCAACCGCCTCGCCCACGGGCTGCGCGCCCTGGGCGTCGAGCGCGGCGACCGGGTCGCCTATCTCGGGCTGAACTCCGTCGAGCTGGTCCTGACCATGCTGGCCACGGCCAAGCTCGGCGCGGTCACCGTGCCGCTCAACACGCGGCTGGCCCCACCCGAGACGGCCTTCGTCCTGCAGGACTCGGCCCCGCGAGTCCTGGTGTGGGACGAGGGTTTCGAGCAGGTCGTCGGCTCCGAGGACGTCGCCTCCCTGGGCGTCCTGACCGTGAGCGTGGCCGGCGCCGAGGGTCACCCGTCGTTCGCCGAGGTCCTCGAGAGCGGCTCGGACGAGGTGCTGGACGAGCCGGTGTCGCTGGACGACCTGTTCATGATCCAGTACACGTCGGGCACGAGCGGGCGCCCCAAGGGCGTGATGATGACGCACGCCAACATCTCCTGGAACGTCTACAACCTGATCGTCGACCTCGACCTCACCTCCCACGAGCGGTGCCTGCTCAGCGCGCCGCTGTTCCACACCGCGGCGCTCAACCAGCTGATGTTCCCCTGCTTCCTCAAGGGCGGCACGAGCTACATCGAGTCCTCGTGGGACGCCGACCGGGCGCTCGAGCTGATCGAGACCGAGGGCATCACCTGGATCTTCGGCGTCACGACCATGCTGCTGTCGCTCCTGCGCCACCCGCAGTGGGAGACCCGCGACCTGTCCAGCCTGCGCATCGTCCAGTCCGGCGGGGCGCCCCTGCCCGAGTCGCTGCTGCAGGCCTACCTCGACCGCGGGCTCATGATCATCCAGGGCTACGGGCTGACCGAGTCCTCCCCCGGCGCGACGATGCTGCGCGCCCACGAGGGCGTCACCCGCATCGGTTCCGCCGGCACGCCGTGCTTCTTCAGCGACGTGCGGGTCGTGACGCCGACCCTCGAGGACGCCGAGACCGGCACCCCCGGCGAGGTCCTCGTGCAGGGACCCAACGTCACCCCGGGCTACTGGCAGCGCGACGACGCCACCGCCGAGACCTTCGTCGACGAGGGCTGGCTGCGCACCGGCGACCTCGGGACGATGGACGACGACGGCTACCTGCGCATCGTCGACCGGCTCAAGGACATGATCATCTCGGGCGGGGAGAACATCTATCCCGCCGAGGTGGAACAGGCGATCTACACCCACCCCGCCGTCGCGGAGGTCGCCGTCATCGGGGTGCCCGACGCGCACTGGGGCGAGGTCGGTCGAGCGGTCGTCAGCCTCCGCGCCGGCCAGTCCGCCTCGGAGGCAGAGCTGCTCGCGCACCTGGACGGCCGGCTCGCGCGCTACAAGATCCCCAAGTCGGTCGTCATCATCGAGGAGCTGCCGCACAACGCCTCCGGCAAGCTCGTCAAGAACCGCGTGAAGGAGCAGTGGGGCCACCATGACTGAGCTCAGCATCGACCTCGACACGATCACCGCGATCGACGTGCACGTCCACGTCGAGTCCGACGGGCACGGTTGCCTGTCGCTCGACCAGGAGCTGATGGACGCCTCGGCGGCGTACTTCCGCTCGTCGGACAACCGCACCCCCACGGTCGAGTTCCTCGCCGACCGCTATCGCGAGCACGCCATGGCCGCCGTGGTGTTCACCGTCGACGCCACGACCAACCTCGGCCACCCGGGGATCTCGAGCGTGGAGCTCTGCGACCGCGCCGCGCATCACCCCGACGTGCTCATCCCCTTCGGCTCGGTCGACCCGCTCCAGGGCGCGGCCGCCGTGGACCTCGCGCGACGGCTGGTCCGCGAGCACGGGGCGCGGGGCTTCAAGTTCCACCCGTCGCTGCAGGGCTTCTCCCCCGACCACGAGGCGTTCTACCCCTTGTGGGAGGCCATCGAGGAGCTCGGCGTGCCCGCGCTGTTCCACACCGGGCAGAACGGCATCGGCGCCGGGCTGCCCGGCGGCCGCGGCATCAAGCTGCGCTACTCCAACCCGATCCTGCTCGACGACGTCGCCGCGGACTTCCCTGCGCTGCAGGTGATCCTGGCGCACCCGTCCGTGCCCTGGCAGGCCGAGGCGATCTCGATGGCCACCCACAAGGCCAACGTCCACATCGACCTGTCGGGCTGGTCGCCGCGCTACTTCCCGCCCGAGCTGGTCAAGGCGGCCGGCGGCATGCTGCGCCGCAAGGTGCTGTTCGGCAGCGACTACCCCCTGATCTCGCCCGAGCGGTGGATCGCCGACGCCGAGCAGCTCGGCCTCAAGCCGGAGGTCATGCCAGGGATCCTCAAGGACAACGCCGCCCGGCTGCTCGGTCTGCGCTGACCCGGCGACCCCGCTTCCGTCATACCGCCGATCCCCCTGGAGGACAACGATGTTCCGGTTGGACGAGGACCACGAGGAGCTGCGGGCCCTGGCCCGCGAGATCGCGACCGAGCAGGTCGCGCCGCACGCCGCAGCGGTGGACGCCGAGGGGCGCTTCCCCCGCGAGTCGGTCGAGGCGCTCACGCGAGCAGGGCTGCACGCCATCGGGATTCCCGAGCAGTATGGCGGTCAGGGTGCGAGCCTGCTCGGGTCCGCGGTCGTGGCCGAGGAGATCGCCCGGGCGTGCACCACGACCCAGCAGGTCATCGGGGGCAACGAGCTGTTCACCTGGCCGCTGCTGCTCGGCGGGTCCGAGGAGGTCAAGCAGCGCTACCTGACGCGGATCGCCGCGGGCGAGTGCCTCGGGGCGTTCGCGCTGTCCGAGCCCGAGGCCGGCAGCGACGTCGCCGCGATGACGACGCGGGCCCGGCGCGAGGGCGACCACTACGTCCTCAAGGGCACCAAGCGCTGGATCACCAACGCGGGCGAGGCGGGGCTCTACGTCGTCTTCGCGGTCACCGACCCGCAGGCGGGGGCGCGCGGCATCTCGGCCTTCGTCCTGGAGGCCACGGACGAGGGCATCGAGCTCGGTGGCCTGGAGCGCAAGATGGGGCTCAAGGGCTCCCCCACCCGCGAGGTCGTGATGCGCGACGTCCGCATCCCCGCCGACCGGATCGTCGGCGAGGAGGGGCAGGGGCTGCGGCTGGCCCTCGGGACGCTGGACCGCACCCGCGCGATCGTCGCCGCGCAGGCCGTCGGCGTGGCCCAGGGCGCGCTCGACGTGGCCGTCCGCTACGCCCGCGAGCGCCGCCAGTTCGGTCGACCGATCGGCGAGTTCCAAGGCGTGGCCTTCATGCTCGCCGACATGGAGATGCGGCTGCGCGCCGCGCGCCTGCTGACCTACGCCGCCGCGGAGGAGGCCGAGGCCGCCGGCCCCGACATGAGCGTCGCGGGCGCCACCGCCAAGTGCTTCGCCTCGGACGCGGCCATGGCCATCACCGTCGACGCGGTCCAGGTGCTGGGCGGGGCGGGCTACACCGCGGACTTCCCCGTCGAGCGGATGATGCGCGACGCCAAGATCACCCAGATCTACGAGGGGACCAACCAGATCCAGCGGATCGTCGTCTCGCGGGCGCTCCTCGGCGCCCGGTGACAGACTGCACCCACGACCAGCAAGGAGGCTCGTCATGACCGTCAGCACCACGCCCGTCGCGATCGTCGGGGCAGGACCCGCCGGGCTCATGCTCTCCCACCTGCTCGCCCAGCGCGGGATCGAGTCCGTGGCGATCGACACCCGCACCCGCCAGGACATCGAGACCACCCACCGTGCGGGGATCCTCGAGGCGGACAGCGCGCGGATGCTCCTCGACGGGGTCTCCGACCGGATCCTGCGCGACGGCTACGAGCACGAAGGGGTCGAGCTGCGGCTGCACGGCCAGGGGCACCGCATCGACTTCCAGGAGCTCGTGGGCGCCTCGGTCTGGCTCTATCCGCAGACGGACGTCTTCATCGACCTCGCGGACGCTCGGGAGCGCGACGGCGGGGACGTGCGCTTCGGGGTCACCGAGGTGGAGGTCGACGGCGTCGAGACGGACTGTCCCACGGTGCGCTTCACGGACGCAAGCGGTGAGCGTCACGAGCTGCGGGCGACCTATGTCGTCGGGGCAGACGGGTCGCGCAGCGAGTGCCGACGGCTGGTGCCCGAGACCCGCCGACGCGTCTACGGCAAGGAGTACCCCTTCGCGTGGTTCGGGATCCTGTGCGAGGCGCCGATGAGCGCCCCCGAGCTCATCTATGCCCAGTCCGGCCGCGGCTTCGCCCTGATCAGCCAGCGCACCGACAGCATCCAGCGCATGTACCTCCAGTGCGAGCCCGACGAGGACGTGCACGCCTGGAGCGAGGACCAGATCTGGTCGGAGCTGCAGGCGCGCGTCGCCGGGGACGGCTTCGAGCTCAGGACCGGCCCGATCTTCGAGCGGGCCCGCCTCAACTTCCGCTCCTTCGTGCAGGAGCCGATGAGCCACGGCCGGCTCGTGCTGGCCGGGGACGCCGCGCACACCGTGCCGCCCACCGGCGCCAAGGGCCTCAACCTCGCCCTGGCCGACGTCAAGGTGCTGGCGGAGGTGCTCGAGCAGGCCCTCCACACCCAGGACGTCGGGGTGCTCGAGACCTACGGCCCGCGGGCCCTCGCGCGCGTATGGCGCTCGCAGAACTTCTCCTACTGGATGACCCAGATGCTGCACACGCCGCCCGGTGCGGACGCCTTCGACGTGCGCCGCCAGATGGGCGAGCTCGAGACCGTGACCTCGACCAAGCAGGGCCGCGCCTACGTCGCCGAGTGCTACACCGGCTGGCCCAACCACCCCATCGGAGGATGAAAGGACGATGACGAGCGCGACGACGCCCTGGGAGGGCAAGGTCTGGTCCGGCGGCTGGGTCGACGGCTCCGGCCGACCCGCCGACGTGACCGACAAGGCGACCGGCGAGACCCTCGGGCAGGTCGGGACCGCCACCACCGAGGACCTCGACCGTGCCGTCGAGCAGGCCCGGGACGCCCAGCGCGAGTGGGCGGCGCAGCCCTATCCCGCGCGAGCCGCCGTGATGCACAAGGCCGCTCAGCTCCTCGAGGCGGCGCCGGACCGGCTCGCGCCGTGGCTGGTGCGCGAGGCGGGGTCGGGTCAGGGCAAGGCGGCCTTCGAGGTCGGGCTCGTCGTCGCCGAGCTCCAGGAGGCCGCCGCGACGGCCGCGGCGCCCTACGGCGAGGTGCTGCGCTCGGCCAAGCCCCGCCTGTCGATCGCGCGCTACGTCCCCTACGGCGTCGTCGGGGTCGTGTCACCGTTCAACTTCCCGGCGATCCTGTCGATGCGCTCGGTCGCGCCCGCCCTGGCCCTCGGCAACGCCGTGGTCCTCAAGCCCGACCCGCGCACCACGGTCGCGGGCGGTATGGCGCTCGCCCAGCTCTTCGCCGACGCCGGTCTCCCGGCGGGCGTGCTGCACGTGCTGCCCGGCGGTGGCGACCTCGGGGAGGCCCTCGTGGCGCACCCGGACGTGCCGTGCCTGTCGTTCACCGGCTCCACGGCCGTGGGCCGCCGGATCGGCGCGACCGCGGGCGGCCTGCTCAAGCAGGTGCACCTCGAGCTGGGCGGCAACAACGCCCTGCTGGTGCTGCCCGACGCCGACGTCGAGGCCGCCGCCTCGGCCGGCGCGTGGGGGTCCTTCCTGCACCAGGGCCAGATCTGCATGACGACCGGGCGGCACCTCGTGCCCGCGTCCCTGGCCGAGGACTACGCCCGGGCCCTCGCCACCCGCGCCGAGCGGCTGACCGTCGGCGACCCGACCGACCCGGCCAACGCGCTGGGGCCGATCATCGACGAGCGCCAGCGCGACCGCGTGCACGACGTGGTCACGCGCGCCGTCGACGCCGGCGCGCGGCTGGACGCCGGCGGCACCTACGACGGGCTCTTCTACCGCCCCACCGTCCTGTCGGGGGTGGCGGCGCAGAGCCCGGCTTTCACCGACGAGATCTTCGGCCCGGTCGCCCCGATCACGACCTACGAGTCCGTGCACGAGGCGATCGACCTGATCAACGCCAGCGAGTACGGCCTGTCGGTGGGCGTCCTCACGGGTGACGCGCTGGCGGCATACGAGCTCTCCGACCGCATCGAGACCGGCATGCTGCACATCAACGACCAGACCGTCGACGACGAGGCGGTGATCCCCTTCGGCGGGGTCAAGGCCTCCGGCAGCGGCGGCCACTTCGGCGGCGCCCGGGCCAACCTCGAGACCTTCTGCCACCTGCAGTGGGTGACCCTGCAGAGCCGGATCGCGACCTACCCCTTCTGACCGCGCTGGACGTGGTGGATCCGGCTGCGGCGCGCGCCACCCCCGCGCTCCCAGCGCGCACCCTGCACACCGGGTCGCCGCGCGGGCCCTGCTCGGCAGCAGCGAGCCCCGGCCTGCCGCTCAGCCCGCCGCTCAGCCGCTGCGCCATCGGCCGAGCACCGTGCGGCGGTCGGAGTCGCGCAGCAGTCGGCGAGCCACCTCGGGGTCGGCCACCTCGGGGTGGGGCGGGTCCAGCGCTGCGTCCACGGCGATCAGCTCGGGCGAGTGCTCGCGCACCAGAGCGTCGGTCACGAGGTAGCCATGCCGCTCGAGCACCATCTGCTCCCCCGGCGTGAACGCGTCGAGGTCGGTGCGGATCGCGTTGACGAGCTCGACCACGTCGGGTGGATAGCCCACGACCTCGTCCAGCGCCCAGGTGGCGCCGGCGAGCTCGCCCGCGCTCATCGAGGAGTGCAGCCACCGCAGCCGCACCGAGGTGCCCCCGTCCGACGCGATGGACATGGTGCGCAGCATCTGGCCGAGCGGGGTGCGGGTCGTGCGGGCGCGGAAGACGCCGCCGCCGTCCGAGACGAGGACGGCGGCGTGGTCCTTCCACACCGGCTCGAGCCCGAGGTTGTCGTAGACGCCGCCGTCGGACAGCGGGATGCTGCGGCGGATCGCGTCGCGGGTCTCGGCCGCCTCGCGCCCCGCCACCCCGCCGCGCAGGTCGAGCCCGCGACCGTCGAGGCGCCACGGCCCGAAGACGGGCGGGAACGCGCAGGACGTCGCCACCACGTCCGCCACCCGCAGCCAGGGCGGAGGCGGGCCGAAGCCGAGGCGGTAGTCGCCCATCCAGCCCGCCGGGCGCACCGCGGTGGGGTCGTAGAACCGCCAGTCCACGCCGTAGGCCACGTCGGTCGCCCCCGTCACCGTCGAGGCGCCGACGACCCCCAGGTCACGCAGCGGCGTTGCCCACCAGTCGATCTCGCGCGCGAACCCGTCGGCCATGGCGCGCACGGCCCCGTCCTGGACCAGCCACCGGTCGGGCCGCAGCCGACTCAGCAGCGCGGGCGTGCGCACGTTGGTCGAGGCCAGCCGGCGCGCCGGTCCGGCCACCAGCTCCTCGAAGCCCTCGATGCGCGTGGCCCCGCCATCCCCGCCGGCCCCGCTCGGCCACCCGAGCCGCGGGTCGCACAGCAGGTTGGCGATGATCGAGCCCCCGGACACCCCGGACACGGTGCGAAGGCGCCCGAGGATGCCCAGCTCGTCCAGCCGCCGCGTCGACCCGAGGTGGAACATCGCAGCCCGGAAGCCGCCGCCCGACAGGCACAGGCCCGTGCCGTGACGGTCGGCCCAGGGCACCTCGACGGGCTTGCCGAGGTCGATGCCCGGCCGCTGGTGCTTGCCCGCGTCGAGCTGGTCGGAGGCGGCGCGACCGGCCTGCGGTGGCGGGTCGAGGGGCGTGCGCCACGAGGAGGATTCGTTCACGGGCCCACCCCATCACAGACCACCGACAGACCGTGCCAGGCGCCGCCCTCGCGGCCACGGTCGAGCGGACGCTACCGCTCCCCTCACCGCCGGCGGGCGGTCACCAGGACGTATGGCGTGCTCCACCGCACGGCGCCGTCACCGTCGAGGTGCTCGGTGAAGGCGTCGACGAAGCGACCCCGCAGGGCGGCCCGCTCGGCGGGCGTCAGCCCCTCCACGACGGCCACGTGCAGCGGCGACACGTGCAGGACCCAGTCCGCCGCACCCCGCGCTGACGCGAACTCCCAGTCGTGGCGCCGGTGCTCGACCCGGACGTCGTCGAAGAAGGGGGCCAGCCGAGACTCGGCGACCTGCTCGTCCGCCCAGGCGAACGGCATACGGTCCGGGGAGCACACCGACACGTAGGGGGCCAGGGGGCGGCCGAAGGGGTCGTCCGGCCACCGCTCCCAGGCGGTGTAGGCGAACAGCCCGCCGGAGCGGAGCATCTGCGCGATGGCGGCCGTGCAGGCCGCGGTGTCGGGCACGAAGGCGTGGCCGGCGCACGACGCGACCACGTCGGCGGGCCCCCGTGACGTGGCGCGGTCGGCCGTCTCCGGGTCCGCGAGATCCCCTGCCACCCAGTCGATCTGGTGGCCGGCGCGATCCGCGCGATCCGCGGCGAGCGCCAGCAGCTCGGGCGTCAGGTCGACGCCGGTGACGGTGGCACCGCGGGCCGCCGCCTGCAGGGCGACGTTGCCCACCCCGCAGGCGGCGTCCACGAGACGCGTGGCGGTCAGCCCACCGACCGCACGTTCGCACGCATCCAGCAGCGCCGCCCCCATCGGCAGCAGCCGCTCCCCCACCTGCGTGTAGTCGCCTCGTGCCCACATGCGGACGACCCTAGGCCATATTGATAATAATTCTCAAACGAGCCCGAGCGGCAGGCCCGTCGCATACTCCCCGTCGACCACCGGACCGAGGTCGTCCTCGATCCCCAGACGGCGGGCGAGCCCGGTGAGCGAGGGCCCCAGCGGCGCGTCCAGCTGCCAGGTCGCCTGGTCGTCGCCACGGGTGCGACCCCGGGTGATGATGCCGACGGGCAGCCCGAGCGCGTCCGCCCGCCGCACGAACCGGTAGCCGCTCATCACCTGCAGGCTCGACCCGAGCACGAGCAGCGCCGAGGCGGCCTCGACCCGGCGATAGGCCTCCTCGACCCGCTCCCGCGGCACGGACTCGCCGAAGAAGACGACGTCGGGCTTGAGCGCGTCCGACCCGCACACGACGCAGTGGGCCAGGTGGAACCGCTGGACGACGTCGTCGGGCAGGGCGATGTCCCCGTCCGGACGCACCTCGTCGCTGTGGACCTGGAAGTCGGGGTTGGCCTCGGCGAGGCGGCGCTGCACCTCCCCGCGGGAGGTGCGGTCCTCGCAGGTCAGGCAGCGCACGACCGTGAGGGTGCCGTGCAGCTCGATCACGTCCCGGGTGCCCGCCTGCTGGTGCAGCCCGTCGACGTTCTGGGTGATCACGCCGTCCACCAGACCGGCCCGCTGCAGCGCGGCCAGCGCCCGGTGGCCGGCATTGGGGCTGGCGGCGGTGAACCGCTCCCAGCCGACATAGGCCCGCGCCCAGTAGCGGCGCCGCGCCTCGGGACCGCTCAGCAGCTCGGAGTACTGCATCGGCTGGACCCGCCGACGACCGTCGGGCCCGCGATAGTCCGGGATCCCCGACTCGGTGCTCATCCCGGCACCCGTGAGCGCGACGACCCCGCCGTCGTGGACGAGCCGGGCGAGCTGGTCGAGGATCATGGACTGCACCCACCAAGTATGACGTCCGGCCCCGCCGCACGAGCCATAGGCGAAGCCGCACCAACCTCGACATTCAATAACATCAGGTTATAGGATGAGCCCATGATCGACGCCGCTGGACTCCGTGTCATGAAGGCCATCGCCGACGAGGGCAGCTTCACCGGGGCCGCTGCCGCGCTCGGCTACACCCAGCCCGCCATCTCGCAGATGGTGCGGCGCCTCGAGCAGCGCACCGGCACCGTCCTGATCGACCGTGTGGGCCGACAGGTGCGCCTGACCGAGGCCGGGCAGGTGCTCGCGCGCCACGCCGGAGGCGTCCTGGCCGCGCTCGACGCCGCCGAGGAGGAGGTCGCCGCCATCGCCGGGCTGCGCGCCGGCCGGGTGCGGATCATGTCCTTCCCGTCCGCGACCGCGACGATCGTGCCGCCCGCCCTCGCGGCCCTGCACCGCCAGCACCCCGACCTGACGGTGACCTTCAGCGAGAACGAGCCCCCCGAGGCCATCGCCGCCCTGCGCGAGGGCGAGTGCGACCTGGTCGTCGGCTTCTCCTACGAGAGCGGCTCGACGCCGACCGACGAGACCGACCTCGACCTGCTCGTCACCACTCCCCTGCTCGTCGACGAGGTGCGCCTGGCCCTGCCGGTCGACCACCCGCTGGCCGCGCACGAGACCGTGAGCATGGCCGACCTCGCCACCGAGGCCTGGGTCGCGGGCTGCCCCCGGTGCCGCGTCCACATGGTCGGGCTGGCAGCGGACTCGGGCTTCGTGCCCAACCTGGCCTTCGAGACCGAGGACTATGTCGCCCAGCTCGGCCTGGTGGGTGCCGGCCTCGGCGTCGCCCTCATCCCCGACCTGATGCTGCGCCGAGCGGTCAACCCGCACACCGCGATCCGCGACATCACGCCGTGGTCGCGACGCCACATCGTGGCCGTCACCACCCCCGACCTGCAGAAGGTCCCCGCCGTGCAGGCCACCATCGACGCCCTCAAGACCAGCGCGTGCGAGTTCAAGCAGTCCTGACCCAGGTCACCGGCCCCGACGGGCGACCCGCAGCTCGGCGCCGTGGCCGAGCACGGCGAGATCACCGGACTCGTCCGTGCGCTCGATGTGAAACCCGTTGCGCTGCAGCGTGGTCAGCGCGGATGCCGCCGGCTGGCCGTAGTCGTTGTCGAGCCCCACGCTGATCAGCGCCAACGGGGCGTCGAGGTCGGCGAGCAGGTGGGGGTCCTGCTTGGCCGACCCGTGGTGGGCGACCTTGAGGACGTCGACCTGCGGGTGGACGGCCAAGCGGGACAGCGTCGTTCGCGCGTCGGCCGCGAGCTCGGGCTCGGCGTCGCCGGTCAGCAGCGCGGTGGTGCCGCCCACGTCGGCGAGCAGCACCAGGCTCGCGTTGTTGGGCACCGACCCGTCGCGGATCTCCCGCGTCGGGGCGACGACCTCGGCGCTCACGTCGCCGTAGGCCAGCCGGTCCCCCGCCACCAAGGTCTGCGGTCGCAGGTGATGGTCGGACGAGAGCCGGTCGACCCTGGTGGCCTGCGCGGCGGGGTCGCGCGTGGCGGTGACCAGCACGGCGCCCACCGGCCAGCCGTCCAGCACCTCCTCGAGCCCACCGACGTGGTCGTCGTGGAAGTGGGACAGGACGACGGCGTCGATCCGGTCGATCCCCAGGCGGGACAGACAGGGTCGTATGCCGGGGTCGGCCGGCCCGACGTCGACGACGACCGCTCGCCCGGGTCCGGACGACAGGGCGATCCCGTCGCCCTGACCGACGTCGCAGACCACGATCCGCCACCCGGCCACCGGCCACGCGGCCGAGCCGACGGGCACGACGAGGGAGAGGGCGAGGACCACGACCGCGAGCGCCGCCAGGGGGCGGGCCCGGGTCCACCACGCCAGGCGCGGGCCGCTGACCACGAGGACCAGGGTGAGCAGGGCGAGCAGCAGGGCACCGCGTCCTCCGTCGGGCCAGGGCATCGCGCCGTAGGGCACGTCAGCCGCCACACGCGCCACGCGGGCGATGAGCCAGGCCGGCACGGCGGCCGCCCACGCGACCAGGTGAGCCACCGGCACGCTCACGACGGCGACCGCCGCCGTGACGATCCCGAGCACGGTGGTCGGTCCCACGAAGGGAGCCGCCGCGAGGTTGGCGGGGACCCCGACCAGGCTCACCGACGGTTGGAGCATGATCGTCACGGGTCCGCAGGCCACCTGCGCGGCGACCGGGATCGCGAGCGCCGGCCCCCACGAACGGATCCGGTGCGGCAGCACCCTGCCGATGCGCTCGCCCCACGGCGTCGCGAACAGCAGCAGCCCGAGCGTCGCGAGCGAGGACAGCGCAAAGCCGTAGGACCGCGCGAGCCACGGGTCGTAGCAGAGCAGCACGACGATCGCGGCGCCGAGCGCGGGCAGGGCCGACCGGCGCCGCGAGGTGGAGACGCCGAGCAGGCCCACGGCCCCCATCACGGCGGCCCGGATGACGCTGGGCTCGGGGCGGGCCAGCACGACGAAGCCGGCCAGGCCGATCAGCGCCACCACGGGGCGCAGGCGGCGCGACAGACCGAGCAGGGAGCACAGGCCGATCAGCGCAGCCAGGACGATGCTGACGTTGGACCCGGACACCGCGCTGAGGTGACTCATCTGCACCTCGTTCATGTCGGCCGTGAGGTCCGTCGGCGTCAGGCTCGTGTCCCCGATGACGAGTCCCGGCACCAGCCCTGCTGCGTCCTCCGGCACCCCGTCGACCGCAGCACGGAGGGCGGCGCGCACGTGCTCGGCGCCGGCGAGCACCGGGTCCGGCTGACCGACCACGCGTGGCGGGCCCCGGACGGTGACGGAGGCGACGACATCACCGCCCGGCTCGCCGGGCTTGAGCCTGCCGGCCAGCTCGAGCCGCTGGCCCCACCGCACCTGGGTCCAGCGTTCGTCTCCGAAGACGAGGATCGGCGCGGAGACCCGACTGACCGAGCCGCGGCCCTGCACGGTGAGCACCCGCAGCCGCACCATCGTCGCGGGCGCTCGCTCGGCCCCACCGCCCACCACCCGCGGGTCGGACACCACCTCGGCGGTGAGGCGGACGCTCGCGCGCTGCGCCGCCAGCTCGTCCATCGTGCCCGCACCGCGCAGCTCCCGGTGCCCCACGAACGCCGTCAGCGTCAGGGCGATCACCACCCCGGTGATCCCGACGACGGGCACCCACGACCGACCGGACCGACGTCCAGGACGTGCCCGACGCACCGACCACCGCGCCGACGCCACGGTCAGCACGACGCCAGCGGAGGCGACCAGCCCCAGGACCCAGGACGGGCGGTCCAGCAGGGCCGCGGTCAGGGCCCACGCGACGCAGGCCGGCAGGAGGAGGCGAACGTCCGAGGGCGTCTGCGGTCGGATGTCGTCGAGCCACCGCGACGGTCGTCTCGCGCTCCCCGACGACTGCCCGAGCCCGAGCAGTCGTCGGGCCTGGTCCTGGCGCTCGCGGCGGCGGGCGGCCTGAAGCTCCCGTGTCCCGGACACCTCCTCCGCGCCGGAGCCGCGAGCGCCACGTCGATCGTGCGCCCCCGCTCCGCCGGGGCCGGACGCCTCGGGGCGATCGGGAGAGCCGGGGGTCGTCATACGCGCACCTGGGCCCGGAGTCGCTCGAGCAGCTTGGGCCCGATCCCCTGGACCTCTCCGAGCTCGTCGATGCTGCTGAACCGCCCGTGCTGCGTGCGCCACTCCATGATGCGACCCGCGATCGCCGGACCGACGCCGGGCAGGGTGTCCAGCTGCTCCACGGTCGCCGTGTTGAGGTCGACCGGGGCACCCGGGGCCGCGGTCCCCGCCGCACCGCCACCGCTGGGCGACGTGCCTCCCGGGGGCGACACCCCGCCTGGCGATCCGGACTGGACCGGCGCCTTCTCGCCGGGGCGCGGCACATAGACCTGCTCGCCGTCGACGAGGACCCGAGCCTGGTTGAGGCCCCCGAGGTCGGCCCCGGGCAAGGCCCCACCCGCGGCCGCGAGCGCGTCCACCACCCGGGCCCCAGGAGCGAGACGGACCACGCCGTGGCGCCGCACCTGACCGCCGACGTCCACGATCACCCCGGTCGACGCCGGGGAGGGCGTCGCGGCTGCGGGGCCGGTCCCACCGCCCCGACCCGGAGACGTGGCCGCCACGCTCGATCCGCCACGCTGCACCCCGTCGCCCGCCTCGCGGTCGGCAGCCGCCGAGGGGACCGGCTCAGGCTCCCCCTGGCTGCGCGCCATGGCCACGCGGACGCCGAAGGCGACGCCCGCGAGCACCAGCACCAGGAGCAGGGCGAGCACCGCGGTCCAGCGGGGCTGCCAGGTGGCGCCGACCAACCGGCTCGGCAGCGACACGACCGCTGGCGCCGGTGGACGATGCCGCCCGGAGCCCTCGGGCGGGGACGGCGACAGCCGCCCACGACGCTCCAGCGCGTCCGGGCCATAGACGCGCTCCACGACGTTGTCGGGCAGGTCGTCCAGCGACTCGACCGCTCCCGATCGGGGCAGCTCCATCCGCCACGAGGGGTCGCCCTCGCGCGTCTCGGTCGCGGTGATCCGCGCGAGCCGCTCCAGGTCCGGTGGTGGTGGTCGACGTGCCATGAGCGCGACGCTAGGTCCGCGCGCCCGGGCCTGGCAGGGCACGCGCCGCGCCTGTGGACAGTCGTCCCCGCGTCGCGTCAGGGTGTGGACAAGTCGGTGAACAGACGGGTTCCGCCACGTCGTCGATGAGCATCTCGAGCGAGAGCTCGGCTGACCAACCGATCCCGACGATCGGGCAGGGATGCTCACCGAGCGGGGCGGGCCGCTGCGAGCTCGGCGACCAGGTCATCGACGACCACGCCGCCGTCGCTCAGCACCACCTCGAGCGCCGATGCGGCAGACCGGAGGGAGGCCACCTGGACGTCACGGTCCATGGGGGTCGGGATGAACCACCCCACCGTGACCCCGTGCCGCGTCGCCATGCCCACCTCCCGATGTGTATCCGTGTGCACACCCTAGGGGCGCGGGGAGACGACGACCGCGGTCGTCCCGGGTCCGACGTGGCAGGCGGCCACGGGACCCAGGGGATACACCTCGATGGGGGTGCCGTCGGGACAGCGGACGCGCAGCGCCTCGACCACCTCGTCGGCGCGCAGCTCGGCGTCGAGCTGGTGGACGGCGATGTCGCAGCCGGCCTCGCCGCACGCCTCGGCCGCGGCGACGGACCGGTCGACCATCTCCTTGACCGCGCGCGTGGACGTGCGGACCTTGGCCACCGGCTCGATGTGGCCGTCGTCGATGCCGAGCAGCGGCTTGATCGCCAGGGCGGTGCCGAAGAACGCGGCGGCTCCCCCGATGCGGCCGCCCTTGCGGAGGTAGTCCAACGACTCGACGCAGAAGGTCAGGGTCGCGTCCTCGGCCCGGCGCCGTGCGGCGGCCCCGGCCTCGGCGGCGGTCGCCCCGTCCTCGACCATCGCGGCGGCGGTGAGCACGCCGAAGCCCATCGCCATACCGATGGAGCGGGAGTCCACGACCTCGACCGGGATCGGCGAGCGGGTCGCGGCGAGGACCGCGGCCTCGACCGTGCCGGACAGCTCCGAGGACAGGTGGACCGACAGGACCTCCTCGCAGCCTCGCTCGGCGGCCCGGCGATAGGCCAGCAGGAAGTCGGCGGGCGAGGGGCGCGAGGTGCCGAGCTTCTTGGCGCGGCGCAGGATGCCGGGGACCTGGTCCTGCGGCAGCTCGCCCTCGATGTGCTGCTCCCCGTCGGCGACGAGCACGAGCGGCACGACGTCGATGCCGTGGCGGGTCACCGACTCGGCGGGCAGGTAGCCCGTCGAGTCGGTGACCAGCCCGACGGAGGGGAACAGGGTCGTCATCGATCAGCCGGCGACGATGTTGACCAGCTTGGGCGCCCGCACGATGACCTTGCGGATCGTCTTGCCCTCGAGCAGCCCCTGGATGCGCTCGCTGGCGAGGGCCGCGGCCTCCAGGTCGGCCTCGCTGATGTCGGCGGCCACCTCGAGGCGGTCGCGCACCTTGCCGAGGACCTGCACGACGCACGTGACGGTGTCGTCGACCAGGAGCGCGGGGTCGGCGGCGGGGAACGGCTCGTGGACCACCGAGGCCTCGTGCCCCAGGCGGGACCACAGCTCCTCGGCGATGTGCGGCGCGACCGGCGCCACCATGAGCACGAGCGCCTCGGCGGCTGCGCGCGGCACGACCGGCAGCTTGGTCAGCGCGTTGTTGAGCTCGATGAGCCGGGCGATGGCGGTGTTGAACCGCAGCCCGTCGTAGTCGCGGGCGACCTGGTCGATCGTCTTGTGCAGCAGGCGGCTGGTGGCGTCCTCCATCGCGTCGTCGCCGACCCGCATCTCGCCCGTCTGCTCGTCGACCACGTTGCGCCACAGCCGCTGCAGGAAGCGCTGAGACCCGACGACGGCGCGCGTCTCCCACGGCTTACTCAGCTCGAGCGGGCCCATGGCCATCTCGTAGACGCGGAAGGTGTCGGCGCCGTACTCGTCGTACATCTCGTCCGGGGACACGACGTTCTTGAGCGACTTGCCGATCTTGCCGAACTCGCGGTGCACGACGCTGCCCTGCCAGGTGAAGACGCCGTCGGCGCTCTCCTCGACCTCGGCGGCGGGGACCGGCTGACCCCGGTCGTCGCGGTAGGCGGCGGCCTGGATGTAGCCCTGGGAGAAGTACGTGCGGAAGGGCTCCTCGGAGCTCAGGTGCCCGAGGTCGTGCAGCACCTTGACCCAGAACCGGGCGTAGAGCAGGTGCAGCACGGCGTGCTCGACGCCGCCGACGTAGAGGTCCACGCCACCGGGGTCGGTCGCCCCGGCCGGAGCCCCGGCGACCGTCGTGGTCTGCGGGCCCATCCAGTAGCGCTCGACCTCCGGGTCCACCAGCGCGGTGGCGTTGGCGGGGTCGAGGTAGCGCAGGAAGTACCAGCACGACCCCGCCCAGTTGGGCATGGTGTTGGTCTCGCGGCGGTAGCGCTGAACGCCGCGCCCGTCACCGAGGTCCAGCTCGACCTCGACCCAGTCGCCGGCGCGGGACAGCGGCGGCTCCGGCTCGGACGAGTCGTCGTCGGGGTCGAAGGTCTTGGGCGCGTAGTCCGGGATCTCGGGCAGCTCCAGCGGCAGCATCGACTCGGGCAGCGCGTGCGCGACCCCGTCCTCGTCGAAGACGATCGGGAACGGCTCGCCCCAGTAGCGCTGCCGGCTGAACAGCCAGTCGCGCAGGCGGTAGGTCACGGTGCCCTGACCCCGGCCGGTGCGCTCCAGCCACTCGATCATCGTGGCCCTGGCCTCGTCGAGCGCCATGCCGTCCAGCGACACCTCGTCGTTGCGGGAGTTGACGGCGACCCCGGGTGCGACATACGCCTCGCCGCTGTTGACCGACCCGGGCCACGACGAGTCTCCCTGCGGCGCAACGACGTCCAGGATCGGGATCATGAACTCCGTGGCGAACTCGAAGTCGCGGGCGTCGTGCGCCGGGACGGCCATGATCGCCCCCGTGCCGTAGCCCATGAGGACGTAGTCGGCGATGAACACCGGGACCTCGCGGCCGTCGACCGGGTTGGTCGCGTAGGCGCCGGTGAACACGCCCGTCTTGGTCTTGTCCTCTATCTGGCGCTCGACGTCGCTCTTGCGGGAGGCCGCGAGCTGGTATGCCGCGACCGCCTCGCTGGGGGTGTCGGCGCCACCGGTCCAGTGCATCGGGATGTCGCTCGGCCAGGCGTCGGTGACCAGCTCGTCGACGAGCGGGTGCTCCGGCGCGAGCACCATGAAGGTCGCCCCGAAGAGCGTGTCGGGACGCGTGGTGAACACGTCGATCGGCTCCCCGGCCGGCCCGGTGAAGGTCACGCGGGCGCCGTGCGAGCGGCCGATCCAGTTGCGCTGCATGGTCTTGACCTTGTCCGGCCAGTCCACGCGGTCGAGGTCGTCGGCGAGGCGGTCGGCGTAGGCCGTGATCCGCATCTTCCACTGGCGCAGGGCCTTGCGGAAGACGGGGAAGTTGCCGCGCTCGGAGCGGCCGTCGTTGGTGACCTCCTCGTTGGAGAGGACCGTGCCGAGGCCGGGCGCCCAGTTGACCGGAGCCTCGTCGGCGTAGGCCAGGCGGTGGCCGTCGATGACGGTGGCCTGCTCGGTGGCGCTGAGGTCGCTCCAGCTGCGACCGGCCCACTCCCCCGTGAGCGCGCGAGAGCCGTCGGCCAGCTGCGTGACCAGCTCGGCGATCGGCCGCGCGCGACCGAGTCCCCCGTCGGGGCGGGGGGCGCTCTCGTCATACCAGCTGTTGAAGATCTGCAGGAAGATCCACTGGGTCCAGCGGTAGTAGTCCGGGTCGATGGTGCGGATCGCACGCCGGTCGTCGTGGCCGAGGCCGAGGCGGCGCAGCTGGCGCGCCATGATCACGATGTTGTCCTCGGTCGTCTTGCGCGGGTGCTGACCGGTCTGGACCGCGTACTGCTCCGCCGGCAGGCCGAACGCGTCGTAGCCGAGACAGTGCAGGACGTTCTTGCCGGTCATGCGGTGGTAGCGCGCGTAGACGTCGGTCGCGATGTAGCCCAGCGGGTGCCCGACGTGCAGGCCGGCGCCGCTCGGGTAGGGGAACATGTCGAGGACCAGGAGCTTCTGCGCCTGGGTCAGCGGGTTGTCCGGCTCGGCCCACGGGCCGGCGGGGTTGGGCGCGTGGTAGGTGCCCTGCTGCTCCCAGCGGTCCTGCCAGCTGGTCTCGATCTGCCCGGCCAGCGCGGCGGTGTAGCGGTAGGGGTGCTCGTCGCGCGTCTCGGCGGCCGTGTCCGTCATCGTCTGTCTCCCTGGGTCCTCGGTGTGGCTCGCGTCTGCTCCCGGGCTCGCATGCCTCCAGACACACGAACGCCCCTCACGCAGAGGGGCAGCCGCGCTGATGTCCGGCGTGCTCAGCGCGGCCCGACAAGGAGCTGCTGGTGGGCCACCTCACCAGGCTACCGCAGGGTTATCCCGGGCTCGACGACCAGGCCGTATGCCGAACCGCCCGCGACCGATGGCCGCCCCGTGACCGGGCGGCGCGTGACGGCGGCGCGGCGCCATACGATCGAGTCCTCCCCGCCGTCGCCCACGAGAGGTGCCCCATGCCTGCCCGCCCCTGGACCACGATCGCCCCCGGCCCGCACGACGTGCGACTCGTGGTCGCCGACATGGACGGGACGCTGCTGGACGAGTCCGGCGCCGTGCCCGCGGGCTTCTGGGGGCTGCTGTCACTGATGGGTGAGCGCGGGATCACGTTCGTGCCCGCCAGCGGGCGCCAGCTGGCGACCCTGCAGCGGGTGTTCGAGCGCGCACCGCAGGGGCTGTCCTACATCGCCGAGAACGGCACGCTCGTGGTCCACGACGACGAGGTCGTCTCGACGACCACCGTCTCGGCGGACATCACGCGCGAGGTGGTCGACACGGTGCGCGTCGCCGCCCGCGAGCACGACCTGGGGCTCGTGGTGTGCGGCGTGCGCAGCGCCTACGTCGAGCGCAACGACCCGGCCTTCCTGGCCGAGTGCGAGAAGTACTACGCCAGGCTGGAGGTCGTCGGGGACCTGCACGCCGTCGAGGACGACGTGCTCAAGCTCGCTGTCTACGACTTCGAGGACGCGGAGCGTCACGTGGACGCGATCTTCGGCGAGGTCGCGCGCACCCACCAGGTCGTCCTGTCCGGCCAGCACTGGATCGACATCATGGCCCCGGGGGTCCACAAGGGCCACGGGGTGCGGGCGCTGCAGTCGCGGCTGGGCGTGACGTCCGCGCAGACGGTCGTGCTCGGCGACTACCTCAACGACCTGCAGATGCTGGACACCGCCACCTGGTCGTTCGCGATGGCCAACGCCCACCCCGACCTGATCGAGAGCGCCGCCTATCTCGCGCCCCGCAACACCGAGGACGGCGTCGTCCGGGTCCTGACCCACCTGCTCGGGGCCTGACGGACGTCGTCCAGACCGTCCTCAGCGGGTCGTGCACGTCCCGACGATGCACCGGCGTCACGACGACGACGAGCAGTCGGTCATCCTCGACGGTGTAGAGGAGGCGATGGCTCCCGACACGGATGCGTCGTCCCGCCCGACCGCGAAGCGCTCAGACATACAAAGGGACGGCGTCCCTGGCCGTCACGGTCGAGCATCCCTCTCGCCCATCGATCGGCTTCCGCCTACCGGGGGCTGGGCGCATCTCTGCTGACCTCGTCAAGCCCACCTCGGACACGCCCGCGCTGAAGCCGCTGGACTGCTCTTCATCCCACCGCGACCAGACCGGTCTCGAAGGCCGTGACGACGAGCTGCGCGCGATCTCGGGCGCCCAGCTTGAGGAAGAGCCGGGAGACGTGGGTCTTGGCGGTCAGGGGCGACAGGACCAGGTGCGTGGCGATCTCGGTGTTGGACATCCCCCGCCCCACCAGCGCCAGGATCTCGCGCTCGCGCGGGGTCAGCGAATCCAGCCGACCGTCGGGTTCGGCCGTCGCCGCGGGGGTGGCGGGCCGGTCTGCCGCGCGGGTCTCTCCCTCCACGAACGCGGCGATCAGTCGCTTGGTCACCTGAGGGGCGAGCAGCGCCTGACCGTCGTGCACCAGATGGACCGCCTCGATCAGCGAGGTCGGCTCGATGTCCTTGAGCAGGAAGCCGGAGGCGCCCGCCCGCAGCGTGCCGAAGACGTACTCGTCCAGCTCGAAGGTCGTCAGGACCACGACCTTGGTGGCCGCCAGACGCTGGTCGCCGGTGATCCTGCGGGTGGCCCCCAGGCCGTCCAGGATCGGCATACGCACGTCCATCAGCACCACGTCGGGCCTGGTCAGCAGCGCCGTCCGCACCGCCTCGGCGCCGTCCGCGGCCTCGCCGACGACCTGCACGTCCGCCTCGGACTCCAGCAACGCCCGGAACCCGGCCCGCACGAGCGCCTGGTCGTCGGCGATCAGGACCCGGATCATGGCGCCCACCGCCCGCCGGCACCGGTGACCGCGCGCGGGGACAGGTCGCGGTCCCCGCTGCCGTCCGTGGGCAGACGAGCCAGCACCCGCCACCCTCCACCGGGCCGGGGACCCGCCTCGAGCGAACCGCCGACGGCGGCGGCCCGCTCGCGCATCCCCCGCACCCCGAGGCCCGCGCCCTGCACGGAGGCGTGGTCCCCCGGCCTGCGCCCGTCGTCCTCGACGAGGATCAGCACGCCGTCCTCGACCCGGGTGATGCGCACCCGCGCGGTGGTAGGACCGGCGTGGCGCATCACGTTCGTGATGGCCTCCTGGACGATGCGGTAGCCGGTGGCGCGGACCGGGACCGGCAGCCAGCCGACCTCAGGATCGATCTGGGCGTCCAGCTCGACCCCCGCCGACGTGACGCTGCCATAGAGGTCGTCGAGGTCCGGCAGTCCCAGGACGGGGGCCAGCGGGGCGCCGGCGGACCCGTCGTCGTCCCGCAGGGTGCCCAGCATGGAACGCAGGTCGGCCAGGGCGTCCCCGCTGACCTTCTTGATGTCGCGCAACGTGGCGCGCGCCCGACCCGGGTCACGCTCCAGCAGGTGGGCACCCACCCCCGCCTGCACGTTGATGGCCACCATGGCGTGGGCGACGACGTCATGGACGTCGCGGGCGATCCGGAGCCGCTCCTCCCCCACGCGGCGCCGGGCCTCCTCCTCCCGCGACCGCTCGGCGATCGCGACCCGGTCCAGCAGGACCGCCGTGTAACGACGGCGGTCGTGGGCGGCGACACCGAGAGCCAGCGGCAGGGCCACCAGGCCCAGGTTCTTGGCCGTGTCCCATTCGAGCACCGAGTGCGGGCTGAAGGTCTGCAGGATCAGCAGCACCGCGGGCAGGGCGACGGCCCCGGCCAGCACCGCCGTGCGCCGGCCACGACGGGACGCGACCTCGTAGGTGCAGATGACCGCGGGGATGACCACCGAGTTGTAGGTCTTGGTGGTCGACAGCACCCCGACGACCCCCACGAGGGCGAGCCCCAGCGCCACGAGCGGCAACCGCCGCCGCACCAGCAGCGGCAGCGCCGCGAGCACCGTTGCGACAGCCCCGATCCCGCTGGGGCGGGCCGTGTCGAGCACCTGCGCCTCGACGCCCATCGCCACCACGGAGACGATGACGAGCACCACGTCGACGACGACGGGACGATCGCGCAACCAGGTCACCCTCTGACGCTAGACCCGCAGGCCCCCGCCCCGCGTCCTCCCTGGGGAGTATTCGCGGGGCGGGGGCCTGCGGGCGATGGCTACTCGGCGAGGCCGATCCGGTCGTGCAGCCTCCGCAACCCCATGGGCGCCCACCAGGTCCACTTGCCCATCACCCCCATCAGGGCGGGGACGAGGAAGGAGCGGACGACGAAGGCGTCCAGCAGGACACCCATGGCCGTGGCGATCCCGATCTGCTGCATGAAGGAGATGGAGCTGGTGCTGAACGCCCCGATCGCGACGGCCAGCAGGATGGCCGCGGCCGTCACCACGCTCCCCGTCCGCCCGAGCCCCTGAGCGACCGCCTCCTTGTCGGCGGAGCCGGCATCGCGCGCCTCGCGGATCCGACCGAAGAGGAAGACCCCGTAGTCGGTGGACAACGCGAACACGAGGGCTGCAGCCACGAGGAAGTTGGCCGGTTCGACGCCCCCGTTCGGGGTGTAGCCGAGCAGGTCCGTCAGCCTTCCCGCCTGGTAGACGAAGGTGATGGCGCCGAGCGCCACCCCGACGGTCAGGGCATTCATCACGACCGCCATCAGGGGCAGGACGACCGATCCGGTCATCAGCCACAGCACCAGCACGGTCAGCACCACCAGCAGGGCTGCGGCGGCCGGCAGAGCTCCGGCGATCGCCGACTGCTGGTCGACGAACTCAGCCGCCGGGCCCGCCACCAACGCGTCGGTGCCGCTGTCGGCCGCTGCCGCCCGGATGTCCTCGACCAGACGTCGTGCCGTCTCGCCCGCAGGGTCGCCGGTGGCGCGCAGGTCGACCTGCCAGGTGTCGCTGCCCAGGTCCCGCACCTCAGCCGGTCCGACGAGCCCGGGCAGGTCCGAGGCCCGCTGCGCCAGCGCAGAGACGGCGCCGGCGTCGGAGCTGCTGACGGCGACCGTGACCGGGGATCCCCCGGCGCCGCCATAGCTCGTGGCGAGGGTGTCGGTGACGACCCGAGCGCTGACGTGCCTCGGCACCACGGTGCCGTCGACCGGTGTCCACACAGCGCCGAGCGCCGGGACCGCGAGCACGGCCATCACGGCCGCGGTGGCGAGCGCGATGAGACCGGGCCGCCTCATGACGGCGTGCGCGAAGCGATACCAACGCCCCTCGCCCCTGCCGTGCGACCTGCGCCGCCGGGCCAGCTTGCCGCCCCACAGCCCGATCACCGCGGGGGTGATCAGCAGCGCCATCGCCCCGGAGACCATGGCCACCACGGCGCCCGCGATGCCCATCGACTTCAGGAACCCGACGGGAAACACGATGAGGGTGGCCAGGGCCACGGCAACGGTGACGGCGGAGAACACGACGGTCCGGCCTGCGGTGCGCATGGTGGTCATCAGCGCCTCGGCGGTGGGGCCCTGTCGCTCCAGCTCCTCGCGGTAGCGGCTGAGGAGGAACAGGGTGTAGTCGACGGCCAGCCCGAGACCGAGCCCGATGACGAGGTTCAGGGCGAAGACGCTCAGGCCGTACACCTGGTTGATGCCCGCGAGGGCGAGGAAGGTCCCCGCGATCGTCGCGATGCCGACGGCCAGCGGGAGGATCGCGGCCCTGCCGCCGAAGATCAGGATGGACAGCAGCGCCAGCACGGGGAAGGCGAGCAGCTCGGCCCGGCTGAGGTCCTTGCCGACCTCTTGCCCGAGCTGGGTGCTGGCGACGGCCTGGCCGCCCACCGTGACGTCCTGGGATCCGTCGAACGCCGCGATCACGGCCGTCGCGACGTCGCGCTTGTCCGCGTCGGCGTCTAGCGTGCCCACGACCAGCGCCGAGCTGCCGTCCTCGGCCCTGCCCGCGGGAGCGGCAGCGGCAATGCCGTCGATGGCGGCGAGCGCGGCGACCTGGGTGCCGACCGCTGTGGCGGGTGAGCCCGCAGGGGTGTCGACGACGAGCACGACGCCCGGTGACGGGCTCCGGCCGGTCGCCGCCTCGATCCGCTCGACGGCCCGGGCAGAGTCAGAGCTGGACGCCGTGAAGCCGCCGTCAGCCTGCAGAGACCCGACGACGGGCCCCCCGAAGACACCGGCGAGGACGACGAAGACGAGGGCGGCCAGCAGCGACCGTCTGGGACGGGAGTGGAGGGACGCGACGAGCCGGTCCGGCAAGGACCGCCTGGGGCGGGAGTGGAGTGAGGTCACGAGCCTGTCCAGCAGTGATGTGGTCATGACTCGACCCTCGCGGAGCACGACGCGCGAGGCGTCGTGCTCAGGGGGCAGGTTCTCGCCCCTGCGGGCCGCCCCTACCCCGGGCGGCCTACACCCTCCGGCGTACCGGACGGTCCTGGTTGCCCGCGCGTCCACGACGACGAGCATTCTTGGAGACCAGCGCCCGGCTGGTCAGCCTGCGGAGGGCGAAGCCGTGGACCCGCGAGGGATCAGGGTCGGTGCGTAGGTGAGCGTCCGAGTGCCCACGTCGTCGCTGTCCAGCAGGAGCGAGAGCGCCCCCGCCGCGATCTGGGCGAAGGGCACGCGCACCGTGGTGAGCGGGACGGGGAGCTTGGCCACCACCGGGATGTCGTTGTAGCCGACGACCGAGAGGTCCTGCGGGACACTCAGGCCCAGTCGGGCGGCCACCGACAGGACACCGATGGCCACGTGGTCGTTGACCGCGAAGATCGCGGTCGGGCGGTCCGGCCTGGCGAGCAGGGTCAGCCCGGCCGCTTCGCCGTCCTCGACCGCGAACCCACCTCCCACCATGAGGGATTCGTCAACGCCCACCCCCGCGTCCGTCAGGGCGTCGAGGTAGCCCTGGCGGCGTCCGGCGGCGCTCGTCGCGTAGTCGGGTCCGCCCACCAGGGCGATCCGGCGATGGCCCAGGTCCACGAGGTGCCGCGTGGCGAGACGACCTCCCAGCCCGTCGTCACCGACAGCAGCCGAGAGCACACCGTCGCCACGGATGGCGAGCACCTGTCGCACGCTCCGACCCTCGGCCTCGTCGAGCCGGGAGTCGGTGCGGGCCGTCGTCCGGATGATCCCGTCCACCCTGCGGCGGAGGAGCGACTGGACCGCGAGTCGTTCGCGGTCCGGCTGGTCGTGCGTGCTCGCCACCACCGCGAACATCCCGCGGGCGGTGGCCGCGTCAGCGATCTCTTCGTACAGCAGGGCCATGACCGTGTCGGTGAGTCGGGGAACGACGACGCCGATGGTGCTGGTCCCCGCCCGTCGCAGCGCGGAGGCCAGGGGGTCGCGCACGTAGCCGAGCTCCGTCGCCACCTGACGAACGCGACCGGCGGCCGCGGTCTGCGACCGGGGAAGCCGCTCGTCCAGCACCCGCGATGCCGTCGACGTGCTCACGCCCGCAGCCCGCGCCACGTCTTTGAGTGTCACCACTGATGTCTCCTCGTCCTCGACCGCTCACCTGCCAGCCTCCCCCATCGTGCCCGCGTGGGCCGCGCTGGCCGGGGGCGACACCCAGCGGATGGGGAAGTTCATGACGGGCGCGGAGGGCGCGAGATGCGAGGTGCGGACGCAGCAGACGGCCCCCGCCGACGAGGGCGGGGGCCGTCTGAAGCTGGGCAGGATGGTCCGGGTCAGACCATCGCGGGGATCTGCGCCTTGCCCAGTCCCGCCTTGTCGAGGGCGGCAGCGATCTCCTCGTGCGCCCCCTCGGCGAGGGGCAGGAGGGGCGAGCGGACCGTGGCGTGCTCGAGGACGCCGCGGTGGACCAGCGCCTCCTTGAGGCACACGGTGCCCTCCATGTGCGACCCGCGGTGGTAGACGTTCTGCGTCACGGGGAACATCTGGTCGTGAGCCGCCTTCGCGGCCGGCCAGTCCTGGGCCTTGCCGGCGGCGATGAGCTCGAGCAGCAGCTCGGGGGCGATGTTGCCGTAGCCGACCAGCAGACCGTCGACGTCCATGATGGTGTGCAGCAGGTACTCGTCGTGGCACGACAGGATCGTGAGGTCGGGGTGCGCCTCGCGCAGCGCGGGGATCTCGGTGTCCCAGCGCTTCATGTTGCGGACGCCGTTCTTGGTCCAGTAGACGCCGTCCTGACCGGCGATCTCGAGCTGCGTGTCGAGGTCGTAGGTGGCCTTGGTGGCGTCGGGGTACTGGAACAGGATGCAGTCGAGCCCGGCCTCCTGGTAGATCGCCTTGTAGCGGTCCTGCGGCGCGCCCTTCTGGAAGCCGAAGCGCAGCCAGCCGTGGGACGGGTAGATCAGGCCGGCCTTGGCCCCGGCGGCCACCGCGCGCTTGGACTCCTCGACGGCGACCTTGGTGCCCTCCGCGGTGATGCCGGCGATGACGGGCACGCGGCCGTCGGTCGATGCGACGAACTCCTCGATCACCTGCACCTGCTCGTCGGCCGTGCAGAAGGTGCCCTCGCCCGCGTGGCCGAGGACGACGAGGCCCTTGACCCCGTCGAAGGACCCGAGCCACGAGCCGAGGCGGTGGATGGCGTCCACGTCGATGTCGCCATCGCGGGTGAACGGGGTGACGGGTGCGGGGACGAGTCCTCGTAGGTCGATCGGCATGTCGTAACTCCTCTTCGAGTGGGATCAAGAAACGTTCCCGGGAACGTTCCCACCATGCGCTCCGGTGCCGGGCGGTGTCAAGGGATCGGGCGAACCCAATCGCTCCAGCCTCCTCGGAGCGCTCCAGCTACCACCCTCTTGACACGGGCGCAGTTGCAGACTCAAACTCAAACGATCCCGGGAACGATTGCATATAGACAGAGCGATGCCCCCGGCATCGTCCGGAACGGAGACCAATGGAGGTCTGCACATGTCCGCACGTCAGTCGACGCATGATGGCCCGATGGATGCCAGGGCGTCCGACGCCCCCCACCCAACCGCAGGACGCCGCTCCCGCTGGCGCCTCCTGGCCATGGCCGGACCGGCCTTCGTGGTCGGCTGCTGGGGGTTCGGCCCCGGCAACCTGACCACCTCGATCCAGGCAGGCTCCGGCTTCGGATACGCACTGACCTGGGTGGCGGTCGCCTCGACGGTGCTGATGCTGTGCCTCGCCGACATGAGCGTGCGCATCGGCATCCAGTCCCCGGTCTCCCTGCTCACGGCCGTCAAGGAGCACCTCGGTTCGTGGGTGGGCTACGTGGCGGGTGGCGCGATCTTCGTCATCACCCTCATGTTCTCCGTCGGCAATGCCGTGGGGTCCGGTCTGGCCCTCTCGATGCTGGCCGGCGGGCCCCCGCTGATGTGGACCATCATCTGCACCATCCTCGTCGCGACGCTGCTCGTGTTCCGCAACGTCTACTCCGTGATGGAGAAGATCATGGTCGTCGCGATGGCCCTCATGGCGCTGGCGTTCGTGGCCAGCGTGGTCGTCGCCAGGCCCGACTGGTGGCGGGCCGCCGAGGGCGTCATACCGACGATCCCGGACGGGTCCATGACGGTCGTCATCGCCCTGATCGGCACGTGCTTGTCCGCCAACGCCGCGTTCTTCACGTCATACGGCACCCAGGAGCGCCGGCGCACCCCGGCCCAGTATCGCGATGTCACCATCGCCGACACCATCCCGGGCATCGCGGCCCCCGGCATCATGACCGCGTTCGTCATCCTGGTGGCCGCCAAGGTGTTCGACGGCCCCCTCGGCGCCGGCGGGATGGTCTCGACCATCGGTGGCCTGGCCAAGGTCTTCGAACCGGTCGCGGGTCCGGTCGGCACCTGGATCTTCTCGCTCGGCTACTTCGCAGCAGCCCTCTCAGCGATGATCGCCAACGCGACCGCCGGCGGCACCATGCTCTCCGACGCGCTCGGGCGTGGAGCGTCGCCGAGCACGAAGACTGCTCGCATCTTCTCCGGGATCATCCTCACCTGGGGCGTCGTCATCACCGCCGTCTTCGGCGGCAAGTCGCCGGTCCAGCTCATCGTGCTCGCCCAGTCCCTCACGGTCCTGACGGCACCGGTTCTGGCGTTCCTGCTCGTCTACCTGTCGTCGCGAGGCACCTTCATGGGCGACCTCCGCAACCGCTGGTGGCAGCTGGCGCTCGGCGCGTGCGCCTTCGCCGTGGTCACGTGGTTCTGGATCCAGCTGATCATCGGCTTCTTCGCCTGACGCCGACGTGTGTCGTGCCCTGCCCGTTCCGCCGGATACCTGCAGACAGCGCCGCGCCCAGACATGACGAATGCCCCGCCTCGAGGAGGCGGGGCATCTGTCGTGCGGACGTCGGTGGACCTCCGTAGCAGCTTCTCAAACCCCCGGAAGCCGCTCGGATCGCTGATTTCCCGCGTTCTACGGGACTCTCGGACACGTCGGCCGCGCGCTCGGGGTGCTCGGATGACCGATGAGCGCGGTCCCGTGCGTGAGAATTCGCGTCAGTCTCAAACCCGTTTGAGCGTCTCCAATCGAGCCGAACTGCTCGCCGGGTACACCGATGGGGTGCCCGTGCGGGAGCTGGCGACGCGATTCAACGTGCACCGCGGCACCGTGCGGGAGATAGCTCGCCAGGCGGGCTTGGCAGCGCGTCGCCCGGAGTTGCCGGACGCGATCCGACAGGACGCCGCTCAGCTCTATGCGGGTGGACTCACGCTCGCTCAGGTCGCGGCGCGACTCGAAGTCAGCAACGAGGCCGTGCGCTCGGCGGTGATTGCGTGCGGCGGAACGGTCCGTGCTGGCGGTCGTCGCCGGGTCGGTGCCTGAGTTCTCGCACCTCAGCGGATACCTATCGCGTCCATCGCGGACCGCCCTTCGGCGTCGTGTGCTTCGGCGGGCAAGCTGGCGCGGTCGCGACGGGCGGTAACGGTCTCGCGGAGGCGGGCGCGGATTAGGAGCACAGCGCTGATCGGCCCGATCCAGAGCATCTTGAACGTGTTCCAGATCGCCCAAAGCACTACGAGGTGAAGCCATCCGGGGGCGCCGTCCTCGACAAGCTGGACACAGAGGTTCGCGATCAGGAGGTACGGGATTGCGAGCAGCATCGCAGGGATACCCCACTTCAAGCCACGCCGACGGCTGCGGATCGCATCCAGCAGGATGTTGGTGGGCATGTAGCGCCGCAGGAAGTAGCGGGTGTGGACGCTGACGATCCAGATCAGACGGATCATGGTCTTGTTCCTCTCCATCGCACAGTGCATCTGGTGAGGCAGTGCGTTGAAGAGTGGCCCGGGGGCCTGCCGCGAGCGGCGCGCTACAGAGGGGAATCCCGCCTCAAGGTCAAGTCTACGCCCGGGCTGGACGTGAAGGAAGGGACTGTCCAACTTGCGCCGAGCACCGGCCGATCGTCGGTTGCTGGATCGCGGCTATCGGTAGAAGCTGGGCGCCTTGGACCACTTGGCACGAGCGCGTTCCATGAACTTGCGGGCACCGCTGTGGTTCATCCTCCAACGGGCGACGGCGAGACCGACATCGTGGACAGCGGCTGCCACTTAGGTTCGGCTCGCACAGCGAGCACCGTGACGATGGCCGCGCCGGCACCGCGTTCCCATGCCGCGTGTCGGTCGCTCGCCGTAACATGGTTCTTAGCCTGATCGTCCCACTCGCCGGTGGCGACGCTCCAAAGTAGGTCGAGGAGGACAACATGGCTCGTTCGTCGTTCGTCAGTTTCCACTATCAACGTGATCACTGGCGCGTCCAGCAGATTCTGAGAATGGGGGCTCTGGATCAGCAGACAGAGCTTCCCGCGCAAAAGTGGGAAGAGGTCAAGAAACAAGGTGACCATGCCATCCATGCGTGGATAGACGAGGAGATGAAGTACAAGCAGGCCGTGATCGTATTGATCGGCAACCAGACCGCATCCCGGAAGTTCGTCAAGTACGAGATATCCCGAGCCTGGTCAATCAAGAAGCCGCTGCTGGGTATCCGAATCCACGGATTGAAGGACGCGCAGCAGCATGTCGATCGACCAGGAGCCGACCCTTTCGCATCCTTCGGCTTCTCCGATAGCACAAAGACCTATGCCGACTATGTGCCGGTATACGACCCAGCCGACTACACGGGGAAGTACTCACCAACGAGCTCCGATATCTACGCCGCGATCAAGCAAAACATCGCAACTTGGGCCGCTGGCGGATATAAGCGACCATGACCGCCCCGAGATCAGGTGAGAAGGAGTGCCCGTTCTGTGCCATCGCACGCGGGCAGGCGAATGCCCGCATGGTTTGGCGAAGCGAACACGTAATTGCCTTCTTGCCCGATGTGCCCGCCGTGGCCGGTCACACTTTGGTCGTACCCACTCACCACGTCCGCGACATCTGGGAAATCGATTCCTGGTTAGGAAAGGAACTCGCTGACGCCACTAGGAAGGTGGCAAAAGGGATAGCGGCAGTCGGAAATCGCTCCCTGAACATTATCCAGTCCAACGGCGCCGCTGCCGGGCAGTCGGTATTCCACTTACACGTGCACGTCGTGCCGAGACAGCCTGATGACCGTATGCCCCAGCTGTGGCCGCCTGATGCCGATTGGTCGCCCAACGACCTTGATCAAGTAGCAGCTAAGCTTCGCGACGCCATTGCGCAGAGCGCACAAAACTAACTCAGGGGACAGCGTGAACGGGGTCCCGCTATCTCAACATCCGACGCTTATACATACATAACACCGACGTACACTTCCGGATGTGCGTTGGCCTGATCCGTGTCAGCATCAGCCGTCGTGGTGAGCGTGAGCGTTATGGAGACGAGGATACTTACAACGACGATGGCTCCGTAAAACAGCGCCAGACTTATGGACCAGCCAACCCTCCAGGATTGGCGGGCAGCATAAGGGGCCGGCTTGATCTCGAATCCCGCCACCTTCTTCTCCGCGACGTCATCGAACATCGCGCGGAAGGCCCGTTCTTGACGCAGAAAGTAGGTGTCGAGCACCCAAAAGGCGAGCGCTGGCATCACCGCGACAAGCGCCAGGAGCGGGTCGCTCCGAGAGGCGGCAAATCCCAGGATCGCCGAGGACACCGTCAGTGCCCATCCCTTCATAACGAAGGAGTTGTTCGCGAGCCGGTTGATCACCGCTTGGACGTAGTCCATATGTTTGTGGTGGTCAGATTGATCCACCACATGTCTCTTATTGCCTTCCTCGGCACTCATCGTGTCACCAGATCTAGGAATTCGCCTCGACCGTTCGCAAAGGACGTTAACGACTCGGCTTGACGCCGTGAGGGAGGAATAACATAAGGACGCAGAAGACCGTCGACACGAACCTTTTCTACTACTTTGTAAAGCCCTAGATACTCTTGCCCGTCGAAGGTTCCCCCACTACCGCCCTCTACAGGGAGTATCGATACAAGCGTCCCGTCACGGTAGCCGTCGAAGTATCCAAGTTCCCATGGCATCCACCGCGATCCGCTCGCTGCACGAGAAGTAGCGTAGAGCAGCGACTTCGACTGTTGCATTCTGCCCCTTAATCGCGCTGCGGTGGAACTCGATACGCGAGATCGGTCCAACTCCGGATCGTCGATCCAGTCAACGTAAACGCGCAGTCCTTGGTCAGTGAGTAGTTTCCGCAGTCCCAAGATCGCCTGCGCATCACGGAAGCTGTGACTTAGAAAAATGTCAAACGATCCCGTCGCAGATTTAGTCGACATCCTCAACCGTTCTCGTGCGGCCGATGCCGTCAAGCCACCTGAATTCGCTTGTAGTTCTTGCATCGTGTAGTAGCTAGCCACGGGTAGTTCACCTATCCTCTGAGTCGATGGTGAAGCTAAGTCGTTGCCCAAGAATGCTGCCTGAGGGATCTCCATCATGCAGTCGAAGAACGACCGCATCGTCAAAGACGGACCGATCTGAGAACTCATCCCAGGGCACGTGGTCACTGTTGATGGTGATGAGATGCTGATAATTATAGGAAACCGCCGATTCCGCCGCGATCTCAATGGCTCTTGCAGTTTGGCGCTCGTCTACGTCCGCGAAAATTGAACTGTCATGAAGCAAGAACCCCGGACCTCTCTGTTGGCTCGCGAGGTCTTCGCTCAGAGCAATGTCGTACGCGAAGATTGCCATCAAGTGGACTCCACCCGAGCCTGTCTTTGGCAGCACCACTTTGAACTGAATCCCGCTCTTTCCCGGCAAGACTCGCAGGTCGGCTGGCTCGCCGTACAGCGCCTCCATGATTTCACCAAATCGGGCAATGACGCCTGACCTGAGGTCAAAACGTTCCTGCAGGTCAAGTTTCGTGCGCGAAACAAGGTCGAGCTCTTCAGACTTGAGCTTCGACTTTCGATCGCTGAGTTCACGCAAGGTCTGAATTTGCTCCTCGACTTGCGAAACCTCGACTTGAGACTCCGCTAACCGCTTCTGAAGTGCCGCGAAGTCATCGAGCGCACCGCCGGTGCGCAACAGCTGGAGATCCTGCTCCTGTTGGGAAGCCAGCCGAGACTGCTCTTCCTCACGCTGCGCGATCCGCTCCCGAATACGCCTCGTCTCATCCGCAAGATAGGATGCGCGGTTCGCTACCACCTGTCGTTGAAACTCGGCTGCCTCATCCAAGCTGCGCACTACTGCGTCACCGAGAACGATTCCAGCTTCCGAAAAGAGTCTCTCGACGCTGAGGTTACTCGACACAAACTCATCTTGCGCTTGCGACTCGTAGAGTGCGAGCTGCTGACGATCGGCAAAGTTGTCGTTTCCCAAGGTCTTGATCGCAGATGTTGCTTCCTGCACACGAGCCTCGATGTTCCGGTATTCCGGGAGGACAGAGAACGTACGGATGTCCTGCGTGAGCTTTTCCGTGCGCCGCTGAAGTCGGATGAGTTGAGGTTCAAGTGCCGCGATCCGCGCATCTATAGAGTTGTCTGGATCGTCCGCCAAGGCGACACGCGCCTTACGATCTTTCAGTACCGCCCATTCCTTCGCGAGACGCCAATCAAGGTTGAGCAGATAGGCGTTCTCCGCCTGAACAGCTTCTGCACGCTGATTCGCTAATGTGCGGAACGGATCAATCAGGGAATCCGAACGGTAGCGTGCAAGATGACGTATAAGGCTGCGGAATGTTGGGGGGTCGGCAGGCATGCCGGGACGCACGAAACACTCATTTTGGAGCCAGCGGGTCCACCGCCGCGATCCGATGTCAGCTCGGCCCGCCTCGGAGACTTCGTCCCGCTCAACGATCCCGGCTGACACCACGTCTCCCTCGATGTGCACTTCGCCTGAGACATCTGGACTGCGGGATGCTCGGAGAGTTGCCCCCGATCTAGTCGTGAGAGAGAGCGTGAAGTACCAGCCGTTGCCCTTCATCTGATCTAAACGGTCACTCATGTTGGCGCCGAGGCAGAAATCAATCAGGGCGAGAACGGTCGTCTTTCCGAGTCCATTTCTGGAATCCGTCTTCGTCGCTTCTTTGGCTCGGTCGGCAACGACTATGTTCAGCCCATCACGAAACTCAATTTCTCTGAATTCCGGGAAGTTAGCCGTCAGCGACTCTAGCCTCACTTCACACCTGCCACTTGAGAACGCCGGCATCTATGCTGACGACGCCGATCAGAAAGAGTAGAGTCAATGCCTCAGTGAAGCTGTCGAAGGAGACTTCGAGATTCGCACCTCTGTACGAATACCAAAGTTCGCTCACCGTGGAGTTGCTGTATCGCAACGGGAGGAGGTCTGCCGCCCTCCCAAGAACACTGTCGCTAGCGGGGACGTACTTTGTCGGCAGTATCATGCGGGCGCCTCGAACACGTCGCAAACTTCGAACAAATGGCAGAGAACCGCCACAGCAGCCGCGTGGATGACAAAGACTCTCGCCCCATCAGTTTGTGGGGTTGTCGCGCTGTTGGAGCCAAATTCGATGAGGGAGACGAAGAGCGCGTCGCCCATCACACCATTTGCAGTGAGCCGATTGTACTCCTCTACGAAGCCGGCGCGGAGCCTCTCCGGGAATCTAGACGAGAGTTGAGCTTGACGACGGATATAGTCGGCTGCCTGGGGTGCCTGCGCGAGCCCAATACTCATTGTTGGGCGTATCGCGTCTGTCAAAGCGTTGGCATCCATCTTCGCTTGGGGTGCAACGGCAACCATCGGCGTTGAGGGCAAGCTCACGTCGCCATCAGCAAAAGCGTTACAGACCATCTGCAATTCAGCAAACGACACCAAGGTGGCGCCGACTGACAACTTGTCGGTTGTCGCCTTTTCAGCAGCGCGCTTCCAGTCTTTGAGTGTCTCAACCGGGTAGGCGGAGTCGATCTTATCGACCATATTGTGATGATGAGCGCAAAGAACGAGTAGGTTTGCGTAGCCGTCTCGTTCCGCGGCAGAAAGAGCTGGGTTTGATCGCGGCCCTTCGTCTGAGGACCCTTCTATATGAGCGATCTCGCCAAGAACGACAGGCCCGGTCTCCGTGAACTCGACGATGGCAGAGGCGCAGTCAGGGAACGCGCAGTAGTGACCGGAGGTCAGGAAGAGTTGTTTCAGCGTGAGCACTGAGTAGTTTCTCGCCATCGAGCCTCCTCATCTCGCCTGTAGGCCTCCGGCCTCGCTCGGTGCTGCCATACGGAACAGCAAGCCCTATCCGGGTTCGCCGAACCCATCATCTCACCCATGCGCTCCACCTAGCGCGCCAACGGCCGGCGTGGCTGTCTCCATGTAGGTTGTGTGGCGTCTCAAGTGCCCCTCCCGCGATGGCTCTCGCTCGCAGACAGTCGCCGGACCGGGGTGCGATGGCAGTAGCGATGGAGTTGGCCGGGGCCCATCCTCCGTAAGCTCGGTCGGGGATGGAGGCGGTGAGGTAAGGCATGGCCAGCGTGCCCCACTCACTGCCGAGTGTTCTGGCGGAGAGCGTCCTGGCCCTGCATTGGCCCGGCAGACTCGGATGGACGTCACAACTTCAAACCGACGCCCTCCCGCCCGGCGGTTGGTAGTTGAGTCGCGTCTGGTTCACGAGATTGGTTCATGGTTCGTGCTCGTTTTAATGGCTCTTCTGACGCTTCCGTGGGTGGTTGAGCGCGTCTGAGAGTTGAGCACGCCGTTCCCTGTCTAGGTTTCTGAGCTGTTGAGGAACAGGAACCGAAGAGCGGAGAACGGCGTGCAGAACGCCACCTTATGGCGCGCCCTGCTGGGGGTCGAGAAGACGGTCGTCGAGGACGTCGAGTTCGACGAGGACGGGGAGCTTTTGGTCGCTCATGTTCGGCCACGGAAACGTGCTCGTGGTCGGTGCGGCCGGTGCGGGCGACGCTCGCCTGGCTACGACGCCGGGGAGGGCCGGCGGCGGTGGCGGGCACTGGACCTGGGCACGATCCAGGCGGTGCTGGAGGCCGACGCGCCACGAGTGAACTGCGCTGAGCATGGGCCGACGGTGGCGGCGGTGCCGTGGGCCCGCCACGCGGCCGGGCACAGCTACGCCTTCGACGAGCAGGTCGCCTGGCTGGCCACGCAGTGTTCGAAGAGCGCGGTGACCGAGTTGATGCGGATCGCCTGGCGCACCGTGGGCGCGATCATCACCCGGGTCTGGGCCGACGTCGAGGCCCTGCACGACCAGTTCGCCGGGCTGCGCCGGATCGGGATCGACGAGATCTCCTACAAGCGCGGCCACCGCTACCTCACCGTGGTGGTCGACCACGACTCTGGTCGGCTGGTGTGGGCCATGCCCGGGCGGGACAAGGCCACCTTGGCCAAGTTCTTCGACGCTCTCGGTGTCAAACGCTGCGCTCAGATCACCCACGTCAGCGCGGACGGTGCGGACTGGATCAGTAACGTGGTCGCCGAGCGGTGCCCCAACGCGGTGCGCTGCGCCGACCCGTTCCACGTCGTGAAGTGGGCCACCGAGGCTCTCGACGAGGTCCGTCGGCAGGCCTGGAACGAAGCCCGCGGAGCGGTCACCCGGCGTCGAGCCGGCCGCGCCAGCGGGCACGCCAAGGCGCTCAAGCATGCCCGGTACGCGTTGTGGAAGAACCCCCAGAACCTCACCACCCGGCAGCAGGCCAAGCTGGCCTGGGTCGCCAAGACCAACCCCAGGCTGCACCGCGCCTACCTGCTCAAGGAAGGCCTCAGGCTGGTCTTCCAGCTGCCCCACGATGAAGCCGTCGAAGCACTCGAGGTCTGGATCGGCTGGGCCCGCCGATGCCGCATCGGCGCCTTCGTCGAACTGCAGCGCCGCATCGTCCAACACCGCGGCTCGATCCTCGCCGCGATCGAGCACGGCCTATCGAATGGTCGAATCGAGTCGGTCAACACCAAGATCCGGCTCATCACCCGGATGGCGTTCGGCTTCAAGTCACCCGACGCCCTCATCGCGCTGGCCATGCTCAACCTCGGCGGCCACCGACCCGTCCTCCCGGGCCGGAAATGACCCACGGATCAGTCAGGAGAGCCGTTTTAATGCGGTACTCGCCCTCTCCGTGTCGATCCTCTGTGCTACCGAAGTCGGAGCAGCACCCAGAGGGGATTGGTCAGTGATGCCATACCGGTCTCGGTAGGCGGCGACAGTACAGGCGTGCCGCCGCCAGACAGCGGCCTGACGTCGGTTTCGGGGAGGCGCACCCAGCGGCTTCGCCCAAGCGGCGTTCTCCGCCCGTGCAGTGTCGAGTACCGCGTCGGCGCGATCCTCGATCAGTTTCCGCAGTTCGTCTAATGCTCGCCGCATGTCACCGGCCATCGGGCCATCCGCAGCCGGTATCAGGCCAGCGACCAGTCGCGGTGCCTTGCGGACGCGGCCAGAACCTGCTGGCCGTGCGGTGGCACGGGCGACACGGTGGTGCAGGACGGAAGCGATGTCGTCGGCATCATCGAACCCGCGCGCGGCCACCAGCCGCGGGAACAAGCGGTCGAGGTCGTGATGGTTGGCCTCTGCGCGGCGGAGTTCGGCGGTCAGCGCTCCGAACGCATCGGACTCGATCACCGTGTTGGCCTGTTCCTCGCTAAGACCCGAGTCGCGGATGAGGGTGGCCCAGCGGTCGTGTTGAACCGCCCCGGGTTTGGTGGAGGGTTCTGACCTCTTCAGGGAGGCTGGAGTTATGCCCGCACCGAGGAAGTACAGCGATGAGCTGCGTGAGCGCGCCGTGCGCATGGTCGAGGAGACGTTGAAGGAGAGTCCTGGGTTGGCGCACAAGCGTGCCTGCACGCAGGTGGGTGACCAGCTGGGGATTCCGGGGGCGACGCTGCGGAACTGGTTCCGCAGCGGGGTCGCCGGGTCCCGCTCGCCTCAGGCGGTGGTCGTCACCGACGACCCGGTGGCCCGGATCGCTGAGCTGGAGAAGGAGAACCGGGAGCTGCGCCGGGCCAACGCGATCCTCAAGAGCGCGTCGGCTT
>NZ_AUFG01000019.1 GCF_000426385.1 Arsenicicoccus bolidensis DSM 15745
GAGACGCTTCCGATCCTGAAGGCCTCGACCCCCAACCACCCTCACCCCGTGCTCTAGCGTGTCGCGCTCACCCCCACCTCAAGGTTGAAGAGCCCGATATGGACGGCATGACAATCGTGCTCACGGTCCTGGCCATCATCGTTGGTGCTGCGTTCTTGATCCACGTCAAGGCTCGCCTGGCTATGCGGAGCCCGATGATTCCGCTGGTAGACCCTGAGTTGAACAACGAGGGCCTCCTCGTAGGCCCGCCTCTCACGCCAAGGGCGCAGCGCGCCTCCAAGCAGTTCATTCGGATGTACCAAGCGTGGCTGTCGGGACAACCCCGCGAGTTGCCCATGCAACTGCTGTCGGCGCAGGGTCAAGTGGTCGTCCCGTTCTTCCAGGCGCAGACCGGCGACGACGAGATCGCCATGCGGATGTGGTTCATCTACGCCCACGGCTTCTACATGGGGAAGGTGGCCAAGAGCGCGATGATGGGGAACGCGTCGTGAGGTCCGGCAGTGTGTCCTTGATGCCGCCGAGTCGTATGGAGAGGTGGCGGCGCTTGACCTCGCGCGGGAGATTCCCGGCACGAAGATGTTCATGGCTGAGTTTGTGCTCGCCGCGCGGATGGGTGTTTTCGTGGCCCTCTCCGACGGTGTCCCTGGGGTTCTCGGGCCGGATGTTACGTCGACCGAATACCCGTTCTGATCGACATGCTGACCGGCGCGCGGAGCGTACCGGAGGCGCACGTCCAGTAGTTCGATGCAAGCGCCGATATGAACGCTATGAGCGAACCCACAGTCTCCAGCCGAGTCGGCGACTTCCTCGGGAAGGTTCTGGCTGGTTGCCTGATCCTCGTCGGAACCCTGTGGGGGCTTCGAGGCTGCGTGACGCTCGACTACGCCACTGATGGTGTTGACGCTCATGCCGAAGCCATCAAGTCCTGCGACTACTGGGACCGCTACTGGGACGGCCTCCTTCACCTAAACGAGCCGGGCACCGACGAGCAGACCGTTCTCTCCTATGGGGACATCGCCTATGCCGCCGCGCAGCGAGCGGGTGTCGCGGAGATGCGCTACAAGCCTCTACTGGCTGCCTTCGATCGCTTCGCCGACACGGTGGACGACACCGACCCCTCGGCTGGACTTTCAGCGGCTGCAGACATCTCTGCCGCGTGCACCACAGCACGGACCTACTAACGCCGCCGTTCTCACGTCGCGCACGATTTTCGCCGCGCACGGAGCCACCGCGGTCGTCAGCGGCGTTCCCGCCCGCGCTCGGGGCATACGTCGTCCAGCAACCCTGTGGCACCGCCGATATCGACAGGGAGACCCCATTGGCGGGTCCGTTAGGACAGCGATGGGCGAGGGCCCGCACTCAGACCAGCACGCGAGGACACCAATGTCACACACCTACACCGGGCGCGGGGAAACTCCCCAGGAGGCGCGGGGAAACCCGATTTCAGGGTCAGCAGAACAACCCTCTGACCTGCGGGAACGCACTTTGGTCTCCAGCCCGCCAACAGTCCTCCAGCAGGACACGACGAAGCCCCCGCCGGCCACATGGTCGGCGGGGGCCTCGTCGTCGTGCGCGTGGATGCGGTCGTCAGCCGGCCTCGGGGAAGGACTCGGTGTCGACGTCCGCCGCCGCACCGGCGCCGTAGCGCGGGCCGTGGACGGTGCGCTCGTTCATCAGCGCCGACGCCCGCTCGAGGACGTCCGCGGGCAGCGACACGGTCGCGGCGCCCAGGTCCTCCTCGAGGTGCTCGATGCTGCGCGTCCCCGGGATCGCGACGACGTGCTCGCCACGGGACAGGACCCAGGCCAGCGCCAGCTGGGCGAGCGTCACCCCGGCCTCCTGCGCCAGCGCGTCGAGCTCGCGCACGATGGCCAGGTTGGCGGCATAGGCGTCGCCCTGGAAGCGCGGCATCGAGACCCGGAGGTCCTGCTGCGGCAGCGACGCGACGTCCGGCGGGGTCGACGTGAGGATGCCGCGGCCGAGCGGGCTGAACGCCACGAGCGTGATGCCGAGCTCGGCGCAGACGTCCAGGGCCCCGAGCTCGGGGTTGCGGGTCCACAGGCTGTACTCGTTCTGCACGGCGGCGATCGGGTGCACCGCGTGGGCGCGCCGGATCGTCGCCGCGGACACCTCGGACAGGCCGATCGCGCGGATCTTGCCCTCGTCGACCAGCTCGGCCATGGCCCCGACGCTCTCCTCGACCGGCACGCCGGGATCGACGCGGTGCAGGTAGTAGAGGTCGATGACGTCCGTGCGCAGGCTGGTCAGCGCCTCGTCGCAGGTGCGGCGGATCGTGGCAGGGCTGCCGTCGATGACGCGCTTGCCGTCGACGCCCGTCATACCGCACTTGCTGGCGAGGGTGAGCTCGTCGCGACGCGACCCGAGGGTGGACCCGACGAGTCGCTCGTTGGCGCCGAAGCCGTAGAGCGCCGCGGTGTCCAGGTGGTCGACGCCGAGGTCGAGGGCGGCGCGCAGGACCGCGGCGCCCTGCTCCTCGTCCGGGATGGGGTGGTAGACGTGGCTGAGGTTCATGCAGCCCAGGCCGACGGGGGCGACCTCGAAGGGCCCGAGCCGGCGTCGGGCAGCGTCCGCGAGCGCCATCAGGACTGGGCCTCGAGCTGCTTCTCCAGGCCGTCCAGCACGCGGTAGCAGTCGATGACCGACGCGATCGAGGCGTTGGGCTCGCGGCCCTCGCGGATCGCCGCGACGAACTCGCGGTCCTGCAGCTCGATGCCGTCCATGGAGACGTCGACGTCGCTGACGTCGATCTCCTCCTCCTTGCCGGTCACGAGGTCGTCGTAGCGCGCGATGTAGGTGCCGGTGTCGCCGATGTAGCGGAAGAAGGTCCCGAGGGGGCCGTCGTTGTTGAACGACAGGGACAGGGTGCAGATCGCGCCGTTCTCGGCCCGCAGCTGGATCGACATGTCCATCGCGATGCCGAGCTCGGGGTGCATCGGGCCCTGGACGGCGTTGGCCTGCACGATGGGGCTACCGGTCTGGTAGGCGAACAGGTCCACCGTGTGGGCCGCGTGGTGCCACAGGAGGTGATCGGTCCAGCTGCGCGGCTGGCCGAGGGCGTTGAGGTTCTTGCGACGGAAGAAGAACGTCTGGACGTCCATCTGCTGTATGGCGAAGTCGCCCGCCGTGATCGCGTTGTGGACCCACTGGTGGCTGGGGTTGAACCGACGCGTGTGGCCCACCATGCCGACCAGGCCGCTCGCGCGCTGGGCCTCGAGGCACTCCTCGGCGTCGGCCAGGGAGTCGGCGAGCGGGATCTCGACCATGACGTGCTTGCCGGCGCGCAGGCACTCCAGCGTCTGCGAGGCGTGGAGCGGGGTCGGCGTCGCGAGGATGACGGCGTCGACGTCGTCGCGCTGCAGGGACTCCTCGAGGCTGCCGACGGCGGTGCCGACGCCGTGCTCGTCCGCGAACGCCTGAGCGGACTCGAGGCTGGCGCTGATGATCGTGGTCACCTCGACCCCCTCGATGCGCTTGAGGGCGTTGACGTGCTTCGCGCCGAAGGCGCCGCCCCCCGCGAGGGCGATCCGGACGGTGTCGGTGGTAGCCATGGTCACTCCTTGGTGTGGTTGGCCAGGACGAGGTGCCCGACCGCCGTGTTGGAGGCGGGCACATGGTAGAACCGGTGCAGGACCTCGATCGAGCCCGTCTCGTTCACGTCGCTCATGGCCCCGCGGGCGATGAACCACATGACGAGCTCGATGCCCTCGGAGCCGGCCTCGTCGACGTACTCCAGGTGCGGCACCCGGGACAGGCCCTGGGGGTCCTCGACGAGGCGGTCGAGGAAGGCGTTGTCCCACTCCGCGTTGATCAGCCCGGCCCGCGGGCCCTGGAGCTGGTGCGACATGCCGCCCGTGCCCCAGACCTGGACCGTGATGTCCTCGTCCCACGTGTCCAGGGCTCGGCGCAGGGCCTTGCCGAGCGCCAGGCAGCGCGCACCTGAGGGCACGGGGTACTGCACCACGTTGACCGCCAGGGGGATGACCTTGAACGGCCACTCCTCGACGTCGCCGCACAGCAGCGACAGGGGGACCGTCAGGCCGTGGTCGACGTCCATCTCGTTGACGAGCGTGAGGTCGAAGTCGTCGATGATGAGCGACTGCGCGAGGTGCGCGGCGAGCTCGGGGTAGCCGTGGACCGGCGGGACGGGCCGCCGACCGTAGCCCTCGTCGGCCGGCGGGTAGTAGGCGCCGGTGCCGAGGGCGAACGTCGGGATCATCGTGAGGTCGAAGGCCGTCGCGTGGTCGTTGTAGACGAGGATCACGACGTCGGGGGTGTTGTCCTTCAGCCACTGCCGGGACTCGACGTAGCCGTCGAACACCTTCTTCCAGTAGGGCTCCTCGGTCTTGCCGAGGTCCATGGCCGCGCCGATCGCCGGGACGTGCGAGGTGAAGACGGTCGCGGCGAGGGTCACGTGGTGCTCCTGCTGGGCGTCGCCGGCCGCCGCCTCGATCACGGCGGCCGCCATCTCGTCGCCGCCGGCGGCGTCCGTGGCCGCACCCTCGGCGCCCAGCTCCTCGCCCGCGGCCGCGGCGTCGGCGAGCCGGTTGCCGTCGGCGGACCGGCCGCCGCTCTCCATCATCGCGCGGTAGTCCTCCCCGGACATGCCCGTCATCGAGCCCGCCATCTGCTGGAAGGACAGGCCGAAGGTGGCGCCGATCTTGGACAGGAAGTAGATGTTGCCGCCCAGCCGCATCGCCGCGTTGAGGTCGAGGTCCAGGACGGCCTGCTTCTGCTCCTCCGACAGGGGCCACTCGTCGAGGTAGGCGCGCTGGTCGGCGACGAACCGCTCGCGGTTCTCCGCCTTCATCAAGGACATGCAGAACTGGTTGAGGTGGTAGCCCTTGGCGCTCTGCGCCGCGTCGAAGATCGTGGTGCCGGGGACGTTGCGGTAGGACTTGTCGTTGCTCATCGGGCCTCCTCGGGCCAGTACAGACGCAGGGGGTTGTCCACGAGCAGCCGCTGCTGCTTGTCGGGGGTGTCGGCGATCCGGGGGATCCAGTCGACGAGGAGCCCGTCGTCGGGCATGTGCTTCTTGAGGTTGGGGTGCGGCCAGTCCGTGCCCCAGATGACGCGGTCGGGGAAGGTGTCGACGATCCGCTTGGCGAAGGGCACGACGTCGTCATACGCCCGCTGCTCGCCGTCGAGGGCGGCCGGACCGCTCTCGGACAGGCGCTCCGGGCAGGTGGTCTTGCACCACACGTCGTCGCGCGACCGCATGAGGTCCACGAAGGCGTCGAACTCGGGGCCGGCCGGGTCCTTGGTCACGTCGGGGCGCCCCATGTGGTCGATGACGACCGGCACGGTGATGGCCTCGACCAGGCCGCCGACCTCGTCGATGTCGGGGGCCTCGAAGTAGACGACGACGTGCCAGCCGAGTGGCGCGATCTTGTCGACCACCCGGAGGAGCTGGTCCTTGGGGGTGATGTCGACGAGGCGCTTGACGAAGTTGAACCGGACTCCACGCACGCCTGCCTCGTCGAGCTCGGCCAGGGTGTCCTGGCTGACGTCGGCGCGGACGGTCGCGATCCCGCGGGCCCGGCCCTCGGCGCGGCGGACGGCGTCCGCCATCGCGCGGTTGTCGTCGCCGTGGCAGGTCGCCTGCACGATGACGTTGCGGCTGAAGCCGAGGTGGTCCCGCAGCGCGAAGAGCTGGTCGGCGGACGCGTCGCAAGGGGTGTACTTGCGCTCGGGGGCGAAGGGGAACAGGTCACCGGGCCCGAACACGTGGCAGTGCGCGTCGACGGCACCCTCGGGCACCTGGAACGCCGGGGTCGACGGGTCGGAGTACCAGTCGAGCCAGCCCGGGGTCTTGGTGAACGTCTCGCTCATCGAACCCCCTCGTCGAGCCGGCCGGTCCGGATCGGTCGCGGTGCACGGTCCATCGTCGGACCTCCTTCGGCGAGGCGCGCACCCGGTGCGCGTCGTGGCAGGTGGGGGGGTGGATCTCCAGGTCCAAAACTCCCACGGGGACCGGCGGGGCGTCTGCGGCCCTTCCACGGGGCGGAAGGGGGATCGAGCGGGTCGCACCTGCTCGCGCGGACCGCGTCAGGACGGGCGGGGGACCCTCGCGCCGAGCGCGTCGGAGATGGCCTGCGCCGACCCCAGGACGGCCGGGCGCAGCCCGCCGATCCGGTCGGTGGCCGGGGCGCTGGCCACGACGACGCCGAGCGCCGCGTGCACGGGCCCCGAGCGCCCCATCCGGATGGGCGCGGCGACCGCCACGGTGGTCTCCGACAGCTGCCGGTCGCTGACGAACACCTGCTCGCGCCGGATGGCGCGGAGCTGCTCCTGCACCGTGACCGGGTCGGTGACCGTGAACGGCGTGCGCCGCGGGATGGGCTCGGCGAGCACAGCCTCCTGGATCTCGGGCGGTGCGTAGGCGAGCAGGACGCGCCCCATGCCCGTGGCGGTGATCGGGAACCGGCCACCGACCATCGTGAGCAGCTCGACGGACCGGTGCCCGGCGATGCGCTCGACGAAGACCAGCTCGGTGCCCTCCCGGACCGCGAGCTGGATGTTCTCGTGCGTCGCCTCGTAGAGGTCCTGCAGGAAGGGCAGGGCGATCTCGCGCAGGATCTGTCCCCGGGGGCAGCCGGACGCGACCTCCCACAGCCGCAGCCCGACGTGCCACGAGGCGTCGTCGCCGCGCTCGAGCGCGCCCCACTCCTCCATCTCGCGCACCACCCGGTGCACCGTGCTCAGGGCGAGGCCGCTCGACCGGGCGATCTGCGTCAGGGTCTGGCTGGGGCGCTCGCGGCTGAAGGTCGCGAGGACCGCCATCACCTTGCCGGCGGCCGACACCTGCCCCGGGACGCGCGGGGCCCGCGGACGCCGGTCGGAGGAAGCGACAGGATCCGAAACGTCCGGACGAGGCGTCATCGGGTCTCCGTCAGTCGACGTAGCGCAGGCCTGCCTGGTCGAGGCCCTCGCGCATCTCGTAGTAGTCGAGCCCCAGCGTGCCCGATGCGAAGAGCTCGCGCTTGGCGCCCTCGTTGGCCTCGCGCTTGCGCGCCGCCTCCAGGACCTCGGTGACGCGGTCGGCGGGGACGCAGACGATCCCGTCGTCGTCGGCCACGATCGCGTCACCGGGGTGGACGATCATGCCGCCGCAGACGAGCGGCACGTTGACCGACCCCAGGGTGGCCTTGATGGTGCCCTTGATCGAGATCGCCCGGCTCCAGACCGGGAAGCCGATCTCCTCGAGGGTGCGCACGTCGCGGCAGCCGGCGTCGATGACCAGGCCGCGGGCGCCCTGCGCCTGGAAGGACGTGGCCAGCAGGTCGCCGAAGTAGCCGTCCGTGCAGGGAGAGGTGGGGGCGGCGACGACGACGTCACCTGGGCGGATCTGCTCGGCCGCGACGTGCATCATCCAGTTGTCACCGGGCTGGAGCAGCACGGTCACGGCGGTGCCCGAGATCCGGGCCCCGGGATAGATGGGGCGCAGGGAGGGCTGGAGCTGACCGACCCGCCCGAGGGCCTCGTGGACGGTGGCGCTGCCGAGCTCCGCCAGCGCGTCGGTGGCCTCGCGGTCGGCGCGGGTGATCTGCGTGTGGACGACTCCGAGCTCGTGCATGGGTGGATCCTCTCAGGCGGGTGGCGATCAGGAGATGGCTGCGTCGAGCCGGGGGTAGACGCGGCGGGCGTTGTGCTCGAACACGGCGGCGCGACCGGCGTCGTCGAGGTGCGGGGTGCCGTCGACATACCGGCGGGTGTCGTCGTAGCCGTGCCCGGTGAGCGGGTCGATGCCGCGGACCGCGCCGATCATCTCGGAGGCGAACAGGATGTTGTCCGTGGGGATGACCTGGGTGAGCAGGTCGACGCCGGGCTGGTGGTAGACGCAGGTGTCGAAGTAGACGTTGCGGAGCAGCTCCTCGGCCGGGGGCCGCTCCAGCTGCTGCGCCAGGCCACGGAAGCGTCCCCAGTGGTAGGGCACGGCGCCGCCGCCGTGGGGGATCACGAACCGCAGCGTCGGGAAGTCGGCGAACAGGTCACCCTGGATCAGCTGCATGAACGCCGTGGTGTCGGCGCCCAGGTAGTAGGCGCCGGTCGTGTGGACGGCCGGCACGCAGCTCGTCGACACGTGGATCATCCCGGGGATGTCGTGCTCGACCATCTTCTCGTAGAGGGGGTACCAGTAACGGTCCGTCAGCGGCGGGCTCGACCACCGGCCGCCGGAGGGGTCGGGGTTGACGTTGACGCCGACGAAGCCGTACTCGGTGACGGCCTTGTCGAGCTCGGGCAGCGAGCGCTCGATCGGGACGCCCGGCGACTGCGGGAGCATGGCGGCTCCGATGAAGCTGTCGGGGAACAGGCGGCTGACCCGGTGGCAGAGCTCGTTGCAGATGGCCGCCCAGGCCTCCGAGACCGCCGCGTCGCCGAGGTGGTGCGCCATGAAGCTCGCCCGCGGGCTGAACACCGTGAGGTCGATCCCGCGCTCGCGCATCGTGGCGAGCTGCTGGGTCTGGATCGTCTCGCGGATCTCGTCGTCGCTCATCACCAGCTCGCTGCTCGCGGGGGCTGCACCGCCGGTGTCGTATGCCGCGACCTGCCGGTCCCGCCACGCGCCGAGCTGCGGCGGAGCCGTCGTGTAGTGACCGTGGATGTCGATGATCATGCGGGGCTCCTTGTGGCGGGGCGGGGCTGGCGTAGACGGGGCTGGCGTGGACGGGACGAGGGTCGGGTCGGGGAGGTGGGGTCAGTCGCAGGACCGGGCGAGGCGCGCGATGCCGGCGAGGACGGCGGCCGCGGCCTCGGGCTGGTCGGAGGCGGAGACCACCGCGCCGACGAACCTGCTCGTGAGCGCCAGGTCCCCCGGGAGCGGGCCGACGACGGCGACGCCCGTCATGCCCTCCAGCTCGGTGCGCTGCTGGACGACGAGGTCGGCGGTGCCGTCGGCGAGCATGGACCCGACGGGGACGCCGGGCGGGGCCACCACGGTGCGGTCGGCAAGACCCCACGCGTCGAGGATGCGGCGGACGGCGTCGCCGCTGGGGCCGGTGGAGATGCCCACGGCGCGGGCCCGCTCGACGGCCGCCCGCAACGCCTCGGGGGTCGAGACGTCCGGGAGGTCGGCGCCGTCGGCGCCCGCCATACGGCCGGAGCCGTCGGCGACCGCCACGACGGCCTCGGTGGCGAGGACGAGCTCCTGCGGCTCGGGCAGGACGTGGCCCTGCGCGGCGAGGCGCTCGATGGCTCCGGAGGCCAGGACGACGACGTCCACGCCGGCGCCCGAGGCCACCTGCTGCTCGACGTCGACCCCACCGGCGGCGTCCGCGACGACGTCGTCAGCGCCGCCCTGCGCCGCGGGCTCGGCCCCGAGCTCCGTCACGAGCCGGGCCAGGAGCGGCGCGGGAGCCTTGGACGAGAGGATGCGAATGGTCATGGGGCACCACCGGATTCGAGGGAGCAATGGGCGCAGGCGCGTGATGACGATGGTGGCACGGCGGATCCGACCCTGCCTCAGGTGGTCTCGATCGTGACGACGGCGGGCCGCTCGGGCGAGCGCGGCGGCGCGTCGTCCGGCTCGTCCGTGTCCCCGATCCGGGGGGTGCCGTGGGCGACGGCGCGGGAGACGCAGGCGCAGAGGCGGTCGTCGCCGGCCTTCTCGTCGGCGGAGAGGAAGACGTCGCGGTGGTCGACCTGGCCGTCCAGGGCGGTCACCTTGACCTGGCACAGGCCGCACTCGCCCTTGCGGCAGTCCCACATCATGTCGACGCCCGCCCGCTCCAGGGCCTCGAGCATCGTCGTGCTGGCGTCGACCCGCACCTCGACCCCGGCCGCGGGGACGCGGACGACGAAGTCCTGCGGGGCCCAGGACCCGGAGTTGCCGAAGGTCTCGAAGCGCAGGTTGGTCACCGGGAGCCCGCGGCGCTCCCACCCGCGCCGCACGGCGTCCATCAGCCGGATCGGTCCGCACATGTAGAGCTCGGTGGACGCGGCCCGCTCGTCGCCGGCGATGTCGTCGAGCAGGTCCTCGACGTCCAGCGGCGTGCCCTCGGCGTCGACGGCGAGGCGGACGCGGTCACCGTGCTCGGCGGCGAGCTGGTCGACGTAGGCCATGGCGGCGCGGGTGCGGCCGACGTAGTGGACGTCGTAGTCGGACCGGCGGGCCTTGAGGGCGCGCGCCATGCCCAGGACGGCCGTGATGCCGATGCCGCCCGCGAGGACGACATACCGGCTCGCACCCACCCCCAGGGGGAAGTTCTGCAGGGGCTGGGTGGCCCGCAGCCGGTCACCCGGGACGAGGGCGTGCATGGCGACCGAGCCACCGCGGCTGGCCGCCGACCGGTGGACCGACAGGGCGAGGCGGCGACCGCCGTCCAGCGACTCGACGACGCTGTAGGAGCGCGTGAGGGTGCCGCGGTCCGGCGTGGGGACCCGGACGTCGACGTGCGACCCGGGGCGGGCGAGCTGCGGCTCGGCATACCGCAGGACCACCCGACGGATCCCGTCGGCCGCGTCGCCGACCTCGACGACGTCGACCTCCTGCCAGTGGGCGACCTGGTCGACCGCCATCAGCCTCGTCCCTCCGCGGCGAGCATGCGCTCGATGATGCGGCGGGCCCACATGCCACCCATGTCGATGTTGAGGCTGTAGAACTCGTGCTCGGGGTTGGCGTCGATGGCCTCCTGCTGCGCCTTGAGCATGACCTCGTCCTCGCCGAAGACGCCGTGCACCCCGTTGCGGAGCTGGGTCGTGATCGTCTGGCTCTCGAGGCGGTAGTTGCGCATGAAGGCCCAGAAGTAGTGGCTCGTGCGGTCGGTCTCGGGGGTCATGGTGTTCATGACATAGCCGTTGACGCCCTCGCTGCGGTCACCCTCGGCCGCCCCGGTGCCGGCCTTGGCGACGCCCACGTCGATGCAGACCGTCGACGGCGCCTGGAAGTGGATGATCTGCCAGCGGTCGACCTTGCCGGAGAACCCGGGGAACTTGTCGTTCATGTTCTTGAGCCAGAACGGCGGCGGGTCGATGTCGCTCATGTGCCGCGTCACCGTGACGGTGGTGTCCGTGTGGGTGGTGTCGAAGCCGGCCTCGCTCAGCTCCTCCTGCCCGATCGACGACGAGTGGACGAACTCCTCGTGGGTGAGGTCCATGAGGTTGTCGACGACGAGCTGGTAGTTGCAGTCGGCGGGGATCGTCTCGCCGTCGCCCGCCCACTCCGGGGAGGTCATCTGGTGCATGTCGGGGATGGTGTCCGGGTCGGCCAGGTCCGGGTCGCCGAGCCAGACCCAGATGAAGCGATAGCGCTCCACGGCGGGGTATGACGGGACGGCGGCGCTCGGGTTGATCGTCCGCTGCGCCGGCATGTGGGTGCAGCGGCCCGCCGCGTCGTAGCGCATCCCGTGGTAGGGGCACTGGATCTCGTCCCCGACCACGGCGCCGCGGCTGAGCGGGGCGAGGCGGTGCCAGCACGCGTCGGCCAGCACCACCACGCGGCCGTCCGTGGTCCGCCAGAGCGCGAGGGGCTTGTCGCAGACGCGGCGCGACAGCGGTGCCTTGTTGGTGACCTCGTGGTCCCACGCGGCGACATACCAGGTGTTGAGGGGGAAGGACAGGATCTTGGCGGTGGCCGGACCCGGGTTGCCGGCGGGCTGGGCGACAGACGTGTGCTCGGTGACGGACATGCGGGACTCCTTCGTCTCCTGGCCGGCGGTGCCGGCCGTTCATCAGTCTTGTGCGTTGTCGGTGCTGCCGCCCAGCCACAGGGCCGAACGCCGAGGGCCGGTCCTGCGGCCGGTCCCTCAGGGCCGCAGCATCAGAGGGCGGACTCCCGGGTGGTGCGCAGGCCCAGCAGGCAGACCGCGCCGATGATCGAGCCCATGGCCATGGCGATGGCCACGCCCTGCAGGCCCATGCCGCTCTGGAAGAGCAGGCCGGCGAGGACGGGACCCAGCGCGGCGCCGGCGCGGCCGACACCGATCACGAAGCCAGTGCCGCCGGCGCGGACCGCCGACGGGAACGAGTGCGCGACGAGGGCGTAGAGCCCGGAGACGGCGCCGTTGGTGAAGAAGCCACCGAGGGCCGCGAGGAAGGACAGCCCGGCGAGACCGTCGGCGCCGTGGCCGAAGAAGATGACGGCCGCGGTGGACGCCAGCATGGCGCCGATGACCAGCAGGCGGGTCGAGAGCCGGACCGACAGGAAGCTGAGCGTCAGGGCGCCGATGAGGCCACCGACGTTGGCCCACACCAGGACGCCACCGGCGGACGCGGGCGAGAAGCCCATGTCGACGACGATCTTGGGGACCCACTTGAGGATGAAGTAGAAGGTCATGATGTGGGCGAAGTAGGCCGCGGTCAGCAGGATCGTGATCCGGCCGAGGCCGCCGGAGAAGAGCTGCTTGACCGAGGTGCGCGGCTCGTCGGCGGTCATCGGGGGCAGGCTCGCGACGGTGCGGTGACCGAGCTTGGTCATCGTGTCGTTGATCCGCTCCAGCGCGCCGTGCGGACGCTTCTGGACGAGGTAGCCGACCGACTCCGGCAGGACGAAGTACACGACCGGGAGCATCACGACGGACATGACGACTCCGAAGTAGAAGACCGAGCGCCAGTCGCCCGTGGAGGCGAGCAGGCCGGAGGCGATCGAGCCTCCGACGATGGCGCCGACCGGGTATCCCGCGGACATGATCGCGACGAACATGCTCTTGAGCTTGGCGTTGGAGAACTCGGCGACGACGGCGTTGGTCACCGCGAGCATGCCCCCGATGCCGAGGCCGGTGAGCAGCCGGTATGCCGAGAGGACCACGACGCCAGTGGCATGCGTCGCGAGATACATCCCGAGGCCCATGATGACGAGCGAGACCATCAGCGTCTTGCGGCGACCGATCCGGTCGGCGATGTTGCCGAGGATGATCGAGCCGACCGCCATGCCGATGAGCTCCATCGACAGGACCAGGCCGAGCGCGGCCCGGCTGACGCCCCACTCCTTGGCGATGCCGGGCGAGGCGAAGCTGATGGACAGGACGTCGAAGCCGTCGAGGGCGTTGAGGGTGGTCGCGATGGCGACGGCGAGGTACTGCCGCCCGCCCATCCGGCCCTTGGCGAGGATCTGGCGCGGATCCTCATCAAAGCGAGTCGACTCTGACACGTTGGGGGACCTCCGTCTAGTTGCCAGGATTCCTGGCAGGGAGCCCCACAGTGACAGAGGCCACGACGCGGGGGCCAGAGCCCTTCCGCCTGGCAGAAGACCCAGGGTGAGCGGGGGCGGTGGCTCCCCTCAGGAGGCTGCTGCGTCCGCCGCGCGATCCGGGGCGTGGCCAGGCGCGTGGTCGGCCGGGGGCTGGGGCGCGCAGGCGGTCATCAGCACGACCAGCGGCACGATCAGGATCGAGCCGGCGGGCGGGATCGAGGTGCCGGAGTCGTTGGTGAGGAAGCCGACGATCCAGCAGAGCACGATGGCGGTGAAGCCGATGCGCAGCAGGGGGATCTGGCGCTCGAGGCGGGTGAGGGGGCGCCCGAGCGAGGAGAGCGGGCGTCGGGCGGCCCAGGCGGCGAGGAGGAGCAGGACGGGCACGCCGAGGTTGACCCACTGCGAGGTGAGCATGGACCAGTTGTTGACGAAGGTGCTGCGCACGACCGAGGTGAGGTCGCCGGTCTCGATCAGGGTGGCGAGGAAGTCGCCGATGTGGCTGCGCTCGTAGCGCGGTCGCAGCATGTCGAGGGTCGCCATGACGAGCGCGGTGAAGGCGCTGAGGGCCGCGATCAGGGCCACGCCCCGCCAGGTCGTTCGGCGCCCCGAGGCCTTGAGGGCGAGGTAACCGAAGCCCCAGACCAGCGCCAGGGAGCCGCCGGCCTCGTCCCCGAGGGCGTAGTGCCCGTCGACCGCGACCGTGACGATCCCCATGGCCGCGATCACGCGGGCCGCGCGGCTGGGGTCGCGGCGGGACAGGCGTCCCGTGAGCAGGGAGGCAGCGAGCAGGGCCCCGCTGGCCGTGAGGGCGAACCCGACGTTGCCGAGGCCGTGCAGGCGCCCGCCGTAGACGGGCTGCAACCCCATCATGGTCATCAGCTGCAGGTGACCGCCGAGCACGAGGTCGACGGCGAGGACGAGAGCCGTCGTCGCCGCGAGGAATCCTGCGGGTCCGGCTCGCCGGCTCCGCCAGGGTCCCCGCAGCGCGACCGTGGCGAGCACCGCCGCCCACCCCAGGACCGAGATCACCAGGCCCAGCGTCGGGTGGTCCCACCGCCACCACGGCACCAGTCCGGCGAGGAAGGTCGAGACGGGGACGGCGGCCACCGCGGCGGAGGCGATGCGCAGGGCCCGCCCGGCCGAGGACCGACGGATCGTCTGGCCCCGGCTGCGGTCCCGCTGCAGCACGAGCAGGATGACGCCGATGGTGACGAGCGAGACGAGGACGTAGGTCGTGAAGAACGGCCGCACGAGGTGGTGCTGCACGTCCAGGGCCCGGGCGGTGCCGGCCAGCTCGGCGCGCACGTCGTCGCCGCTCGCCCCGGGCAGCACCACGGGGATGCGTCCCTCGTAGCTCGTGCCGGGCAGCGCCGAGACGCGCGAGGTCACCAGGGCGGTGAGGTCGGTGGTGCGGATCAGCCCGGGCTGGCGCGACGAGGCCGACGTCAGCCGCCCCTCGGGGATGCCGGGGCCCCTCATCAGGACCGCGCGCAACGACTCGGGCGCCTGGTCGTCGGCGTGCCCCGTGACGACCAGGGTCGCCTCGCGCGGCAGCCGGTCGATGATCCGCGCCAGCCCGGCGTCGTCGACGCCGTCGAAGGACACGAAGGTGATGGGGCAGCGCCGCAGGTCGGCGCGCCGGGGGTCGGGCTCGTACGACGCCACGGTGCCGTCCTTGCGCACCGCCCCGACCGCCGCTCCAGCCCCGGCCGCGGCGATGCACTGGCGCCGCTCGAGCAGCTGCGTGCCGAGGAGGCCGAGCTCGGCGGGCACGGGCTGGGCCAGCAGCTCGGCCCGCCAGCGCGGGAAGTCCGGGAAGCGCGCCGGGCCGCCCAGCTCGCCGAGGCCGCCGGTCGGGACCGGGCGGGGGATCGGTGGGCAGGGCACGACGGGACCGCTTGCCGGTGCCTCGGGCGTGCCGTCGTCGAGGGAGACGCGGAACCCGGACGACAGGGTGGCCCAGACCGACCCGGAGCAGCTGTGCCCGGCCACGGCGTGGGTGGCGAGGTTGCCGATGGCGGCGTCGTCGGCGAGCCGGTCCAGGGTGGGGGTGCGGCGCTCGTCGACGTCGGCCCAGCGCAGGGTGGGCATCGAGACGACGACGAGGGGGCCGGGCTGCGCCACGGGCTCGGTGCGCGGGCGCAGCAGCGGGGTGAGGAGGGTGACGAGGGCGATCACGAGGATCCCGAAGGCCGTCAGGCGAAGGAAGGACCTGCGTGACGGCATCGCTCCAGGGTAGTTGACCGGCAGGGGAGGTGCGTCCCTCGGGCCGGTCCTGTGGTGGGGTGGAGCCATGACGACCGTCGAGGGGCTCAGCACGTATGTCGACGGCGGGGTCGCCCGCCTCGTCCTGGACCGTCCCGCCAAGCGCAACGCGATGAGCCTCGAGATGTGGCAACGGTTTCCGCACGTCCTGGGGGACCTGGTCGAGGACCCGGCGGTCCGGGTCGTGGTGGTCGTGGGAGCCGGGGACCACTTCTGTGCCGGTGCCGACATCGGCGACCTCCTGTCGGGCCCTGACCCGGCCGATCCGATGGTGCCGGTCCGCGAGGCGGACCTCGCCGCCCAGCGGGCCCTGCTGGACTGCCCGAGGCCGACGGTGGCCGCCGTGCGGGGCAGCTGCATCGGGGGCGGGCTGGAGCTGGCCGCGTCGTGCGACCTGCGGGTGGCCGAGGAGGGTGCGCGGTTCGGGGTGACGCCCGCCCGGCTGGGGGTGGCCTACGCGCCGACCGGCATACGGACCCTGCTGGACCTGGTCGGACCGGCGACGGCCCGGCGGCTGCTCCTGACCGCCGGCCTGATCGACGCGGTCGAGGCGCACCGGGTGGGCCTGGTCGACGTGCTGACCGGGCCGGGCGAGCTGGACGACGCGGTCGCGGGGCTGACCGACGAGCTGTGCAGCCGCTCGCAGCTCACGATCGCGGCGGTCAAGGAGACGGTGCGGCTACTGCTCGACGGCGAGGACCCGGAACCCGCGGCGCAGGCGCGCTATCGCGAGACGATCGCGTCCGGCGAGCTGGCGGAGGGTGTGCTGGCGTTCACCGAGCGGCGGGACCCTCGCTTCCCCTGGGCGGGCGGGCCTGCCTGACGGGTTGCGCCGAACGAGTGGGGTTCGGCGTCGAACGCGTCACGCTGACCCCATCGACGGCGTGACGCACGGTCAGGCGACATAACGTTCTGTGACCGCGTGGGGCGAACCCTGCTCCCGTGCCCTCGTCGAAGGACCCCTCCACCATGCAGACCCGTGCTCGCGCCGGCGTCGTGATCGGTGCGCTCGCCGCCCTCGCGCCGGCGGTCGGCAGCCCCGTCACCGCCCATGCCTCGGGCGTCGCCCCCGCCGTCGTCGCCGCTCCGACGTCCGCGCACCCGACCTGGGTCCGATCGTTCGCTCCAGGTCCAGGTCCAGGTCGAGGTCCGGCTCCGGCTCCGGCGCTGGTTCCGGCGGAGGGTCGACCGGAGGGGTGGGCGGCCCGCACCACCTCGGTCACCAGCGCCCCCGGCGCCGTGGCCGCCCCGGCGCTCGCCACGGGCGCCTCGCGGATCCGCGTCGTCACGACCCAGGTCGTCTCCGGCCAGCCCGTGATCACCACGGCGACCGTCCCGGCAGCCCAGGCCGTCGGCGCCGTCGACCGCGCCCAGGACGCGCCCGGCGCCGTGGCCGTCACCGTGGACACGAGGGTGCGCGCGACGGCATACAACGATCCGCTGCGACCCCAGCAGTGGAGCCTCAGCGCCCTCGGCGGCGAGACCTTCCACGCACGGGTGAGCACCGCCGGCGTCACGGTCGCCGTCGTCGACACAGGCGTGGACGGCAGCCACCCCGACCTGCGCGGGGTGCTCGTGCCGGGCGCGCAGTTCCTCGAGCCCGCGGCGGGTGGGACCAGGGGCACCGGCGCCGTCGACCTCGACGGGCACGGCACGCACGTCGCCGGCATCATCGCGGCCGTCGCGCACAACCGTCTGGGCATCGCGGGTCTCGCGCCCGGCACGCGCATCATGCCGATCAGGGTGCTCGACGCCAGCGGTGAGGGGTGGTCGTCCGACATCGCCCGCGGCATCATCCACGCCGCCAACCGCGGCGCCAAGGTCATCAACCTGTCCCTCGGCGGTACCCGGGACGCCGCGGTGGACAAGGCCGTCCAGTACGCCACCGCCAAGGGGGCGGTGGTCGTCGCGGCCGCCGGCAACGAGCGGGCCCAGGGCAACCCGGTGACCTACCCGGCGGCGTACGCCAACGTCATCGGCGTGGCTGCCACCACCAGCGCCCGACGAGCGGCGCCGTACTCCAACACCGGGTCCTACGTCGACATCGCGGCCCCCGGCGACCGCATCGTCTCGACCTATCCCCGGACCAGGGCCGGCTCGGGCTACGTCCGCATGAGCGGCACCTCCATGGCCGCCCCCGCCGTGTCGGCCGCGGTCGCCGGTCTCAAGGCGGCTCGGCCCACGCTGACCACCTCGCAGGTGCAGGCGCTGCTGAGCCGCACCGCGGCCGACCTCGGCACGCGGGGCCGGGACAACACGTACGGCGCCGGCCTCCTCGACCCCAACAAGGCGCTCTGCGCGGTCAAGGCCTGCCCCGCGGCACTCACCTGGTCGGGCGTGCGCTCATGGGCCCCGGTCGTCGGCACCATGGCCACCGGCACGGTGACCGCCCGCACGGTCAACGGCTCCGTCCTCGCCAACGCGCCCGTCCGCACCTGCTGGGCGATGTCGCACCTGCGCGGCCGGCTGCAGTGCTCGGACCGCCGCACCGACGCCGCCGGTCGGGTGCCGACGAACTTCACCGTGCGCAGCACGACGTCCGTGACCGTGCGCTTCCTGGGGGCGTCGGCGGCCACCTCGTCGTCGACGACGGTCACCTACCGGCCTCGCGCGGCCCGTTGACGGCCGTATGACGTCGGGCGCCCGGCATACGGCCGGCTGCCGTCAGCCGATGAGCAGGCGGTAGCCCCAGGGGCCCAGCTCCACGGGCTCGCCCTCCACGATCTCGACGGTCTGCCCGTCGGACCCGTCGGGCGCGAAGAAGTCGCGGTAGCGGCCCGGCGCGGGGGACTCGCGGAAGGCCACCGAGACCGGCTCGGGCGACAGGTTGAAGGCCGCGAAGACCTTGGTGTCGTCGTCCTGTCGCACGAACGCCAGCACCCGGTCGTCCGCAGTCGTGGGCACCGGCACCATCGGGGCGCCGTGCTTGCCGCTCCAGAGCGCGCGGGTGTCGCGCCGCAGCCGGATCAGCCGGGCGTAGAGGTCGCGCATCGGGTGCTCGGCCCAGACGATCTCGTCCTTGTCGAAGAAGGCCAGGCGCTTGTCCATGCCCGCCTCCTGACCGTTGTGGATCAGCGGCATCCCCTTGCTGGCCACCGAGAGCACGATCGCGGCCTCGAGGGCGTCGCCGAACTGCTCGTACTCCGTCCCCTCCCAGGCGTTCTTGTCGTGGTTGGAGACGAACAGCATGCGGATGGAGTCGCGCTGGTAGGCCTTGGCGTCCCACGCGTAGTAGACGCGCAGCGCCTCCAGGTCGGCCTTGCCGTGGGCGATCTTGTGCAGCGCGTCGTTCCAGCTCCAGCCGTAGGTCATGTCGAAGGCACGGTGGTGCAGGTCGCGCGCCTCCCACTCGGCGAGCAGGAAGACGGGCTTGATCTCGTCGAGCACCGCGCGGACCGTCTCCCAGAAGTCCGTCGGCACCATCCCCGCGACGTCGCAGCGGTAGCCGTCGACGTCGACCTCGCGCACCCACCAGGCCATGGCCTCGGTCATCCACTCGCGCAGCTCGGCGTGGGAGTGGTCCAGGTCGATGATGTCGTCCCAGTCCCACCACGGGGTGGGGCGGAAGTCGCCCTTCCAGTCCCGGGAGTACCACTCTGGGTGCTGCTCGACGAGCACGTTGTCCCAGGCGGTGTGGTTGGCGACCCAGTCCAGGATGACCTTGAGGCCGAGGTCGTGCGCCGCGGCGACGAAGTCCTTGAGGTCCTCCACCGTGCCCAGCTCGGCGCTCACGGAGTAGTAGTCGCGCACCGCGTAGGGGGAGCCGAGGCCACCCTTGCGGTTGACCTCGCCGATCTCGTGGACCGGCATCAACCACAGGATCCCGACGCCCAGCTCCGCCAGCCGCGGCAGGTGCGCCATGGCGGCCCGCAGGGTGCCCTCGGGCGTGAAGTGTCTCGTGTTGATCTGGTAGATCGTGGCGTTCACCGACCACGACGGGTGCTCGAAGGGAGTCTCGGGGGCGGGCTCGAAGCTGTGGGTCACGCCCTCCAGGCTAGAGCTCGCGCAGCGGCTCGCCGACCGGAGCGCCGGGGGCGTCGAGGTTGAGGACCCGCGCGTGCAGGTGCGGGCGCTGCTGGAGGGCGGCGCGCAGAGCACGGTGCAGCCCGTCCTCGAGATAGAGCGTGCCCTGCCACTTGACGACGTGCGCGAACAGGTCGCCGTAGAACGTGGAGTCCTCGGACAGCAGCTGGTGCAGGTCGAGGGTGGACCGCGTCGTGACCAGCTGGTCCAGGCGGACCAGGCTCGGCGCCACGCCGGCCCAGTCGCGGGTCGTCACCTTGGCGTGCTCGGGATAGGGGCGGGCCTCACCGATGGCCTTGAAGATCACGCTCCGTAGTCTAGTTGTCCGTCCGCGGCGCACGGGAGTTGCCGCGCGCTGGTTGGTGGGCGCTGGCCGGCGCACCAGGCGTGCGCCACTCTCGCCGCGCGGATCAGGGCCAGGCGACCCAGCCACCGCTATCGTCGGACCCGTGACCGACTCGACCTCGCAGCTCGACCAGATCCGCTCCGGCTACGCCTTCGAGGGCCCCGCCCTGGACTTCGGCGCGGCCGTCGTCGACGGCACCGCCCACCCGGACGTGCCCGTGCGCATCCCGCTCGCCGTGATGAACCGCCACGGTCTCGTCGCGGGCGCCACCGGCACCGGCAAGACCAAGACGCTGCAGCTGATGGCCGAGCAGCTGTCCACCGGGGGAGTGCCCGTCTTCCTCGCCGACATCAAGGGTGACCTGTCGGGGCTCGCGTCCCCCGGCGTCAGCAACGACAGGCTCGCCTCGAGGGCCACGGACGTCGGTCAGACCTGGGAGGCCACGGGCTTCCCCACCCAGCTGCTCACGCTCGGCGGGCTCGGCAAGGGCACCCCGATCCGCTCGACGATCACGAGCTTCGGTCCCACCCTGCTGTCGAAGGTGCTGGGGCTCAACGACACCCAGGAGTCCAGCCTCGGGCTGATCTTCCACTACGCCGACACCAAGGGCCTGCTGCTCGACGACCTCAAGGACCTGCGCGAGGTCATCACGCACCTCACCAGCGACGAGGGCAAGGCCGAGCTCAAGACCATCGGCGGGCTGTCCAAGGCGACCGCCGGCGTCATCCTGCGCGAGCTCGTGACCTTCGAGAACCAAGGCGCCGCAGCGTTCTTCGGTATGCCGGAGTTCGACACCGCCGACCTGCTGCAGGTCGGGACCGACGGTCGGGGCGTCATCTCCTGCCTCGAGCTGCCCGCCGTGCAGGACCGCCCCGCGCTGTTCTCGACCTTCCTCATGTGGCTGCTCGCCGACCTGTTCCACGACCTGCCCGAGGTCGGCGACGTCGACAAGCCCAAGCTCGTGTTCTTCTTCGACGAGGCGCACCTGCTCTTCGACGACGCGTCGGACGCCTTCCTCGACGCGATCGAGCAGACCGTCCGGCTCATCCGGTCCAAGGGCGTCGGCGTCTTCTTCGTGACCCAGTCACCCAAGGACGTCCCTGCCGGCGTGCTAGGCCAGCTCGGCAACCGCGTGCAGCACGCGCTGCGCGCCTTCACCCCGGACGACGCCAAGGCGCTCAAGGCGGCGGTCTCCACCTACCCGCGCTCGGGCTACGACCTGCAGGCGCTGCTGACCCAGCTCGGCACCGGCGAGGCCGTCGTCACCGTGCTGTCCGAGACCGGCGCGCCGACGCCCGTGGCCTGGACCCGGATGCGTGCGCCGCAGTCGCTGATGGCCCCCACCCCGGACGCCGAGCTGGACCGGCTGGTGGCGGCGTCGCCGCTGACGGCGCGCTACGCCGCGGCGCAGGACCGCGAGTCGGCATACGAGAAGCTGAAGGCGGCCCAGCAGGCGTCCGAGCCGGCCCCTTCGCCGGCTCCCGCGTCCGCCCCGGCGGAGAAGCCCCAGAAGCCGGAGAAGCCCCAGAAGCCGGAGAAGGACGACCCCGGCCTCGTCGAGCAGGTCGTGCAGTCCTCGGCGTTCCGGTCGATGCTGCGGTCCGCCGGCACGCAGATCGGCCGCGAGATCACGCGCTCGCTGTTCGGCACCGCCCGCCGCCGCCGCTGACCTACCTCAGGTAGTCACATCAGCCTGAGTTAGCACGCCAGGTCGATGTGCCTACCTGAGGTAGGAACATCAGCCTGGGTTGGCACCGCAGGTCGACGTGCCGGACCCAGGTCGATGTGCCGGGCCCTGGCGGATGTGCCTGACCGGGCTGACCTTCGCCGGTCGTATGGCGGCCCGGTCGCCGCCAGATGGTGACGCTCCGTGAGGTCGGGCTGATCGTCATACCGGCGGGTAGCCCCCTGACCTGCGCATCTGTGATCGCTCGGATCTCATGCTGGTCAGGGTCTTCCCAGGAACGGTTGCAGGACGTAGATTCCCCGCACCCGTTGCTCGACGGGTCGATGGCCCCCGCTCCGCCCCCGCGGAGATCCATCGACGACCCCCTGGAGGATCCATGTCTCGCGCACGCACCGCTGCTGCCCTGACCGCCCCGCTGGCCCTGGCGCTCGCCGCCACCCTCGCCCCCGCGACGTCGTCGGCCGCCCCCGCGGCCCCCTCCGACGCCGCCGGGGCCACCGCGCGGGCGCTCGGTCTCGGCTCCGGAGAGCAGCTCGTCCAGCGCACCGTCGGCCGCACCCCCGACGGCGTGACCCACACGCGCTACGACCGTCGCGTCGACGGCCTGCGCGTCGTCGGCGGCGACATCGTCGTCCACTCCGACGCCAAGGGTGCCGTGCGGCGCACCACCTGGGGTCGCGGTCGTGCGGTCGCCCTCTCTGACAAGACGCCCAAGGTCAGCGCCACTGCCGCCCAGGCCACGGCTCGCGCCACCGCGACCGGTCTTGCCGGCACCCCCACGGTCAGCAGCGAGCTCGTGATCCACAACGGCGACGCCGGCCCGCGCCTGGCCCACGAGGTCGTCGTCAAGGGCATCCGCACCGACCAGACCCCCACCGCGCTGCACGTCGCCGTCGACGCCAAGACCGGTGCGGTGCTGGAGAGCTGGGACACCGTCACCCCCGGCACGGGCAACGGCATCCACGTCGGCAACGTCACCGTCGGCACCAGCGGATCGGCGCCGAGCTTCCAGATGGTCGACGCCCTCGGGCACCGGACCACCGACCTCAAGGGCGCCACCACCGGCGCGGGCACGGTCCTCACCGACGCCGACGACGTCTGGGGCAACGGGACGATGTCCGACCGCGCGTCGGTCGGGGTCGACGCCCAGTTCGGCGCGCAGAAGACCTACGACTACTTCCTCACGACCTTCGGCCGCAAGGGCATCTGGGACACCGGCAAGGGGGCGCCCTCGCGGGTCCACTACGGCAACGCCTACGACAACGCCTTCTGGGACGGCACGCAGATGACCTACGGCGACGGTGCCGGCAACGCCAACCCGCTCACCTCGCTGGACGTGTCCGGCCACGAGATGACCCACGGCGTGACCGAGAACACCGCCGGCCTGGCCTACCGCGCGGAGTCCGGCGGCCTCAACGAAGCGACCTCGGACATCTTCGGCACCATGGTCGAGTTCTACGCCGCCAGCCCGGTCGACGCCGGCGACTACCTGATCGGCGAGGAGCTGGGCAGTGCGCCCTTCCGCTACATGGACAAGCCGAGCAAGGACGGCCGCAGCGCCGACTGCTACTCCTCCAAGGTCGGTCGGCTCAACGTCCACTACTCCTCGGGCCCGCTCAACCACTGGTTCTACCTCGCCTCGGAGGGCTCTGGCGCCAAGTCGGTCGGCGGCGTCAGCTACAACAGCCCCACCTGCAACAGCAAGGCCGTCGTCGGCGCGGGCCGCGACGTCGCTGCCAAGGTCTGGTACGCCACCCTCACCAACGAGCTGACCTCCCGCTCCGGCTACGCCGACGCCCGCGAGGGTGCGATCCGCCAGGCCAAGGCGATCTACGGCAAGGGCTCCGCGCAGTGCTCGTCGGTCGCCGCGGCCTTCGACGGGATCGCGGTCCCGGCCGGGACGCAGACCTGCAGCAACTGAGGCGGGTGAACCTCCGGCGACGGGGCGGTGACGCTCGATTGTGAGCCGGGCCTCCCCATCCGGTACATTGCTCGGCGGAGGATTCGCATAGTGGCCTAGTGCGCACGATTGGAAATCGTGTTGGGATAAAACCCTCGGGGGTTCAAATCCCCCATCCTCCGCCACAGCAGGGGCCCCGCACCGACGTCGTTCGGTGCGGGGCCTCTGCACATGTCCGGGCAGTCTGCTCCTGCCGTATGCCGACAAGCCCGCTGCCGGCGCCGCCGCTGGCCTGGTGCCTCGGCCCGGCGCCTCGCGGACAGGAGGGGTCAGGCAGGGGTGACCAGCTCGGCATACGTGGTCGAGCGCTGACGCAGCGGCCGCCCGATGCCGTCGGTGATCTCGCGCAGCTCCTCGACGGTCTTGGCCGACCCGTGCTCCGAGCCCGCCATGCGGCTGATCGTCTCCTCCATCAGCGTGCCGCCGAGGTCGTCGGCGCCGCCGCGCAGCATCAGCCGGGTGCCGTCGACGCCGAGCTTGACCCAGGACGTCTGCACGTGGCGGATGCGGCCGTGCAGCAGGATGCGGGCCACCGCGTGCACGGCGCGGTTGTCCCGCAGCGTCGGCCCGGGACGGGCGACCCCGGCGAGATAGACCGGTGCGTTGGTGTGCACGAACGACAGTGGCACGAACTCCGTGAATCCCCCTGTGCGGTCCTGGATCCCGGCGAGCGTGCGCAGGTGACCGACCCAGTGTCGGGGGTGGTCGACGTGGCCGTACATCATGGTCGAGGAGCTGGGGATCCCCAGCGTGTGGGCGGTCTCGACGATCTCGATCCACTGCGCGGTGGGCAGCTTGCCCTTGGTCAGCACCCAGCGGACCTCGTCGTCGAGGATCTCGGCGGCCGTCCCGGGGATGGAGTCCAGCCCGGCCTCGCGGAGCTCCTCGAGCCACGCACGCGGGGAGACGCCGGCCTTGGCGGAGGCGGTGGCGATCTCCATGGGGGAGAAGGCGTGCACGTGCAGCTGGGGCTGGACGTCCTTGATCGCCCGCACGATCCGCGCGTAGTCCCCGGGCCGGAGGTCGGGGCTGATCCCGCCCTGCAGGCACACCTCGGTGGCTCCCAGCGCGACCGCCTCCCTGGCGCGAGAGGCGATCTCGTCCAGCGACAGGGTGAACGCGTCGGCGTCGGTCTTGCGCTGGGCGAACGCGCAGAACCGGCACCCGACGTAGCAGACGTTGGTGAAGTTGATGTTGCGGTTGAGGACGTAGGTGACCTCGTCGCCGACCGTCTCGCGCCGCAGGTCGTCGGCGAGCCGGGTCACCTGCTCGAGGTCGTCGCCCTCGCTCGTGAGCAGCGCGAGGTAGTCCTCGTCGGACAGCGCCCCCGGGTCCGCCTCGGCGCGTGCCAGCGCCTGCCGGGCGTCGGACGGGGTCGAGACGCCGCTGCCGTGTCCCGCGACTGCCGCGCTCGTGGTCGCCCGCTCGGCGACGGCCGCCCAGTCGCCGTAGACCTCGTCGAAGTCGCTCCTGCGGTCCTCGGACCGACCGGTCGTGTCGATGGAGGCGTGCAGGTCGACGCGACCCCGGCTCTGCGCCAGGCCGCCGCCCTCGGCCCCGCCGTCCGGCTCCTGCCAGGTCCGGCCCTCCGGCCGCACGCCCTCGCGCGCCAGCCCCGTCGCCGCGTCGGCCAGGGCGGCCACGTGCGGGTGCAACCGCGGATCGATCCACGCCTCGTCCCGCCCGAGCGCGCCCTGCACGAACCGCGGGTGAGCCGTCAGGCGCTCGCGCAGCTCGAGCCCCGCGGCCTCCGTGACCGTCCGCAACAGCTCGATCTCGGGCCAGGGGCGCTCGGGGTTGACGTGGTCGGGCGTGACGGGCGAGACCCCGCCCCAGTCGTCGACCCCCGCGGCCAGCAGCCGCCCGCAGTCGTCGATGTCGCTGAGGTTGGGCGGCGCCTGCACGCTCGTGCCCGGGCCGAGCAGGACGCGGGTCACCGCGATCGTCGCGAGGTACTCCTCGAGCCCGACGTCCTCGGAGGCCCGCATGGCGGTGTCGTCCTTGGCGCGGAAGTTCTGGACGATCACCTCCTGCACGTGGTGGTACTCCCGGGCGAGGCGCCTGATCGCGAGGATCGACTCCACGCGGTCGGCCGGCGTCTCGCCGATGCCGACGAGGATCCCCGTCGTGAAGGGCACGCCGACCCGGCCCGCGTCCTCGACCACGCGCAGGCGCACGGCCGGGTCCTTGTCGGGCGAGCCGAAGTGGGGTCCGCCCGGCTCGGTCAGCCGCGTCGAGGTGGACTCGAGCATCATCCCCATCGAGGGTGCGACCGGCTTGAGGCGCTGCAGGTCGGACCAGCTCATGACGCCGGGGTTGAGGTGGGGGAGCAGCCCGGTCTCCTCCAGCACCCGGATCGCGGCGGCGCGGACATACGCCAGGGTGTCGTCATACCCCTTGCTGTCCAACCACTCTCGTGCCGCCGGCCACCGGTCCTCGGGGCGGTCGCCGAGGGTGAACAGGGCCTCCTTGCAGCCCTGCGCCGCGCCCTCGCGGGCGATCTCGACCACCTCGTCGAGCGACAGGTAGGGAGCCTCGACGCGTCCTGGCGTGGTCGCGAACGTGCAGTAGTGGCAGCGGTCGCGGCACAGGCGCGTCAGCGGGACGAAGACCTTGCGGGAGTAGGTGACCGTGCCGGGTCGCCCCGCCTGGACCATCGCGGCGTCGCGGACCCGTCCGGCCACCGAGCACAGCGCCTCGAGGTCCGTCCCTCGCGCCCCGAGCAGCACCTCGGCCTCGGCGGCGTCGAGCGCCTTGCCGTCCCGCGCTCGGGCGAGCGAACGCCGCATCGCGTTGCTGGACCTGGTCTCCTCCGTCATGCGCTGCAGGCTACGTCAGGGGTCCGACAGACCCCTCGGGCGGTCCGCGGGGCGGCGAACGGGCTGCCCGGCGGGATTGGCTGATGGGGTGGGGGCTGCACTAGCATGAGGACCGGCCCCCCGCGTGGTGGTACCTCTCCCAACTCCCCCAGGGCAGGAATGCAGCAAGGGCAAGAGAGCTCTTCCAGGTGCGCGGGGGGTCTTCTCATGCCCCCCTCCTGCCGGTGGACCAGCGCGTATGCCGCCACGGCCACCGCAGGCCGGCGCGACGGCATACCCCTTGTCAGAGGCGACCACTAGGGTCGTTCTCGTGAGCACAGCCCTCTACCGCCGCTACCGCCCCGAGACGTTCGCCGACGTCATCGGGCAGGAGCACGTGACCGAGCCCCTGATGCAGGCCCTGCGATCCGGTCGGGCCAGCCACGCCTACCTGTTCAGCGGTCCGCGCGGCTGCGGCAAGACGACCTCCGCCCGCATCCTCGCGCGCTGCCTCAACTGCGAGCAGGGACCGACCGACACCCCCTGCGGCACGTGCGAGTCGTGCGTGGCCCTGGCGCGCGGTGGCGCGGGATCGGTCGACGTGATCGAGATCGACGCGGCGAGCCACGGTGGTGTCGACGACGCCCGTGACCTGCGGGAGAAGGCGTCGTACGGCCCGGCGCGCTCGCGCTACAAGGTCTACATCATCGACGAGGCGCACATGGTGACGCCGCAGGGCTTCAACGCGCTGCTCAAGATCGTCGAGGAGCCGCCCGAGCACGTGAAGTTCGTCTTCGCGACGACCGAGCCGGACAAGGTCATCGGCACCATCCGCTCGCGCACCCACCACTACCCCTTCCGGCTGGTGCCGCCCGCCCGGCTGACCGACTACCTGCAGGAGCTGTGCGACACCGAGGGCGTGCAGGTGGCGCAGGGCGTGCTGTCCTTCGTCGTGCGCGCGGGTGGCGGCTCGGTCCGTGACTCCTTGTCCGTGCTCGACCAGCTCATGGCGGGCGCCGGCGACGAGGGGCTGACCTACGAGCGGGCCGCGGCGCTGCTCGGCTTCACCGAGGTCGAGCTGCTCGACGCCACCGTCGACGCGCTCGCCGCCGCCGACGGGGCCGCCGTGTTCCGTCAGATCGACAAGGTCATCGAGTCGGGCCAGGACCCGCGCCGCTTCCTCGAGGACCTGCTCGAGCGGCTGCGTGACCTGATCATCGTCCTGGCCACCGACCAGGGCGCGGCCGCCGTGCTGCGCGGCGTGCCCGAGGACCAGCTCGAGCGGATGCGCTCGCAGGCGGCCGGCTTCGGCGCCGGGGCACTGTCCCGCGCCGCCGACGTCGTCAACACCGGCCTCACGGAGATGACCGGCGCCACCTCGCCGCGCCTGCAGCTCGAGCTCATCTGCGCCCGGCTGCTGCTGCCCGGGGCCGCCGGCGAGCAGGGGTATGCCGCCCGCATCGACCGCCTCGAGCGCCGCATGGAGCTGGGGGGTGGCCACCCCGCGTCCGCCGAGCCGGGTGCCGATTCGCGTGGGGTCTCGGACTCGCGCCAGGGTGGTCTGAGCGGTGCCGAGGCCGCACGCGCCGCCGCCCGGCGTCCCGCCGACTCCTCCGCTCCGGCAGCCGCGTCTGCCCCCTCCCCGTCACAAGCCCAGTCCCCGTCCCAGAGGCAGCCCCATTCCCAGCCGCAGGCGCCTGCTGCGCCTGCATCGTCGTCCCCGTCGTCGAGCTCGGCCCCCTCGCCGACCGAGAGCTCGTCGCCGTCCCCGGTGGCTGAGCAGGGGGAGGGGCGTCGCGAGCAGGTGGCGGCCGACGCCACGAGGGTCAGCGACGAGCCGCTGCCCGCCCAGCCCGCCCCGGGTGACGTGCCGCGCAGCGGTGGCGTCTCGGCCGAGGAGCGCGAGGCGCTGCAGCAGGAGCAGGTGCGCGAGACCCGGCCGCCAGCCGCGAGGGCGCAGAGCGCAACCCAGACTCACGGCGGGGTCGACGCCGACATGCTCCGTCGCGCCTGGCCCGACGTGCTGGCGACCGTGTTCAAGGAGAAGCGCGTGACCTGGACGATGCTGTCCGAGCACGCCCAGATCATGGAGTTCGACGGCCGCCGCGTGGTGCTCGGCATCAACAATCCCGGAGTGGCCCAACGCTTCGCGACCAGCAAGGTCCACGCCGAGGTGGTGCGTCAGGCGCTCATCGATGTGATCGGCGTGGACGCCCAGGTCGAGGGCGTGCCCCTGGCGTCGCACGCCAGCGGCGGCGGTGGTGGCCACGGCGCACCGCGTCAGCAGGCGCCCCGCCCGGCGTCCGCCGAGCCGTCGGCGCCACCGGACCACGCTGGCTCCGGGCCCGCAGCTCCGGCGCACGGGGGCGGTCGGTCACAAGGGGGCTCACCGGCCCACGACGATGCCCCCTCCCCGGAGATGCGCGAAGCCATGGGGATGGGCGGTGCGCCGTCCCGCGGCGACGACAGCTCGGGAGGCTGGGCGGCAGGTTCCCCTGCTCCTGACTGGGCGACGCCCTCCCCTTCGGCGGCGGAGTCGGATCCGGCGACCGGCCCCTCGTCGGCATCACCCCCAGCAGCAGCCGCACCGGGATCACGCGCCCCCGGCGGTGGAGAGACCGGAGATTCACGCGGCCCAGGGCAGGCCGGAGACTCACGCGGCTCCGGTCAGACCTCCGACCGGCCCGCGCGACCTTCCGCAGCTGGTGAGCCGCGCGACGAGGACGAGCCGGTCGACCCCGAGTCGGTTCCGGTCGACGAGGCGTCGTTGTCGCCCTACCAGCGCGCGATGCGCCGGGCCGCTGCCCAGGAGGGACGTCAGGGCCAGGGTCGTCAGGTCAAGCGGGTCTCCGACGAGGACGTCAGCACCGACGACGAGAGCGTCGACGGGGGTGCCGCCGGGCCGGCGGTCATCGCCAGCATCCTCGGCGGCAAGGTCATCGAGGAGCGCACCCCCTGACGGTGGCGCGCATGGCGGTGGGACCGGCATACGGACGCGGTGCGCGCCAGCAGGTCTGTCCCCACGCACGGGACCGCTAGGCTCGGCCCGCACGCCCGTTCCGTCGACTGCGAGGGTCCATGTTCTACCGACTCGTCCACTCGGTGCTCAAGCCGGTGACCCACGCGATCTATCGACCGCACATCGACGGCATCGACAACGTCCCCCGGCGTGGGCCGGTGATCCTGGCGAGCAACCACCTGTCCTTCATCGACAGCTTCGTGATCCCGCTGGCCGCGCCGCGTCAGGTGGCCTTCCTCGCCAAGGCGGAGTACTTCACGGGCACGGGCGTCGCCGGGGCGATCCGTCGCGAGATGTTCGAGGCCGTCGGCGCGATCCCGGTCGACCGCGACTCGTCCCGCGCCGCGCAGCAGTCGCTCGAGGCGCAGCTGGAGGTCCTCCGCCGCGGCGGTGCCACCGGCATCTACCCGGAGGGCACGCGATCGCGCGACGGTCGTCTCTACAAGGGCAAGACCGGAGCGGCCTGGCTGGCGCTGCAGGCGGGCTGCCCGATCGTGCCGGTCGGCCTGATCGGCACCCCCGACATCCAGCCCGTCGGCGCCCGGTGGCCCCGGATCGCCAAGGTCACCGTCAAGTTCGGCACCCCCATCGAGGTGGCGGGGCGCTTCGTCGGCGTCCCCGCGGCCAAGGCCCGCCGCCAGGTCACGGACGAGGTGATGGCGGCGATCCACGCGCTGACCGGCCAGGAGCTCGCGGGCACGACCAACGACCGCTCCGCCCAGGCCTGACCAGCACCGCCGCGGGCCAGCGTTCGTGAGCTGGGAGCGCGCGTTGTGCGGGTTGGGGGCGCCAGGAGCGTGCGTTTGTGAGCTGCGAGCGCGGAGAGGGCACGGTGTTGCGGGCGTGGGCGTGCCGGGTCAGCGCTGCGAGCGCGGAGAGTGCACGGTGTTGCGGGCGTGGGCGTGCCGGGTCAGCCGGCGGCGTTGAGCTCGTCCCGCCAGCGCAGCCAGGGCTCCACGTGCTCCATCGGGTAGTCCGGCCCGCTGATGCCCATCGTGAAGGTCGTCGCGCCCAGCTCGAGCAGCGGCGTGCCCTCCACCTCCGGGGCCTCGGGTTGCCGCCCGTCACGCCCACGTCCGCCGACGCCGACCGACATCTCGATCTCGGCGGGGTCCCGCCCGACCGCGGCGCAGTGGTCGCGGAGCACCGACGCCTTGTGCGCGAGCTCCTCGCCCGTCGCGAAGGTGTGCCAGATGTCGGCGTGCTGCGCCACGATCCGCAGCGTCTTGCGCTCGCCGCCACCGCCGATGAGGACGGGGATGTCGCGCGTGGGCGGCGGGTTGAGCGCCGCCCACCGCGCCTTGATGCGGGGCATCGACTCCGCGAGGTCGTCGAGCCGCGAGCCGGCGGTGCCGAACTCGTAGCCGTACGCGTCGTAGTCGCGCTCGAACCAACCCGAGCCGATGCCGAGGATCAACCGGCCGTCGCTGACGTGGTCGACCGTGCGGGCCATGTCGGCGAGCAGGTCGGGGTTGCGATAGCTGTTGCACGTCACCAGGGGCGCGAGCTGCACCCGCGTCGTCTGCTCGGCCCACGCGGCGAGCAGCGTCCAACACTCGAAGTGCGCGCCGTCCGGGTCACCGTTGAGCGGGTAGAAGTGGTCCCAGTTGTAGACGATGTCCACGCCGAGGTCCTCGGCCCGGCTGACGGCGTCGCGGAGCTGGGCATAGGTGGCGTGCTGAGGCTGCAGCTGCAGCCCGATGCGGATGGGACGCGAGGCAGCGGCGGTCGTCATACGGTCAACTCTGGCCGACGAGCGCGGACCCCACCACCCGAGCCCGACAACCTCGCTCCCGGGGAGCCCGGTCACTCGCGATCGTCAGCCCGGCGCGACGGGGTTTGTCGGTGGCAGGGCATAGGCTCGCGGATGTGTATGAGGGTGCTGTCCAGGATCTGATCGACGAGCTCGGGAGACTTCCCGGCGTCGGTCCCAAGAGTGCGCAGCGCATCGCGTTCCACGTGCTGCAGGCCGACCAGGCCGACGTGCAGCGACTCGTGGACGCGCTCGTGCAGGTCAAGGCCAAGGTGCGCTTCTGCGTGGTGTGCGGCAACGTCGCCGAGGCCGAGCAGTGCCGCATCTGCCGGGACCCTCGCCGCGAGGCGGGTCTGATCTGCGTGGTCGAGGAGCCCAAGGACGTCGTCGCGATCGAGCGGACCCGCGAGTTCCGGGGGCGCTACCACGTGCTCGGCGGCGCGATCAGCCCGATCGACGGCATCGGCCCGGACGACCTGCGCATCACCGAGCTGATGGCCCGGCTCGGCAGCACCGAGATCACCGAGATCATCATCGCCACGGACCCCAACCTCGAGGGCGAGGCCACCGCGAGCTATCTCGCGCGCCTCCTCGGGCCGATGGGGCTCAAGGTCAGCCGCCTCGCCAGCGGTCTGCCGGTGGGTGGAGACTTGGAGTACGCCGACGAAGTCACGCTCGGGAGGGCGTTCGAGGGTAGGAGGATGCTCAATGTCTGACCGGACGATGGCCGACGACCTGGCCGCGGTGGAGCGCCAGACCGCTGAGGACGTGTGCGCCTTCTGCGACATCGTGACCGACGTGGCCAGGGGTGATGCGCCCGACTCCGCGATCCCCTTCCTGCTGCTGGGCCTCTCGCAGGTGCTGCTGACGGGTGCGCGCCTCGGGGCCATCCAGGACGTGGTGCTGGTCGAGAAGTTCGAGCCCGACCCCGGACCCGACGTCGACACGGACCCGGTCCGCGACGGTCTGGCGCGGTTGTTCGAGGGTCTGGACGAGTATGCCGACGTCGTCGACCCGGTCACCTCCGTCGAGCTGACCGCGGGATCCCTGTCCAACGACCTGGCCTCGATCGTCGTCGACCTGGTCCACGGCCTGCAGCACCACGAGGCCGGGCGTCCGGTCGAGGCGCTGTGGTGGTGGCAGTTCTCCTACCTGTCCTCGTGGGGGGACCGGGCAGCGTCGGCGCTGCGCGTGCTGCAGTCGGTGCTGTCCCACATCCGGCTCGACGCCGACGAGGAGATCGTGGCCGAGGCGGAGTTCGACGCGCTGCACACCTGAGTCAGCGGTCGAAGATCCGCGTCAGGTGATCCACCGCTGACGCCACGCCGTCCTCGGCGCGCACCTGCTCGCCGAGCCTGGCGGCCGCGACGCCGCACCCGGGTGACAGAGCGGCTCGTATGCCGTCCGCTAGCCGCTCCGCGGTGAGCTCTCGTCGCGCGATGGCCGCCGGCCCGCAGCCGAGCGCGTCGACGCGCCGCCCCCAGTAGGCCTGGTCGCCCATGTGCGGCACCACGACCTGCGGAACCCCGGCGCGAAAGGCCGCCCCGGTCGTGCCCGCCCCGCCGTGCCCGACCACGGCCGCCATACGGGGAAAGAGCCAGTCGTGGGGTGCGCCCTCGACGGTGAGCGCGTCGTCGCCGGTCACGTGCAGGTCGGCGTTGCCGCGCAGGACCACGGCACGCACGCCCGCGGCCCGGACGGCCTCGGAGAGCAGCCGCGAGCTGGCCTCGGGGTCGGCCGCGCTCATCGACCCGAAGCCGACGTAGACCGGCGGCGGACCCGCCTCGAGGAAGTCGACGATCGTCGGGTCGGCGACGCGGCCGGGGACGTGGCCGCCGCCGTCGTCGAGGCCGGCGCCGCCCCGGAGCGTCCAGAAGCCCGTGACCTGCACGGGCATCGGCCAGTCGGGCGCCGGCGGCACGACGTGGGGACTCACCGCCATGAGCGTCGGCGTGGAGCGGATGTCGTGGAGGAGCTGACGCGGGCCGGGGCGCCGCAGGCCCAGGCGCCGGCGCAGCTCGGCCGCCACCGGCGCGATGACCGGTTGGACGGCCGTGGACGTGAGGGCGCCGACGGCCCGGTTGAGGATCGTGCGGCGGCCGGGGAGGGCGGCATACACGTAGGACGAGCCGAGCGAGGTCTGCAGGACCGGCGCGAACAGCGCGATGGCGTGACCGATCCCGGTGGCGCGGGCCAGCGCCCACCCGGCCTCGAAGGTCAGCGTGCTCGACAGCAGCACGTCGTGGTCGGGCGCCGCGCGCAGCAGGGTGGTGGAGACGACGTCGGCGGCCAGGGTGCTGACCTCGTGCATGAGCCGCAGCTCGGCGACGGTGCTGCGGGACGTGCCCCCGAGCCACCGGCGGCCGAGGTCGGTCCGGGACAGCTCGGCCACCGACACGCCGAAGTCCGTGTAGCCGAGCCCCGCCTCGCGGATCCACGCCTCGAAGTCCAGGGTCGCGGCCACGGTGACCTCGTGCCCCGCGGCGCGCAGGCCGAGCCCCAGGGCGACGAAGGGCTGGACGTCGCCGCGCGAGCCCCACGCGAGCAGCAGGTAGCGCACCTCCTGAACCTACCCGAGGCGGTCACATCGGCCCGCCTTCGCACGCCAGGCCGATGTGACCGCCTGAGGTAGGTCCATCGGCCTGGGTTCGACCCGACATCTCGGGATGCGGCGCTGACCAGGCGCGGCGGCTGCGCTCGCTAGGCTGGCACCGCCCCATCCCCGTCCCGAGAGGCGACACCGTGAGCCTGGTGGTCATGAAGTTCGGCGGTTCCTCCGTCGCGGACGCCGACAGCGTCAAGCGTGTCGCCCGCCGGATCGTCGAGACCAAGAAGGCCGGCAACGACGTCTGCGTCGTGGTCAGCGCCATGGGTGACAGCACCGACGAGCTCATCGACCTGGCGACCCAGATCAGCCCGCTGCCGCCGCTGCGCGAGATGGACATGCTCCTCACCGCCGGCGAGCGCATCTCGATGGCCGTGATGGCGATGGCGATCGCCAACCTCGGCTACACCGCCCAGTCGTTCACGGGCAGCCAGGCCGGCATCATCACCGACGAGCAGCACGGCAAGGCCCGCATCCTCGACGTAACGCCGGGGCGGATCCGCGGGGCCATGGACAACGGCCACATCGCGATCGTCGCCGGCTTCCAGGGCGTCTCGCAGGAGACCAAGAACATCACCACCCTCGGCCGCGGCGGCTCGGACACCACGGCGGTGGCCCTGGCGGCGGCCCTCGAGGCGGACGTCTGCGAGATCTACACCGACGTCGACGGCGTCTTCACCGCCGACCCCCGCATCGTCCCGACGGCGCGCAAGCTCGACCGCGTGTCCAGCGAGGAGATGCTCGAGCTGGCCGCCAACGGCGCCAAGATCCTCATGCTGCGCTGCGTCGAGTACGCCCGCCGCTACAACCTCCCGATCCACGTGCGGTCGTCCTTCTCCCACAAGGAGGGCACCCTCGTCATGGACCACCCCGAAGGAGCAGACGTGGAAGCATCCCTGATCTCCGGAGTCGCGCACGACCGCAGCGAGGCCAAGATCACGATCGTCGGCGTGCCCGACAACCCGGGCAAGGCCGCCGAGGTCTTCGAGGCGCTGTCGCAGGCGGGCGTCAACATCGACATGATCGTGCAGAACGTCTCGGCCGTGGAGACCGGCCTGACCGACATCTCCTTCACCCTGCCCAAGACGGACGGCCCGCAGGCGGCCCAGTTCCTCGGCCGGGTGCAGGACCGCGTCGGGTTCCGGTCGCTGCAGTATGACGACCAGATCGGCAAGCTCTCGCTCGTCGGCGCGGGCATGAAGTCCAACCCCGGGGTGTCGGCGACCTTCTTCCGGGCGCTGGCCCAGTCGGGCATCAACATCGAGATGATCTCCACCTCGGAGATCCGCATCTCGGTCGTCACCCGCGACGACCAGCTTGACGACGCGGTGCGCGCCGTCCACACGGCGTTCGGGCTGGACAGCGCGTCCGGCGAGGCCGTCGTCTACGGCGGCACCGGACGCTGACGCCTGGCGGGCCTTCCGCCATACCGAGCTCGCTTGCTGCACTAGGAGACTGACATGAGCACTGGAGTCAACCTCGGCGTCGTCGGCGCCACCGGCCAGGTCGGCACCGTCGTCCTGCGGATCCTCGAGGAGCGCGACTTCCCGGTCGCCTCGCTGCGGCTGTTCGCCTCGGCGCGCTCCGCGGGCAAGACCCTGACCTATCGCGGGCAGGAGATCACGATCGAGGACGCCTCGACAGCCGACCCGAGCGGCCTGGACATCGCGATCTTCTCCGCGGGGGCCACGACCTCCAAGGCCCAGGCGCCGCGCTTCGCCGAGGCCGGGGTCGTCGTGGTCGACAACTCCTCCGGCTGGCGCAAGGACCCCGAGGTCCCGCTGGTCGTCTCCGAGGTCAACCCGGACGCGATCAAGGACCGCCCCAAGGGCATCATCGCCAACCCCAACTGCACGACCATGGCCGCGATGCCGGTGCTCAAGCCCCTCGCGAACGAGGCCGGCCTGCAGCGGCTCGTGGTCTCCAGCTATCAGGCCGTGTCGGGCTCCGGCCTCGCCGGCGTCGAGGAGCTGGCCGGCCAGGTGCGCCGCGGCACCGACGCGGGCGAGGGCGCCATCGAGGGCCTGACCCACGACGGGTCGGCCGTCGACCTGGGCGAGCCCGCCAAGTACGTCGCCCCCATCGCCTACAACGTCCTGCCGATGGCCGGCTCGATCGTCGACGACGGCTCGCTGGAGACCGACGAGGAGCAGAAGCTCCGCAACGAGTCGCGCAAGATCCTCGCCCTGCCCGAGCTGCGCGTCTCCGGCACGTGCGTGCGCGTGCCGGTCTTCAGCGGGCACTCGCTGTCGATCAACGCGGAGTTCTCCCGCCCCCTCTCGGTCGAGCGGGCCACCGAGCTGTTGGCGTCCGCGCCGGGCGTCGAGCTGCGCGACGTGCCGACACCCCTCGAGGCGGCGGGCGCCGACCCGTCATACGTCGGGCGCATCCGTCAGGACCAGTCGGTCGACGGCGGCAGGGGGTTGGTGCTCTTCATCAGCAACGACAACCTGCGCAAGGGCGCGGCGCTCAACGCCGTCCAGATCGCCGAGCTCGTGGCCGACGAGCTGGGGCTGCGCACCGCCTGACCCGCGCGGCGCGTCCGGCGCCCGCACACGCACCCGCACACAAAAGGTCGTGAGTGTTTCCTCCAAGATCCTTGGAGGAAACACTCACGATCTTTTGTGGTGGGGAGGGTCAGGGGACGGTGGCGATGATCTCCAGCGCCCGCTTGCGGTCCTCGAGGCCCTGCGTGGCGTTGGTGACCATGAGCTCGTCCGCCTGGGCGTGCTCACGGAACTGCGCCAGGTAGCGCGCCACCTCGGCCCCGTCACCGACCGCCGTGTAGCGCATCATGTGCTGCACCTGCTGCCCGAAGGCCGTGCCCATCGCCTCGTCCACCTGCTCCTCGGTGAGCTCGGTGCCGCGGCGGCCGGCCATGGTCCGCAGCCGCTGGCGGCGCACCAGGCGGGCCTGCTCCTCGGCCGCGGCCGTGTCGTCGGCCGCGATGACGTTGAGCGCGGCGATGACATAGGGCTCGGCGAGCTGCTCGGAGGGCTGGAAGCGCTCGCGATAGACCTGCACGGCCTGCTCGAGCGCGTCGGGCGCGAAGTGGCTGGCGAACGAGTAGGGCAGGCCGAGCGCCGCCGCGAGCTGGGCGCCGAACAGCGACGACCCGAGGATGTAGAGCGGGACCTGCGTGCCCCAGCCGGGGTAGGCGTGGATGCCCGGGATCAGGCTGTCCTGCGACAGGTAGCCCTGCAGCTCCTGGACGTCCTGCGGGAACTGGTCGGAGGCGCGGGGGTCGCGGCGCAGCGCACGCAGCGTCTGCTGGTCGGTGCCGGGGGCGCGGCCGAGCCCCAGGTCGATGCGGCCGGGGTGCAGCTCGGCCAGGGTGCCGAACTGCTCGGCGATGACCAGCGGGGAGTGGTTGGGGAGCATGATGCCGCCGGCGCCGACGCGGATGGTCGAGGTGGCCGACGCGACGTGACCGATCAGCACCGACGTCGCCGCGGACGCGATGGTCCGCATGTTGTGGTGCTCGGCGAACCAGATGCGCTCGAACCGGCCCGTCTCCTCGGCCTTCTGCGCCAGGGCGACGCTCTCGAGGAGCGCGTCGCGCGTGCTCTGGGCGGGGGCGACGAACGCCAGGTCAAGGATCGACAGGGGAGTGGCCATGTGGTGGACAACCGGTCGGGCGCGGCGAGGATTCCCGGCGCCCGTGGACCAGCGAGTCCACCAGCGAGTTCACAGCCCGTATGCCGACCCGCCCGCCGCCACGCGGGGTGACGGCGACGCGCGCCGGCTCAGCGCACGACGGGCGGGCCGACGTAGCGCGCCGACGGGCGGTAGATCTTGGTCGTCGTCGCCTGCTCGAGGACGTGCGCGCTCCACCCGACGACCCGGCTGACGGCGAAGGTCGGCGTGAACATCGAGCGCGGGATCCCGCAGCGCTCCATGACGACGCCGGCGTAGTACTCGACGTTGGCGTAGAGCCGGCGCCCGGGCTTGAGCTCGGCGAGCGTGTCCTCGACGACCTGCTCGACGGCGACCGCGAGGTCGACGAGCGGTCCACCGAGGCGCTGCGCCTCGGCCTTGAGCATCTCGGCCCGCGGGTCGTGCGTGGTGTAGACGGCGTGCCCGAACCCCATGATCCGGTCGCCGGCCGCGACGCGTTCGCGCACCCAGGCGGGTGCCCGGTCGACGGTGCCGATCTGGTCGAGCGCCTCGAGCGCCCGGTCGGGTGCGCCACCGTGCAGCGGTCCGGAGAAGGCCCCGAGCGCCGCGCACAGCGCCGACCCGACGTCGGCGCCCGAGGACGCGACGACCCGGGCCGCGAAGGTCGAGTTGTTGAAGCCGTGGTCGACCGTCGCGACGAGGTAGCGGTTGATGGCGCGCTCCACCTCCGGTGTGGGGCGCTCGCCGGTGACCATCCAGAGCCAGTCGGCCGCGGCCGAGAGCGTGGGGTCGGGGGCGACGGCGGGGAGCCCGGCGCCGCGTCGGTGCAGCGCGGCGAGGATCGTCGGGGTGGCGGCGGCCATGCGCAGTGCCTCGGCCCGGACGGCGGCGGGCGAGGCGCCATACGTGGGGGGTGACCCCGTGGCGAGGTGCGAGAGGACGGTGCGCAGCTGGGCGAGGGGCGCGCCCGTGATGCCGGTCGAGGCCTCGCGCTCGACGAGGTCGAGCGTCGCGTCGTCGAGGACCCGCAGCGGCGCGAGCTCCTCGGCGAAGGCGCTGGCCTCCTCGGGTGCCGGCAGGTCGCCGGTGAGGAGCAGGTGCCAGACCTCCTCGAGGGTGCAGTGCTCGACGAGGTCCAGCGCCGAGTGCTCGCGGTAGTGGTAGAAGCCCTCGGCGCCACGCACGTCGCCGACGGTCGTGTCGGCGACGACGAGGCCCTTGAGCCCGGGTGGGACGGCGATCTCACGGATGTCGGTCATGTTGATACGGTCGGCCTGCTATCAATGTGTTGTCAACGTTGATCGCGTGCACGGTTGATCGTGTCAACGTCGCCTGATCGCCCCTCGGAGGTCGTATGCCGAACCGCCCCGCCCCGGACCGCGAGCTGCTGACCACGGCCCAGGTCGCTCGTCTGCTGGGGGTCAAGACCCAGACCGTCTACGCCTACGTGAGCCGGGGGCAGCTCCGGCCGACGCACCGTGACGGCCGGCGGGCGAGCTACTTCGCGCCGGAGGACGTCGAGGCGCTGCAGGGGCGTTCGGGCACGCTCGGGCGGGGGACCGGGCTCGCGGAGTCGGTGCGCACGACCATCACGCGGCTCGAGGGCGACCGGCTCGCCTATCGGGGGCGCGACGCGTCCACCCTGGCGGAGGCGGCCTCGGTGGAGGAGGTGGCGGGCCTGCTGTGGGGCGGTGACGAGCCCGTCTCGCTGGTCGTGGACGAGGAGGCCCTGGCCGACGTCCGCGACGGGCTGGCGGCCCTGCCCGAGGGTGCTCGCCTCGTCGAGCGGCTGCGCCTGGCCGTGCTGCTGCTGACCGCGCGCGACGCGCGACGCCACGACCTCGACCCGGCGGCCGTGCGGGAGCGGGCCGGGCTCCTGATCGCCACCGCCACCGCCGCGCTCCTCCCCCGCGAGGCGTGGGGGTCGGCATACGAGGGCTCCGACCAGGCGACGCGGTGGACGGCGGTCGTCGGCGGCGACCCCGACGACGAGGCGCTCGTGGACCTCGTGCGGCGGGCGCTCGTGCTCCTCGCCGACCACGACATGGCCGCGTCGACGACGGCGGTGCGGGTGAGCGCCAGCGTGCGCGCCGACCTGGGGTCGTGCCTGCTGGCGGGGCTGAGCGCCATGGACAGCCCGCTGCACGGGTCTGCCGGGGTCCAGGCGCGGCTGCTCCTCGAGGCGGCGGTCGCCGACCCGCCCAGGACGCTGGGGCGGGTGCTGGCGGACCCGTCGGCGGCGGCGGGTTTCGGCCACCGGATCTATCGCGAGAGCGACCCGCGGGCCGAGCACCTCCTGGGCAGGCTGCGGGTCGCGGGGCTGGGGGCGCTGGAGGGGCCGGCGACGCTGCTCGAGGAGGGGCTGTGGGAGCGGCACGGCCTGTTCCCCAACAGCGACTGGGCGCTCGCGGTGCTCGCCCACCGCCACGACCTGCGGGTGGACGCACCGGAGGCGGTGTTTGCGGGGGCCCGCCTGGTGGGGTGGGTGGCCCACGCGCTGGAGGAGTATGCCGAGGAGCCGCTGCGCTTCCGTCTGACAGGGGTCTACCAGGGGCCGCGATGAGAGATCTGATGTGCCCGTTTGAGGGGGGCCGTTTCGGGGGTTGGACCTGCGGATCTGTCCGTTGCGGCGAGGATCGTGCCCGAAATTCTGTGTTCTCTTCACTTTTGCTATTGACTGGACAGAAGCGGGCGCGCTTTACTGGTGCCACGGATCCTCGCCGTTGAGGGTCACCTTGTGAAAGGAACGGCCGTGGCTAGTACCACCGCTACCTCGGGCGGCGCAGAGCGCGTGTCGGCCCGCGTGCACGTCCAGAAGTTCGGGACCTTCCTGTCCAACATGGTCATGCCCAACATCGGCGCGTTCATCGCGTGGGGCCTCATCACCGCACTCTTCATCGAGAAGGGGTGGCTCAACTCCGGCGGAACCGGTGGCCTCGCCGCCAACAGCTGGGTGGCCCAGATCGGTGGTTGGGGTGACTTCAAGGACGGCGGCATCGTCGGTCCGATGATCACGTACCTGCTGCCCCTGCTCATCGGCTACACCGGCGGCAAGAACATCTACGACGTCCGCGGTGGCGTCGTCGGCGCCATCGCCACCATGGGCGTCATCGCCGGCACCGACATCCCGATGTTCATGGGCGCCATGATCATGGGCCCCCTCGGTGGCTGGACGATGAAGAAGATCGACGCCATCTGGGACGGCAAGATCAAGCCCGGCTTCGAGATGCTGGTCAACAACTTCTCGGCCGGCATCTGGGGCATGGTGCTCGCCATCTTCGGGTTCTTCGCCATGGGCCCGGTGGTCAAGGCGTTCAGCAGCGCCGCCGGCAGCGTCGTCGGCTACCTGGTGGACCACGGGCTGCTGCCGCTCACCTCGATCCTGATCGAGCCGGCCAAGATCCTCTTCCTCAACAACGCCATCAACCACGGCATCCTCACGCCGCTCGGCACCAACGAGGCCGTCCAGAAGGGCAAGTCGGTCCTCTTCCTGCTCGAGGCCAACCCCGGCCCCGGCCTCGGCCTGCTGCTCGCGTTCTCGCTCTTCGGCAAGGGGCTGGCCAAGGGCTCTGCTCCCGGCGCCGCGATCATCCACTTCTTCGGCGGCATCCACGAGATCTACTTCCCCTACGTGCTCATGAAGCCGAAGCTGATCGCGGCCGTGATCCTCGGTGGCATGGCCGGCGTGTTCACCAACGTGCTCTTCGGCTCCGGCCTGCGCGCCCCCGCCGCTCCCGGCTCGATCATCGCCGTGCTGCTCCAGACCGCCAGCGACAGCTACATCGGCGTCATCCTGTCCGTCATCGTCGCCGCGGCCGTGACGTTCGCCGTCGCCGCCTTCCTGCTCAAGACGGACCGGGCCGACGACGAGGGTGACCTCGCTGCCGCCACCGCCCAGATGGAGGCCAACAAGGGCAAGAAGTCCTCGGTCGCCTCGTCCCTGACCGGCGGAGCCGCCGGTGCGGGTGTCGGCACCGACGGCCACAGCGGCCCGATCCACAAGATCGTCTTCGCCTGCGACGCCGGCATGGGCTCGTCCGCCATGGGCGCCTCGGTCCTGCGCCGCAAGGTCAAGGCCGCGGGCCACGACGACGTCACCGTCGTCAACAAGTCCATCGCGAGCCTGTCCGACGAGTATGACCTCGTGGTCACCCACCAGGACCTCACCGACCGTGCCCGCCAGCGGACCGGTTCGGCCGTCCACGTCTCCGTGGACAACTTCATGAACAGCCCGCGGTACGACGAGATCGTCGATCTCCTCGGTCGCACCAACGGCTCCCAGACCCCCGCGGCCGTCGCTGCCCCCTCGGCGGCGGCCGTGGGCCCCACGTCCGGCGTCACGCACGACGCCACCGCCGGCGCCCCGCAGGGCGGCGTCCTCGACCGTGACGGCATCGAGCTGTCGGGTCGGGCCCGCACCCGGGACGAGGCCATCGAGGAGGCTGGGCGTCTGCTGGTCGCGCAGGGCGCGGTCGACGACGCCTACGTCGCCTCGATGCACGAGCGCGAGCGCTCCGTCTCGACCTACATGGGCAACCTGCTGGCGATCCCGCACGGCACCAACGAGGCCAAGGCGTCGATCCGCCGCACGGCCCTGTCGTTCGTGCGCTACGCCCACCCGGTCGACTGGAACGGCAGCGAGGTGAGGTTCGCGGTCGGCATCGCCGGTGCCGGGGACGACCACCTCACCCTGCTGGCCTCGCTCGCCCAGGTGTTCCTGGACGAGCAGCAGGTGGCTCGCCTCGAGGCGGCGACGTCGCCCGAGGAGGTGCAGGAGATCCTCTCGACCGTGCAGGCGCAGGCCTGACACAGCCCCTGAGGACACGACCGAGGGACGAGGGAGGCCCGCAGGGGGCGTCGTGGCCAGGCCCGGCCAACAGGCCTGACACAGCCCCTGAGGACTCACCTCCACAGAACCCCACGAGGGGTCGCTGCGACTGATCGCGGCGGCCCCTCGTGGTATGTCTGCGTCAGGCCACCGACGCAGGCCAGCGGTGCCGGCGCCACGCGTCCCAGGTCGCGAAGCCGGCGGGTGGCGCATCGATCGGCTCGCTGCCGTCGAGCTCACCCGGGGTGGGGACCTCCATGGCGGCAGCCCACTGCGTCAGCTCCTCGTCGGACATCGGCCAGGTGGTGCGTGGCTCCTCGGCCTGGCGTCGGTCCAGCCGTCGGCGCTGCTCCTCGCGCGCGAGCTCGACGTAGCGCAGCTCCACCGTCGCCCCACGATCGAAGGCCGCCTGCCGGAGTGCGGACCGCTCGTCCCGGCTCCACAGGCCGAAGTCGATGACGACGTCGACCCCGAGCTCCAGGGCGCGGAGCCCGATCTCGACGAGGCGGCCCTCGATGACGGCCTGGGCCTCCGGTGGGTTGTCGGGCCCGTAGAGGGCGCGCACCCACTCGTCCTTGGTGAGGCGGAGCGCCTGGTGCTCGACCTCGAGGGCGCGGGCCACCGTGGTCTTGCCGGTCCCGGGCAGCCCGACGGTCAGGTACAGGGTGGCCCGCCGCATCGTCACCGGCCGCGGCACAGCCGGATGAACGCGCCCAGCTGCAGCAGCTGCTCGGGGGTCTGCGGCGTGAGCTCGGTGAGTACGCTCGAGCGCACCACCACGGCGAGCCACTGGGCCCGCGAGATGGCGACGTTGAGCCGGTTGCGGTCCAGCAGGAAGTCGGCCCCGCGGGGCAGGTCGGCCAGGGCGGACGCGGTCATCGACATGATCGCCACGGGCGCCTCCTGGCCCTGGAACAGGTCGACCGTGCCGACCCGCACCTCGTCGAGGCCTGCGCGGTCCAGCGCCTCCCGCAGCGCGCCGACCTGTGCGTTGTAGGGCGCGACCACCACGAACCCGTCCTGCCCGAGCGGCTGCTCGTCACCGTCGGGCATAACGCGCCAGGGAGTCCCGAGCAGGCCCCGCACGACCTCGACGACCGCGTCGGCCTCCTCGGGCGAGGAGACGGAGTTGTCGTGGTGCTCGACCGTGACGACGCGCAGCCCGGGCTCGACGCCGCTCAGCGACCGGCCCAGGGTGACGGACTCCTCGGAGCGCAGACGCCCTGCGTAGGCCAGGTGCGAGATGGGCTCGCACACCGCCGGGTGCATCCGCCACGTGCGTTCGAGGAAGTACCCGAGCTCGGCGGGGAGGGTGTCGTGCCCGGCCGAGAGCCACCCGAGGGCGGACTCGTCGACGGGCTCGGGGTGGATGCCCTGGGACACCTGCGGCAGCTGCTGGGGGTCGCCGAGCAGCAGGAGCCGGGAGGTGCAGCGGGCCACGGCGAGGGTGTTGGCCAGGGAGTACTGGCCGGCCTCGTCGATGACCAGGACGTCCAGGTCGCCGTCGTCGACCGCGTTGAGGTTGCAGAAGTCCCACATCGTGCCGCCGACCACGCAGCCCCGGGATGCGGCCCGGTGCTCGTCGAGGAATCCCCGCACGGCGCGCGCGTCCTTGAGCGCCGTCCAGGAGGGGTCCTCGTGCTTGGTCTTGGGCTTGCAGACGTCATCGGCGGGGACGCCGACCTTGACGACTCTGTCGAGGACGTTCTCGACCACCGCGTGCGACTGGGCGACCACGCCCACCCGCCAGCCCAGCCGGACCAGAGCAGCGATGACGTGCGAGGCGACATAGGTCTTGCCGGTCCCTGGAGGTCCCTGCACCGCGAGGTAGGACCCGTCGAGCGCCGTGACGGCGGCCGTGATGGCGCCCACCGCGTCACCGTTCACCACGGGCGGCAGGCGGTCCAGCCCGCTGAGCCGGGGCGGCCGGCGACGCAGGACCTCGATGCCGGGGTGGGGCGGGAGCGCCGCGACCCCACCGGCCGCGTCCACCCGTGACGCCAGCGTCAGCAGCGCGTCCTGGATGGCCTTGACCATGGGGCCTGGTCCGACGGTCAGGGCCGCGGGCAGGTCGTCGTGCTCGTCAGCGCCCTTGGCGAGGCGTTCCTCGATGGTCAGGCGCAGCCGCCCGCCGGGGACCACCTCGGCCTCGGTGACCGCGAGGGTGCTGGTGGCTCCCATCGCTTCGGGGCTCGGCGCCTCGATGCTCACGGGGACGGGTGAGGGGTAGACGAGGAAACCGCCCCCCTCGCCCTTGCCGAAGGACATGCCCGGCTCGTGCCGACCCACCGCCGACAGCACCCGGCGGACGCTGCGCTTGCCGGGCGGCTTGCCCCAGTCCTCGACGACCTCGACGCGGTCCAGCACGACCGCGTCCCGCGAGGCGGGCCAGTCGTCGAGCGAGGACTGCAGCCGGTCGAAGTGCGCCCACCAGAAGGGCTTGCCCTCGCGCCGGTGGTAGTCGACGGCCGCGCCCACCATGGCGACCGCCTGGTCGTCCGCGTCGCGCTCGTCGGCCGGGCCCGCCAGCGCGAGGAGCCGGTCCACCACGACGGCGCCGGGATCGGCAGCCGGGGCGTCGCCCTCGGGCTCTACGTCGACCAGCGCTCCTTTGGGCGAGCGCTCCGTGGCGACGCCCGACTCGGCGAGCCGGTCGAGCAACCAGTCGCGCAGCCGCAGGGTAGAGACGCAGTCGTATTCGTTGTAGTCGGCGATGGACTGCAGCAGCCGGTCGGCCTCCTCGACGTCGCCGCGGGCCCGGGCCTCGGACCACCGGTGGTACTCGACGATGGAGTCGCCGGCCGTCGTGACCTCGCCACCGCGCAGGTCGTCGCCCATGTAGAGGGGCTCGAGCTTCTTGATGGAGTAGGACGGCTGCGAGACGCGCAGGGACCGCTTGACCACGGTGTAGAGGTCGACCAGGACGCCCTCCCGCAGCAGACGGTCGACGGCCTCCTCGCCGACACCGTGACGCCCGGCGAGGCGCAGCAGCGCCGTCCGCTCGTAGGCGGCGTAGTGGTAGATGTGCAGCCCCGGGTGGCGGGCCCGGCGCTCCTCGACGTAGGCGAGGAAGTCGATCAGCGCCTGCCGCTCTTCGCCTCGGTCGTGCGCCCAGAACGGCCGGAAGGTGCCGTCGGTCTCGACGACGCCGAAGAGGTACTCCAGGCCCTGGTCGCCCGCCTCGTCGCCGGCCCACATCGGGTCGCCCTCGAAGTCGAAGAAGATGTCGCCCTCGTCCGGGGCCGGGATCGCCCGGATCGCCTCGGGGGTGTGGACGTCGAACTCGACGGGCCGCGTCGAGCCGTCGGGCGGGCACTGCCGCACCTGCAGCCGTGCCTGCGCCCGCAGCTTGTCGAAGGTCGTCCGTGGCAGGTCCTCCACCGGCTCCTCGCACGCGGCGAGCTGGTCGATGGTGCTGATCCCGGCGGCGAGCAGCTTCTTGCGCTGCACCGCGCGGACACCCGCGACCTGCCAGACGTCGCGGGTGGCTGCCACCTCGGCGGCGCACACGTCGCAGGACCCGCAGGCCGTGATGCCGGGGGCGCCCCAGGCGACGGGCTCGGTGGCGGCCAGCCGGTCGGCGACCAGCGAGACGAGGTGGGCGCGGCGCTCGGCATACACCGCCTCGATCTCGGCCACCGGAAAGGTGGGCCGGGAACGGTCACCCAGCACGAGGGTCACCCGATCCGTCGGGTCGATGCCCCCACGGCGCAGCTGGTCGGCGTAGGCCGCCAGCTGCAGCAGCGCGGTGACCTTGGCGTGGCGCGCCAGCTTGGTGTCGTGCACCTCGTAGGCCGGATGCTCCGGGGTCCAGGAGTCGGCGCGCACGAGGAAGTCCGAGTAGCCGAGGAACTCCCCGTCGTAGAGGCAGCCCTGGTAGACCACGGGCACGCCCTCGCGCATCGCGGCGAAGGTCGCCTCCCGCGCCGCCCACAGCGCGATCGGCGTGGACCGCGGGTGCTCGATCCGGCGCACGCCCTCCGCGCCGTGCACGGCGAGCAGCCGCTCGAGCTCCACCTGCTCGTGCGCGTCACCGAGGGTCGCCAGCTGGTCCAGCATCGCGTCCGGTGCGGCCTCGGTGCGGGGCAGGCGCCCCAGCATCACGTCGAGCTGACGCAGCAACCCGAGCTCGCACGCCGATGCGCGAGACAGGTCCGTGGCGCTGATGACGATGCGTTCGCCGATCTGGTGCATGTCGACCCCCTTGGTCCTCTGCCAGGAACCTAGCAACGACCACCGACACACCCCCTCGGGGCATGAACCCGGACGTGTCGTCGTTGGCACGAAGACACCCCGAACGGAAAGGACTCCTCATGTCCCGCATCGCCGTCATCGGTGGCCACGGCAAGGTCGCCCTGCTCCTCGCCCCTCTCCTCGTCGCCGACGGTCACGAGGTCACCTCGATCATCCGCAACCCCGAGCACGCCGCCGACGTGGAGGCGACCGGTGCCACCGCGCGCGTCGCCGACGTCGAGCGGCTCGACACGGACGGCATCGCCGACGTGCTCCGCGGGCACGACGCGGTCGTCTGGTCCGCCGGCGCCGGCGGGGGAGACCCCGAGCGGACGTATGCCGTCGACCGCGACGCCGCGATCCGCTCGATGGACGCGGCCGGCCAGGCCGGCGTCCAGCGCTACGTGATGGTGAGCTACCACGGGGCCGGCCAGGACCACGGGGTGGACCCCGACGACGCCTTCCACGCGTACGCGCAGGCCAAGGCCGACGCCGACACCTACCTCAAGCGCACCGACCTCGCGTGGACGATCCTCGGGCCGAGCCGGCTCTCCCAGGACCCGGGCAGCGGTCGCATCGCCACCCCTGGCGTCAAGGACGCGGCCGTGTCGCGCGCCAACGTCGCCGCGGTGATCGTCGCGACGGTCGACCGGTCCGGCCTCACGGGCCAGACGATCGAGTTCAACGACGGCGACACCCCCATCGCGGAGGCGCTGGCCGACCTCGGCTGAGGCCGAGCGAGAGCGAGGCTCAAGCCCGCCCAAGGAGTGCAAACCGCCGATTTCCTGCCCGATATCGGGCAGGAACTTGTCGTATGACGTCCCTCCGCCTCACCATCATCCTGTGCACGACCCCGACATCGTCGATCGCGTCGCCGCCTCGACCGGCCTGAGCCGCTCCGAGGCCGAGCGCGTCGTCGACGACGTCGTGGCCTGGCACCGGGAGGGCGTCGAGGACTACGTCCACCGCCGCCACGCCCACCTCAAGACCTACGGCACCCGCAACGCCGAGGCGTTCGCCATCATCGCGGACGAGCTGCGATCGCGGGTCGTCGCGGCGCCCGAGCTGTCCGAGCGACAGCTGCGGCGCATCATCTACGGCTGACCAGGAGATCACCCATGTGCGGCATCGTCGGATACATCGGATCCCAGCCCGCGGCACCCCTTCTCGTCGAGGGGCTGCAGCGGCTGGAGTACCGCGGCTACGACTCGGCCGGCCTCGCCGTGCTCGGTCGGACGGGAACCACGGTGGTGCGCACCGTCGGTCGCGTCCGCGGGCTCGAGGCTGCGCTGCCCAAGCGGCTCGCCGGCAAGGTCGGCATCGGCCACACCCGGTGGGCGACCCACGGACCCGCGGCCGAGCGCAACGCCCACCCGCACCGCAGCGAGGACGGTCGGATCTCGGTGGTGCACAACGGGATCATCGACAACGCCACCGCGCTGCGCGCCCAGCTCACCTCTGCCGGGGTGGAGCTCGCCAGCGACACCGACACCGAGGTCGTCGCCCACCTCGTCGCCTGCTCCGGCGCCGACACCCTCGAGGGCGCCGTGCTGGAGGCCCTCGACCGCATCACCGGCACCTACGCGCTCGCCGTGGTCGACGAGCGTCACCCGGACCGGATCGTGGTGGCCCGCAACGGCTCTCCGCTGATCATCGGCGTGGGGGACGGCGAGATGTTCCTGGCCTCGGACGTGGCAGCCCTGGTCCGTCATACGACCTCCGTGGTGCACCTCGACGACGGCGAGCTGGCGACCATCACCGCCACGGGCTTTCGCACGTTCACGGCCGACGGCGAGGACACCGGGCGCACGCCCGTCGAGATCGCCGTCGCCGCAGAGGATCTCGAGCTGGCCGGGCACGAGCACTACATGCGCAAGGAGATGCTCGAGCAGCCCGACAGCGCCGAGGCCGTCATCCGTGGCCGGCTCGACGAGCGCTTCGGCACCGCCCGGCTCGACGGCCTCAACCTCGCCCCGCGCGAGCTGCGCGGGTTCCGGCGCGTCAAGATCCTCGGCTGCGGATCCGCCTACTACGTGGGGCAGCTCGGCGCCCAGCTGCTCGAGGAGCTCGCCCGCGTCCCCGCCGATGCCGAGGCCGCCTCCGAGTTCCGCTACCGCAACCCCGTGATCGAGCCGGACACGCTCTACGTCGTCGTGTCGCAGAGCGGCGAGACCGCCGACACGGCCTTTGCCGTGCAGGAGGTCAAGCGCAAGGGCGGCCAGGTCGTCGCCCTCGTCAACGTCGTCGGCTCGACCATCGCCCGCGAGGTCGACGGTGGCATCTACCTGCACGCCGGACCCGAGATCGCGGTCGCCTCGACCAAGGCGCTCACCAACATGGCCATGGCCTTCGCGATGCTGGCGCTGCTCATCGGGCGCGTGCACGACCTGTCGGTCGCTGACGGCAAGCGAATCATCAACGGACTCAAGGCGATCCCCGCGCAGATCCGCGAGATCCTCGACCAGGAGGGCGAGATCGCCGAGCTCGCCCGCGAGATCGCCGGCTCCCAGAGCGCGTTCTACATCGGACGCGTGCGCGGCTTCCCGGTCGCGCGCGAGGGCGCGCAGAAGCTCAAGGAGGTCAGCTACATCCACGCCGAGGCCTACCAGACCTCCGAGCTCAAGCACGGCCCGCTGGCCCTGATCGACGAGTCCATGCCCACCGTCGCGATCATCCCCGACGACGACCTCACCGACCGCAACGTGGCCGCGGCCGAGCAGGTGCTGGCGCGCAAGGGCCCGCTCGTCGCCATCACCCACCCCGGAGTCGACCTGTCCCACCTCGGGATCCGCTCGATCGTCGTGCCTCGCAACGAGCCCGAGCTCGACCCGATCCTGCTGACCATCCCCACGCAGCTCATCGCCTACCACGCGGCCCTCGCGCTCGGCCACGACATCGACAAGCCGCGCAACCTGGCCAAGTCCGTCACCGTCGAGTGACGGCGCGGGGTCGTCTTGGCCGGCTGCCCCCGTCGCGAGCTCCATCCGCCGTCTGCGGCTGCGGCCCCGGTCTCGTGCTGCAGCCCGAGACCGGCGCCAGCGAGCAAGACGGTGGACAGGGCGCCAGACGCCACGTCGTGGACGCCCACCTCCGAGCGGCCCGGCGCGCCAGGTAGCGTCGCCGCATGAGCTCGACCTCCCTCCTGATCCACGACGTGCGCCCGGTCGGCCTCGACGGGCCCGCCGGCAGGGCGGCGTCGCTGTCGCGAGGCGAACCTGTCGAGCCGGTCGAGCCTGTTGACGTCTTGGTGATCGACGGGGTGATCCGCGAGGTCGGCCCACGCCTGACGGGTCGCGCGGGCCGAGGCGTCGACGTGCTCGACGCCGGTGGCCGCTTCGGCATACCGGGCCTGTGGGACCAGCACGTCCACCTCGACCAGTGGGCGCTGCAGCAGGTGCGGCTCGACACGACGCTCGCCACGGGGCCGGGCGACGTCGTCGAGCTGGTGCGCCGCCGGGTCGCGGAGCTCGGGACGGCCGACCGGACCAGCGTGGTCCAGGGCTGGGGACATCGCTCGTCGACCTGGGCCGGGGCTCGCACCGCCGCCGCGCTGGACGACGTCAGCGGCGAGCACCCGGTCGTCCTCATCAGTGGTGACGCCCATCACGGGTGGATGAACTCCGTTGCGCTGCAACGACTGGGCTTCCCGACCGGGGCTGGCGCGGGCGTGGTGGAGGAAGGGCCCTGGTTCGCGGCCTACGGGCGTCTGGGGGCGACCTTCGGGCCCGACCCGCACCTCGACGACGGACTTCGGACCGTGCTGCGATCGGCCGCCGAGCTCGGCGTCGTCGGTGTCGTGGACTTCGAGTTCGGCGGGGCGCTGGGGTCGTGGCCGGGCCGGGTGGCCGCGGGGCTGGACACGCTGAGGGTGCGGGCATCGACCTACGAGGACGGCCTGGCCGACGTGCTCGCCCGCGGTCTGCGCACCGGGGACTCGCTGGACGCGACCGGACTGGTCACCATGGGCCAGCTCAAGCTCATCTCCGACGGCTCGCTCAACACCCGTACGGCGCACTGCTGCTCGCCCTACCTCGACGGGACCGGACGCGGCGCGCAGAACTACTCGGCCGAGCAGCTGGTGGAGCTCCTCGGCCAGGCCGCCCGGGCGGGGCTCGAGTGCGCCGTGCACGCCATCGGGGACGCCGCGGTCGAGATCGCCCTCGACGCCTTCGCGGCGACGCGGGCACACGGCTCGATCGAGCACGCCCAGCTCGTGCGGTGGCCCGACGTGCCTCGGCTCGCGGCGCTGGGCCTGCGCGCCAGCGTCCAGCCCGCGCACCTGCTCGACGACCGCGACGTGAGCGACGGCTGCTGGGCCGACCGGACCGAACGCTGCTTCGTGCTGCGGTCGATGCTCGACGCCGGCATCGGGCTGGCCCTCGGGTCCGACGCCCCCGTGTCCCCGCTCGACCCCTGGCTCGCGATGGCTGCCGCGGTCCACCGTTCCGGCGATGACCGCGCGCCGTGGCACCCGGAGCAGGCCATCTCCGTGCGCGAGGCGCTCGCCGCCTCGGTCGACGGTCAGCGGCTCGTGCCCGGATCACGCGGCGACGTCGTCCTGCTCGACACGGACCCCCTTGCCCTGCAGGGGGACTCGCGCGAGGTTGCGCACGGGCTGCGGCGGATGCGCGCCGGCGCCACGATCGTCGCCGGCCGCCTGGTCCACGGCCTCTGAGCCGTATGCCGCGCGCACTGCCGCGTGCACAACTGCTGCACTACCGCGCACGCATACCGCGAATTCCGTTGTGGCACAGCGCGCGAGTGCCGCGACGCAGCCGGATGTGCAGCAGTTGATCGCGGGTAGCGCTCCAGCACCAGCCACCCAGCACCTCGGTAGCCACGAGGCGGGCCAGGGTCCTGTGGATGACGCGCTCGGCCGCCCGCCGGACCTGGGCATGCTGGTCCGATGCGCACCGTTGCCGAGATGATCGCCGAGCTGGGGCACGTCGCGACGTGGTCCGAGCTGCAGCCGCACGTCACCCGCCGCGCCGTCACCGCAGCGATGACGCGTGGCGAGGTCGAGCGCCTGAGCCGCGACCGCTATGCCACGCCCGGACTTCACGCCGCGCGGCGCGAGGCGGAGCGGCACCACGGGGTCGTGTCGCACCTCAGCGCCGCGGTGCATCACGGGTTCAAGGTGCGCACCCCGCCGGCGCGTCCGCAGGTCACGGTGCCGGGCACGCACCACGTGACCCGGGCGGACGAGGACTGCTGCGAGATCAGGCTCCGGCACCTGGGGCCGGGCGACCACGCGCAGGGAGTCACCACGCCCCTGCGCACGGTGGTGGACTGCGCACGCGACCTGCCGTTCGAGGAGGCGCTGTGCGTCGCGGACTCCGCCTTGCGCTCGAGCCTGGTCACCCCGGACGACCTGGTCTCGCTCGCACGCCGCGCGCGAGGGCCAGGTGCCCGGGCGCTGAGGCGGGTGGCGCAGCAGGCAGACGGTGGCTCGTCCGGTCCGATGGAGACGGTGCTGCGGGTCATCTCCCTCGACCGCGGCCTCGACCTGTCGACCCAGCTGCAGATCGTGGATCACGGCTTGTTCGCGGTCGTGGATCTGGGTGACCCCGCCCTGCGGCTCGCCGTGGAGGCCGACTCGTTCGCCTGGCACGGCGATCGCCGGGCCCTTGGATCGTGACTGTCGCCGCTACGACGAGCTCGTCGTGTGGGGGTGGACGGTCCTGCGGTTCAGCTGGGAGCAGGTGATGATCGACCGCGACTTCGTCGAGTGGTGCTTCACGCACGTCCTCGACGGGAGGGACGGCGTCTCCCCGCCCGTCCCCCCGCGTCCGGGGCGTCGCCGCCGCCCACTGTGACCAACTGCTGCACATCGGATGGCGTCACCGACGAATTCCGTTGCAGCACAATGACTAGGTGCGAACGTGACCCCCTATCTGCAGCAGTTGGTCGCGCGGGAGCAGCCGCAGTGCCAGCCCGCCCGCCGGCCAGCCGCACGCCAACGGCCCGCCCACACGAGGTGGACGGGCCGCCGGCCGGCAGGACGCGGGTCAGGCCGCGTTGTCGGCGTTGTCGGGGTTCTGCGCCCACAGGTCGGGGCCGAAGACCTCGTAGCTGATGTCCTCGGGCGCGACGCCCTTGTCGATCAGGGTGCGCCGCACGACCTGCATGAACGGCAGCGGGCCGCACATGAACACCTTGGCGCCCGAGGGGATCTCGGCGTCGGACAGGTCCATCAGGCCCGGCCGGGCGGGGTGGATGGTGGGGGCGGACTCCGCCTCCTCCTCGTACCAGAACTGACCGACGACGTCGTTCATCGCCTCGGCCTGCCCGCGCATGGAGGTGTAGAGCGCCTGCGTGGAGTGCGAGCGGTCGGCGTGGAAGACGCGGATCGAGCGGTGCGGCTGGCGCTGGGACAGGTCCTCGAGGATCGCCGCCATCGGGGTGATCCCGATGCCCGCGGAGACGAGCACCAGCGGTGCCTCGGACTCCTCGAGCACGACGTCGCCGGCTGGCTGGGAGACCTCGAGGACGGTCCCGACCTGCGCGTTGTCCGCGAGCCAGTTGCTGACCTGGCCGTCCGGCACGTCGTCGGCGCCGTGCACGCGCTTGATGGTGAGGCGGAAGGCCTCACGCCCGGGCACGCCGGAGATGGTGTACTGCCGCGGCTGGCGCTCGCCGCCGGGCAGGTCCACGGCGACGCCGACGTACTGACCGGTGCGGTGGGACGGCAGCTCCCCCTCCGCGGGCTTGATGACCAGTGAGAAGGATTCGGGCGTCTCGTCGTCGCGCTCGACCACGGTGTAGGGGCGATAGGGGTGCTCGGGGTCGGTCCCGCCGAGGGCGTAGAGCTTGCCCTCCTCCGCGATGAGCTGGCACGCGAACAGCCAGTACACCTCGTCCCACGCGGAGGCGATCTCGGGGGTGACGGCGTCGCCGAGGACGTCGCCGATGGCCCACATGAGGTGGTGGCCGACGATGGTGTACTCGTAGGACTTGATGCCGAGCGAGACGTGCTTGTGCGCGATGCGCTGCATGATCGGCGTGAAGTCGGGGGCGGCCGGGTCGATCAGGTGGACGGCGTAGGCGACGACCGACGCGGCCAGCGCCTTGGGCTGCTCACCGATGGCCTGGTTGGCCTTGTTGAACACCCGCATCAGCTCGGGGTGCGCCTCGAACATGTGCGGGTAGAACCGCTTGGTGATCTCCTCGGCGTGCTCGGCGACGACGCCGGCCGTGGCCTTGACGGTCTCGGTGGACTGCGGTGACAACATGTGGGGATTCTCCTCGCGTCCCGGCGTCAGCGCCGGGGAGTAATTACGGGATTTAGAGGAACAAAGGTCAGCGTAACGCCTTCGCTTGGCAGTCGCCCCTCGGAGTGGCATGGTTCCCTCATGCGTCTCCCTCTGACCCGTTCTGGGGCAATGGACTTCGTATGACGCACGCCCTGGCGCCTCGACTCGTTCCGCTCGGCGGCCCGCGGGCCATGACCGTCCGCCGCACGCTGCCCCACCGTGACCGGACCCTGGTGGGGCCGTGGTGCTTCGTCGACCACTACGGGCCCGACGACGTGGCGGTCACCGGCGGGATGCTCCTGCCGCCCCACCCGCACATCGGGCTGGCCACGGTGAGCTGGCTCTTCGACGGGGAGCTCGAGCACCGCGACAGCCTCGGCACCTCGGTGGTCGTGCGTCCCGGTGAGCTCAACCTGATGACCGCCGGCGACGGCATCGCCCACTCCGAGGTCTCGACGGACGCCACGACGACCCTGCGCGGCGCCCAGCTGTGGCTGGCCCTGCCCAGCGGATCCCGGGGCGTGGCACCGCGGTTCGAGCACCACGCCCCCACGCCCGAGCAGGACGAGCACGGCACGCTGCGCGTCGCGATCGGATCGCTCCAGGGGGTCACGTCTCCCGTCGAGGTCGAGTCGCCCACGGTGGCAGCGGAGCTCGTCGTCCGTCCCGAGGCGGAGCGCGCCGTGCGGCTGGACCCGGCATACGAGCACGCGGTCCTCGTCGACTGCGGGGTCGTGGTCGTCGACGGGCACGTCGTCGCGCCCGGCAGCCTCCGGCTCCTCGACGCGGGACGCACCAACCTCGGCGTGCGGGCCGGGGCCCACGGAGCGCGCCTGCTGCTGATCGGCGGGGAGCCGATGGACGAGTCCCTCGTCATGTGGTGGAACTTCGTCGGTGGCAGCGACGAGGAGGTGCGCGCCGCCCGCGCGGACTGGATGACGGCGATCGGCGCGGACGACGATGGTGACCGTCCTGAGCGGTTCGGTGCGGTGCCGGGATGGCCGGCCACGTCCGTCCTGCCCGCCCCCACCCTGCCGGCAGCGCCCATGCGCCCGCGCCCACCCCGGCGGTCATGAGCTCCACGAAGGACCCCTGGGACGGCCACCCGGACGTCGTGCGCCTGCTCGGTGCGCCACCGTCCCGCTGGGCCGACGTGGTCGGGCGGGTGCTCGACCCGAGCTGGCAGACGCTCGTGCTGGCGCTGGTGGTCTCGTTGCGCCACAGCCCCACGGTCGCGAGCGGGCTGGGGTGGGCGGTGGCCGCCACCACCTTCTGCGTGGTCGTGCCGTATGCCGTCCTGGCCGCCCTCGTCGGTCGCGGGCACGTCACGGACCGTCAGGTGGTGATCCGTGAGCAGCGCCGGATCCCGCTCCTCGCGGCGCTCGCCTCGGTGGTCGTGGGGCTGGTGACGCTCGCCCTCGTCGGCGCGCCCCGCCCGCTCGTCGCCCTGGTCGCGACGGTCCTGGTGGGCCTGCTCGTCCTCGGCGGCGTGTCCCGGTGGCACAAGGCGTCCTTCCACGCCGCCGTGACCACGGTGTCCGTCGTGGTGCTCACGCGCGAGCTCGGCCCGGGGTTCCTGCTGGTGGGGGTCCCCGTGCTGGCGCTCGCCGCCTGGGCTCGGGTCCGTGCGGGCAGGCACAGCCGCGCGCAGGTCGCGGTGGGTCTGGTGGTGGGGGTGCTCGTCACCGCCCTGATCGACCACACGACGATCTGAGTCGCCCGTCCAGCGCCGCCAGGCCGGGCCGGGCAGCCAGGCCAGGCCAGCGTCAGACGTCGTCGATCGAGGCGCCCTCGGTGACCAGCTGCTCCGCCCGCTCGTAGTCGTCGTCCGCCTCGTAGGTCAGCGCCCCGACGACGATCCCGTCCTGGGCATACCAGACGGTGAGCCCCCCCGGCCGCTCAGCGACCCGGACCTCGTCGAAGCCGTCGCCCCACGCCGCGTGCTTGAGCCACCGGTCACCGATCTGCGACCAGAAGCCCGGCACCGCGGTCCAGGACTCGTCCCCACCTGCGGCGTTGCGCCCCGCGATCTCGCCCATGGTCAGCGCGTCGCCCCAGTGCTCGACGTGCAGCGGACGCCCCGCGGCGGCGTTGTGGGCGCGGGTCCCGTCGCCGGCCGCCCAGACGCCGTCGACCGAGGTGCGTAGCCGGTCGTCGACCACCACGCGCCCCTCGTGCGTCGAGATCCCCGTCCCCGCAAGGTAGTCCGTCGACGGGGCGACCCCCAGCGCAGCCAGGACGAGGTCGGGGGAGCGCGTCGTGCCGTCGGACAGGTGCACCTCGCGCGGCGCCCGCACGCTCGTGACCTCCACGCCGGTGACCAGCGCGACGCCCTCCTCGACCAGCCAGTCCTGGAGCAGCCGCGACGCCCGGTCGCCGAGCCGTGCGGCCTGGGGCGCCTGCTCGGTCGTGACGATCGTGACGTCGATGCCGCGCCGGGCCAGCGAGACGGCCGCCTCGCAGCCGATGAACCCCGACCCGATCACGACCGCCGACCGCGCATGGCTCGCCGCCTCCACCAGGCGCTCGGCGTCGGCGAGGCTGCGCAGCAGGTGCACGTCCGCGTCGGGGTCTGCGGTGGGCAGCCGGACGGGGGTGGCCCCCGAGGCGAGCACCAGTGCGTCATACGGGATCTCACGGCCCCCGGCGTGGATCACCCGGGCGTCGGGGTCGATGCGATCCACGTGGGCGCCGAGCTCGACGGTGATCCCGGTGAGCTCGGGGTCGGCGTCGTCGATCGCGACCGGCTCTGGGGGCAGATCCCCGCGCAGGACGTCCTTGCTGAGCGGGGGCCGCTGGTATGGCGGATGCCCGTCCGCCGTCACGACCAGCACCGGCCCGGGGCCACCGGCATCGCGATAGGCCTGGGCGGCCCTCACCCCCGCAGGTCCCGATCCGACGACGACCAGTCCGTGGCTCATGGCGGCTCCGCTCGTTCGATGCGTGTCCTCGGGAGGCGCGGTCGCGGTGCGCCGACCCTGTGTGCCTCGATCGCATACCCCGGCTGGGCCCCATCATCCGGCCCGCGTCCTCGGGCATCCCCGCGCTCGCAGCTCACGAACGCGCGATCCGGAGGCTCAGATCCGGACCTACGTGAGCTCCGAGCGCACGAATGGCCACCCGGTCCCGGCGCTGGGAGAGAAGAAAACCGGCCCTGGCCCGCGTTGCCGCGGATCAGAGCCGGTTGCTCAACTGGTCGGGGTGACAGGATTTGAACCTGCGACCTCGTCGTCCCGAACGACGCGCGCTACCAAGCTGCGCCACACCCCGTGTTGACTGACCGAGGATAGCCGACGAACGCCCCCGGACACGAATCGGTCCGGTCCGACGCCGACCGGCGCCGTCAGTCCCGAGCCCGGTCCCGCGCGCGCAGGGTGATCAGGGTCGCCTCGGGACGGCAGGCGAACCGCACGGGCGCGGTCGGGGACGTGCCGAAGCCCGCCGACACGTGCAGCCACGCGGCGTCGTCGGGCGCCTCGGACGACGGGGCGTTGTCGCAGCCGGGCCACCAGCGGGACAGGCCCTTGACCCGCTCGCGGCCGAGGTCGCAGTTGGTGACCAGCGCGCCGTAGAACGGGACGCACACCTGCCCGCCGTGCGTGTGACCGGCGATCACCAGGTCGGCACCGTCGCGCGTGAAGGCGTCCAGCGTGCGCAGGTACGGCGCGTGCGCCACCCCGATCGTGAGGGCGGCGTCGGGGTCGGCGGGCCCCGCGACCTCGTCATACCGGTCCCGCTCGATGTGCGGGTCGTCGACGCCGACCAGCTCGAGGTCCAGGCCCTCGACGCTCAGGTGGCCGCGGCGGTTGTTGAGGTTGAGCCAGCCGGCGTTCTCGAAGCCGCGCACGAGGTCCTGCGTCGGCAGCCGGGTGCGATCGCCCTCGACGCGGGCATGGTCGGAGGTGAAGTAGCGGAAGGGGTTCTTGATGACCGGCGCGAAGTAGTCGTTGGACCCCATCACGAAGGCGCCCGGCCGCTCCATCAGCGAGCCCATCGCGTCCAGCGCCGCGGGCACGGCCTGGAGGTGGGCGAGGTTGTCGCCGGTGTTGATCACCAGGTCCGGCTCGAGCGCGTCCAACGAGCGCACCCACTCGATCTTGCGCCGCTGCGACGGCACCAGGTGCATGTCGGACACGTGCAGGACGCGCAAGGGGGCGGAGCCACGCGGCAGCACGGGCGCGGTGACCCGCCGCAGCGTGAAGGAGTTGCGCTCGACCAACGAGGCATACGCGAGGGTGGCGGCTCCGGCCGCGGTGACGCCGGTGAGGGTGCGCGCGAGAGTGTTCATCACGGCCATGCTCCCAGACATCCAGCCCGTATGACGGCCCGACGTCATCTCGGGTGACCGCACGGTGGCGGGGGAGGACACTGGTGCCCATGAGCACTCTGAAGCAGACCCTCCAGCACGACCTGACCGAGGCGATGCGCGCCCGCGACCAGGTCCGCACCGCCACGCTGCGCATGGCGCTGACCGCCGTGACGACCGCCGAGGTGGCGGGGGAGCACCACGAGCTGACCGATGCCGACGTCCTCAAGGTCCTGACCAAGGAGGCCAAGAAGCGGACGGACGCGGTCGAGGCCTACCAGGCGGCGGGACGGCCGGAGCTCGCGGAGGTCGAGGAGGCCGAGCGCGCGGTGCTCGAGGGCTATCTGCCGGCGCAGCTGGACGACGCGGCCATCGACGCGCTGGTCGCCGAGGCCGTGACCGAGACGGGCGCGACCGGTATGCCGCAGATGGGCCAGGTCATGAAGGCCGCCCAGGCCAAGGCGGCGGGGCAGGCCGAGGGCGGACGGATCGCCGCAGCCGTGAAGCGGGCCCTCGCCTCCTGACGGGTCGCCGCTCCCCGACCGCGCCGCTCCGCCCGGTCGTTGTCGTCGAGGTTCTTGCGTTCGTGGTGTCCAGCAGCGGCCGTGGCACCGGATGGCGGTTGTGGCGTGCTGCAGCACGCCGCGTGCACTGGCCGTCGCCACAGGAACCGGTCGCCGCCACCGGCGCAGCACGCGCGAGGCGCCCGCCCCCACGTGGGGGCGGGCGCCTCGGCATACGGGCTCGTCCTGTGCTTCATCCGCCCGACCCGGGTGCTAAGGCGGGCTGATGTGCCTACCTCAGGTAGGCACATCGACCCGGGGTGCTAAGGCGGGCTGATGTGCCTACCTGAGGTAGGTCAGGGCGCCGGGGGAGCCGCGGGGGGTGCTGCTGGGGGTGCGGCCGCGCGGTTGGCGGTGGGCGCGCGGGGGGTTGAGCGGACGCCGGTGGAGATGCGGAGCGTCACCGCGCTGCCCTTGGGGGCGCGATCCGTCGGGCGGGTGCGGGCGACCGTGCCGCGGGGGTAGCCGCTGGCGACGCGACCGCCCACGGTGACCCGGAAGCCGGCCGCCTCGATCGCGCTCGTGGCCTCGTCGACCGACATGCCCCGGACGTCCGGGATGTCGACGGTGCGTCCGTCGTCGGCGGGCTGAGCGGCCTGGCCGAACGGAACGACCGGCTTGCCGTCGTGCGCGGCCCGCATGACGCCCTGCCAGATCGGGCCGGGGATCAGGTAGCCCATGGCCTTCGGGTAGTAGCGCGCGTTCCCGTCGACGGAGTGCAGGCGCATGCGGGCCCAGGACCCGTTGTTCTGGTCGGGGGTGCCCGCCCAGACGGCGGTGGAGTACTGCGGGGTGGCGCCGACGAACCAGGTCTCGTTGTCGGCGTCGGTGCCGGTCTTGCCGATGGACGGGCGGCCGATCTGGACGGGACGGCCCGTGCCCTCGGTCATGACGGTCTGGAAGATCCCGGCGGCCTGGTTGGCGATGCCTTCCTCCAGCACGCGGCGGCATCCCGGCAGCTGCAGGTCGACCTTCTTGCCGTCGCTGTCGGTGACCGACTCGAGCGGCGTGTTGGGGCAGGAGATGCCGCGGTTGGCGACGATGGCGTACATCTGGGCCATGGTCTCGGGGCTGGCGTCCTCACCGAGGAGCAGGGTGGGGGGATAGGTGCTGAGCGGCTTGCCGTCCTGGGAGCCGTCCTCGGCCGAGCGGCGCGAGTTGTGCATCCCCATGGCGAGCGCCGTGTTGCGGATGTTGCAGGTGCCGATGTCGGCGGCCAGCGCGACGAAGGCGGTGTTGATCGAGTTGCGCGTGGCGATCCCGATGTCCGCTCCGGGCGGGGGGTCGTCACCCTCGGCGTTGCCCGGTGTCCAGGGCGCGCCGGCACCCGTGGTGCAGCCGTTCTGGAAGTCACGGGGGTACCAGGGGGTGCCCGGGGGGCGGATGTCCGGGATGACATAGCTCTCGCCCTTGCCCTGCTTGAGGGCTTCGATCACGGCGAAGAGCTTCATGGTCGAGCCGACGCTGAAGCCGCCCGAGGCGCCGTAGCGGAAGTCCGCGCCCCAGTTGACCTGGGTCTTGCCCGGCTCCGGCTTGCCGGTCGGGTTGTAGCTCGTCGACTGGACCATCGCGCGGATCTTGCCGGTGTTGGACTCGATCGTGGTCGCGGCCGCGCCGAACGTCGGGTAGTCCTGCGGCGAGATGATCCGGCCCATGGACTCGGCGGCGCGCTCCTGCAGGTCGGGGTCGAGGGTCGTCACGATGCGGTAGCCGCCGCGGCGGATCCGACCCTCGCGCTCGTTGGGCTGCGTGCCGAAGGCTGGCAGCGTCTTGAGGTAGTTGACGACGTAGTTGCACCAGTAGGGGTAGCTCGACGCGGCGCAGCTGTTCTTGGGCGGGTCGGCCTTGATGACACCCAGGGGCGAGGCCTTGGCGGTCTTGAGCTGGGTCGCGTCGATGTAGCCGTACCGGTGCATCGCGTCCAGCACGACGTTGCGGCGGGTGAGAGCGGCCTTGGGGTTCTTGACGGGGTCGTTGGCGCCCGGCTGCTGGACGACACCGGCGAGGGTCGCGGCCTGCGGGATCGTCAGCTTGGCCGCCGTGGTCCTGAAGTAGTGCCGCGCAGCGGCCTCCACGCCATACGCCTGGTCCCCGAAGTAGACCAGGTTGAGGTAGTTCTGCAGGATCTGCTCCTTGGTCATCTCCTTCTCGACCTGGGCGGCGTACTTGAGCTCCTGCAGCTTGCGGGAGGCCGTCACGGCCTTGGCCGCCTTGGCCGCCTTGGTGTCGCCGCGATCCAGGGCAGCCTTCTCGAGGGTGACCTTGACGTACTGCTGCGTGAGGGTCGAGGCGCCGCGGGCGGTCCCGCCCAGCGCCGCGCCGGCGACCGCCGAGCCGATGCCCTCGAGGTCGACGCCCCCGTGCTCGTAGAAGCGGTGGTCCTCGATCGACACCTGCGCCTTCTGCATCCACGGCGAGATCGCGCTCAGCGGCACGACGATGCGGTTCTCGCTGTAGAGCGTGGCGATGACGGTCTTGCCGTCGGAGGCGAGCAGCTCGGACTGCTGCTGAGGCACCACGGAGGTGAACTCCGTGGGAAGAGCTTCGTAGACCTCCGTGCCGGACTTGACGACGGTCCCCATCATCGCCGTGGCTGGGATGAGCAGCCCCGCCCCGAGGAACCCACCGACCACGGAGACGGCGAGGAATGCCGCCAACAGGCTCATCACGGTGGGGATGGCGCTCAGTCGTCCCTGCTTCATGGGCCCAGCGTACTTTTTTTCGCTCCACCCGTAACTCACCGCCGGGGGGCGCGTTTACAGCACAGAAGACACCAACCGCAGCACGTGTGACTAGTCCTTGTGATCGACCGTAACCCCCCGGACGAGCCATGTGTCGCGAACCGAAGAACACCTACCCTTACGGGTGAAGACTGGGAGGCTTTCGACATGACTGTTCTGACTGCGCGCTCTGGTGAGCGCGCCGGCCAGCAGTGGATCCAGGAGTGGGCACCGCTCGGCAACTGCGTGGCGCAGGACCCCGACGCGTTGTTCGTCCAGGGAGCCGCCCAGCAGCAGGCCAAGCAGATCTGCGTCGGGTGCCCGGTCATCGCCGATTGCCTGGCCGACGCCCTCGACAACCGCACGGAGTTCGGTGTGTGGGGCGGCATGACCGAGCGCGAGCGCCGTGCCCTGCTCAAGCGCCGCCCGGACGTCCAGTCGTGGCGTCCCGTGCTCGAGGCGATGCTCAACCGCAGCAACCCCAACAAGGTCGCCTGACCCGCACCTCACGCACGCCGACCGGCTCGACGAGGGTGCGTCAGCCCGCGAGGGACGCCCCAACCCGCCGCAGCGCGGCGAGGTCGTGCACGTCCGTCGCCTCCGCGGCCGCCACGCTGACCAGCAGGCCGGGGCGGCTCGACCGCAGCTCCGCCAGCACCTGCGCGTGGCGCTCCGCCACCCGGTCCGACGCAGCCCCCACCCGCAGCAGTGCCCGGGCCGCCCGGGCCGCCCCAGCCTCCTGACTCCCTCCCGTCAGTCGCTCCGCGGCCCCGTCCGCCCCTCGTGCGTCCAGCGTCCCCGTCGCTGGGCGCACGAGCCGGTTGAGGACCAGCGCGGCGGCCGGCATCCCCTCGGACCGCAGGCGCCGCAGGAAGTAGTCGGCCTCGCGCAGCGCCGTCATCTCCGGCGTCGCCACCACCACGAACGCCGTGCCCGGCTCCGAGAGCCGGGCGTAGGTCTGCTCGGCGCGCTCGCGGAAGCCCCCGAAGGTCGAGTCCAGCGCCGCCACGAAGGTCTGCACGTCCCCCAGCAGCTGGGTCCCCAGCACCTTGGACAGCACGCCCGACACCAGCGCCATGCCGCCACCGAGCGCCCGCACACCGACCCGTCCCCCGAGTCGTGCGGGGGCCGTGAGCAGCCGGATCAGCCGGCCGTCGAGGAAGGACCCGAGCCGCTCGGGCGCGTCCAGGAAGTCCAGCGCGGACCGGCTCGGGGGCGTGTCGACGACGATCAGGTCCCACGTGCCGTCCCGCTCGGCCTGCGTGCGGAGCTGGCCGAGCTTCTCCATCGCCATGTACTCCTGCGTGCCCGCGAACGAGCTCGACACCGACTGGTAGAAGGGGTTGGCGAGGATCTGCTCGGCGGCCTCCGGGGTCGCGTGCGCCACGACGACCTCGTCGAAGGTTCGCTTCATGTCGAGCATCATCGCGTCCAGGCGCCCGCCCCGCGTCTCGTCGATGCCGACCACGGTCCGCGGGCGGTCGTCGAGCTCGGACAGCCCGAGCGACTGGGCGAGCCGGCGCGCCGGGTCGATGGTGAGCACGACCACGCGGCGTCCGGCCTCGGCGGCGTGCAGGGCGAGGGCCGCGGACGTTGTGGTCTTGCCCACCCCGCCCGAGCCGCAGCAGAGCACCACGCGGGTGGCCGGGTCCCGGACCAGGGCGGCGAGGTCCGAGGCCGTATGCCGGGCGCCGGGGCGGGGCGGGGTCGTCATACGAGCGCTCCGACCTGCGAGGTGAGCGCGGCCGCGAGCCGGGGGAGGGTGCGCGGACCGGCGCCGCCCTCGAGCGTGGGCAGCAGGACGGTGGGGAGCTCCAGGGCGTCGAGGATCTCCTGCTGCTCGCCCTCGGCCAGGAGTCGCTCGGCGTGACCGCGGGCGTGCTCGAGGAGCCGGCGGGCGGTCTCGTCGGGGTCGGGGACCTGCGCCGCGCGCAGCTCCTCGGCGATGGCCGTCAGGTCGACGTCGCCGTCGACCGCCGCGTGGAAGGCGTCGAGGTCGTCCTCGCCGAGCCCGTCGTCGCGGACCTGGTTGACCACGAGCAGACCCGTGCGCAGGCCCGCGGCCCGCAGCTCGGTGATCGCCTCGACGGTCTCGGTCACGGGCATCTCCTCGAGGACCGTCACGAGGTGGACCACGGTCTGGTCCGAGTGGATGACCGCCGTGACCGCGTCGGCCTGCGCCTTGATCGGCCCCACGCGCGCCAGGTCGGCGACCTCGGCGTTGGCCTCGAGGAAGCGGACCACCCGACCGGTCGGCGGCGCGTCCACGACGACCACGTCATAGCTCTCGGGCGTGCCGCGACGCCGCTGGTGGCGGGGGGTGCGGCGGGTGGCCTCGTAGAGCTTGCCCATCACCAGCACGTCCCCGAGGCCCGGCGCGATGCTGGTCGCCAGGTCGACGGCACCCACCTGGTCCAGCACCGTCCCGGCGGGGCCGAGGTGGTAGTGGACGCGGAGGTACTCCATCAGCGAGGCCCGCGCATCGACCGCCAGCGCGTGCAGCTCGCCGCCCGCCGGCGTCACGTGCACCAGGCGCTCGTGGTCGTCGAGCGGGCTGCACCCGAGCACGGGGGCCAACGCCTGACGCTGCTCGACCTCGGCCAGCAGCACCCGGCGCCCGGACTCGGCCAGCGCCGTGGCCATCGCCGCCGCCACCGTCGTCTTGCCGGTGCCGCCCTTGCCGGTGACCACGTGCAGCCGGGCCTCGCGCCAGGCGTCCGGCCAGAGGTCGGGGGTGGGCGCGGTCGGCATACGGCTGATGCTAGTGCTGTGACCCTCGGCCGTGGTCGCTAGAGTGCGGGCATGACCACCTGGGAGTACGCCACCGTGCCGTTGATCGTCCACGCCACCAAGCAGATCCTCGACCAGTGGGGGCAGGACGGGTGGGAGCTCGTCACCGTCCTGCAGTCGGGCGAGGGCAACCTCGTCGCCTACCTCAAGCGCCCCAAGCAGGGCTGACGAGGAGTCGCGCCATGAGTGCAGTCGAGGATCGTCTCGCCGAGGTCGGGCTCAGCGTCCCCGACGTCGCCGCCCCCGTCGCGGCCTACGTCCCGGCGCTGCGCGACGGCCGGCGCATCCACACCTCCGGGCAGCTGCCGATGGTCCAGGGCTCGCTCGCCGCGACCGGCAAGGTCGGCGAGGGCGACGGGCTCGTGAGCCCCGAGCGCGCCAAGGAGCTTGCGCAGGTGTGCGCCCTCAACGCCATCGCCGCCGTGAAGTCGGTCGTGGGTGACCTCGACCAGGTCGCGCAGGTCGTCAAGGTGGTCGGGTTCGTCGCGAGCGACCCGTCCTTCACCGGCCAGCCCGGCGTCGTCAACGGCGCGAGCGAGCTGCTCGGGCATGCCTTCGGCGACCGCGGGGTGCACGCGCGGTCCGCGGTCGGGGTGGCCGTCCTGCCGCTCGACGCGCCGGTCGAGGTCGAGATCACCGTCGCGCTCGCCGACGACTGAGGACGTGATGGGCGACCAGGGCGGGGTCGTGCGCGACTTCCCCGCGGGCGGGCTCGGGACGCGCGCCCGCGCGTGGCTCGACGGCGACGCCGAGGTGCGTCGGCACCAGGTCCCGCGGTATGCCGCCACGGTGCAGCTGGTCCGCGACGCGTCCGTGAGCGGGGCCGCCGACGACGAGTCATCGTGCGGCGTCGAGGTGTTCATGCTGCGCCGTGTCGCCTCGATGGCGTTCGCCCCCCGCATGATGGTCTTTCCCGGCGGCGGGGTGGACCCGCGCGACGCCGACCCCGCCCTGGTCGCCGAGCACTGGGCCGGGCCCTCGCCCGCGTCCTGGGCGGCTCGGATGGACTGCCCCGACGACGTCGCCCAGCAGCTCGTCGTGGCCGCGGTGCGCGAGGTGTTCGAGGAGTGCGGGGTGCTGCTGGCGGGGCCCGACGCGACCACCGTCGTCGAGGACGTGCGCGACGCGGGGTGGCACGCCGACCGGGTCGCGCTCGAGGCCCGCGAGCTGTCGTTCACCGAGCTGCTGCGGCGCCGTGGGCTCGTGCTGCGGTCCGACCTGCTGTCCTATCGCGCTCACTGGGTGACCCCGGAGTTCGAGCCGCGGCGCTACGACACGGCGTTCTTCGCGGCGCTGCTGCCGGTCGGGCAGGTCCCCGACGACGCGACCTCGGAGGCCGACGCCGCGGGGTGGTGGCGTCCGGCGGACGTGCTCGCCGGCGCGCGTGACGGCTCGGTGCTCATGCTGCCGCCCACCCTGGTGGCTGTCGAGCAGCTGGCGGGCGCCGCGTCCTCGGCCTCGTTCGTCGCCGAGGAGCCCCTGGTCTGGTCGATCTCGCCCGACCTGGTCGAGGACGACGAGGGGCGGATCTGGATGCGCGCTCGGGTGCCCGACACCGGAGCCCGCTCGTGACCGCCCCTGGCACCCGCCTGGTGCAGCCGCCACCGACCGCCACGCCCTGGCTCGGCGGTGCCGTGACCTCGCGGGCAACCTGTGTCCTCGCCCCCAACCCCAGCCCGATGACCCTGGACGGCACCAACACGTGGGTGCTCGCGGAGCCGGGCAGCGGTGCCGTGGCGGTCGTGGACCCAGGGCCGCTGGACGAGCAGCACCTGCGCGCCGTGATCTCGCTCGTCGAGGAGCGCGGCGCCCGCGTCACCCACACCCTGCTTACCCACGGCCACGCCGACCACGCCGAGGGTGCAGGCAGGTTCGCCGAGCTCACGGGCACCCGGGTGCAGGCGATCGGGGACGGTCACGACGACCTGCGCGAGGGCTCGGTGCTGCACGTCGGTGACCTCGAGGTGGCCGTCCTGGCGACGCCGGGCCACACGTCCGACTCCGTGTCCTTCGTGCTCCCGGCCGACAACACCGTGCTGACCGGCGACACCGTGCTGGGTCGCGGCACCACGGTCGTGGCGCACCCCGACGGCGTGCTCGCCGACTACCTCGCCTCGCTGCGGCGCCTCCGGTCGCTGACCGGCAGCGGCGCCGTCACCCGGATCCTGCCCGGGCACGGGCCGACGGTCGACGCGGCGGACGAGGCCGTCGCCTACTACCTGCGGCACCGCGCCGACCGGCTCGACCAGGTGCGCGCCGCCCTCGCCGCCGGAGACACCACCGCCGACGAGGTGGTCGAGCGGGTGTATGCCGACGTGCCGCGCGAGGTCTGGCCCGCGGCCCGGCTCAGCGTGCTCGCCCAGATCGCTTACCTGCCCACCAGCCCTGATGCCGCGGCCGTCACCGACGGGTAGCGACCCGCGAGGGCACGTTGAACGATAAAAGGCCCGCTGAGACAGCGAGAAGTGACCTCTCAGGGCGCGTGGGGCCGAGTCAGGGGCGGGCCTCCGGCATACGGCCGGAGAAATCCTCAGCGGGCGCGGCGGTAGAGGCGCTCGATGTCCAGCAGCACGACCGAGCGGGCCTCGAGACGGATCCAGCCGCGGCCGGCGAAGTCGGCCAGCGACTTGTTGACCGTCTCGCGCGAGGCGCCGACGAGCTGGGCCAGCTCCTCCTGGGTGAGGTCGTGCGCGACGAGGACGCCGTCCTCGCAGGGGCGACCGAAGCGGCGGGACAGGTCGACGAGGGCCTTGGCCACGCGGCCGGGCACGTCGGTGAAGACCATGTCGGCGAGGGACTCGTTGGTGCGGCGCAGGCGACGGGCGAGCGCGGCCAGCAGGGTGAGCGAGACGTCGGGGCGGGCGCCCAGCCAGGTGCGCAGGCTGTCGTGGCCGAGGCCGACCAGGGAGGTCTCGGCGACCGCGGTGGCGGTCAGCGTGCGGGGGCCGGGGTCGAAGAGCGACAGCTCGCCGAACATCTCGGCCGGCCCGAGCACCGCGAAGAGGTTCTCGCGCCCGTCGCCGCTCGTGCGCCCGAGCTTCACCTTGCCGTCGACGATGATGTACAGGGCGTCGCCCTGGGCTCCCTCGTGGAACAGCACCTCTCCCCGCTCAAGGCTCACGGGGCTCATCGAGGCCCGCAGCGTGCTGGCTGCCTCGTCGTCGAGCGCCGCGAAGAGCGGAGACCTTCTCACCACGTCGTTGTCCACGTCGGTCATTGTGCCATCACGGACGTGCAGGGGTGTGACGGACCGCACGAGTAGCCTGATCGGGTGTCCACCCTCGATCCCGCCTCGCGTCCGACGCCCACCGGCGAGTCGCCGCTCGCGCTCAAGCGCCGCGCCCGACGGACCTATCGCGTCCTGCACGACACCTATCCCTACGCCATCGCCGAGCTGGACTTCACGACGCCGCTGGAGCTGTTGGTCGCGACCGTCCTGTCGGCGCAGACGACCGACGTGGGGGTCAACAAGGTCACCCCGGCGGTCTTCGCGCGCTACCCGGACGCGGCGGCCTACGCAGCGGCGGACCGCACCGAGCTGGAGGAGCTGGTCCGGCCGACCGGCTTCTACCGCGCCAAGACCGACGCCCTGATCAAGCTCGGGACCGCCCTCGTCGAGCGGTATGACGGGCAGGTCCCGGGCCGCCTCAAGGACCTCGTGACGCTGCCCGGCGTGGGCCGCAAGACCGCCAACGTCGTGCTCGGCAACGCGTTCGACGTCCCGGGCATCACGGTGGACACGCACTTCGGGCGCCTGGCGCGGCGCCTCGGGTGGACCGCCGAGGAGGACCCGGTCAAGGTCGAGCACGAGGTCGGCGCGCTGTTCCCCCGCAAGGAGTGGACGATGCTGTCGCACGTCCTCATCTACCACGGACGCCGCATCTGCCATGCCCGCAAGCCGGCGTGCGGGGTGTGCCCCGTGGCGGACCTCTGTCCGTCATACGGCGAGGGAGAGACCGACGCGACCAAGGCGCGCACGCTCGCCAAGTTCGAGCTCGCCCCCGGCGCACCCTGGCCGGAGCGGCTGGGAGAGGCCCCCTCGGGCCTGGCCGCCCGCTGGGCGCAGGAGGGCGTATGACGGTGGCCCGGCCCACCTGGCTGGACGAGCTCGTGGGCCAGGTGGAGACCACCCCGGCCCACTACTACTCAAGCTTCCTGCCGCCCGATCACGGAGCGGGACGGCGCGCCGGCGTGCTCGTCCTCGTCGGCCCCCGTGACGAGGACCCGAACGACCACGACATCCTGCTCACCGAGCGGGCGCACGGGATGCGGACGCACGCGGGGCAGGTCGCCTTCCCCGGCGGATCGGTCGACCCGGAGGACCGCGACGTCATCGACGCGGCGCTGCGGGAGGCCCACGAGGAGGTGGGCCTGGACCGGTCCTCCATCGACGTGCTCGCGACCCTGCCCGAGCTCTACATGCCCCACCGCGACTTCGGGATCACCCCCGTCGTCGGGTGGTGGCGCGACCCGCACCCGTTGACAGCCGGCGACCCGCGCGAGGTCGCCTCGGTCCTGCGGGCGCCCGTCTCCGTGCTCGTGGACCCCGCCAACCGGTTCACCGTGACGCATCCCAACGGCTACCGCGGGCCGGCGTTCGAGGTCGACGGGCTGCTCGTGTGGGGCTTCACGGCGGGGATCATCGCCAAGCTGCTGGACCTCGCGGGCCTCGCCGAGCCGTGGGACGACTCGCGTCACGAGGAACTTCCCGAGCGCATGTGGCGCTGAGCAGGCATGAGCCCAGTCGTCCTCGACGTGATCCTGCTCGTCGCCCTCGGCCTGCACACCGCCGCGGGCTGGCGTCGCGGTCTGGTCATGTCCGCCTTCGCGACGGCGGGCCTGGTCGCCGGGGCCGTCCTCGGCCTGCGCGCCCTGCCGCCGCTGCTCGAGAACGCCCAGGCGCTGCGTGACTCCCTCCTGCTGCGGGCCGCGGTCCTCGCGCTCGGGGTCCTGCTGCTCGCGGTGATCGGGGAGGCCCTGCTCGGACGCCTCGGCGCGCACCTGCGGTCGCGCAACCGCCTGCGCCCCACCCAGCTGCTGGACGCCGTCACCGGGGCCGTCGCGTCGGTGCTGGTCCTGGCCACGATCTACTGGTTCGTCGGGGACACCCTGCGCACGGCCGCGCCGGGGAGCGTGGCCCGCACCGTCGCCGGGTCGCGCGTCCTCGGGGCCGTCGACGCGGTGATGCCCGCCCAGGTCGGACGGGCGTTCGCGGACTTCCGGTCGCAGGTCGAGGCCAGCGAGTTCCCCCGCGTCTTCGAGGGGGTGGGGGCGGAGCCGATCGCGCCCGCCGCCCCGCCGGACCCGCGCGTCGCCCAGACGGCCGGTGTGGTCGCCGCGCGCGACTCGATCGTCAAGGTCGTCGGCGACGCGCCCGTGTGCCGTCGCGAGCAGGACGGCAGCGGCTGGGTGATGTCGCCGCAGCGGGTCGTCACCAACGCCCACGTGGTCGCCGGCACCGAGCGGGTCCGGGTGCAGGTCGGTGGGCAGGGACGGTCGTATGCCGCCACCGTCGTCTCGTTCGACCCCCGCCTGGACGTGGCGGTGCTGCACGTCCCCGACCTGCGGGCGCGACCGCTGCAGGTCGCCGACACGCTGCGCTCCGACGCGGACGCGGTGGTCGCGGGCTTCCCCGGCGGCGGGCCCTATCGCCTCGGCGCCGCCCGCGTCCGCTCGGTCATGTCGGCCCGCGGCGCCGACATCTACGGCAGCACGGGGGCCGTGCGCCAGGTCTACTCCCTCTATGCCACCGTCCGTCCCGGCAACTCGGGCGGCCCGCTGCTCACCACCGACGGACGCGTGGCGGGCACGATCTTCGCCCAGTCGGTCGACGACCCGAGCACGGGTTACGCCCTGACCAGCGCGGCCACCCGGCCCATCCTTGCGGAGGGTGTCTCCGACACCTCGCCCGCCGCCACGGGATCCTGCTCCGCCGCGTGACCGCGCACGACATCGTGTGAGCTGGGAGCTCAGTTCGGGTCGTGTGGGGCGCCGAAAGGAGGGGTCAGGCGACATGTCGTGAGCTGGGAGCTCAGTTCGGGTCGTGTGGGG
>NZ_AUFG01000020.1 GCF_000426385.1 Arsenicicoccus bolidensis DSM 15745
CCCGGATCGTGGCCTCATGCGAGCCCAGCACCGGCGCCGCCCGCTCGGGGACCTTCCTGGTGGGTGGGACTGCGTCGGCCAACGCCGCGCGGACGGTGCGTCGGTGGACCTTGTGCTTGGCCGCGAGCGCGCGAATCGACATGCCTTCATCGCGGGCGTCCCGTCGGATACGTTCGAACTGCTCCACTCTCGATCTCTCCTTCAACCCCATGGCCTCTCGTACTCGTCTTTGGCGGACAAGTACGGAACCTACGGGTCTGGTCGGGTCGAGGGTGGGGCCAAATCAAGCCATCACTACGCCTCCAAGTGGGGCCACTTCAGACTGGCACACTCACCCGTGGCACCGAGTGGGTGAAGTCCAAGGACTCCATCGTGCTCGACACGGACGTGAACGGCATCGACCTGACCTGGGGCACCCAGGATGACGACTTCTCTCGCAACCAGGTCCGTGCCCGCTGCGAAGGCCGCTTCGAGGTCACGACCTTCCAGCCCGCCGCCATCGTCAAGGCGACCATCGCTGCGGCATAACACCCCGCCCGGTGACCGCCGCCCTTGTCACGCGGTCACCGGTCGGCACAACTCCATATGGGCGTCAACCTCACCGCCGGTCGATTCGTTGCTCTCAGCAGCTCGTTCATGGCGACCACACACGCGGAATGGAAGGACGGAGAGCCCTTCACTTCTTTCAAGGCAATGACCCTCCTGCGCCCACCGGAAACCCCCGCACCTTAGTCTCCTTCTGTGCGGGGGTTTCCCCAGCCGGGACTACTCCGCGCGACCGGGCCGTGTGGGCGCGCCCGTTACGCAGGAAGCTCTAACCCGCCCCCGCAGACCTGACGGATTCCCCTGAGCCCTCGTGTGATTGACCCATGACGAACTACACCGCCCCCCGCCGCATCGCCGCCCCCGTCCGCCCCGCCACCATCGCCGCATCGTGGGCACCGGTCATCACCCACCTCGACGACATGCGGCCCACCGCCACCGTGGCCGACATTGCCGCCGCCTACACCACCACCGCCCGCCCCGCAGGCACCACCGCCACCGGCTGGGCGCGCATGAGCCACGCCGCGTGCGACCACGACAACACCCCCACCGCACGACGCGCCTGCCGCAAGGACCACGGCCACGCCTGACCCCCACCACCCACCGACCCCCGGCCCACACAGGACCGGGGGTCACGAGTAGTTGGGTCAGCGGCCCAATTCTCCCAGCTTGCCGAGCACGGTCTGACCAAGCCGGTACCACTGCTTGGGGGACGGCGTGCCATTCACCACGGGACCCTCTGTGGGCATGGGGACTAAACCCCACCCATCGAGGTCGAATGTGAACTGATCCTCGTACGGCGGTTGGGCAGGGTCCCCTTCGTACCGGACAGTCACTGTGGCGAGTTTCCCCATCCCGGCATGATGCGGATCCTCCTGACCGTCCATGCGCGTGTTTTGCGGAGTCTGAATTAGCCAGTAGTTTCGGAACGAGCACCCCGGAGGCAACGTGCGCGCGGTCTTCATCATCCGGAGCACCCCGTCCGCCAAGTCGTCCATCGGCTCGGGCCAGTCGTTGCATTCCATCCGCAGGTTGCGAGCGGACGTTCTCCCGGAGTTCGTCACCCGCATGTCGATGGTGTGCTCCCCCGCCACACTGGGAAGCCACTCGACATACACGTAGGGCCGCGTCTGCTCGATGCTGTCGTGTTTCGCCTGGTCGTTCGCTTCTGTCGATGCCTTCCAAGACTTGTTGGCTGCCTTGTAGGCATACCAACCCGCAATGACCAGGCCAATGGTCGCGAGAGCCGTGACCACCCCCGCCCACGCTGCCACCGTTGCTGCCGTCTCTGTAGTCATGCCCGTAACCGTAGCCACCACCACTGACATACCCCCGGTGTGGGCCACCGTTGACGCAGAGGGAGCCAGCAGCCCCTCAGAGGGAGTGGAACCGTCCGACGGTCCACGGACACCCATCGGCCCCGTGCTCCCGGCTACGAGCCGGCTGGCTGCCGTCAGCGGGTCCACCGATCACACTCTGCGATCCACAGCTACTCTTTGTGCATGGGCTTCGGATCTGACCTTCACTCAATCAACGAGACCAACCACTGGCGGTACGTCGAGAGATGCCTGGACTTCTTTCTGACCAACCAGAATTGGCAAGTCAATAGTCGGAAGGAGCAGGCGAAACATGAGGAGGTCGTCCTGCAAACTCAGCGAGAGATCCTGACTGAACTCCGGGCGATACGTCACCACCTCGAGGGTGCTCGTGCGCCCGGTGGTGCCGTCAGACCCCCACTGTGATGTGCGTCAATATCCACATTGCGGGTTCTGGCTGTGGTTGACCTATGTCATCGCGGGCATCATCGCGTGCGTGTTCATCGTGACCATCCCCATCGGGGTGGCGTCGTTCCGGATGGCGAGCTATGCGCTGTGGCCGTTCGGCCGGGCGGTCGTCACGACCCCCGGGGCGGGGCCGGTGTCCGGGGTGGCCAACCTCGTGTGGTTCCTGATCGCCGGGTGGTGGCTGGCGCTCGGCCACCTCACCACCGCTGCCGCGCAGGCGGTCACGATCGTCGGGATCCCGCTGGCCGTCGCCAACCTCAAGCTCATCCCGGTGACGCTGTTCCCCTACGGCAAGGAGATCGTCGACGCGCGCATGATTCCCGCTGCCCAGAGGCCACTGCACTCGCTGTGACCGCCTCACGCTTCACCTCCGCGGCCGCCACCACCACCCCAGCCGCGAGAGCTAGTCGCGCTGATGCTCCGGGGCGTCCGCGATGGCGTCGCGGATGACCGAGTAGGCCACCCCCGAGCCGTAACCCTTGCGCGCGAGCATGCCCGCGAGGCGACGCGTCTGGACCTCCACCGCCAGGCCGCCCATCGAGCGGAGCTTCTTGTCGACCAGCTCGCGTGCGGTGCGACGCTCCTCCTCCGGATCGACCTCGTCGAGGGCCGCGTCGGCCAGATCCTTGTCGATGCCCTTCTTGCGCAGCTCGTGCGCGAGGGCGCGCTTGGCCAGGCCCTTGGTCGCCTGCTGCGAACGGACGAGCATCGCGGCGTAGGCCTCGTCGTCCACGAGCCCCACCTCGGTCATCCGATCGAGGACGCGGGTGATGACGTCCTCGGGGCAGTCACGCTGGCGGAGCTTGGTCTCGAGCTGCGCGCGACTGCGGGGTGCCATGGCCAGCTGGCGCAGCACGATCTGCCGCGCGACGTCCTCGTGGTCGGGCTCGGCGTCGACGGCGGCCGCGCCCTCCGCGGGCGGGTCCTCGGCCCGGCCCCGGCGCCGGGGCTTGGATCGTACGCGCTTGCCGCCGATCGCCGCGCCGCCTCGCCCCGAACGCGCACTCGGCGCCCTCGGCGCCCTCGGCGCCCTCGGCGCGGTCAGCGCCTGGGCTTCCTCACGCCCCTCGGTGCGCAGGTCCTCCCAGGTGGCAGGGGCGACCTGGGCATCCTGGGGCAAGAAGTCCGGAACGCCCTGCGCCGCACCGGACTCCGCACGCGCCAAGGTCTCGCGGGCGCGTTCGAGCCTCGCGTCCGGACCTGACCGATCGGCAGCACCGAGGGCGTCGGGATCTGACCGGTCGCTGTGACCAGGTGCGTCGGCATCCGGACCGTCGGTGAGGACGGGCGCCTCGAGATCCGGTCGGTCGGCAGCGAGGGGCGTCGGGACGGCAGCGGGGCCGGTCTCCTGGGTGTGATCCCACGAGGCGGCCCCGCTCCAGCTCCCACGCCCTGGGGCGGTGGGGTCCGGCATACGACTCAGAACTCGACCGGGGGCTCGACCGCGGGGATCTCGGAGACGGGAGCATCGATCGGCTTGATGATGCCGAGCTTCTCCTTGATCTTGCGCTCGATCTCGTCCGCGGCCTCGGGGTGGTCCTTGAGGAACTGACGGGCGTTCTCCTTGCCCTGCCCGAGCTGGTCGCCCTCGTAGGTGTACCAGGCGCCGGCCTTGCGGACGAAGCCCTGCTCGACCCCCATGTCGATGAGGCCACCCTCGCGCGAGATGCCCTCGCCGTAGATGATGTCGAACTCGGCCTGCTTGAACGGCGGGCTCACCTTGTTCTTGACGACCTTGACGCGGGTGCGGTTGCCGACCGCGTCGGCGCCGTCCTTGAGCGTCTCGATGCGGCGGACGTCCAGGCGCACCGAGGCGTAGAACTTCAGCGCCTTGCCACCGGTCGTCGTCTCGGGGGAGCCGAACATGACGCCGATCTTCTCGCGGAGCTGGTTGATGAAGATCGCGGTGGTGCCGCTCGTGGACAGGGCACCGGTGATCTTGCGCAGCGCCTGGCTCATGAGGCGGGCCTGCAGGCCGACGTGGCTGTCGCCCATCTCACCCTCGATCTCGGCGCGGGGCACCAGGGCCGCCACGGAGTCGATGACGATGATGTCGAGCGCGCCGGAGCGGATCAGCATGTCCGCGATCTCCAGCGCCTGCTCACCCGTGTCGGGCTGGGACACCAGCAGGGCATCCGTGTCGACGCCGAGCTTCTTGGCGTACTCCGGGTCGAGGGCGTGCTCGGCGTCGATGAACGCGGCGATGCCGCCGTTGCGCTGGGCGCTGGCCACCGCGTGCAGGGCGACCGTGGTCTTTCCCGAGGACTCGGGGCCGTAGATCTCGATGACACGACCGCGCGGGAGGCCGCCGATCCCGAGGGCCACGTCGAGGGCGATCGACCCGGTCGGGATGACCTCGATCGGGGGCCGGACGTCGTCGCCGAGGCGCATGACCGCGCCCTTGCCGTGCGACTTCTCGATCTGCCCGAGGACCGAGGACAGCGCCTGGAACTTCGCGTCCTTGGGGTCGGCCGGGGCCTTGGAACCCTTGATGGGGGTGACTGCTGCCATGACTGCTGTCCTTGTCTCTCGTCGGATCGCGCCCACCGGCAACCCGTGACGTGGTTGATGTCTCGGGTCAGACGCTAGGAGCCACCACTGACAGACCCTCCCTGGGTCGTGACGACCTGTGGACGATGCTGCGCTCGGCCGGAGCTCCTGTGGATGACTCTACCGAACACAATTTCGATGTCGGGCATTGGCGCGCTGCGTGTCGCGCGACCCTGGGACGGTCAGAGCACGATGGATCGGGACAGCTCGTCCGCGATGACGCGCCCCTCCGGCTCACGGTGCAGCGAGCGCACCACACCGGCCCCGGCGAGGAGCTTGCGGCAGGTCGGGCACGGACGGGCCGTGACGTATGCCGTCGCCCCGCGGCAGTCCGCCCGGGCGTAGAGCAGCGCGTTGGCCTCGGCGTGCACGGCGACGCACCGGCCCGGGCCCGTGTCGTAGTCGGTGAACTCGCGTGTCTGCTCGTAGGTCAGCAGCCCGCGCGGGCAGTGGCCGTCCAGGCAGCCCGGGTGCCCCGAGGGCGCGCCGTTGTAGCCGGTCGAGATGATCCGGCGGTCCTCCGAGACGATGACGGCCCCGACCTGACGACGTCGGCAGTCGGCCCGCACGGCGACGGCGTCCGCGACCCCCAGGAAGTAGTCGTCCCAGTCCGGTCGGGTGGTGCGGGATGCGGCGCCGGTCGTCATGGGGGCGACCCTACCGAGACGGCGGGACCCGGCATACGACCTGCTCGCGGGCGTCAGTCCAGCGGTGCGTCGCGCCGCAGCGGGCGATCGCGTCCGAGCCGGCGGGACTCCGGGACCTCGAAGTCGTCGCACAGGGCCAACCAGACGGTGCGTGGCTGGACCCCGTCGGCGACGGCCTCGTCCGCCGTGCGGCTGCCGAGGCCGGAGATGCGGTGGTCGGCGGCCACGGTCGGGGCATAACCGGGCCCGAACTCCTCGTCCAGGAGCCGTCGGAGGTCGGACAGGCGCATCCGCACACCATGTCGCTCAGGTCACGAAGATGCAACTCGCCACCCGAACGGCGTAACGCAAGCCGCGGTTCGCTCAGGAGTCGCCGAGCCTGTGACCAGCACGAGTACGCAGGGTGACCTGTTACACCTCGCGCAGACTGTGACATGGATCGCATCCAACCTCCCGCATGAGCCTGCCCTCACCTGGCAAACATGAAGCAGTACAAAGAGCGAACGACCGTACGACGAAAGGAAAATCATGCGCCGCACCATGACCCGCCTGGGTGCCGCAGCCGTGATCGGAGCCGCTTCGGTCACTGCCGCTGCTGCCCCCTCGATGGCTGCTCAGCCTGCCCAGCACGCACCCAGCGTCACCGTCGTCGCCGCCGACGACAAGGTGGCCGACGACAACTCCGGCATGTGGGGCCTCGCCGGCCTCCTCGGTGCCCTCGGCCTTGCCGGCCTGCTCAAGGGCAAGCAGGCGGTCGACCAGCGTCGCGCCTCCGGCGCCACGCGTGCCACCTCGACCCAGGCCACCACGGCCAACCGGACCGACGACCGCTCTCACTGAGCAGTCCCCCTCCAGCTCCGTCGACGACACCGTCGACCCGCTCCCCGATCGAAAGGTTTGATCATCATGCGCAAGACCATCCTCACCGCCGTCGCCGCCACGGCCTTCGCCGTCGTCCCCGCAGGTGCCGCCATGGCCGACACGGCCACGCCCTCGCCGAGCACCTCGGTCACCACGACCACCACCACGACCGAGTCCGACAAGACCGGCCTGTGGGGCCTCCTCGGCCTGCTGGGCCTGGCCGGCCTGCTCAAGAAGAACAAGAAGCACGAGGTCCACACCGCTGACCACGTGGACCACCGCAACACCCGCACCGAGCACGTGGGCACGCACCACGACACCAACGTCACCCACAGCAACGTCGACCGCGACACCGCGATCCGCACCACCGACACCGATCGTGACGGCCTCGGCGGCACGCGTCGCGACGGCCTGGGTGACGACACCCGCCGCTGACACGAGCACGGGCACCACGCCCGAGCGCAGCACCATCGAGGAGGTCCCCGGCCGGCTGGTCGGGGACCTCCTCGTCGTCGCGCCGTGGGCAGCAGGGGTATGTCGGACCCCCGTGGCACTCTTGGACGCACCATGACCAGCGACGTCCTCGACCGCTTCTCCCCCGCCACCCGCGCGTGGTTCCGGAGCAGCTTCCCCGCGCCCACCCCGGCCCAGACCGGAGCGTGGGAGGCCGTGTCGACCGGTCAGCACACCCTCGTCGTCGCCCCCACCGGGTCGGGCAAGACCCTGGCCGCGTTCCTGTGGGCGCTGGACCAGGTGGGAGCGACCCCGCCGCCCGAGGACCCCCTGCGCCGCTGCCGCGTCCTCTACGTCTCCCCGATGAAGGCGCTCGCCGTCGACGTCGAGCGCAACCTCCGCTCGCCCCTGGTCGGCATCGAGCACGCCGCTCGCAGGCTGGGCGTCCCGCCCCCCGAGGTGACGGTGTCGGTGCGCAGCGGGGACACCCCGGCCGCCGACCGCCGCGCCTTCCAACGCCGCCCGAGCGACGTGCTGATCACCACCCCCGAGTCGCTCTTCCTGCTGCTCACGTCCGCCTCGCGAGAGAGCCTGCGCGGGGTCGAGACGGTGATCCTCGACGAGGTCCACGCCGTCGCCGGCACCAAGCGCGGGGCCCATCTCGCCCTGTCCCTCGAGCGCCTCGACGCCCTGCTGGACCGTCCCGCGACCCGCGTCGGCCTGTCGGCGACCGTGCGCCCGGTCGAGGAGGTGGCGCGCTACCTCGCGGGCGGTCGGCCCGTCAGCGTCGTCCAGCCCCCCTCGACCAAGGAGTGGGACCTGCAGGTCGTCGTGCCGGTGCCCGACCTGGCCGAGCTCGGAGCCGCAGCCCCGGTCGACCTCGACGGACCCGGCGACACGGACCCGCGCCGGGCCGCCTCGGTGTGGCCCCACGTCGAGGAACGCATCGTCGACCTCGTCGCCCAGCAGCGCTCGACCCTCGTCTTCGCCAACTCACGACGGCTGGCCGAACGCCTCACCGCACGTCTCAACGAGCTGTGGGAGGAGCGGCTCTCGCCCGCCGAGGAGGAGGACGGCGGCCGTGTGCCGGAGCCCGCCGCCATCGCCCCGGACGGTCTGCCCGCCCCTGCCCGTCTCACCCACGGCACCCCCGCGCACCTCATGGGGCAGGCCGGGCAGAGCCACGGCGCCGCACCGGTGCTGGCGCGGGCCCACCACGGATCCGTGAGCAAGGAGCACCGCCAGGAGATCGAGGAGGCCCTCAAGTCCGGCCTGCTGCCCGCCGTGGTCGCCACCAGCTCGCTCGAGCTCGGCATCGACATGGGCGCGGTGGACCTCGTGGTCCAGGTCGAGAGCCCCCCGAGCGTGGCCAGCGGCCTGCAGCGTGTCGGCCGCGCCGGGCACCAGGTGGGGGCGGTCTCCCGGGGCGTGTTCTTCCCCAAGTACCGCGCCGACCTGGTCCAGACCGCCGTGGTCATCGACCGCATGCGCGCCGGCGCGATCGAGGCGCTGCGCATCCCCGCCAACCCCGTCGACGTCCTCGCCCAGCAGATCGTGGCCATGTGCGCGCTGGACGACTGGACCGTGGGCGACGTCGAGCAGCTGGTCCGGCGAGCGGCGCCCTACGCGTCCCTGCCCCGGTCCGTCCTCGAGGCCACCCTCGACATGCTCGCCGGGCGCTACCCCAGCGACGAGTTCGCCGAGCTGCGTCCCCGGATCGTCTGGGACCGCGTCGCCGACACCGTGTCCGGTCGTCCCGGTGCGCAGCGGCTGGCCGTCACCAGCGGCGGCACCATCCCCGACCGCGGGCTGTATGCCGTCATGCTCGCCACCGGCGACGGACCCGGCCGCCGCGTGGGCGAGCTCGACGAGGAGATGGTCTACGAGTCGCGGGTCGGCGACGTCTTCACCCTCGGCTCGACGGCCTGGCGGATCGAGGACATCACGCACGACCGGGTGCTCGTCACCCCGGCCCCGGGCCAGCCCGGGCGGCTGCCGTTCTGGAAGGGCGACCAGCTCGGGCGCCCGGCCGAGCTCGGGGCGGCGGTGGGGGCACAGCTGCGCGAGCTCTCCCGGCTGCCGCGGGAGGACGCCATACGACGGCTGTCCGACGGGGGGCTGGACGCCTGGGCGGCCGACAACCTCGTCGACTATCTCGGCGAGCAGCGCGAGGCGACGGGCGTGGTGCCCGACGACCGGACCGTCGTGGTGGAGCGCTTCCGCGACGAGATCGGGGACTGGCGGATCGCGATCCACTCCCCCTACGGCCAGCAGGTGCACGCGCCCTGGGCCCTGGCCGTGGCGGCCCGCTTCCGCGAGCGGTTCGGCTACGACGTGCAGGCGATGAACGCCGACGACGGCATCATCCTGCGCCTGCCCGACCTGGACGACGCCTTCGACGGGCACGACGGGCCGGACGGGGATGCCGGTGACGTCTCGGGCTGGACCCGCGAGATCGTCGACCTGATCACCCTCGACCCGGACGACGTGCGGGCCCTCGTGACGGCCGAGATCGGCAGCTCCGCCGTGTTCGCCGCGCGGTTCCGGGAGTGCGCCGCCCGCGCCCTGCTGCTGCCGAGGCGCCAGCCCGGCAAGCGCCAGGCCTTGTGGCAGCAGCGGCAGCGCTCCGCCCAGCTGCTCGAGGTGGCCAGCCGCTACCCGTCCTTCCCCATCGTGCTCGAGGCCGTGCGCGAGTGTCTCCAGGACGTCTTCGACGTCCCCGGCCTGATCGACCTGATGACCCGCGTGCGGTCGAGGGACGTCCGCGTCGTCGAGGTCGAGACGCCCACACCGTCGCCGTTCGCCAAGAGCCTGCTGTTCGGCTACGTCGCCCAGTACCTCTACGAGGGCGACTCCCCCCTGGCCGAGCGCCGGGCCGCCGCGCTCTCCCTCGACGCCGACCTGCTGTCGGACCTGCTCGGTCAGGACGCCGGCAGCTCCTTGCGGGACCTCCTGGATCCCGAGGTCATCACGGCGACGGAGGCCGACCTGCAACGACTCTCGCCGGGTCGACGGTGCCGGGACGCCGAGGGTGTCGCCGACCTCCTGCGCGTCGTGGGGCCGTTGACGACCCCGGAGGTCGCGGCACGCTGCGCCGTCGTCGACGAGGACGCCTACCCGAACGAGGGGCAGGCCGCGACCTGGCTGGAGGCACTCGAGTCGGCACGCCGCGTCGTGCGGGTCCGCATTAGCGACGAGGAGCGCTGGGCCGTCGTCGAGGACGCAGGTCGGCTGCGTGATGCGCTCGGGGTGGCCGTGCCTCCGGGCATCGCCGACAGCCTGCTGGACGGCGGCGACGACCCGCTTGGGGGGCTCGTCCATCGTTACGCGCGCACCCACGGGCCGTTCACGGCCGCGGCCGTCGCCGCGGCCTTCGGCCTCGGCACCTCGGTCGCCACGCACGCCCTGGCTCGTCTGGTAGGCCGCGGGCAGCTCGTCGAGGGGGAGCTGCTGCCCGAGCAGCTCGGTGGTGGCCAGCACGGGATCGAGTACTGCGACGTGCAGGTCCTGCGCACGCTGCGGCGCCGCTCGCTGGCCGCGTTGCGCGCCGAGGTCGAGCCGGTCCCGGTCACCGACCTGGCGCGCTTCGTGCCCGCCTGGCACGGCATCGGCGACCGGAGCCGCGGCGTCGAGGCCGTGGCCCGGGCCGTGGAGCAGCTGGCCGGGGCGCGCCTGACGGCCAGCGCCGTTGAGACGCTCGTGCTGCCGGCCCGCGTCCCCGACTACTCACCTGCCCTGCTCGACGAGCTGATGGCGACCGGTGAGGTGCTGTGGCAGGGCCACGGCTCGCTGCCGGGAGACGACGGCTGGGTCTCCTTGCACCTGGCCGACACCTCCCACCTGACCCTGGCCGTCCCGGGTCCGGACGCCGATCTCAGCGCCGAGCAGCTGGCGCTGCTCGAGCACCTGCGGCTGGGCGGGGCACACTTCGTCACCGGCCTCGCCGCGGCTCTCGGACGCGGCACCGACGCCACGGTCGTCGACGACCTGTGGGCCCTGGTCTGGGGTGGGCACGTCACCGGCGACACGTTCACCGCCGTGCGGGGCCTGCTCGACGGTGGCCACACGGCGCACAAGCCGCGCCGCAGCGGACCTCGGTCCGGACGCGGCGGGCGGCGAGGCACGCTCGGCACCCTGCGCGGGGGCGGTCCACGCAGCGGTCTGGCTCGGCCCGCCTCGGCCGTCCGCATCACCGACCCTCGCGGCGTCGGACGCTGGAGCGTCCTGCCGGCCACCGAGACCGACGCGACCGTCCGCGCGTGGGCTCAGGCGGAGCTGCTGCTCGACCGCTACGGCGTGGTCACCCGAGGCAGTGCGGTGGCCGAGGAGGTCGTGGGCGGCTTCGCCTCGGTCTATCGCGTCCTCGCGGCCGCAGAGGAGGCGGGCCGCGTCCGACGCGGCTACTTCGTGGAGGGTCTGGGCGGGTCCCAGTTCGCGACCGCGGGAGCGGTGGACCGCCTGCGCGCCGGCAGCCGGGTCCTGGACGACACGGCCGGTGGCCAGCAGGGCGCCGGCCTGCCGGCCAGCCCGCTCGCGCACCTCGGCGACGCCTGGTCGGTGAGCGCTCAGCGACGCGGCGCCCAGCCTGAGCGTCCCGCCCTGGTCCTGGCCGCCACCGACCCCGCCAACGTCTACGGCGCCGCGCTCCCCTGGCCGGAGCGTCCCGACGACGCCGGCAGGCATCGTCCAGCTCGCAAGGCCGGCGCCCTCGTCGTCCTGGTCGACGGGCGGCTCGTGCTCTACGTGGAGCGGGGCGGCAAGACGCTGCTGTCCTTCAGCGAGGACCCCGCCGACCTCGGCGCTGCCGCCAAGGCCCTGGCCGACGTGGTGCATCGTGGGGCGCTCGGCAGGCTCAGCGTCGAGCGCGCCGACGGCGCCGCGCTCCTCGGGTCCGACCACCCCCTGGTCCAGGCACTGGCCGACGCGGGCTTCCACCACACCCCCCGCGGGCTGCGGCTGCGCCGGTGACACCGTGGGACGACCGAGCAGAGCCGGCTCCACCGCTCGCGACGACGCCAGGATGGAGGCCGCACACGTGCTGGACAGGGCTCGGCGCATGACGATCTGGACCGTCGGGCACTCGACACGCCCCATCGAGGAGCTCGTCGGGCTGCTGCGCGAGCACGACATCACCCAGCTGGTCGACATCCGCACGGTGCCGGGGTCACGCCGCAACCCGCAGTACTCCCAGAACGCCCTCGAGAGCTCGCTCCCAGAGCGCGGAGTCCGGTACGTCTACCTCAAGGAGCTCGGCGGCCTGCGCAAGGGGGTGCCGGAGTCGGTCAACGGAGCCTGGCGCAACGCGTCCTTCCGCGGCTACGCCGACTACATGCAGACGCCCGAGTTCGGTGCGGCGGTGGACGATCTCGTGGACCTGGCGGGCGAGCGTCGGACGGCCATCATGTGCGCCGAGGCCGTGCCCTGGCGGTGCCACCGCTCGCTCGTGGCCGACGCACTTGTGGTCCGCGGGGTGCAGGTCGTCGACATCATGGGCCCGGCCAGGACGAGCGAGCACACGCTCACCTCCTTCGCCCATGTCGAGGGCACCTCGGTCACCTATCCCACCTATCCCCCGGAGCGGCCCCGTTGATCGCGGCTACCGGACGCGAGCCGTCCGCAATCGTCGCTACGGTCCTGCCATGGACATCACCCCCACGCTCGACCTCATCGTCCTGGACTGCCCAGACGCCGTCGAGCTCGGTCGCTTCTACGGCGCCCTGCTCGGCTACGAGCTGGAGGACGGCGCCGACCGCGACTGGGTCAACCTCGTCCCCCCGGGCGGCGGGGTCTCGAAGGACAACCCGGACGGGCGAGCGACACTGGCCTTCCAGCGCATCGACGACTACGTCGCCCCGACCTGGCCCGGTGGCGCACACCCGCAGCAGTTCCACCTGGACCTGAGCGTCCCTGCCATCGATGCCGCCGAGCCGCGCGTCCTCGAGCTCGGCGCACGGGTGCACGAGCACCAGCCCACGCAGGAGGGCGACTTCCGCGTCTACCTCGACCCAGCGGGTCACCCCTTCTGCCTCGTCCAGGGCTGATTCGACGCCGGCCCTCCCCTTCTGCCCGCTGGGTGTGTACGGTGTCCACATGAGCGCTCCCTCCCCCTACGTCACGTTCCCCGGCACGACCCGAGAGGCGCTCAGCGCCTACCAGCGGATCTTTGGCGGGGAGCTGAGCCTGCACACCCGCGGCGACCTCCAGCGCACCGACGAGCCCCTCGACGCGATCGGGCACGGCCAGCTGACCGGTCCGATCACGATCTTCGGGTCGGACGCAGCCGACGGCGAGGACCCCGTGCACACGACCGGCCTCATGCTGGCCCTGCTCGGTGCCGGCGACCCCGACACCTCGCGGCGATGGTTCGACGCCCTCGCGGACGGTGGCACCGTCGTCGACGACCTGCAGCGACGCCCGTGGGGCGACTGGGACGGGCAGGTGATCGACCGGTTCGGGCTGCACTGGCTGATCGGGTTCCAGCCCGACGCCTGAGCCCCGCGACGCGCCGGGCTCCCGGCATACGACCGGTCGTGCCAGGATCAGCCCATGCCCGAGGGAGATGCCGTATGGCGCACCGCCCGGCGCCTCCACCGGGCGCTGGCCGGGCGCGTCGTCACCGACTGCGACCTGCGCTGGCCCTCGCTGGCCACCGCCGACCTGCGGGGGCGCACCACGGTCGAGGTCGTCCCGCGCGGCAAGCACATCCTGCACCGGCTCGACGACGGGCTCACGCTGCACTCGCACCTGAGGATGGACGGATCGTGGCGCACGCACGACCCCGCGAGACTGACGCTGCGGCACCTGCGGGACACGGACGTCCGCGCCGTCGTGGGGTGCGAGACGGCGACGGCGATCGGCACCAAGCTCGGGATGATCGACCTCGTCCGCACGGCCGACGAAGGCCGCCTCGTCGGACATCTCGGCCCCGACCTGCTCGGCCCCGACTGGGACACCGAGGTCGCCGTCACCAACCTGCTGCGCCGCCCGGACCGGCACATCGGGGCGGCGCTGCTCGACCAGCGCAACCTCGCCGGCGTCGGCACGATGTGGGACGCGGAGGTGCTGCACCTGGAGCGTGTGTGGCCGTGGACACGCGTCGGCGAGCTCGGCCCGGGCCAGCTGCGGGCCATCGTCACCCGGGTGCAGGGGTTGGTCGATGGCAGCAAGCTGCTCCGGCAGTCCACCTCGACAGGGTCGTTGGTGCCAGGTCAGGAGATGCTCGTCCACGGGCGCAGCGCCCTGCCCTGTCGGGGCTGTGGGGGGCCGGTCCGGCTGTCGCGCATCGGGGAGCCGCCGCAGGACCGGGCGATGTTCTACTGCCCGGTGTGCCAGGGCGGTCTGGGGCCGGACGACGACGGTCGACGGCAGCGTCCGCTCGGCGAGGGGCGGAGCGGGCCGAGCCGCAACGGATGATGCGGCGCTGGCCGGACGTCGAGCAGGCACCGCAGCAGAAATCGGCCGGGGTTGATCACATCGACCGGCCTCGGTCACATCGGCCTGGCGTGCGAAGGCCGGTCGATGTGACTACCTGGGGTAGGTCCATCAGCCTGGCATGCGAAGGCGGGTCGATGTGACTACCTGGGGTAGGTCAGGCCGCGGAGCGGGCGGTCGCCGTGGCCGGCTCGCGCTCGGGTGCCACGCGCTCGGCACCCACGGGGAGGGGCACGGGCCGGGACATCCGCTCGGAGGCGGCGACCCGGGTGGACACGTCGCCGAGGACGACCGACAGGGGCACGTCCAGGGCGGCGCAGATCGAGGAGATGAGCTCGGAGGACGCTTCCTTCTCGCCGCGCTCGACCTCGGACAGGTAGCCGAGGGAGACCTTGGCGGACGCCGACACGTCACGCAGGGTGCGACCGAGCGAGCGTCGGCGGTCGCGCAGGACCTGGCCCAGCTCACGACGCAGCAGGATCATCTCTCGCTCCCTTCTCACCCGCACGGACATCCGAGGCCCACGATAGCGTGCCGGCCCTGCGGCGGCCGTGCTGCCATGCGGTCGCCCCTCGGTCGGAGCAGCGCCGTCAGAGCACTCCCTGGACAACACCCGACTCAGCCGAGACGTTCCAAGGCTCGTCCGATGACGGTCTGCACCGTCGCGGCGCGGATCGTCGCGCGGTCCCCCGCGAGCGCCAGTCGCCACGACGCGCAACCGTGCTCGTCGGCCACGGCGACGTAGACGGTCCCGACCGGTTCACCGTCGGCGGGGTCCGGTCCTGCCACTCCCGTGGTGGCGAGCCCGACATCCGCCCGGCAGACCCGACGCGCGCCCTCGGCCAGCTGTCGGACGACGTCGTCGTTGACCGCGCCTCGGGCCGCCAGCAGGTCCTCATCGATGCCCAGCACGCTCGCCTTGACGTCATAGGCGTAGGCGACCACCCCGCCACGCACCACGGCGCTCGCACCCGGCACAGCGACGAGCTCGGCGACCACGAGCCCACCCGTGAGCGACTCGGCGGTGGCGACGGTCAGCCCGCGACCGGCCAGCCGGGCGATGAGCCGCGACGCCAGGTCCACCTCCCTGGCCGCCGTCACACCCCGCCGCCGCGGCGCGCGTCGCGCCGCAGCCGGTGAGAGGCGAGGAGGTAGTCGACGCCGGTGACGACGGTGACCACGAGGGCCGCGGCCATGACGACGGCGCAGGCCCAGTGCCACAGGTCGTTGCCGGGCAGGACGTACATGCCGAGCGCGACAGCCTGCAGCATGGTCTTGAGCTTGCCGCCGCGGCTGGCCGCCATCACGCCGTAGCGGATGACCACGAAGCGCAGCAGGGTGATGCCGATCTCGCGCACGAGGATGACGATCGTCACCCACCACCACACGTCGCCGACGAGCGACAGGCAGATGAGTCCGGCGCCCATGAGGGCCTTGTCGGCGATGGGGTCCGCGAGCTTGCCGAAGTCGGTGATCAGGCCTCGAGAGCGCGCCAGGTCGCCGTCGATCTTGTCGGTGATCGACGCCAGGACGAAGACACCCCAGGCCCACCACCGGTCGCTCGCGTCCAGACCGCCCTGGCGCATGAGCAGCCACACGAACACCGGGACGAGCAGGATGCGCAGCATGGTCAGCGCGTTGGCGATGTTCCAGTTGCTGACGTGCCGCTGAGGGGCGCGGCCGCCGGGCGTGACGGGCGCGCTCACCGCTCCGCCCCCGCCTCCAGCGGCTCGGGTGCCTGCTGCGTCCGGGGCTCCGGCGACGGCGGCTCTGCCAGAGGCTCGGCCACGAGGTCGACGCCCTCGCTGGCCACCACCGTCGCGCGGACGAGGTCACCCACGCGAGGCAGGGTCGCGCCGTCGGCATACGACAGCAGGGTCACGCCGTCGACGTCGGGGCCCTGGAAGGGCGAGCGCCCGACCACCTCGACCTCGTCGCCGACACCCTGGACCTCCACCTCAGCGTCAGCATCGGCGTCTCCGCCAGAATCGCCGTCCGCTCGCTCCACGGACTCGACCAGCACCTCGACCACGGAGCCGACCCGTTCCTCGGCCCGCTGGGCCATGAGCTCGTCGACCAGCGACTGCACGCGGGCCACGCGCTCGGCGACGACGTCCTCGTCGACCTTGTCGGCGTAGCCCTCGGCCTCGGTGCCGTCCTCGTCGGAGTAGCCGAAGACGCCGACGACGTCGAGCCGCGCCGCCGTGAGGAAGCGCTCCAGCTCGGCCACGTCCTCCTCGGTCTCGCCGGGGAAGCCCACGATGACGTTGGACCGGATGCCGGCGTCGGGCCGGATCGCCCGGATCTGCTCGACCAGCGCGAGGAAGGCCTCGGTGGACCCGAACCGCCGCATCCGGCGCAGCACCGGCTCGCTGGCGTGCTGGAAGGAGATGTCGAAGTAGGGCACCACGGTCGGCACGGCGAGCAGCGTCTCGATCAGACCGGGTCGGATCTCGGCGGGCTGGAGGTAGGACACGCGGATGCGCGGCAGCCCCTCGACCTCGCCGAGCGACTCGACCAGGGACTCGAGCAGCCGCAGGTCACCGAGGTCCTTGCCGTAGGACGTGGAGTTCTCGGAGACGAGGAAGACCTCGCGCACGCCCTGGTCGACCAGCCAGCGAGCCTCGGCCAGGACGTCGGCGGGGCGCCGGGACACGAACGATCCCCGGAAGGCCGGGATCGCGCAGAAGGCGCAGCGCCGGTCGCAGCCGGAGGCGATCTTGAGGGGTGCCCAGGGGCGCCCGTCGAGGCGGCGGCGCACGACGCGCGGGCCGCTGTCGGGCGCGACCCCCTCGGGCAGGTCCGGCACCTGGGCGACGCCGTGGTGGACGGCGTCGGCGCCGTGGCCCGGCAGCGCGACGCCCGTGGAGGCGGCCTGGCGGTCCACCGGGGACAGCGGCAGCAGGCGGCGCCGGTCGCCGGGCGTGTGGGCCTCGGGCGTGCTCCCCGCGAGGATGGCGCGCAGGTGCGAGCTCATGTCGGTGTAGGAGTCGAAGCCCAGCACCGCGTCGGCCTCGGGCAGCTGGTCGGCCAGCTCCTTGCCGTAGCGCTCGGCCAGGCAGCCCACGGCCACGACCTTCTGCGTGCGGCCGTGCTCCTTGAGGTCGGACGCCTCGAGGAGGGCGTCGATCGAGTCCTTCTTGGCCTGCTCGACGAACCCGCAGGTGTTGACGACGGCGACGTCGGCGTCCCCGGCGTCCTCGACGAGGATCCAGCCCCCGTCGGCGAGCCGACCGGCGAGCTCCTCGGAGTCCACCTCGTTGCGCGCGCAGCCGAGCGTCACGACCGCCACCGTCCGGGAGGGCTGCAGGTCGGTCTCGATCGGCTGGGAGGTCATGGGACAACCCTAGTTGCCCTGCGGTTGAATGGCGGCATGCCTGACCTGGCGAAGAGCCCTCTGCCCGTGCTCGACACCCACAACGACCTTGCGTGGCAGCTGCGCGAGCGGTGGGCGGGCGACCCGACGGCGGTCGACCTGCGCGCCGACCAGCCCACGCTCCACACCGACTGGGCCAGGGCGTCGCGTGGCGGCCTGCGTGGTCAGTTCTGGTCGGTCTACGTCTCCTCCGCCCTGCCCGAGCCCGAGGCCGTGGTCGCCACCCTCGACCAGCTCGACCTGGTGCACCGCATGATCGCCTCGTATGCCGACCGCCTCGCCGTCGACGTCCCGGGCGTCGAGGCGGCCTGGGCGGACGGGCGTCTCGCATCGCTGATCGGCGTCGAGGGCGGCCACTCGATCGGGTCCTCCCTCGGCGTCCTGCGGGTCCTGCACGCCATGGGGGCGCGCTACCTCACGCTCACGCACAACGACAACACCCCCTGGGCCGACAGCGCCACGGACGTGCCCGTGCACCAGGGGTTGTCGGCATACGGCCGGGAGGTGGTCCGCGAGCTGGACCGGCTCGGGATGATCGTCGACCTGTCCCACGTCGCGGCCGACACCATGCGCGATGCGCTCGCCACCACCGCCAACCCGGTGCTGTTCACCCACTCGGGGGCGCGCGCCGTCACCGATCACGTCCGCAACGTCCCGGACGACGTCCTGGCGACGGCGGCCGCGACCGGTGCGGTGTGCTGCATCCCGTTCGTGCCGAAGTTCGTCGCCGCGGACGAGCGGACCGCCGGGATCGACGACGTGGTCGCCCACGTCGAGCACGTCCGCGAGCTCGTCGGCGTGGAGCACGTGGGCATCGGGGCGGACTACGACGGGACGCCGCTGGTCGCCGCGGGGCTCGGTGACGTCAGCACCTATCCCGCCCTGCTCGCCGCCCTCGAGGCGCGGGGGTGGAGCCGGACCGACCTGGAGGCCCTCACCCACCGCAACGTCCTGCGCGTCCTGGACGCCGTCACGCGGCGTCAGTAGCGCTCGGAGCCGCGATCGGTCAGCGCCCAGGCGTCCTCGGACTCCTCGTCGCCCTCACCCTCGACGACGCGGCCGGTCGCCATGTCGTCGCTCGCTCCGGCATACCGGTCACCGCCGGCCGCAGGACCGGCCACGGGCGCGGCTGCCACGGGGGCTGCCGGGGGTTCGTCCCCGCGCATGACGGCGAGCGTCGTGGGCAGGTCGTCCGGCTTGATGAGCACGTCGCGCGCCTTGGAGCCCTCGGAGGGGCCCACGACGCCGCGGGACTCGAGCAGGTCCATGAGCCGGCCCGCCTTGGCGAAGCCGACGCGCAGCTTGCGCTGCAGCATCGAGGTCGAGCCGAACTGCGTCGTCACGACCAGCTCGGTGGCCTGCAGCAGCAGGTCGAGGTCGTCGCCGATGTCGTCGTCGATCTGCTTGGTGGGCGCCACGACCGCGACGTCCTCGCGATAGCTCGGCTTGAGCTGCTCAGTGACGCGCTTGACCACCTCGCTGATCTCGGACTCGGTGACCCAGGCGCCCTGGACGCGCATCGGCTTGGAGGCGCCCATCGGCAGGAAGAGCGCGTCGCCCTGACCGATGAGCTTCTCGGCGCCCGGCTGGTCGAGGACGACGCGGGAGTCGGCGAGCGAGGAGGTGGCGAACGCCATCCGGCTGGGGACGTTGGCCTTGATCAGGCCGGTGACGACGTCCACGGAGGGACGCTGGGTCGCCAGCACGAGGTGGATGCCCGCGGCGCGCGCCAGCTGGGTGATCCGGACGATCGACTCCTCCACGTCGCGCGGGGCGACCATCATCAGGTCGGCGAGCTCGTCGACGATGACCAGGAGGTAGGGGTAGGGGTGGATCTCCCGCTCCGACCCGGCCGGCGGCTTGACCTGACCGGCGCGCACCGCCTTGTTGAAGTCGTCGACGTGCTTGAAGCCGAAGTTCGCGAGGTCGTCGTAGCGCTGGTCCATCTCGCGCACGACCCACTGCAGCGCCTCGGCGGCCTTCTTGGGGTTGGTGATGATCGGGGTGATCAGGTGCGGGATGCCGTCGTATGCCGTCAGCTCGACGCGCTTGGGGTCCACCAGGATCATCCGGACCTCGTCCGGGGTCGATCGCATGAGGATCGAGGTGATCAGCGAGTTGACGAAGCTCGACTTGCCCGCGCCGGTCGCGCCGGCCACGAGCATGTGCGGCATCTTGGCGAGGTTGGCGATGACATAGCCGCCCTCGACGTCCTTGCCGACGCCCATGACCATCGGGTGGGTGTTGTTGCGCGCGACCTGGGAGCGCAGGACGTCGCCGAGGCAGACGTTCTCGCGGTCGGTGTTGGGGATCTCGACGCCGATGGCGGACTTGCCGGGGATGGGCGACAGGATGCGCACGTCCGCGCTCGCCACCGCGTAGGCGATGTTCTTGGACAGCGCCGTGATGCGCTCGACCTTGACCCCGGGCCCCAGCTCCACGATGTACCGCGTGACCGTGGGGCCGCGGGTGAACCCCGTGACCTGGGCGTCGATGTCGAACTGGTCGAGCACGCCGGTGAGGGCGTCGACGACGCGGTCGTTGGCGGCGCTGCGCTCCTTGTGGGGCGGGCCGGGCTTGAGGATCGAGTCCTCGGGCAGGTGGTAGGTGATGTCGCCGGCCAGGGCCAGCTGCTCGACCCGCTGCGGCAGCGGCTCGGTCGGCGGGGCCTCCAGCTGCGGCTTGCTCGGCACCGGGGCGGAGGTGGCGGTGCGGGCGCCCTCGGTGCGCCGCGCTCCAGGGGCACCGGCGGCGTCGAGGAGCCCGGTGGGATCGGTGGGATCGGTGGGATCGGCTGCATCCTCGACCCCGTCGGCGGTGGGCGCGTGCCCCTGGGCGGCGGCGTTGTCGCGGGCGCGACGCAGTGCCTCGGCCTCGGCGCCGACGGGGCGCTTCTGCCCGGGTCGCAGGCCGGGACGGGCGGGCCGGCCGGTCGGCTCGACCACGGCGGCCTGCTCGTAGGCCTCGTCGCCGGCACGCTCGTCGAGCTCGGCGTCGGTCCGGCCGCGGCGGCGCCGGGTCGCCCCACCGGCGCGCTGCGCCATCAGGTCCTGGCCGTGGCCGGGCGTCCCGTCGGCGCCCCCGTCGCTCTCGGCGCCCTCGCCGTGGAAGAGCCGCAGGTAGGCGCCCCGCAGCCGCGGACCCACCTGGTGGACCGGCGTCGCCGTCACGACCAGCAGGCCGAAGATCCCCAGCAGCACGAGGATGGGGACGGCGCCGTAGATGCTGACGGCTGCGGCCAGCGGGCTCGAGGCGAGGAAGCCGATGATGCCGCCGGCGGCCTGCATCTCCTCCGCGCTGCCGCTCGGGGTGGGCAGACCCTTGGCGATGTGCACGATCCCGCAGGTGGCGAGCAGGAGGGCGAACGAGCCGATGGCGATGCGGTTGGTGGCGTGGCCGTCGTCCGGTGCGCGCAGCACGCGCAGCCCGAAGCCCAGCAGGACCAGGGGCAGGACGAGCGCGACGCACCCGATGGTGCCCGCGACGACCGTGTGGACGACCGCGCCGGGCCACCCGGGCATGTTCCACCACTCTCGGGCGGCGACGACGATCGCGAGGGCGACCAGGGCGAACCCGACGCCGTCGCGGCGGTGCTCCGGCTCCAGGTCTGCGGCTCCGTGTCCCACGCTGCGCACGCCCCCTCCGACGACATGGGCCAGCCCCATCCAGGTGCCCCTCAGAGCCCTGACGGGCAGCGGCAGCCCCCCGTCGCGCGTGCGTCCCGGGGCAGGCTTGCGGGTCGCGCCGCCCTTGCTCGAGCCGGGGCGCGTCGATCCGCCACGACTCGTCGAGGTGGAGCGTGTGGTGCTGGTGGAGCCACGGGTCGCCATGCTCCGCAGGCTACGGGACCGCCCCTCCCGGCCCCCGAGGCACACGCGCGCCGGTGATCACAATGTGACCACGGGCAGCCCGCGCCAGCACGGGGGACCTGGACGTCCCCCACGACCGGGAGCCGACACGCCGACGACGGCATCTGCGAGGATCTGTCCGTTCCGGCATGATCGCTGGTGGGCGTGCCCATAGCGCGCCCGCACGGGGGCCGTGCTGCACGACGACACCGTCGCCGTGACGCGCGGGCACGACGAAGGACCACGACGACTGATGAAGATCGCGCACGTCACCGACTTCTACCTCCCCCGCCTCGGCGGGATCGAGATGCAGGTCGCAGAGCTCACCGGCCGCCAGCGCGCGGCCGGTCACGAGGTCGTGGTCGTCACCAGCTCGCCGAGCAACCGCGACGCGCCCGCCTCTGGCGACCCCTACGCCCCCAGCCACACCAGCGCGGGGGTGCCGTTCGGCCCCGACGCGGTCGTCCGGCTGACCGACGGCTTCCGGGTCCAGCACGCCATCCACCCCGCGGCGTGGCGCGACGGCTGCCGCGAGGTCCGCGAGGGCGGCTACGACCTCGTCCACTGCCATGTCGGGGTCGGTTCGCCGCTCGGGTTCTTCGTCGCCCGGGCCGCCGCCAGGGCCGGCATCCCGACCGTCGTCACCGTCCACTCGCTGTGGGCCTGGGCCATCGGCATCTTCCGCCTGTGCAACCTGGTGTGGGGGTGGACCACGCTCCCCATCACCTGGACCGCGGTGAGCGACATGGCGGCCCGCCACGTCCGGCGGGTCCTGCCCGACGGTGCCCAGGTGCACGTGATCCCCAACGGGGTCGATCCGGCCCGGTGGACCAGACGCGGCGGCTACCCCGACCGCGAGGGCGAGCTGACCGTCGCGGCCGTGATGCGGCTCAGCGCCCGCAAGCGCCCGATGCCGCTGCTGCGGATGCTGCGGGAGGCGCAGAACCGCCTGGGACCGACCACCACGATCCGCCTGCAGATCGCCGGGTGCGGACCCCGGCAGGGGGCCATGGAGCGCTACCTGCGCCGCCACGGGCTCGCCGACCAGGTCACGCTGCACGGGCGCCTGGACCGTGACCACGTCCGCCTCATGCTCGAGTCCAGCGACGCGTTCATCGCCCCCGCCAACCTCGAGTCTTTCGGGCTCGCCGCGCTGGAGGCGCGGTGTGCGGGGCTCCCCATCGTCGCCAAGGCGTCCGGCGGCCTGCCGGAGTTCGTCCGGCACGAGCGCGAGGGCCTCATCTGCGAGACGGACGGCGACATGACCCACGCCCTCGAGCGGCTGGCGCGCGACCGCTCCCTGCTGCGCCGGATCCAGCACTACAACCGCACCCAGGACTGCGCCGTCATCTGGCCGCACACGCTCTCGCTGCTGGCCGACGTCTACGAGACCGCGGGCGCCGGTGACGTCTCGCTCCTGCCCGAGATCGACATCACGCCCCTCCAGGGTGACGAGACCGCGCGCACCCGCCAGCAGGGCTGGTCGGACCGGTGACGACGGTCCTGCTGCTGTCGCTGGCGGCGACCGCGGTCTTTGCGCTCAGCTCGGTGCTCAAGCACCGCTCCGCCGGGACCATGCCCGAGATCACCGGGACGGGCCTCGTCCGCGTGCGGCGGTTCGTCCAGGCCATGGTCTCGCACCCTCTGTGGCTCGGCGGCCTCGTGTGCGACGCCGGCGGCATCATCCTGCAGGTGCTGGCGCTGCGCGAGGGTGCGATCTCGGTCGTGCAGCCGATGCTGACGCTCGCCCTGGTCTTCTCCCTCGTCCTCAACGCGTGGTTCCTCAAGCAGCGCCCCTCGGGGCGCGAGGTGCTCCTGGCGCTCGCGCTGGTCGGCGGCCTCGTGCTGTTCCTGTGGGCCTCCGGGGCCGCCGCCCCCAAGGGGCCGGAGGCCAAGGGCGCCCGCAACCCCGCCATCGTCGTGGGTGTCGGCACCACCATGCTCGTCCTCGTCTGCGTGACGGTGGCCCGCCGCGTCGGCCCTCGACGCAAGGCCGCCCTGCTGGCCACGGCGGTCGCCGCGCTCTACGCCTGCACGGCCGCCCTCATCAAGACCTGCACCCGCATCGTCGAGCACGGCATCCCGGAACTGCTGCTCTCCTGGCAGCTCTACACCCTGATCATCGCCGGCGGGCTGGCCCTGGTGCTCAACCAGATGGCCTTCCAGGCCGGGCCGTTGTCGTCGAGCCTGCCGGTCATCGCGAGCCTGGACCCGCTGTTCAGCCTGATCATCGGCGGCGCGGTCTACGGCGAGCGCCTTCACTCCGCCCCCAAGGACCTGCTGCTGGAGGGCATCGGGCTCGCGGTCCTGCTCGCCTCGGTCTTCGCCCTCAGCCGGCTGTCCGCCCGGCACCAGCAGGACGATGCCGTGGCAGACGGGCCGGCCGAGGGGCCGGCCGACGAGCGACCCGTCCTGACCTGAGTGCGCGGCCTGAGTGCGCGGCCTGAGTGCGCCGGCCCGAGCACCGTGGCTGAGCACCGTGGCTGAGCACCGTGGCTGAGCACCGTGGCTGAGCACCTTGGCCTGAGCGGCCCGACCCGCGCAGCTCACCCCACCCGCAACCGCGCCCACACCGCCCGGTGGTCCGTGTCCGGGATCGCGACGACCCCACTGTCGACCACCCCGACGTTGCGCACCAGCACGTGGTCGATCTGCGCGAAGGGTGGGTACCACCGGCCCTGGGGCCACGTGGGCTCCCAGCCCTTTCCCGCCGACCGCGCGGCGTCGGTCAGCGGCGCCACGGCCTGGCGGAAGGGCGGGTGGCTGTAGGTCGCGTTGAGGTCCCCCGCGACGACGACCGGCTGCTCCGGGTCGAGCCGGGCCACCCGAGAGATCCAGGACTCGAGGTCCGCGAGGTCGCTGCGCCAGCGGTCGGGGCTGGTCGGGGCGGCCGGGTGCACCCCCCAGAGCAGGACCTCTCCCCTGCTCGTGCCGAGCAGGCCGTATGGCGTCCCGGTGCGCGGGTCGTAGGACGGGGACACGACGCGCAGGGGGTCACGGGTGCGCACCACGAGGCCGCTCGCCCGCGGCCCGGGCTGACCCATCGAGTGCGCGTAGCGCCCGGACAGCCCCGCCGCGTCGAGCCGCTCGAGGGCGCCCGGCGTGACCTCGACCAGCACGACCACGTCGGCGTCGACGCGGTCGATGGCGGCGATCACGCGGTGCGGGTCGGCCCGGCCGTACTGCAGGTTGGTCGAGAGCACCACCAGGTCGTCCGGGCGGGGCGGGACCGTGTCGGGCAGGACCGTGGGGGCGGCCAGAACGCCATACGCCAGGGCCGGGACGAGGGCCACCGCCAGCGGGCCCCAGGCCCGCGCCAGGAGCAGGGCCGCGACCCCGAGCCCCACGAGGACCCCGCCCAGCGGCGACACGGCCTGCAGGGCGAGGAAGCCGGTGCGCTCGGGGACCACGGCCCAGCGCAGCGCGAGCAGCCCGGTGCCCGCCAGCGTCAGCACGGCCCCCGCGACGAGGAGCACCCGCGAGGAGGGTGACCAGATCGTCGTCGTGGGCCTCGTGCGGGTCGACCCCGCCGTCATGCGTCGATGACGACCGGGATGATCATCGGGCGGCGCCGGAGCTTGGTGCCGACCCAGGAGCCGAGCGTGCGTCGCACGACCTGCTGCAGGGCGTAGGTGTCCGTGGTGCCCTTGGCCATGGCCTCGACCACGGCCTTCTCGACCTGCGGGCGCACCCGGTCGAAGACCTCCTGGTCCTCGGCCACGCCGCGCGAGGTGATCTCGGGCTCGCTGACCACCTCGCCGGTCGAGGTGTCCACGACCACGATGGCGGTCACGAAGCCCTCGTCGCGCAGGATCCGCCGGTCGCGCAGGAGCTCGTCGCTCGTCTCGCCGCCGAGGGCCGACCCGTCGACGTAGACGTAGCCGCACGGAACCTCGCCCACGATGCTCGCGACCCCGTCGACGAGGTCGACGACGGTGCCGTCCTGGCAGAGCAGGACCCGCTCGGCCGGCACGCCGGTCGCCTCGGCCAGGCGTCCGTTGGCCACCAGGTGACGCCACTCGCCGTGCACGGGCATGACGTTGCGGGGCTTGACGATGTTGTAGCAGTAGAGCAGCTCGCCGGCGCTCGCGTGCCCGCTGACGTGGACCTTGGCGTTGCCCTTGTGGACGACGTCGGCGCCGAGCCGCATCAGGCCGTTGATCACGCGGTAGACGGCGTTCTCGTTGCCGGGGATCAGCGACGAGGCCAGCAGCACCGTGTCGCCGGGGCCGACCTCGATGCGGTGGTCGCGGTTCGCCATACGGCTCAGGGCAGCCATCGGCTCGCCCTGCGAGCCGGTGCACACGAGGACCAGCTGGTCGTCGCGCAGGGACCCGACCTTCTTGATGTCGATGAGCACGCCGGGCGGGACGTGGAGGTAGCCCAGCTCGGCGGCGATGGTCATGTTGCGGACCATCGACCGGCCCACCATGGCCACCCGTCGCCCGGCCTTGTGCGCCGCGTCGAGCACCTGCTGGACCCGGTGCACGTGCGAGGAGAAGCAGGCCACGATGATGCGACCGGTGGTGTGGCGGAAGACCTTGTCGATGGCCGGGGCGATCTCGCGCTCGGGCGTGGTGAAGCCGGGGACCTCGGCGTTGGTGGAGTCGGTCAGGAAGAGGTCGACCCCCTCCTCGCCCAGACGCGCGAAGGCCCGCAGGTCGGTGAGGCGGCGGTCCAGCGGCAGCTGGTCCATCTTGAAGTCACCGGTGTGCAGCAGCGTGCCCGCGGCGGTGCGCACGCACACCGCGAGGGCGTCGGGGATGGAGTGGTTGACCGCGACGAACTCCAGGTCGAAGACGCCGGCCTGCTCGCGCTGCCCCTCGCGCACGCCCAGCGTGTAGGGCGTGATCCGGTGCTCCTTGAGCTTGGCCTCGACCAGCGCCAGGGTCAGCTGGGAGCCGATGAGCGGGATGTCGGGCTTGCGCTTGAGCAGGTAGGGCAGTGCCCCGATGTGGTCCTCGTGCCCGTGCGTGAGGACCACGGCGTCGACGTCGTCCAGCCGATCCTCGAGGTAGTCGAAGTCCGGGAGGATCAGGTCGATCCCCGGGTGGTGCTCCTCGGGGAAGAGCACCCCGCAGTCGATGATCAGCAGCCGGCCGCGGTGCTCGAGCACCGTCATGTTGCGGCCGACCTCGCCGAGGCCGCCGAGGGCGACGACCCGCAGGCCGTCCTTGGGCAGCGCGGGCGGGGTGGTGGGGACCTCGGTCACGAGGTCGGGTGCAGCGGAAGCAGAAGTCACATCAGTCCTGAGCTACGGAGGCCGGATCGGACGATCTCGGCCTGGTCGTCGGTGGCCGGGACCAGCGGCAGGCGCACGTCGGCGTGGGCGATGACGCCCAGCTCGACGAGTGCCGCCTTGGTCATGATGGCCCCCTGGGTCACGTTCATCACGGCGTCGACGACGGGCACGAGGCGGCGATGGATCTCGCGCCCCCGCTCGACGTCGCCGCCCTGGATGGCCCCCACCATCTCGGCATACGCGTCGCCGGCCACGTGGGCCACGACGCTGACGATGCCGACGGCGCCGAGCGCCAGGTGGGAGAAGTTGGCGACGTCGTCGCCGGAGTACCACTGCAGGTCCGTGGCGCGCTGGACCTTGGTCGCGGCCCACAGGTCGCCCTTGGCGTCCTTGACGGCCACGATGCGCGGGTGGTCCGCGAGCCGGACCAGCAGGTCGGTGGGGATCGGGACGCCCGCCCGACCGGGGATGTCGTAGAGCATGACGCGCAGCTCGGTGGCGTCGGCCACGGCGCGGAAGTGCGCCTCGAGCCCGGCCACCGGGGGCTTGTTGTAGTAGGGCGTCACGACGAGCAGCCCGTCGGCGCCCGCGTCGGCGGCCTGGCCGGCCAGCTCGATCGTGTGCCTGGTGTCGTTGGTGCCGACGCCCGCGACGACGTGCACGCCATCGCCGACGGTCTCACGCACCAGGCGGACCAGCTCGGCCTTCTCGTCGTCCGTGGTGGTCGGCGACTCGCCGGTGGTGCCGTTGACGACGATGCCGTCGTGGCCGTGGTCGACGAGGTGGCGCGCGACCTGACGCACGCCGTCAAGGTCGATCGAGCCGTCGGGGAGCATCGGGGTCACCATGGCCGACAGGACTCGGCCGAACGCGGGTGAGGTCGTCATGAGGTCAATGTATCCCGGGGTGCGCGCGAGGGGCGGTGACCGCCACGGCCACGGGTCGGCGCCGGACATGTGAATCGCGTAGCCACCCGCTCGGGGGTCCGGGTGGCTACGCGATTCACGGACTACATCGGCAAGGAGGGCGATCTCGTTACAGCCGGGTCGCGGGAACTCGTGTGACCTGGCTCACATCGGCTGGCCGCTCTCTCGCGCCCCGTCGATGACCGTATGACGGACCCGCCCGGCTACCGTGGTCGCCATGCAGCAGTACCTCGACCTCCTCGACCACGTCCTCACGACCGGGGTGGACAAGGCGGACCGCACGGGCACCGGCACGCGCAGCGTCTTCGGGCACCAGATGCGCTTCGACCTCGCCCAGGGCTTCCCGGTCCTCACGACCAAGAAGCTCCACCTGCGGTCGATCATCGGTGAGCTGCTGTGGTTCCTGCGGGGCGACACCAACGTGCGCTGGCTGCAGGAGCGCGGCATCTCCATCTGGGACGAGTGGGCCGACGCGGACGGCGAGCTCGGACCCGTCTACGGCCACCAGTGGCGGTCCTGGCCCACCCCGGACGGCCGCCACGTCGACCAGATCGGTCAGGTGATCGCGTCGCTGCGCAGCAACCCCGACTCGCGGCGCCACATCGTCTCCGCCTGGAACGTCGCGGACGTCGACCGCATGGCCCTGCCGCCGTGCCACACGATGTTCCAGTTCTACGTCGCCGAGGGGCGGCTGTCCTGCCAGCTCTACCAGCGCAGCGCCGACATCTTCCTCGGGGTGCCGTTCAACATCGCGTCGTACGCGCTGCTCACGATGATGGTCGCGCAGCAGACGGACCTCGAGCCGGGCGACCTCGTCCACACGCTCGGCGACGCGCACCTCTACTCCAACCACCTGGACCAGGCGCGGCTCCAGCTCACGCGCACGCCGCACCCGCTCCCCACGATGCACGTCGCGCGGCGCCCGTCGATCGACGCCTACGAGCTCGAGGACTTCACCCTCGACGGCTACGTCGCCGACCCGAGCATCAAGGCACCGATCGCCGTATGACGTCCCGGACGCTCACCCTCGTCGCGGCCGTCGGTCGCAACGGCGCCCTCGGGCGGGACGGGCACCTGCTGTGGCAGCTGCCGGGCGATCTCCCCCGCTTCAAGGCCCTGACGCAGGGGCGTCCGCTCGTCATGGGGCGCAAGACCTACGAGTCGATCGGTCGCGCCCTGCCGGGCCGACGGACGATCGTGGTGACCCGGGACGCCAGGTGGGTCGTCCCGGATGCGGAGACCGCGTCCTCCCTCGAGGAGGCGTTGGCGCTGGCCGGCCACGACGAGGTGCGCTGCGGCGGAGGCGGCGAGATCTATGCCCTCGCCCTGCCCCTGGCGGACCGGCTCGAGCTGACCGAGGTGGACGACGCCCCGGACGCCGACACGTGGTTCCCCGAGATCGATCGCGCGCAGTGGCGCGAGGTCCGGCGCGAAGAGGTCGCGGCGACCCAGGCCCACCCGGGCTTCGCGTTCGTGACCTACGACCGGGTGCTGGGCTGACGCTCGTGCGCAACCGCGCCGTCCTGCTGCTGATGCTCCCGGCGATCGTCGCCGCCGTCGGGGTCGCGGTCGCCTGGACGCGGTCCCGAGAGCTGGCCGCCCGGGCTGCGGGTCGGGGTCGGGGTCGCGCGCTCGTCTGGCCGCTCACCCTCGGCGGTGCGCTGGCCGGGCTGCTCCTGGGGGTGGCCGTGGGCGTCCTGACCGGGCTCGCCGGCGGACGCGCGGACCTGGGCCGGGACGCCATGGACGGGACCTTCCTGCTCGTCCCGGGGATGCTGGCGGGCCTCGGGGCCGGCCTCGCCCGCTGGGCGACGATCAGGGCCGTGTGGCGCCGCCAGAACCGTTTGCGGCGACCGCGTCGACCGCGCCGGGGCTGAACGAGGCGCCCAGCGCGGGTCACCAGCGGCCGACGCTCACCACAGGCCGAGCAGCTGCCCGCCGATGCGGACGACGAAGCCGCCCACCACCACGATGAACACGATGCGGACGAAGCCCGTGCCTCGCGACACCGCCGTCCGCGCCCCGATGTAGCCGCCCGCGATGTTGGCCAGCCCCATGACGACCCCGATCGGCCACATGACGGCCCCGTGCGGGATGAAGACCACGAGGGCCGCGAGGTTGGTCGCGAAGTTGGCGATCTTGGCCTTGGCGCTGGCCTCGAGGAAGGCGTAGCCGGTCAGCCCGACCAGGGCGAAGACGAAGAACGACCCGGTGCCGGGTCCCAGCGCCCCGTCGTAGAAGCCGATGACCACCCCGATGACCAGTGCCGCCGCGAGGTGGTGCTGGCCGGAGAACCGCAGCTGGGTCGAGGCGCCGAGGCTGGGCTTGACCACGGTGTAGGCGCCCACGACGACCAGCGCCACCAGGATGATCGGGTTGAACGCCTCCTTGGGGATCCTGGTGGCCACGACCGCGCCGAGCGACGACCCGGCGAACGCCGCCACCGCGAGCGGGATCGCGGTGCGCAGGTCGGGACGCACCCGGCGGTAGTAGGTCACGGCGCTCGTGGAGGTGCCGCAGATCGAGGCCAGCTTATTGGTGGCGAGGATCTGCGCGGGCGAGGCGCCGGGCAGACCGACGAGCAGCGCGGGCAGCTGGATCAGCCCTCCCCCGCCGACGACGGCGTCGACCCAGCCCGCGCAGAACGCGGACGCCACCAGGAAGAGCACGACCTGGAGGGACAGCTCACCCACGCCCGCACCACCGGTCGACGATCGTGAGGACGTCGAGCAGCTCGTGGGCCACGGCGTCGGGCTCCGCCTCGTGCGAGACCTGCTGCGCGACGGGGATCCGCGAGTGGGGCACCCACACCGCTCGCATGCCCACCTGCTGGGGGCCGTGGACGTCCTCGAAGGACCGGTCCCCGACGTAGACGCACCGCTCCGGCTCGACGCCGACGGCGCGTGCAGCAGCGAGGAAGGCCTCGGGATGCGGCTTGGCCCAAGGGATCTCGCTCGAGTAGACGTCGGCGTCGATGAGGTGGGCGACCCCGTCCCGCTCGAAGACGCCACGGTGGTAGTCGCGGGTCCAGATGGTGTTGGACAGCACGCCGACGCGGATCCCCCGCTCGCGCAGGCCGGTCCACAACGGCTCGACCTGCGGGTCGGTGAGCGTGTGCGGCTCCCAGAAGGTCTCGTAGGCCGCCAGCCCGGCCAGCGTCGCCTCGTGCTCGGGGTCGAGGCCCACCTGCGTCAGCAGGTCCGCGAGGCGCCCAGACTCGTGGCTGGTGCGGGCACGCTGCCAGAGCTCGTCCTCGGCGAGCAGGATGCGCGCCGTGAGCTCGTGGAGCGAGCAGGCCATCGTGCCGTAGCCGCGGGAGAACTCGACCCACTGCTGGCGCAGGTCGACGTCGTGCCAGGGGGTCAGGGTGCCGCCCCAGTCGAAGATGACGGCACCCACCGGCGAGGTCGCCGGGTCCGGAGCGCGCGCGGGGCCGGTCAGGACCGCACCTCCCGGGCGATCTCGGCGACGACGTCGGCCACGGCGACCTCGCGGCGGTCGCCCGTGCGCCGGTCCTTGATCTCGACGGTGCCGTCGGCCAGGCCCTTGCCCACGACCACGATGGTCGGGACCCCGATGAGCTCGGCGTCCTTGAACTTCACGCCGGGGCTGACCTTGGCGCGGTCGTCCACGATCGAGGTGATCCCCTGCGCGGCGAGCTCGGTCACGATCCGGTCGGCCTCGACGAAGACCGCCTCGTCCTTGCCGGTCGCGACGACGTGCACGTCGGCGGGGGCGACGTTGCGCGGCCACACCAGGCCGATCTCGTCGTGGTTGGCCTCGGCGATGGCGGCGACCGCGCGCGAGACGCCGATGCCGTAGGAGCCCATCGTGACGGTGACGAGCCGGCCGTTCTCGTCCAGCACCTTGAGACCCAGGGCCTCGGCATACTTGCGGCCGAGCTGGAAGATGTGGCCCATCTCGATGCCCCGGGCGGTGCGCAGGGTGCCGGCGCCGTCGGGCGCGACGTCGCCGTCGCGGACCTCGGCGGCCTGGACGGTCCCGTCGGCGGTGAAGTCGCGGCCGTGGACGAGGTTGACGACGTGCACGCCGGGCTTGTTGGCCCCGGTGGCCCAGGACGAGCCGTCGGCGATGCGCGGGTCGAGCAGGTAGCGGATCCCGGTGCGGGACACCACCTCTCCCTGCTCGTCGCGCTCGACGGTCTCCCCCAGCGCGCCCGGCCCGATGTAGCCGCGGACGAGCTGCGGGTAGGCCGTGAAGTCCGCCTCGGTGAACTCCTCCACCTCGGCAGGCGCGACCTGGGCCTCGAGGCGCTTGAGGTCGACCTGACGGTCTCCGGGAAGGCCCACGACGAGGGGCTCGCGGGTGCCGTCGGGCTGCACGAGCATGACGACGACGTTCTTGAGCGTGTCGGCGGCCGTCCACGCGCGGCCGTCGTGGCGCGGGTGCTCCGCGTTGAGCATGTCGACGAGGGTCTCGATGGTCGGCGTGTCGGGGGTGTCCACCTCCTGCGCCGCCGGCACGCCCGAAGCGTCGACGGGCTCGGCCTGCGGCACGACGACGGCCTCCACGTTGGCGGCATACCCGCTGTCGTCCCGCACGAAGGTGTCCTCGCCGACCTCGCTGATCGCGAGGAACTCCTCGCTCGCCGACCCGCCCATCGCGCCCGAGGTCGCCTGGACGATGACGTAGTCGAAGCCGAGCCGGTCGAAGATCTTGACGTAGGCGTCGCGGTGGGCGTCGTAGGACTTCTGCAGCCCCTCGTCGGAGACGTCGAAGGAGTAGGAGTCCTTCATGATGAACTCGCGGCCGCGCAGCAGGCCGGCGCGGGGACGCGCCTCGTCGCGGTACTTCGTCTGGATCTGGTACAGCGACAGCGGCAGGTCCTTGTAGGAGCTGTAGAGGTCCTTGACCGCGAGGGTGAACATCTCCTCGTGCGTCGGACCGAGGAGCATGTCGGCGCCCTTGCGGTCGGTGAGGCGGAAGAGGTTGTCGCCGTACTCCGTCCACCGGTTCGTCGACTCGTAGGGCTCGCGCGGCAGCAGCGCGGGGAAGCTCAGCTCCTGCGAGATCTGGTCCATCTCCTCGCGGACGATGCCCTCGACCCGGCGAAGCACCTTGAGCCCCAGGGGGAGCCAGCTGTAGACGCCGGGCGCCGCGCGACGGACGTAGCCGGCGCGCACCAGCAGCCGGTGACCGGGCAGCTCCGCGTCGGCCGGGTCCTCGCGCAGGGTCCGCAGGAACAGGGACGACATGCGCATGATCTCACCGGACACGGTGGGGCTCCTCGGATGGGCGAAGGTGGGACCACGGCAGGATATCGGCCCTGGCTCCTGGCCTCGACCACGTTCGGGCGTAGCCTCGGAGACGGAGGTGAGTGGTCGTGGAGGAGGGCGTCGAGACGCCGGGCGAGGGCGTGCGACCTGGAGGGGACGCCGGCACCGGACCCCTCACGCTGGAGGCGGGGCTGCTGGCCGCGGCGAAGTCCCTGGAGCAGGCCGTGGCGGCGGCGACGAGCGCCCACCTGCACCTCACCGAGGCGCTGGCGGCCGAGCGGACGTGGGCCCGGCCCGGCGACGCCGTCCTCGACGAGATCCTGACGCGGCGCACCGACGTCGGGCTGTATGCCGCAGGCCTGCTCGTCGACCAGCTCCGCACCGAGGCCCGGACCGCCGCCTCGCGCTACCCCCGCCTCGGGCTGGCTGGCGAGGACGTGCTGCCGATCCCCCGCGACGAGGCGCCCGACGTGGTCGCCGCCTGGTGGCGGGACCTGGACGCCGGCGACCGTGAGGAGGTCCTGCGGCGCCACGCCCCCTGGGTGGGGCGGGCGGACGGGCTCCCCACCGCCGTGCGGCACACGGCCAACCTGCAGGTGCTCGAGGCCGAGATCGCCCGCCGCAGCCGCGAGCTCGACGTCGACACCGGCGCACCCGCCGACGAGGCCACCGTCGAGGAGGAGCGGGACCTGCGCGGCCTGCTCAAGCTCCGGGCGCTGTTCTCCGACCCCGAGCTGCTGGCCGAGGTCCCCGAGGGGCTCGCCCAGGTCTCGACCCCGCCCTCGCGTCGCTTCCTCTATCTCCTGGACGCCCGCAGCTATCCCCTGCGGACGGCCATCGCGCTCGGCGACCCCGACACCGCCACCCACCTGGTGGTGCACGTGCCCGGCACGACCACCACCGTGGACCTGCGCCTCTATCGCGAGGCCACCTGGATGTCCTGGCTGCGCGACGAGACGGTCCGCCTGCTCGGCCCCGACGCACGCGTGGCGGTGATCGACTGGATCGGCTACCAGGCGCCATACGACATCGCCACGCGAAAGGCCCTGGGAGACACGGGGATGCGCGTCCTCGTGCCCGGTGAGGCGTCCGACCCTCGATATGCGCGGGAGGCAGCCGACCACCTGGCGCGCACCCTGGAGGGGGTGCGGGAGATCGCTCCGGCGGGGGCACGCATCGTGGCGAGCGGCCACTCCTACGGCGCGTCCGCCATGGGGCTCGCCCTCGCCCAGCTCGCCGCCCGGCACCACCACGTGGTGGACGCCGCGATGACGGCCGGCGCACCGGGCATCTTCGCCTCCCGCCTCTCCGACCTCGGGCTGGCGCCCGGCACGTTGTACGCCTGCGTCGCTCCCGGCGACCTCATCGGCATCCTGGGCATCTTCGGCGGCGAGGTGCTGCGGATCCCCGGCGTGCACCAGCTGTCCCCGCTGGCCCGACGCGTTGTCTACCCCGACGGCACCTGGACGGTGCTGCGGCCGCCGGTCGGGCACGAGCAGTACTACCACCGCGGCACCGCGAGCCTGCTCCACCTGGCGGCCGTGGTCGCGGACGACCAGCCCCGCATCAAGCTGACGAGCCGCCCGTGGGCGATGCTCACGGGCGGCTCGTCGAGCGCCTCGGACCCCGGCGACGCGGGCGAGGCGGTGCAGTGACGGTTCGATCAGTCGATCAGTCGATCGTCGATCAGTCGAGCTTCTTGCCGCGCGTCTCCGGCATCGTCAGGATGATCAGCGTCGCCACCGCGGCGACTGCCGAGACGACCCAGAAGAAGCGGTCGCCCATCTGGTTCTGGTTGAGCCAGGTGATCAGGTAGGGCGCTCCCCCGCCGAAGATCGCCACCGTGATGTTGTACCAGGCGCCGATGCCGGTGGACCGGACCTCGGTCGGGAACAGCTCGGCCATGATCGCCGGCAGGATGCACGACGCGAAGGCGAACGCGGACATGCCGAGGACGTAGAGGATGGTCAGGCTCAGCAGGTCCGGCTTGATCAGCGAGGACAAGGGCACCATCGCCACGGCATAGAACACCGTGAAGATCAGCATCATCGGCTTGCGCCCGATCTTGTCGGACAGTGCTCCCAACGGGTACTGCAGGGCGATGAAGATGACGATCGAGATCGTGAGCGCCATGAACACGTTCTGACCCACGTCCGGGTTGGTCTTGGCGAACTTCTTGACGACGCTGGAGTTGATGGAGCCGATCAGCGTGTAGTAGGCGACGGCGAACAGCATGGTGGTGCCGACGACGTGCAGCACGGACTTGGGGTAGAGCCGCAGGGTGGTCATCAGGGGGTTCTTGACCTTGTCGACCGCCTTGGCCTTGTGCTCCTCGAAGTGCGCCGACTCCTTGAGGTCCTTGCGCATGAACAGACCGACGAGGGCGAAGATGCCGCCGAGGATGAACGGGATGCGCCAGCCGAACTCCGCCATCTTGGCGGGTCCCAGCGTGCGGGTGAGCCAGAAGCCGAGCGTCGTCGCCAGCAGCAGGGCGACGCCCGTGCCGATGTACATGAACGAGACGTAGCGGCCACGCCGACCTGCGGGGGCGACCTCGGACAGGTAGGCCGAGGTGTTGGACAGCTCGCCGCCGGCCGCGATCCCCTGGGCGATGCGCGCGAGGACGAGGACGAGCGGCGACCAGATCCCGATCTGGTCGTAGGTCGGCAGTGCGCCGATGACGAACGAGCCTCCGGCCATGAGCGCGACGCACACGAGCATCGCGCCGCGACGCCCCGTCAGGTCCGCGACCCGGCCCATCATCCAGCCACCCAGGGGGCGGAAGAAGAACGCGGCGCCGAAGGTCGCGAAGGTCAGCAGGAGTGCGAGGTCCTCGTTCTCCTTCGGAAAGATCTGGGTCGCGAAGTAGGTCGCGAACAGGCCGTAGATGGTCCAGTCGAACCACTCGACCGCGTGGCCCACGGTCGCCGCGGCGATGGGCTTGACCGGGAAGGCCCCGGGTGTCGGCGTCGCCGGCGGGGGGAGGGTGGACTCGGGGGTGGGTGCAACGGTGCTCATGCAGGCTCCTCGGGCGGGTGAGCCGTGCTCCGTCGGACGGCTCCTGGACGGAGGGTGTTGCTTGACGCCACGTCAACGGAATGCGTCTCGCCGGTGCCCTGCGACGAACGGTCGCCCCTTCCTGACGGGCGGTCGGTGACCGCATGTCCACCCACCGACGAACGGCGCGCTCACAGCAGGACGGTGGCGAACTCCCCGACCTCCCGCATTTCGATGCGGGCGTAGGTGGCCCGCGCGGCGACGTTGAAGTCATTCACGTACAGCGAGGCGCGAGCGGCGTGCTCCGCCAGCACTGCCTCGACGACGGCTGCCATGGCCGGCCCCGCACGCCGTCGGCCGCGCAGGTGCGGCGCCAGCCAGACCCCCTGGATCTGGGCGGTCCCGAGAGCGACCGAACCCACGTCGGCCTTGAACACCACGTCGGGCCCCTCGGTGACGACATAGGTCCGCCGCTGCTCGATCAGCGAGGCCACGGATCGGCGGTATGACGCCACCGAGCCGACGTACGGCGGGTAGCCGATCTCCTCGGTGAACATGGCCGCCGCAGCCGGCACGACGGCGTCCAGCTCGTCGGGCCCGGCCAGCCGCACGCAAGGGTCCAGAGCGAGGCCGAGCTCGCTGGGCGGGACGGTCGTCGCCATGAGCGGCTGCGACCCGCGGACGGCCCGTGGCATCCCCCACGACGGCGAGAGCAACGCCCAGAGCCCGAGCACCTCGTCGGACGGGCCGAACAGCGAGGAGGCCCAGCGGCTGCGCCGGCGTAGTCGCTGGGCGAAGGCCGGGGCCGTGTCCGGTCCGACCTCGACCGGAACGACGTTGGCTCCGGTCCACACCAGAGATCGCCAGCCGAGGGGGTCGCCCCGGTCGGCGTAGCCGAGCACGCAGCCGGGGGTGGTCCGCAGCGCACCCTCACGGATGCGCGCCGCCACGAAGACGTGGGCGTCAGGCCGACGTGCACAGACAGCGATCGCCGCGTCCTCGTCGGCCGGCGTCAGGGCCTGGATCGGCGATCGGGAGCGGAGCACCCCCCAAGGGTGGACTGCGGTGGGTCGCTTGTCACGCCACCACGCGACGCGCCGGGACGAGTTCGCGCAGCAGAAAAAGGCCCCGCCACGGCAGCTGCCGGACGAGGCCCTTTCTGGCTGCGGGGCTGCTCAGGCCCCGCGGTTGCGAACGGCGCCGGGGGCGGCGCCCATCTCGCCGTGCTCCCCCGAGGTGGCCCCCATCCGGCCGCGCCTCGCAACACCCTCACCATATCAAAGACTTCGATGTCGAAGTGACCTTCGGGGCGCCACGGCCTTGAATCGTCATACAACACATAGAGTGATTTTTTTTCCCCGAATAGGCCTACCCTCGAGTGCTTTGAACTATCACACTGGCTGATGGACAGCCATTCGTGCAGAAACGGTTGCACAGAGTGGTTGTCGCGGCCGTAGCGCCATCATCCGGCCCGGCTGCAGTTCTCCCCTCACCCTCTCGAGGTCTCATGCACACCCCCCTGTCCGCACGCCGGCGACGCCGGCTGACGGGAGGCGTCATCGGCGCCGCCCTGCTCACGTCAACCGCCCTGGGGTCAGCCCAGCTCGCCGCCGCCTCCGCGGCGCCCGTGACGGCGGCGCCCGCTGCGGCGACCGCAGATCGCGACCGGCTGCCCGAGCGCATCTTCGCCCCCGACGCGTTCTGGTATCGCAGGCTGCCGGCGAACACCCCGAAGGACCCGCGCTCGGCGGACATCTCCAAGCACATCTACGACCAGGGCGTCTCGTACTACGGCCGCCCCGGTGCCCCGTCCATCGCGGTCAACACGGTGCGCTACTCCGCGCCGATGTACATGGCCAAGGCTGGCGACCCCACCACGTCGTTCAGGTTCGAGAACTGCCAGGGCAAGTCGTACGGCGACACCGGCCTGATCGCCAACCACCTCAGCAACCTGAGGATCCCGGCCTACGCCCGTCCGGCAGAGGGGACGGACCTCGAGATGCTGGTGTACGACGCGAGCTCCCGCCGCCTCACGGAGACCTGGGTCACCCGCAAGAACAACGGTACCTGGTCGGCGTGCTGGGGCGGCAGCATCCCGGACGCCTCCAAGAGCAACGGCGTCTTCCCGCACCCCTTCGGCACCACTGCCAGCGGGCTCTCCCTCGCCGGGGGCACCATCCGCCCCGAGGAGCTGCGCCGCGGTCGTATCGACCACGTCATCGGCATCGCGCTGCCCCACAACGCCCCCTGGCCCAACGTCTCCCGTCCGGCCAACCGCACCGACGGCTGGAACCCGTCGAGACGACCGGCCGCCGCCGAGGGGCAGATGCTGCGCATCCCGGCCTCCGTCAACCTCGACGCCCTGCGCCTGTCGCCGACGGCGCGGACCATCGCCAAGGCCGCCCAGGAGTACGGCGTGGTCGTCTGGGACACGGCGGGATCGATCAGCTTCCGCGCGGAGAACCCGATCGGCATGACCAGCGACCCCTATCCCGAGCTGTTCCGCGGGCGGGCCGACTGGCAGGAGATGCTGGGCGACCCCGGACGCGGCGAGCGTGGCTTCCCGCTCGAGCTCCTCGAGGTCCTGCCGATGAACTACGAGGCGCCCGTCTCGTCGGCGCCCGCACCCACCCCGACGCCCACTCCCACTCCGACGCCCACTCCCACCAAGTCGACCCCGGCCCCGACCCCGACCCCCACGCCCACCCCGACGCCGACCATTCCGGTGCCGGGACCGGGCGTCGCCACCGTTCGGCAGACCGCGGCCTGGCTCGACCAGACCGATGCCCAGGGCCGGCGATGGGCCGGGCGCGGTGACGCGTTCGACTCGTACAAGACGGGTACGGCCATGGTGGGCCGTGACGTGGCCGGCACCGGTGACGACCAGCTGTACCGCTCCACGGTCTACGGGATGACCTCCTACCGGACCAAGGTCGCCAACGGGACCTACCGGGTCAAGCTCTACACCGCCGAGGACTACTTCACGGCTCCCGGGCGCCGGGTCTACTCCGTCCGGGCGGAGGGCTCAACGGTCCTCAAGGACGTGGACGTCTTCGCCCGCACCGGCGGCGCCTTCCGGGCCTACGAGCCGACCTTCACCGTGACGGTCACCGACGGGCGGCTCGACCTGGGCTTCCACGCCGTCAAGGACACCCCGAGCCTGGCCGCCGTCGAGGTCACCAAGCTCTGACAGCGTCCGCCGACGGGCTCGACGAGAGCGGGCCACCCCTCGTGTGGGGTGGCCCGCTCTCGTCGGTCGTCATCGCGCGTCACGTCATACGGACGCCGCGGACTCAGCCGACGGTGATGGTGGGGCTGCCGGCGGACTCCTCGTCCGCAGGCTCGCCCATCTCCTCGGCGAGGCGCATGGCCTCCTCGATGAGGGTCTCCACGATCGCGGCCTCGGGGACGGTCTTGATGACCTCGCCCTTGACGAAGATCTGTCCCTTGCCGTTGCCGGACGCGACCCCCAGGTCGGCCTCGCGAGCCTCGCCCGGGCCGTTGACGACGCAGCCCATGACGGCGACGCGCAGCGGCACGGTCATGCCCTCGAGCCCGGCGGTCACGGCGTCCGCCAGCTTGTAGACGTCCACCTGGGCGCGCCCGCAGGACGGGCAGGAGACGATCTCGAGCTTGCGGGGCCGCAGGTTGAGGCTCTGCAGGATCTGGATGCCGACCTTGACCTCCTCGACGGGAGGGGCGGACAGGGAGACCCGGATGGTGTCACCGATGCCCTTGGACAGCAGCGCACCGAAGGCGGTGGCGGACTTGATGGTGCCCTGGAAGGCGGGGCCCGCCTCGGTGACGCCGAGGTGCAGCGGCCAGTCGCCGCGCTCGGACAGCAGCTCGTAGGCCCGCACCATCACGACGGGGTCGTTGTGCTTGACCGAGATCTTGAAGTCGTGGAAGCCGTGCTCCTCGAACAGGCTGGCCTCCCACACCGCCGACTCGACGAGGGCCTCGGGGGTGGCCTTGCCGTACTTCTCGAGGAGGCGCTTGTCGAGGGATCCGGCGTTGACGCCGATGCGGATCGAGGTGCCGTGGTCGCGGGCGGCCGCGGCGATCTCCTTGACCTGGTCGTCGAACTTGCGGATGTTGCCCGGATTGACGCGGACCGCGGCGCAGCCGGCCTCGATGGCGGCGAAGACGTACTTGGGCTGGAAGTGGATGTCCGCGATGACGGGGAGCTGGCTGTGCTGGGCGATCTGCGCCAGGGCGTCGGCGTCGTCCTGGCTGGGGCAGGCCACGCGCACGATGTCGCAGCCAGCCGCCGTGAGCTGGGCGATCTGCTGCAGGGTGGTGTTGACGTCCGAGGTCAGGGTCGTCGTCATGGACTGCACCGAGACGGGCGCGTCACCACCGACATCGACCTTGCCGACCTTGATCTTGCGGGTCTTGCGACGCGGTGCGAGCACCGGCGCCGGAGCAGCAGGCATCCCTAGCGAAACGGTCATGGTGTCAGTATCCCTCACTCATCCGAGCTTGACGGGCCGCACGATGTCGGCATAGATCAGCAGGCCACCCATGACGACCAGGACGACCGACATGGCATAGGCGATGGGCAACCCCTTGGCGACATCTATGTAGCCCGGGTCGGGGCGCCGGGCCACGCGGGCGAACCCGCGACGGATGGCCTCCCACACGGCACCGACGACGTGACCACCGTCCAGCGGCAGCAGCGGGATGAGGTTGAAGACGAAGAGCGCCACGTTGAGCGACGCGATGAGCATGATCAGCGTGATGAGCTTGGAGGTGGTGCCCTCGAGCCCCTGGACCTGGCCGGCGGCGACCTCGCCGCCGATGCGCCCGACGCCCACGACCGAGATCGGGCCGTTGGGGTCGCGCTCCCCCGAGCCGAAGGCCGCCTTGGCGATCCCCACCATCTTCTCGGGGATCTTGACGATGACGCCCGCGGTCTGCGCGACGGCGTTGCCCACCGCCCCCGGCACCGCGGTGATCGGCTGCTTCTCGATCGCACCGACGGGCGCCGACTGCATCCCGATGTAGCCCGTCTGCACGGTCAGCGGCTTGCCGTCCGCCCCGGTCACGGGCACGCCCTCGGCGTCGAGCCGAGGGAGCGCGTTGGTGATGGGGGTGATGGTGAGGGTCTGCTGCTGCCCCGCGCGCTCGACCACGACGGGCAGGGCCTTGCCGGCACTGGGACGCACGACCCGTCCCACGGCGGCGGTGCCGTCGACCGTCGTGCCACCGATGGAGACGATGCGGTCGCCGGGCAGGAGCCCGGCCACCGCGGCCGGGGTGCGCTGGTCGTTCTCGGTGCAGGCGTTCGTGGCGTCGGCGCCGGCCGGGCGCACGCACTCGACGACGGAGGCGACCTTGGCCCCGTGCTCGACGAAGACCCCGTGCCCCATGAGGACGCCACCGATGAGGACCGTCGCGATGACGAGGTTCATGGTGGGGCCGCCGAGCATGACGACGACCTTCTGCCAGCTCTTGCGCTTGTAGAACACGCGGTCCTCGTCGCCGGGCTGGATCTCCTCCATCGACTGGGTGCGGGCGTCGTCGACCATGGCGGCCCAGCGGCCGGTGCTCGAGGCCCGGAGGTGGTGCTCGTCCTCACCCCTGCCCTTGGGCGGGAACATCCCGATCATGCGGACGTAGCCGCCGAGCGGGATCGCCTTGAGGCCGTACTCCGTCTCGCCGAACCGGCGCGACCAGAGCGTGGGGCCGAAGCCGATCATGTACTGCGGCGCCTTGACCCCGAACAGCTTGGCCGGGACCAGGTGGCCGATCTCGTGCAGCGCGATGGAGACACCCACGCCGACGACGACGAACAGGATGCCGAGGATCGTCAGGACCACGGTCATGCGGACTCCTCGGTCATGCGGGCTCCTCGGTCGGGGTGGAGGCGGGACTCAGGCCGAGCACCTCGCGGGCCCGGGCACGCGCCCAGGACTCGGCACGCAGCACAGCGGCAACGTCCAGGTCCGAGGCGTTGTTCCCGACGTTGGCGGCCTGCTCGCCGCCGGCGTGGTGCTCGTCGACGACCCGCTCGACGGTGTCGACGATGTCGAGGAAGCCGATCCGGCCGGCGTGGAAGGCCTCGACGCACTCCTCGTTGGCGGCGTTGTAGACGGCGGGGTAGGTCCCGCCCGCCTCGCCGACCCGGTAGGCCAGCGGGACGGAGCGGAAGGCCTCACGGTCCAGCGGGAGGAACTCCCACGTCGACGCGCGGGTCCAGTCGACCGGCGTCTCCACGTCGCGCAGGCGATCGGGCCAGGCGAGCCCGAGCGCGATGGGCACCAGCATGGTGGGCAGCCCGATCTGGGCGACCACCGCGCCGTCGCACCACTCGACCATGGAGTGGATGTACTGCTGCGGGTGCACCACGACCTCGATGTCGGCGAAGGGCACGTCGAACAGGTGGTGCGCCTCGATCACCTCGAGCCCCTTGTTGACCAGGGTCGCGGAGTTGGTGGTGATGACCTTGCCCATGGCGAAGTTGGGGTGAGCCAGCGCCTGCTCCGGCGTCACCTCGCGCAGCTCGTCGCGGGCGCGACCGCGGAAGGGCCCGCCGCTGGCGGTGATCACCAGCCGCCGCACCTCGTCCCGGCGACCCGCCAGCAGGCTCTGGGCGATGGCGCTGTGCTCGGAGTCGACCGGCACGATCTGGCCCGGCCGGGCCGCACGTGTGACGATCGGGCCGCCGACGATCAGGCTCTCCTTGTTGGCGAGCGCGAGCGTGCTGCCCGCTCGGAGCGCCGCCAGGGTCGGCCGCAGGCCGATCGACCCGGTGATGCCGTTGAGCACGACGTCCGCTCCGTGCGCCGCCACCTCCTCGGAGGCACCCTCCCCCACGACCACCCGCGGGGCGTATGACGCCAGCCCGGCCTCACGGGCGGCCGCCGTGATGGCGCCCCGCACCGCCGCCTCGTCGCCGTCCGCGACGCCGACGAGCTCGACCTGGAGCCGGACGGCCTGCTCCGCGAGGAGGGCGAGGTTGCGGCCGCCGGCGCTGAGCGCGGTCGCCGTGAACCGGTCGGGGTTGCGGGTGATCACGTCGATCGCCTGGGTGCCGATGGAGCCGGTGGAGCCGAGGAGCGCGACCGTGCGGTGGCCGGCGCGATAGGTGTGCGCGGGGGGCGGCGGGCTGTCGGCATACGGGCTCTGGCTCACCCGACCATCCTCGCACCGATCGACCCGTGTCTCGGCCGTCCCCGGGGCGTGCCCGTTCAGTCGGTGGGCCCGCCGCCGGACTGCAGCACCCGCCAGGTGTCGGGACCGACGATGCCGTCGACCGTCATGCCCAGCCGGTCTGCAGCGTGCGGACGGCGCGCTCGGTGTCGGCGCCGAAGCGTCCGTCCGCGGTGACCGGGATGTCCTGTGCCGCGAGCGATCGCTGCACCCGCGAGACCGCCTCGCCGGTGCTGCCCCGGCGCAGCCTGGGCGTGGGGCCCTGCGAGAGGAGCAGGGTCCACACGTGCGCCTCGACGTGGGGGACCCAGGCCTGCCAGCCGAGCCGGCGGGCGACCTGGTCGTAGGCCTGCCTGGTCACCGGGCCGTAGACGCCGTCGACCGTCAGGCTCGCTCCCTGCTGGCGGAGCAGGCACTGGAAGGCCTCGACCGCCGGACCGCGCGCCCCGGGATCGAGGTCGGGATAGCGCCGCAGGGTCGGGGAGCACGCCCGGGCGGCGGGGGCTGCGCCTGCGACGACCACGCTGGTCGGGCTCACGGTAGCGCCCGTCCTCACGGCCTGCGTCGAAGCCGGTCCGGCGGCCGGCGTCCCAGCGGGTTCGGTCGCCGGCGCCGAGACCGGCTCGCCCGCCGCCGATCCCGTAGCCGTCGCGGTCACGGTCCGGGTCACCTGCACGACCTCGGTCCCCTCGACCCCCGAGGAGCAGCCCGCGATCGCCGGGCAGAGCGTCAGGACGGCGGCAGTGGCCACGGCTGCGGCGCTGCCCCTCCCGGGTGGGATGGAGCTGGTGGAGCGGTTCATCGATGCCTCCTGGTGCCGCGTGGTCGCTGACGATGGTCTCGCGCCGCCGCCTCCAACGGGAGGGGGTGGATCCGAGGATCAGTCTCCGACGTGCTCACCGGTCTGCAGCGCGCGCCAGGTGGCCGGCCCGACGACGCCGTCGACCGTGTGGCCGGTGAGGGACTGGTACTCCCGCACGGCCGCGTCCGTCTGCTCGCCGAAGATGCCGTCGACCGGGATGGGCGAAACCGCGATCCCGATGGCGCGCTGGACCCGACGCACGGCCTCGCCGCGCGACCCCCGGGTGAGCCTGGGTGTGGGGCCGGCTGCGTAGAGGACGATCCACTCGCGCGTCATCACGTCGGGGGACTGGGGTGACTCCCCCAGCGCCCGCTCGACCACCCGGGCGTACGCGATGGCCGTCTGCTCGCCGAACACGCCGTCCACCACGACGTCCTCGCCGGCCTGGTCGAGCAGGCACTGGAGCGTCGCGACGCTGCGTCCGCGCTGCCCCATCGTCAGCAGCCCGTAGTGGTCGGGCGTCCCACAGCGCCCGGCAGCCTGCTCGGGATAGGCGGTCGCGCGACGGCCGGTGGTCGGGCCCTCGCGGGCCGCGACGCCGGGCGAGGCGCCCTCACCGGAACCGGCGTGTGGCTGGGCCGTCGTCGTGACGGTGACGGTCGCGGACGCGGCGGGTGACGGAGACGTCGTGGCTGCAGAGGGCGTCGGCGTCACGGTGACCGTCCGGGTCGGGGCGGCCGTCCCTGCGCCCGCCCCACAACCGGTCAGCGTCACGGTCACCGCTATCGTGAGCGTCCATCCCCCGCCCGCCAGCAGCACCTGCAGGAGGCTGCGGCGCGGCGTCATACGCGTCCCCATGGGGTCATCCTCCCGCGCGACCGGGCAGGACGCGCGAGGACCGCGCACGGCTCACCCGGACGGCGTCTCGACCCACCCTCCACGGCGAGGGGGAGGTCACAGCACGAGGGCGGTCGCGGGGTCACCTCCGGGACTAGGGTGGTCGAGGGCGGCGACCGCCACCGACATCCACGGGGAGGACCATCATGGCCAAGGACCGCACCGGGCTCAGCCTCGGCTACCGCATCATGTGGCGGATCCGCTACGTCGGGGTGAGCGTGTTCGGGCCGGCCCAGCTGGACCCCGACAACGACCCCAAGGACAACCTGCTGCGCGAGCGGCGGCGCAAGGTCGCCGCCGCCCACGCCGCGGCCGGGACGACTCCCCCGGCCTGAGCCCCTCCGGGGCGAGCGGGCCGTATGCCGGGCCCGTCGGCTCAGTGCACCAGGACCGCCACCACGGCGATCACGGGCAGCGACACGAGGGTCGTCAGCAGCACGGCGTCCCGGGCCAGCAGCACGCTGCGGTCGTAGCGGACGGCGTGGGTGAAGACGTTCTGCGCGCACGGCAGCGCGGCGGTCACCACCGCCGCGAGCCGGTGGACGCCGGTCAGGCCGAGCGCGCTCGCCAGGGCCAGGGCGGCCAGCGGCTGCACCCCCAGCTTGCACACGACGATGGTGACGATCTGCCCCGTCGACCCGGAGGCGCCCGGGCGAGGACCCAGCCGCAGCGACACCCCGAAGGCCAGGAGCATGGCGGGCACGGCCATCCCGCCGACGATCTCGACCGGCCGCATCACCAGGCCGGGCGGCCGCCAGCCGACCAGGGACATCACGACGCCCGCGAGCGCGCACACCGTCATCGGGTTGCGCCCGACCGCGAGCAGCGTCTCGAGCGGGCGCGGGCGACGGCCGAGGGCATCGACGTCCATCAACGCCATGGCGAGCGGGGTGAGGCAGACGAGCTGCAGCAGCAGGGTGGGTGCCATCAGGGCGACGTCGCCGAGGACGTAGGCCGCGATGGGGATCCCGAGGTTGCCGGCGTTGACGTAGGCCGCGGCCAGCGAGCCGATCACTGCCTCGCCCAGGTCCGGGTGCCAGCGCGGCACCACGACGGCGAGGTAGACCGCCACGGTGATCACGACGGACGAGGCGGACACGAGCAGGTTGTGCCCCACCACCTGGGCGAAGGGGGTGCGGGACAGCACGTCGACCAGCAGCGCGGGCGAGGCCACGAAGAAGGCCAGGCGGGACAGCACGCGTTGCGCGCTCGCGTCGAGGACCCCGAGGTGCGCGAGCAGGAAGCCCAGCCCCGCGAGGGCGCCGATGATCCAGAACCCCGCGGCGACACCGGACATGGCGTGCTCCTCTCAGCGCTCGGTGGACGGGAGGCGTCCACCGAGCAGACGGGCCGCCACCGCGCAGGCGACGGCGGCCAGCAGCATGAGCACGCCGATGACGTTGGCCTCCGCCGGGATCCCCCGCAGGTAGGCCGTATAGACATAGGTCGGGAAGGTGGCGACCTCGCCCGACACGAAGGTCGTGATGATGACGTCGTCGATGCTGAGGGCGAAGCACAGCAGGGCTGCGGCGACCACGCCGGGCAGCACCCCCGGCACCGTGACCCGCCAGAAGGTCGCGGCGGGCCCGGCATACAGGTCGGCGGCCGCCTCCTCCAGGCCGGGATCGAGCGACTCGAGCCGAGCCCGCACGGTCACGACGACGAAGGACAGGCAGAACATCACGTGCGAGAGGACCACGGTCCACCACCCCAGCTCGAGCCCCACGCGGGTGAAGCCCTGCACGAAGATCGTCAGCAGGGACGCGCCGAGGACGACCTCGGGGGTGGCCATGGGCAGCAGCACCAGTGCCTCGACCGCCTGTCGGCCGCGGAACCGGCCCCGCGCCAGCGCGAGCGCCATCATGGTCCCCAGCGTGGTGACCAGCACCGTCGTGGCGAGCCCCACCTCCAGCGAGGTGCCGAGCGCCTCGCAGACCCCCGGGGCGCCGCACGGGTCGCGCCAGTGGTCCAGGGTGGGGCGGCCGCTCCAGGCGATGTTGGACCTCGTGTAGCCGTTGAACGAGAACACCACGACGTAGGCCACCGGCAGGAGCAGGTAGGCCAGCACCAGCACGGACACCAGGACGACGACGTGGTCGGCGACCCACCGCCGGGCCGACGACGAGCGCGACGAGCCCCCGCTCACACCAGCTCCCGGGTGCCGTAGCGCCGGAGGTACAGCAGGACGAGCACGAGGATGGCCAGCATCAGCGTGAACGACAGCGCCGCGGCCACCGGGTAGCCACCGATCACGCGGAAGAACTGGGCGTCGATGGCGTTGCCGACCATCGACGTGCCGCGGTCCGAGCCGAGCAGGTCGGCGTTGACGTAGTCTCCGGCTGCGGGGATGAAGGTCAGCAGCGTCCCGGCGACGATGCCCGGCATCGCCAGCGGCACGGTGACCAGCCGGAAGGTCTGCCACGGGCCGGCGTAGAGGTCTGCGCCGGCGGCCAGCACCGACCGGTCCACCCGCTCCAGGGAGGCGAGGACGGGCAGGAGCATGAAGGGCAGGAAGGTGTAGGTCAGGCCCATGACCACGGCGAACGGCGTCTCGGTCAGGTGCCCGCCGGGCAGCAGGTGCAGCGCCCGCAGGGTGGACGCGACCGGCGCGTCGTCGGCGAGGATCTGGCGCCACGCGACCGTGCGCAGGATGAACGGCGTGAAGAACGGCGCGACGACCAGCACCATGAGCACGCCACGCCACCGCCCCGCGCGGAAGGCCATGGTCCAGGCCAGCGGGAACGCCAGCACCAGGCACAGCAGCGTCGCGAGGCCGGCATACAGGAAGGACCGACCCAGCTGCCCGCCGAAGCCGGTCAGGGCCACGAGGTAGTTGCCGACGTTGACGTCGCGGTAGTAGTAGCCGGGGAAGCCCGGGTAGCCCGACTGCAGGCTCACGCTCGCGAGCTGCACCAGCGGCGCGACGAACAGAACGCCGAGCCAGAGCAGCCCGGGGAGGAGCAGCAGGTATGCCGCGCGCCTGCTCACGGAGAGGTCACCCGCACGGGCGCGGACCCCGCTGCCGAGGCGTCGGCGCCGAGATCGGCGTCGCTGCCCTCGTCGCTGGGGAGCGTGAACGTGTGCCGCAGGTCCCAGGCGACGGTGACGAGGTCCCCCGGGCGAGCCGTGGCGTCGACGTCGAGGTTCTGCTCGTAGGCCGTCCAGGTGCCGACGCCGGGGACGTCCAGGACGTACTGCGTCGCCACGCCCGTGAACGCGACGTCGAGCACCCGCGCCCCCGCGAGGACGTTCGCGACGGACCGCCGGCGGACCTCGGCCCCGTCAGCGACGATCCGGACCTTCTCCGGTCGCACCCCGACCAGCGAGCGCCTGGCGTCCGGCGCGGCGGCCCGTGACCGCAGCACCCGCACCCGCTGGCCGCCGAGCTCCACGACGAGCAGGTCGCCCTCCGCCCCGACCACCGTGACCGGGGCGAGGTTGGACTGCCCGAGGAAGGTGGCGACGAACCTGGTCCGGGGCAGGTCGTAGAGCTCGGCCGGGGGCCCGAGCTGCTCGATCCGGCCCTGGCGCATCACGGCGACGGTGTCGGCCATGCTCATGGCCTCCTCCTGGTCGTGCGTGACGTGCACGAAGGTCAGGCCCGTCTCGGCCTGGATCCGCTTGAGCTGCAGCTGCATCTGCCGCCGCAGGCGCAGGTCGAGGGCGCCCAGCGGCTCGTCCAGCAGGAGCACCTCGGGCCGGTTGACCAGGGCCCGCGCCAGCGCCACGCGCTGCTGCTGGCCACCGCTGAGCCGGGAGGGGCGGCGGCTCGCCATACCGTCGAGCTCGACGAGGGCGAGCGCCTCGCGGGCCTGCTCGGCGGCCGCGGCGCGCGGGACCCCACGACGGCGCGGTCCGAAGGCCACGTTGTCCCCGACGCTGAGGTGCGGAAAGAGCGCGTAGGACTGGAACACCGTGTTGACCGGGCGCTCGTGCGGCCGCAGCAGTGTGACGTCCCGCTCCCCCAGCAGCACCCGCCCCGCGTCGGGGCGCTCGAGCCCCGCCACCATCCGCAGGGTCGTCGTCTTGCCGCACCCCGAGGGCCCCACGAGCGCGAAGAAGCTGCCCGCCGCCACGTGCAGGGACAGGTCGTCCACGACCACGTCCCGCCCGAAGCTCTTGGTGAGGCCGTCGAGCCTCAGGTCACCGGCGCTCACTGCCCCACCACCTGCGTCCACATCGCGGCGTACTCCTGCTCCTCGCGCGGGTCCAGGGCCCGGAACACGCTCGTCCGGCGCGCCAGGAAGTCCGCCGTGGGAAAGATCAGCGGGTCCTCGACGCGCTCGGGGTCGACCTTCTCCATGGCCTTCTGCGCGCCGGCAACCGGGCAGATGTAGCCCACCCACGCGGCGACCTGCGCGGCGATCTCGGGCTGGTAGTACCAGTCGAGCAGCCGCTGGGCGTTGCGCCGGCGCGGCGAGGTGATCGGGACGACGGCGTTGTCGCTCCACAGCATCCCGCCGGACTCGGGGACGACGAAGGTCCACCGCTCGTTGCCGGTCTCGGCGCGCAGCGTCGCGATGTCGCCGCTCCACACCAGGCCGGCCAGCGCGTTGCCGCTCTGCAGGTCCTGGACGTAGGAGTTGCCGCGGATCCGCCGGATCTGGCCGTCGCGCAGCCGGCGGTCGACGACCTCGACGGCGGCGGCCAGCTGGTCGCGGGTGAAGGGCCTCGCCGGGTCGACGCCCTGGCTGCGCAGGATCACGCCGAGCGTGTCGCGCCACTCGCTCAGCCCCACGACCCGGCCCTCGAGGTCGGGACGCCACAGGTCCTCGACGGAACGGATCTCCTTGACCTTGCTCGCGTCGTAGCCGATCCCCGTCAGGCCGGACTGCCACGGCAGCGAGTGCTGGCGCCCCGGGTCGAACGGCGCGTCCATCAGCTCGGGCAGCACGTTGCCGGCGTGCGGCATCCGGATCAGCTCGAGCGGCTGGACCAGCTCCTGGTCGATGACCCGGTTGACCATCCAGTCCGACAGGACGACCAGGTCACGCCCGATGTCCTGGCCGGCGCGCAGCTGCGGGGCGATCTTGTTGACGTAGAGGTCGTTGTCGTCGATCTCCTCGGCGTAGCTCGCCTGGATCCCGGTGGCCCGGACGAAGGCGTCGAGGGTCGGGAACCGCTTGGTGGACTCGTCCTGGTCGAGATACTGCGTCCAGCTCGCGAACGCGACCCGGCGGTCGGTGGCCGAACGGTCCACCGGCAGCGCCCTGGTCGTCCGCGCGGCCGCGGGGGGCTCCGGCGGGGCGCAGGCCGCGAGCAGGCCGGCAGCCGCAGCCGAGCCGAGCAGGCTGCGGCGCGACAGCGCGCGGTCGGGCATCAGGCACGGACCTCCGGGGGCGGCCCAGGTGGGCGGAGACAAACCTGGGCAACGCTACCAGCGGTATGCCGGGGCCCGGCGCGCGGACGACGGACGTGAGAGGGCCGGTCGCCCTGCGGCGACCGGCCCTCACGACATACGGCGGGCGTGGTGCAGGCTCAGCCCTGGGGCCGGAGCACGGCCGTCAGGCTGTCGAGCACGCTGCGGTCCTCGATCGTCGACGGCACCTGCGCCTCCTGCCCGTCCGCGATCTGGCGCATGGTCTTGCGCAGGATCTTGCCGGAGCGCGTCTTGGGCAGACCGTCGACGATGTCGACCTGGTTGAGGGCGGCGACGGCGCCGACCTCCTCGCGGACGCGCTGGACCAGCTCCTTGCGGAGCGTCTCCTGGGCCTGCGGGGTCGACGCGTCGATGCCGGACTTGAGCATGACCAGCGCGCGGGGCACCTGGCCCTTGAACGAGTCGGCCACCCCGATCACCGCGCACTCCGCCACGGCGGGGTGACCGGCGAGCGCGGCCTCGATCGACCCGGTCGACAGGCGGTGGCCGGCGACGTTGAGCACGTCGTCGGTGCGGCCCATGACATAGAGGTAGCCGTCCTCGTCGATGTAGCCGCCATCGCCGGTCAGGTAGTAGCCGTCGTAGGCCGACAGGTAGCTCGAGACATAGCGGTCGTCGTCCTGCCACAGCGTCGGCAGGGTGCCGGGGGGCATGGGCAGCTTGATGACGATGGCGCCCTCGGTGCTGGCGGGGACCTCGTTGCCCTGGTCGTCGAGCACGCGCACGTCATACCCGCAGACCGCGGTCGACGGCGAGCCGGGCTTGATCGGCAGCTCCTCGATCCCCCGCGGGTTGGACGCGATCGGCCAGCCGGTCTCGGTCTGCCACCAGTTGTCGACGACGGGCTTGCCGGTGCGCTCGGTCGCCCAGTGGTAGGTGTCGGGGTCGAGCCGCTCGCCCGCGAGATAGATCGTGCGCAGGCTGGACGTGTCGTAGTCGGCGAAGAGCTTCGCCTCCGGGTCCTCCTTCTTGATCGCCCGGAAGGCCGTGGGCGCCGTGAACAGCGAGGCGACGCCGTAGTCCTGCACGACCCGCCAGAAGGCGCCGGCGTCGGGGGTGCCGATCGGCTTGCCCTCGTAGACGATCGTGGTCGCGCCCACCAGGAGCGGGGCGTAGACGATGTAGGAGTGCCCGACCACCCAGCCGACGTCGGAGGCGGTGAACATCGTGTCGCCCGCCTCGATGCCGTAGAGGTTGGGCATCGACCAGCGCAGGGCCACGGCGTAGCCGCCGCTGTCGCGCACGATCCCCTTGGGCTTCCCCGTCGTGCCGGAGGTGTAGAGGATGTAGAGCGGGTGGGACGACTCGACCGGCACGCACTCGGCGGGCTGCACGACCCCGGGGCGCATGACCTCGGCCCAGTCCAGGTCACGCTCCCCCATCTCGGCGGGCTGCTGCTCGCGCTGCAGGATGACGCAGCGGTCGGGCTTGTGCTCCGCGCGGCGGATCGCCTCGTCGAGGTAGGGCTTGTAGGCCACGACCCGCTTGGGCTCGATGCCGCAGCTCGCGCTGACGACGACCTTGGGGGCTGCGTCGTCGATGCGGGCGGCCAGCTCCTGCGGGGCGAAGCCACCGAACACGACCGAGTGGATGGCGCCGATGCGGGCGCACGCCAGCATCGCCACGACGGCCTCGGGGACCATCGGCATGTAGATGACGACCCGGTCGCCCTTGGTCACGCCGAGGTCGCGGAGCACGCCGGCGAAGCGGGACACCAGCTCGAGCAGCTCGGCGTAGGTGTAGCTCGCGCGGGCACCAGTGACCGGGCTGTCGTAGTGCAGGGCGGCCTGGTCGGCGCGGCCGTGGACCACGTGGCGGTCCAGCGCGTTGTAGCAGACGTTGAGCCGGCCGTCGGGGAACCACGTGTAGAACGGGGCCCGGCTCTCGTCGAGGACCTGCCTCGGCTTCGTGATCCAGTCGATGTCCTTGGCCGCCTCGGCCCAGAAGGCCTCGGGGTCCTGCCTGCTCGTCTCGTACGCCCTGGCGTAAGCACCCTTGCTCATGCCTCCATCCAACCCGCCTGGCCGGGCGACGGCCAGCGGGACACGGTGTGGCCTGGACGACAGGTAGGTCGTGCGCGGCGAGTGGTCGGTCCCGGTCGCGAGGCGAGGGACCGACCACTCGGGCCGGATGACGGGGCGGCCGGGCTAGGCCGGCCAGTCGGGGCTCGCCCGGACCAGTCGGGGCTCGCCCGGCGGGTCAGCAGCCGCCGAGGCGCAGGCCGCGCAGGACCTTGACGGGGGCGACGCCGCACCCGACCTGCGCGGTGCCGAGGTCAGCGACACGCCAGCGGCCGGCCACCTTGTGCAGCAGCACGGTCGCGTCGTCGGTCTGGCCGCGCGTCGGGTGGACCGTCGCGCGTGCCCAGGTCGGGGCGCCGGGGGCGAGGCTGATGCGCTGGACGCGCCAATCGGCGCGCTTCCAGCCGCGCATGGACCGGTCGCCCGCGATGGCGACGTAGATCTGGTGCACGGTCGTCCGGGTGACCTGGGTCGAGCGGGTGCGAGCGGTGACGGCGCCCGAGGCGGCGGGTGCGGTCGCGGTGACCTGCTGGGTCGCTCGGGCCGTGGGGACGGAGGGGGCGGCGGCCACGGCGGGGGCGGACATCCCCAGGCCGAGGGCGAGGGCGAGAGTGGCGGTGGCGGTGGCGGAGGTCGCGATCAGTGAACGGCGGAGCATGACGGGGGATCCTTCTCGAGTGTGCGGTTGCGGCGCGTTGCGCCGACATCACCATGATGACGCCGCAGCGGCGCGGTTGGTTGGCTCGCGTCGTCATCCCCTCGTCACGGTTGGGTCACGCATGATGGCGACATGGAGATCGAGGACCTGGCCACGCTCACCGCCCTGCTCGACGAGGGCCGCAGCCTGCACGGCGTGCGCGTCCAGGGCATCGACCTCGACCTGTGCGCCGACCGGCTCCTCGCACGGTCGGACCTGCACGGGCTCGTCGTCCTCGGCGGCGCCATGGGACCGCCGCTCGTGCGTCACCTGGTCGGTGCCGGCGCCGTCGTCTTCCCCACCGTCCACGACTCCCCCGTCGACGTCTACCGCTCGCGCCTCTACTCCCCGGAGGAGCTGTATGCCGGGATCGAACGGGGCTACGACGAGACCCCGGACGCGCTGGCCTACGCCTGGTCGCAGGACGCGAGCCTCGTCGGTGACCCCTATGTCGCGGTGCTGCGCTCCCTGCACGACGACTCCATGGAGGACGCCCTCGACGACCTGCTGGCGGACCGGCGCGTCGTCGGGATCATGGGCGGGCACGGCGTCGACCGCGGGACCGCGCGCTATGCCGAGGCTGCGCGCCTGGGGCGGGCGCTGGCGGCATACGGCCTGGTGGTCGCCACCGGGGGCGGGCCGGGCGCGATGGAGGCCGCCAACCTCGGCGCCGCGTGCCCGGACGACGCGACGCTGGAGGCTGCGCTGCGGCGGCTGGCCACGGTGCCGTCCTTCCGGCCGGAGGTGAGCCCCTGGGCCCGGGTGGCCCTGGAGGTACGCGACGGGCTCGGTGCCCCCGATGCGGTGACGAGCATCGGCATCCCGACCTGGTTCTACGGCCACGAGCCGCCCAACGCGTTCGCGCAGGCCATCGCCAAGTTCTTCTCCAACGCCCTGCGCGAGGACCTGCTGCTCGCCCGCTGCACGGCCGGCGTCGTCGTCCTCCCCGGCGCCGCGGGCACGGTGCAGGAGGTGTTCCAGCTGACGACGCGGCTCTACTACGCCGCCGAGGGCGAGACCGTGCCGCTCGTGCTGGTCGGGCGCGAGCACTGGACCCAGACCCTCCCGGTGTGGCCGCTGCTGCAGGCCCTCGGCGAGGGCCGCGAGATGGGAGACCGGATCCACCTGGTCGACGACATCGCCGACGTCCCCGAGCTGCTCCGCGAGTCCAGCACCACGCCCCTGCGCTGAGGACCCCGCCCGTCGCCCGCTCGGGAGGGCTGGGACGGAACTCCTCGGGGTACGAGCGACGTTGGACGACCTGGACCTGACCGCTGCCCCTGCAAAGGACACTGCCCTGACCTCCCTCGCGCTCCTCGCCCAGCTCCCCTCGGCGGCCCCCGACAGCGGCGGGATCACCGGGTGGGCCGTCAGCCTCATGGAGACCCTCGGCGGGCCCGGCGCCATGGTGGCGACGATCCTCGACAGCGTCTTCCCGCCGATCCCCAGCGAGCTCATCCTGCCGCTGGCGGGCTTCACCGCCTACCGCGGCGGCATGACCCTGGCGGGCGCGATCATCTGGAGCACCATCGGTTCCCTGATCGGCGCGCTCATCCTCTACTGGGCCGGGGCCGTCCTCGGCCGCGAGCGCGTCAACGCCATCGCCCGCAAGGTCCCCCTGGTCGACGTGCACGACATCGACAAGGGCTTCGAGTGGTTCGACCGGCACGGGCGCACCGTCACGTTCTTCGGCCGCATGGTGCCGATGGTGCGCTCGATGGTGTCCATCCCCGCGGGCGTCGAGCGGATGCCGCTAGCGACCTTCTGCCTGCTCACGACGCTCGGCTCGCTCTGCTGGAACGCCGCGCTCATCCTCGGCGGCTACGCCCTCGGCTCGCAGTGGGCGCGCATCGAGGAGTGGGCCGGCTGGTTCCAGTACGCCGTGATCGCGTTCTTCGTCATCCTGATCGCGCGGTGGGTGCGGCAGAAGCTCAAGGGCCGCCGCACCCCCTGACCGTCAGGCCGTGGCCGCCGCCAGCTGGCCGCACGCCCCGTCGATGTCCTGCCCCCGCGTGTCACGCACGGTCGTGGAGATGCCGCGCCCGCGCAGCCGCTCCACGAACTGCTGCTCGACGCCCTTGCGGCTGGCCGTCCACCGGCTGCCCGGCGTGGGGTTGAGCGGGATGGGGTTGACGTGCACCCACCCGTTCCCTCGCGCGTTGAGCTTGTCGGCGAGCAGCTCGGCGCGCCAGGCCTGGTCGTTGATGTCCTTGATCAGGGCGTACTCGATCGACACGCGTCGCCCGGTGGTGTCGAAGTAGCGGCGCGCGGCGTCCAGCGCCTCGTCGACCTTCCACCGGGTGTTGATGGGGACCAGCTCGTCCCGCAGCTCGTCGTCGGGGGCGTGCAGCGACAATGCCAGGGTGACCGGGATGCCCTCGCCCGCGAGCTTGTCGATGCCGGGCACCAGCCCGACGGTGCTCATCGTGACCCCGCGCGCGCTCATCCCGAGCCCTGCTGGAGCGGGCTCCACGAGACGCCGGATCGCCCCGATCGAGGCCTTGTAGTTGGCCAGCGCCTCGCCCATCCCCATGAACACCACGTTGGACACGCGCAGCGGTCCCTGGTCGCCCTCGGGCATCGGGCCGAGCTCGCCGGCCCGCAGCGCACGGGCAGCGCTCACGACCTGCTCCACGATCTCGGCGGTGCTCATGTTGCGCTGCAGCCCACCCTGGCCGGTGGCGCAGAACGGGCAGTTCATGCCGCAGCCGGCCTGGCTCGAGATGCAGATCGTCGCCCGGCCGGGATAGCGCATGACGACCGACTCGACGAGGGCGCCGTCGTGCAGCCGCCACACCTTCTTGTGCGTCGCTCCCCCGTCGGCGACCCGCGTCGTGATGGGGGTGAGCAGCTGCGGCAGCGACTGCGCGACCAGCTCGGCGCGCTGGGCCTTGGGCAGGTCCGGCATGTCCTCGGGGTCCGTCACCAGCCGGTCGAAGTAGTGCACGCTGAGCTGCTTGGCCCGGAAGCCCTGCTGCCCGAGCTCGGTCACGAACGCCTTGCGCTCGTCGAGCGCGAAGTCGGCCAGGTGGGCCGGCGGCTTGCCGCGGCGCGGCGCGGAGAAGGTCAGCTGGCCCGGCACCGGACGGGTCGTCGGCGTGGGCAGGTCCTGCGGCTGGGAGTCACTCATCGCTCACCATTGTCTCAGGTATGACGCCCCGCCGGCCCCCACGCGTGGTGACGCCCTTCGCGCGGCCGTGCCGGCAGCTCAGACCGCCGCGGGCACGAGATAGGTGATGACCAGCCAGGCCATCGGCGCGGTGAGCAGCAACGAGTCCAGCCGGTCCATGATGCCGCCGTGCCCCGGGAGGATGTGGCCCATGTCCTTGATGCCGAGGTCGCGCTTGATGACCGACTCGCACAGGTCCCCGACCGTCGCGGTGACGCAGGCCGCCGCGCCCAGCAGCACACCGGTCCACCAGGGGGCGTGGAGCAGCCAGGTCGTGCAGACGGCCCCCACCAGCATGCAGGTGACCATCGAGCCGGCGAAACCCTCCCAGGACTTCTTGGGGGAGATGGACGGCGCCATGGGGTGCTTGCCCTTGAGCACGCCGACCGCGTAGCCGCCGATGTCGGAGAACACCGTGACCGCGATGAAGGTCACCACCCGCAGCTCCCCGTCGGTCTGGGCGAGCAGCAGGATGCAGAAGCTGGCGAGCAGCGGCACGTAGGCCAGGGTCAGGACTCCCCCGGAGACGTCCCGCATCGCGTCGGCCACGCCCTGCAGGGAACGCCATACGAGCAGGGCCAGGACCGCCAGCGTGAAGGCGAGGGTGAGCGGCCGGGGACCGCCCCAGTAGGCGCTCGCGAGCATCGCGACGCCACCCACCATGGTGGGCACCAGGGGCACCTGCACCCGGCCGTTGCGGACCGCCTGCACGACCTCCCACATCCCGATGACGATCGCCACCGTCACGAGGGCGAGGAAGGCCTCCGGCCGCCACGCCAACGAGCCGATGATCAGGGCACCGAGACCCACGCCGACCCCGATGGCGGCGGGGAGGTCGCGCCCGGCCTTGCCGGGGCTCTTGGACCGACGGGCCACGTCGAGGGCCCGCTGGATCCGTCGCTGGACCCGCGAGCCCTCGAGGGCCGGCGGCATGTCAGGTGTGGGCACGGTGTCCTTCGCGTCGCTCGCTCAGACGTCGAGCAGCTCGGCTTCCTTGCCCTTGAGCAGGGTGTCGATCTGGTCCGTCAGCTTCTTGGTGAGGGTGTCCAGCTCCTTCTCGGCGCGGGTGCCCTCGTCCTCGCCGACGTCGCCGTCCTTGACGAGCTTGTCGATCTGGTCCTTGGCGCTGCGCCGGACGTTGCGGATCGAGACCTTGCCGTGCTCGCCCTTCTCGCGGGCCAGCTTGATGTACTCCTTGCGGCGCTCCTGCGTGAGCTCCGGCAGGTTGATGCGCAGCACGCCGCCGTCGTTGTTGGGGTTCAGGCCGAGGTTGGAGGAGCGCAGCGCCTTCTCGATCTCGTGGGTCGCGCCCTTGTCGAACGGCGTGATCAGGATCATCCGCGCCTCGGGCACCTGGAAGGACGCGAGCTGCTGCAGCGGCGTCGCGGCGCCGTAGTAGTCGACCATGATCTTGTGGAACAGCGCGGGGTTGGCCCGCCCGGTGCGGATGGACGCGAAGTCCTCCTTGGCCACCTCGACGGCCTTGTCCATCTTGTCCTCGGCCTCGAGCAGGATGTCGTCGATCATGGGGTGCCTCCATCGTCCGTATGGCGAAAATCGTCGGGGTCTGACGCTACGAGCCCGGTGCTGCAGGGCACGACCGGGGCTCGCGGCGGTCGGCAGGCGAGCTGCTCAGGCGGTGACCACCGTCCCGATCTTCTCACCGCGCACGGCGGCGGCGACGTTGCCGTCGCCCTCCATGCCGAAGACGATCATCGGGAGCTTGTTGTCCATGCACAGGCTGAACGCGGCGGCGTCGACGACCTTGAGCCCCCGCGCGAGGGCCTCGGCGTAGGTCAGGCTGTCGTAGCGCTGGGCGGCCGGGTTGGTCTTGGGGTCGGAGTCGTAGACCCCGTCGACGCCGTTCTTGGCGATCAGCACGGCGTCGCACTTGGTCTCGAGGGCACGCTGGGCGCTGACGGTGTCCGTCGAGAAGTAGGGCATCCCGGCGCCGGCGCCGAAGATGACCACGCGGCCCTTGTCCATGTGGCGCATCGCGCGGCGCGGGATGTAGGGCTCGGCCACCTGGGTCATCTCGATCGCGGACTGCACGCGCGTCTCGACCCCTTCCTTCTCCAGGAAGTCCTGCAGCGCGAGGCAGTTCATCACGGTGCCGAGCATGCCGATGTAGTCGGCACGGGCCCGGTCCATGCCCTTGTCCTGCAGCTGGGCCCCGCGGAAGAAGTTGCCGCCGCCGATGACCACGCAGACCTGGACCTGGCTCTTCACGGCCTCGGCGATCTGCCGGGCGATCCCCCGCACGACCTCCGGGTCCAGCCCCACCTTGCCCCCTCCGAATACCTCGCCGGACAACTTGAGCAGCACCCGCTGGTAGCCACGGTTGTCGGGGGTCTCGGTCATCGTGCGGCTCCTTGCCAGGTGGGCGGGTGATCGGTCGGCCGACCGCCGCACAGTCTGTCACACGGCAGCACCCTCCTGGCGACCCGACGGCCGTCGGTCGGCCACGTCGTCCGGAGGCTGGGACACGACCGGGCCCCGGCCCACCGTGAGGTGGGTGGGACGCGACCGGGCCCGGTCCACCGTGAGGTGGACCGGGCCCGGTGCGGTGCGCCCAGGGGCGCGGGGATCAGCTGCCGACGCGGAAGCGGGCGAAGGCGGTGGCCTTGGCGCCGCCCTCCTCCAGGACCTTGCCGACGGTCTTCTTGGCGTCCTTCGCGAACGGCTGCTCGAGCAGGACCTGCTCCTTGAAGAAGCCGTTGACGCGACCCTCGACGATCCGGGGGAGCGCAGCCTCGGGCTTGCCCTCCTCCTTGGCCGTGTCCTCGGCGATGCGACGCTCGTTGGCGACCGTCTGCTCGTCGATGTCGTCACGGGTGAGGACGCTCGGCGCGAACGCCGCGATGTGCAGCGCGACGTCGTGCGCGACCTGCTCGTCGCCGCCCTCGGTGGCGATCAGGACACCGATCTGCGCGGGCAGGTCGGGGCTGGTCTTGTGCAGGTAGGACGTGACCTTGTCGCCCTCGAGGCGGGCCACGCGCTTGACCTCGATCTTCTCGCCGATGGTGGCGTTGGCCTCGTCGAGCAGCTCCTTGACGGACTTGCCGTCGACCTCGTGGGCGAGGAGCGTCTCGGCGTCGCCGGCCTGGGAGTCGACCGCGGCCTGGAGCACGGTGTCGGCCAGCTGACCGAACTTGTCCCCCTTGGCGACGAAGTCGGTCTCGCACAGGACCTCGACCAGGGTGCCGACGCCACCGTCGACCTTGGCGCGGACCAGACCGTTGGAGGTGGAGCGGCCCTCGCGCTTGGTGACGCCCTTGAGACCCTTGACGCGCAGGATCTCGGTGGCCTTGGCCTGGTCGCCGTCGGCCTCGTCGAGTGCCTTCTTGACGTCGAGCATGCCGGCGCCGGTCTTCTCGCGGAGCGCCTTGATGTCGGCTGCGGTGTAGTTAGCCATGTGTCGTAGCTACTTTCTACGCGGGTTCGAAGTGGTGGTTGACGCGATCGCTGAGGAGGCTCAGGCCTGCTCGGCGGCGGGCGTGGCCGGCTCGGTCGCCTCGACGGCAGGGGCAGCCTGCTCGACGCCCTCCGGCGCGGAGGCGACCTGCTCGGTGACGTCGGCGGGCTGGGTGCCCTCGGCGGCGGGGGTCTCGGCCTGCTCGGTCGCCTCGGCAGGAGCGTCGGACTTGGCGGCCTCGGCGTAGAGCTCGCGCTCCCACTCGGCCAGCGGCTCGGCCTCGGTGGCGCCCTCGGTGGAGCGACCGGACGAGCGGGACACGAGGCCCTCGGCCACGGCGTCGGCGATCACGCGGGTCAGCAGGGTGACCGAGCGGATGGCGTCGTCGTTGCCCGGGATCTTGTAGTCGACCTCGTCGGGGTCGCAGTTGGTGTCGAGGATCGCGATGACGGGCAGACCCAGCTTGCGGGCCTCGTCCACCGCGAGGTGCTCCTTCTTGGTGTCGACGATCCACACGGCCGAGGGGACCTTGGCCATGTTGCGGATGCCGCCGAGGGTCTTCTCGAGCTTGTCCTTCTCGCGCTTGAGGACGAGGAGCTCCTTCTTGGTGCGACCGGACCCGGCCACGTCGTCGAAGTCGATCTCCTCGAGCTCCTTGAGGCGCGAGAGGCGCTTGGAGACGGTGTTGAAGTTGGTGAGCATGCCACCGAGCCAGCGGTGGTTGACGTAGGGCATGCCCACGCGGGTCGCCTGCTCGGCGACGGGCTCCTGCGCCTGCTTCTTGGTGCCGACGAAGAGCACGCTGCCGCCGTGGGCGACGGTGGCCTTGACGAACTCGAAGGCGTCGTTGATGTAGGTCAGCGACTGCTGCAGGTCGATGATGTAGATGCCGTTGCGCTCGGTGAGGATGAAGCGCTTCATCTTGGGGTTCCAGCGACGGGTCTGGTGCCCGAAGTGGACGCCGCTCTCGAGGAGCTGGCGCATGGTGACGACGGCCATGCCGAGGTCCTTCTCTCTGTCGTTGTCAGTTACCCACGGTCGCGCGGCGGGGTGCCACGGCCGTGCCTGGCGCCTGCGTACGCACCCCGCCGACCAGGGGGTCGGACTGCCGTGGTGCGCCCCGGACTGCATCGAGATCGACTCGTCCGGCGAGAAGGCGCGCGAATTCGGGATCAGTGCTCCCGGCCGAGGCCAGGCACACGTCACCCGTCCTGCCATCCTACGTGGAGGGGTTCACCGCGACCTAATCCCCACCCGGCACGCCCCGCCGGGGCACCAGCCGGCGGCACGGCGTCACGGCGTCACGGGGGGTCGGCTACCGTCGCCCCATGCCTCGCACCCCCGGCCACCCCGCGCTGACGCCGTTCGGCACCACCGTCTTCGCCGAGATGACCGCGCTCGCCCAGCAGCACGACGCGGTCAACCTCGGGCAGGGCTTCCCGGACTCGGACGGTCCGCCCGAGATGCTCGAGGCCGCCTGCCGCGCGATCCACGACGGCGTCAACCAGTACCCCCCGGGTCCCGGCATGCCGGTGCTTCGCGAGGCGATCGCCGAGCACCAGTCCCGCTTCTACGGGCTGACGGTCGACCCGGGCTGCGAGGTGCAGGTCACGGTCGGTGCCACCGAGGCCATCGCGTCGACCATCCTGGCCCTCGTGCGTCCCGGCGACGAGGTGGTCGTGCTGGAGCCCTACTACGACAGCTATGCCGCCACGATCGCGCTGGCGGGCGGGGTCCGTCGCACGAGCGTCCTGCGCTTCCCCGACTTCGCCGTCGACGAGGCCTCCCTGCGGGCCGCGTTCTCCGAGCGTACCAGCGTTGTCCTGCTCAACAGCCCCCACAACCCCACCGGGCGAGTCCTCTCGCGGGCCGACCTGGAGCTCGTGGCCGAGCTCGCCCGGGAGCACGACGCGTGGGTCGTGTGCGACGAGGTCTACGAGCACCTGACCTTCGACGGGATCGAGCACGTGCCCATGGCCACCCTCCCGGGGATGCGCGATCGCACCGTCACGATCTCGTCGGCCGGCAAGACCTTCTCCGCCACCGGGTGGAAGGTCGGCTGGCTCACCGGCCCCGCGCACGCCGTCGCCGCCGTGCGGCAGCTCAAGCAGTTCACGACCTTCGCCCACTCCGGACCGTTCCAGGTCGGTGTGGCGACCGCCCTGGCCCTGCCCACCGAGCGGTATGCCGAGCTGGCGTCCACCCTGCAGATCCGGCGCGACCTGCTCGTCGACGGGCTGCGCTCGGCCGGGCTGGACGTGAGCGTCCCGGCCGGCGCCTACTTCGCCGTGGCGGACGTCGCTCCGCTCGGGGGAACCGACGCCATGGCGTTCTGCCGCCGGATGCCCGAGGAGCTGGGCGTCGCCGGTGTGCCCGTCGCCGCGTTCCACGACGACACCGAGGCCGCTCGGTCCCTCGTGCGCTTCGCGTTCTGCAAGCAGGAGGACGTGCTCCGCGAGGCCGCTCGGCGCCTGACCAGGCGAGCCCCCGTCGACCGTCCCTGACCGGTCGGGGGCTCCGGCCTCCCCGTCGTCCACAGCCACGCGCGGCGGCGCGAGGATCCGCGTGCTCGTCCACAGGTGCACGGCCGGTCCTTGCCCCGCGCCTGACCCGCACCCCAGCCTCGGCCGTATGCCGATCGCCCGCCCCCTCCCGACCGCCCTGGTGGCGCTGTCCACCGCCTCGGTGGCCGCCGCGACCCTCGTTGCCGCTCCCGTCCCCGACAACCGCACCACCGGACGTGCCCACGTCTCGGCGCCGGCCGCCGCGCGCTCCAGACCCGCGCCCGTCGCACCAACGGCGCACCTCGCCGCGAGGACGTCGACGCCCTCGGCGGCACCGCCACCCGCACCGTCACGGGGTCAGGCCCTCCCCCGGTCTGCGGCGCCGCGCGCGCCGGGACGGTGGACCGCACCCGTGCGGCCGCTGCGCGTGGTCACGCGGTTCACCGCTCCCCCGCAACCGTGGGCCCGGGGTCATCGCGGGGTGGACCTGGCAGCTGGACCCGGCGCCGCGATCGTCGCTCCGGCCGACGGGGTGGTCGCCTTCGCCGGCATGGTGGCCGGCAGGCCTGTCCTGTCCGTCGACCATGAGGGCGGCCTGCGCAGCACCTACGAACCCGTCGTGGCGCGCGTGTCCGTCGGCGACCAGGTCACGCAGGGGCAGGTGATCGCGGTGGTGGCCGACGGGCCCGGCCACTGCTCGTCATCCTGCCTGCACTGGGGAGCCCGTCGCGGCCAGGTCTATGTCGACCCGCTCTCGCTGATCGACCGTCCCCCGCTCGTCCTGCTTCCGCTGCGCTGACCGCGTCCACGAGAGCCATCAGTCCCGCACGACAGGCCAGGCGACCTGCGTCAGGCGCGCGGGTGTGCCTGGCGGTAGGCCGTGCGCAGGCGGTCCACCGACACGTGCGTGTAGATCTGCGTCGTTGCCAGGCTCGAGTGCCCGAGCAGCTCCTGCACCACGCGCAGGTCCGCGCCCCCGTCGAGCAGGTGCGTCGCGGCGCTGTGCCGCAGGCCGTGCGGTCCGAGGTCCGGCGCGTCGGGCACCTGCGCCAGCAGGCGGTGGACGACCTCGCGCACCTGGCGGGGGTCGACCCGCCTGCCGCGTCGACCGAGCAGCAGGGCCGGTCCGCTCGCCGGCGTGACGAGCTGCGGTCGTCCGCGCGTCAGCCAGGTGTCGAGGGCCCGCTGCGCCGGCACGCCGTAGGGCACCGTCCGCTCCTTGTCGCCCTTGCCAAGCACCCGCAGCGTCCTGGTGGATGCGTCGACGTCGTCGAGGTCCAGACCGACCAGCTCGCTCACGCGGATGCCGCTGGCATAGAGCAGCTCCACCATGGCGGCGTCCCGCAACGTCAGCGGATCGACCTCGCCCCGAGCCTCGTCGTCGGCGGCGCTCGTGGCCCGTCCGGCGCTCGTGGGCCGTCCTCCGCTCGTCCGGTGGGTCCCGTCGGCCGCGGCCCGGAGGAGCGCGTCCGCCTGAGCGTGGTCGAGGACTCCCGGCAGCGTCCGGGAGCGCCGCGGAGACGCGAGCCTGGCCGCCGGGTCGCGGGGCAGGTGACCGCGTCGGGTGGCCCAGGCATAGAACGAGCGCACCGCCGCGGACCTGCGGGCCACGGTCGCGCGGGCCGCACCCTGGGTGCCCTGCCTGGCCAGCCAGGAGCGCAGGTCCGTCAGCTCGAGGTCGGTCAGGTCCTCGGCGCCCTGCTCGCTCGCGTACGAACGCAGCGCGCGAAGGTCGCCGACATAGGCCCGGACCGTGTGCTCGGACCGTCCGCGCTCCACCCGCAGGTGCTGCGCGAACTGCTCGATCAAGTCCTCGGCCACCCGGTCACGGTCCCAAACGCCGAGGTCAGGAGCAAGGACCGCCGGACGGACGCGCCGGGCGCCGGCGCGCCTCGGGGCCGAGGCGGTAGCCGCCGTCACGCGACTCGGCCAGCCCCAGCGTCACGAGCCGGCCCAGGGCGGCCCGCGTCTCGGGCACCGTCAGCGAGGCGGCCAGGGCGATCGACTCCAACCTGGCCAGGTTGCGGACCGGGAGGGCAGACCGGACCTTGGCGTCCGCGTCGCCCAGGAGGTCGAGCTCCTGGACCTGTGCACGACGCTCTGGGGCCAGGTCGGTCCCCATGCGACCGCAGAGCTCGGCCACCTCGGCCGCGTCCGTCACGAGCTCGGCCACGCCGTCGCGCACCGCCTGGTGGCACCCGGCACTGGTCATGCTGGTCACGGGTCCAGGCACCACCGCGACCGGCCGGACGAGCTCGGCTGCGGCCCGCATGGTGCTCAGCGCCCCGCTGCGGTAGCCGGCCTCGACGATCACCGTCCCCTGGCTCAGGGCGGCGATGAGACGGTTGCGCAGCAGGAACCGGGAGCGCGTGGGGGCGCAACCGGGGGCCACCTCGCTCACCACGGCTCCCGTCTCGGCGATGCGGGCGATGAGGCGCTCGTGCGCCGCGGGATAAGGGCGTTCGACGCCCCCGGCGAGCACGGCCACGGTCTCCCCGTCCTCGGCCAGCGCACCCCGGTGAGCCGCCGCGTCGATCCCGAACGCCGCTCCCGACACGACGGCGAACCCGCGCTGCGCCAGACCGGCGCCGAGGTCGGCGGCCACCCGCTGGCCGTACTCCGTCGCCGCTCGGGAGCCCACGACCGAGACGCTGCGCTCCATCGCCTCGGCCAGCCGGGCGGGTCCACGCACCCACAGGCAGTAGGGGCGCTTGGCGGGGTCGAGATCCTCCAGACCGGGAGGCCACTCCTCGTCCGCCGGGACGAGCAGGCGTGCGCCGCAGCGCTGGGCCAGCGCCAGGTCGCGGCCCGGCTCTGCCGCCGCGAGTCGGTCACGCAGGGCGTCGTGCCGCGCGATGCCGTCGCCGGGCAGCAGGTGCAGGGCCGCCACGGGATCGTGCAGCTGGAGCAGCCCCGCCACGCGCGCGTCCGCGGGCTCCGCGATGCGGCTCCACAGGGCGCGAGCCGATCGCTCGTCGCGGGGCAGCTCGTCGGGCCTCATGCCGCGACCTCCGCAGCACCGCGCAGCGTCAGCGCCTGGTCGATGTCGTCCTTCGTCGGGCTCGCGTGCCCCGCCAGATCCGCCAGCGTCCACGCCACCCGGGTCACCCGGTCGTATCCGCGCAGTGTGACCCCGCCCCGGTCCAGCGTGCGGTCGAGCAGCTGCGTGGCTCGGCGGGACGGGCGCAGCGGGCCACGGCGCAACCGGCCGGGGGGCACCTCGCCGTTGAGCGACCAGCGTTCGCCCGCATAGCGTTCCGCCGCGACGGCGCGCGCCTGCGCCACGCGTGCGGCCACCACCGCCGTGGGCTCCGGGTCGGCCTCGACGAGCTCGAGCCGGGAGACCGCCGGCACCGACAGCTGCAGGTCGATGCGGTCGAGCAACGGGCCCGCCAGCCGACCGAGGTAGCCACGACGCTGGTTGACGGTGCAGGTGCAGCCGAGGCCCTTGCCCACGGCCCGGCCGCACGGGCACGGGTTGGCGGCGAGGACCAGCTGGAAGCGGGCGGGGAAGGTCAGCATCCGATCGGTCCGACCGATCGTCACCGTCCCCGACTCGAGCGGCTGGCGCAGGGAGTTGAGGACGTGGGAGGCGAACTCGGGGGCCTCGTCGCCAGATAGAAAGCACACCCCTACGGACGGGTCCATCCTAACGGAGCTACGAACGTCCCGACGCGGCAAGTTTCGCCCAGCCACGTGGGTTCGTATGCGCCCGGTAATGGCGATAGGCGGTCGCGAATGGGGTACTAGGGCACTTTGAACGCCTTACGTCACCTCTCAGCTCTTCGCGGGACGCGAGCGACGGAAGGCGTTCAAAGACACGTCGATCCAGCGGGAGGAAGACATCCTCTCATGCCGCGTCCGAGGTGACTCGTGTCTCGCTCATGCGAGGCCTTCTGCGAGGGAGATGGCGATCAGTTCTTCCATCGCTTGCTGGAGGTCAGTGTTGGTGTAGGTTTGGAGACGGTTCTCGGGGTGGTGAATCATGTTCCGGACCGCGCTGGGTAGCGTCAGAACCTCGTTCTTTGTCGCCGTCGACGCTACCTTCTGGTAGTTCGTCGTCTGCGGGCATCCGCGTCTGGCCAGCCAGTTATCGAAGCTCCTTATCGAGGGCTTCCCTGAGTGCTCCTGTAGTCGTCCGTACAGCCGGACCAAGTTTAGGGTCTCGCGGGTGCGGTCGATCTCCATCAGGGTGGCTTTGTCTTCCCAGCCGTTATCGACAAGGTCGTGGTACTCCCACGAGAGTGGGAGAGGCAGGTTGCTCGCGCGCTCGGCCATGCAGCGCAGCATGATCGCCAGAGGCACGCGTTCACGGATGAAGTCCTCGAGCCCTCCTAGCCGGTTCTCGCCGTTGTTTTCGTCCTTGATGAGGCGGTCCCAATAGCCGTCCTCATCTTCGTTCTGAGGGTCGCTCACCGCGAACCGAGCCACGAGCAACTCGTGAATGTCGTAGCTAAAAGACTCCTGATCAGCCCTAGTGATGTTCGCGAAGTCGATGCTGGCGACCACGTCCAGGTACCGGTCGAACGGTAGACGCAGAGCATAAGTTCGGTTCCAGCGCCTCAGCAGATCATCATAAGCATCGCGAGTCTCTTCCAACGTGTGCCCGAGCAAGTCCATCCGGCGGCGCACCTGGTCCAGCGGCGCCGACAGAGCGAGATGCTCCTCGGTGACGGTGGTGTTGCGGTCGCTCGAGTCCCATGAGGCGGCATACGTGTAGGGCACGACCTTCTCGCTGCCTGGTGGGAACAGCCATGCGTGGCCGGTCCAGTAGTGGTTCTTGCCGTAGTCGATGCTGACCTCATTGAGGCTCAGGGAGATCATCGTGCCCATGAGGCAAGTCTGTCCTGCGGGAGGATGTCGGTGGTGGAGGGCAACCGGGGTGTTGGTGTCCGCGCGCAGTCGAGGTGAGGCCTCGCTGAGCACCCCAGGATATTTGCGCGCGCTCATGCCGCGGGTCGTGTCTCGTCCCGTCGCTGCTTTCAGAGTTGGCTCCGCAGGAATGGAAGGGTTATGAGCAGGTACTCCTGGTGTTGTTTGGTGTGGATCCGGTGTCGCGCATCGATAGTGCGTACTTCAGCCCGGGACAGATGCCGGGCCATGGTCGCGAAAGGACGCGAGCGGATAGCATTGCCGTGGAGGCTGGCCCGCGTGTCCCAAGAGCGGCAGAGCAATCATGCGCCGACCTGGCAACGCCGCGATCGTGGGATCAGGCCTGCGCTTGGGACACACCCTCAGACCTCCCAGATCCATCGGCCGTGGCGGGCAAACTGGACAACGTCAAGCACCTTCCGGCAAAGGAGGCTCGGTGGTCGATTGGGGCAGGCTGGTGTTGCCCAGCCCGAAGACCGAGGCCGACTTCGCAGCGCTACGGACTCTCGGCCGGACGACCATCGGTAAGTCGTTCCCGCTGCAGTTCGGATCGCGGAGCGACATTGGCGCGCCGACTAGGACCATATGGCAGATAATCAGCGAAGACGCGGACTGCGCCCCCAACGGGCGCGGAGAAGAGGAAGAAGTGACTCTCCACCAGAGCCCGAAGGGTCGTGTTCAGGTTAAGGCGAGGGTCATCCGCGACCGCGGCCGTGTCGCCGAACTGCGCTTCGAGAAAGTCACTGGGCGGGCCAACGACGACGCGAAACTCGAAACCCTCTTGAGTCTCGACGCAGAGGCTGCGGGGCGGCTGATCAAGTTGTGCTATGCCCTCAAGGGCATCGATCCTACGGGTGAGGATACCTTGAAACTCGATGACGACCTTCTCGCCGCTGTCATGGCCGATCCGAAGGCCCTGACCGCCGCCTATGACCGCGACCCAGAGGGCTTTGCGGAGATAATCAAGTCCGACGTGACCGCCACGGACGTCATTGCCATTGCCGCCCGAAAGGAAGCTGTCAAGCGGTTCGAAATCCTTCTAGACGACCCCGACGAGTTCGGGCGCGCTCGAGAAGGGGGCGGCAAGGAGGCCGTCTGGCAGCGCTTCTTCGAGGAGAACCCGTGGATCCTCGGCGTGGGTTTGTCGGGTCATCTCTTCACGTCGTGGGATGAAACCAAGCTGGAGCGGGTGGTTGGCGGAGCGACCGTTGCCGACGTCGGAAAGCGCGTTGACGCGATGCTAACAACAAGCGGTGCTGTCCGATCGCTCGTCCTGGCTGAGATCAAGCTGCACGACGATCCACTGCTCGAGAAGGACCCCTACAGGTCGGGATGCTGGGCCCCCTCCCGCGAAGTATCGGGCGGCGTTGCGCAGGCCCACATTACTGCCGACCGGGCACGGGACGACCTCGGAAGTTGGCTCTCCGCTCGCGACGAAGACGGCTATGACACGGGTGAGCAGGTCTACGCAGGCGCCCCTCGTTCGTACGTGATCATCGGGCGGTTGTCGTCCTTGATGCGGGACGACCGATTACATTCCGACAAGGTGCGGTCGTTCGAGCTGTTTCGCCGTCACCTCTCTTACCCGGAGATATTGACCTATGACGAGGTGCTGGCGCGAGCGCGCTGGAGCCTGAGTTTGATCGAGGCGAGCGCGGGGTGAGAAGCAAGTGTGCGTTTCACTGCGTCCAATGTATGCAAGTTCGCGCCACTGAGGTGTCCAATCTGAAACGGTTTAGCGGTCGTTGCCTCACGTGGCACCGCACGGACGCCCACGCCAGTGGTGTGTGGTTGTCATTTCGCGCCCTCGTCGAGGAAGAGCACACCACGGTGCGGAGCCGTGACCGCACCGGGCGACGGACGGCCGGACCCGCCACCCACCATGGCCGCCATCGTCACGCCGTGGTGCATGGCGACGTACGGGGGTCGCCGCAGCAGACCCAGGGGCGCCGCCTCGCTGCTCATGACCGAGGCGATGGAGGTGACCTCGAGAGCCTGGTCGTCCGGCAGAGGAGGGAGCAGACCCGGCAACCGCTCGGCCAGCATGGTCTTGCCCGCGCCGGGCGCGCGGCCACCTAGCGGTATGCCGCGATGGAATCCACTTTCAGCCACGTCTTCTCCCGAGTGACCTTCAGAAGTGATGGCACTTGGGCCGACGTGTCGCGCTGCTGTTGCGCGTCCGCGTTCCGAGTCGAAATCGGGGCATCGTCTCGGAGCTTGTTCAACTGGTCCAACTCCACGTCACGTGTCGGGACCTGAACAGGCCGCTGCTTCAACCAGCCATGCTCGGCAACCCGTTGCGCCGCTTGCAGAAGCGTCCTACGGCGACGTGCGGGCACTTCGTCGAACACTGCTTTCAGGGCTCTTCCGACCTGAGTGTGGGTTGAGCATGGCGGCCCGGTGGGGGTTGGGGTAGGGGTCGAGGTCCCTGGCAGGATCGGAGGACTCTTACCTCGTCCGATCGCCGAAGGACCTCGACTGTGCCTGACTCTACTTCGCTGTGCTCTGGTGTTGGTTCGTGCTCGTCGTGCGATACGTGGTTGGGCCTGCCCGGGATGCGGGTGCTCGACGTCGTCGACGGGCAGGCTCAGGGTCGGTTGGTGGTGCGGGTCGAGTCGCTGCCGGATGTGGCGGGGGGCCCGGGGTGCGGGGTGGTCGCGCACGCCCACGACCGTCACGACGTGACCCTGGTCGACGTCCCCTCGTTCGGTCGGCCGGTGCGGCTGGTGTGGGTCAAGCGCCGGTACCTCTGCCCCGAACCAGCCTGCGGGGCAGGCACTTTCAGTGAGCAGAACGACGCCGTTGCGGGGCCGCGCGCGCTGCTGAGCACCCGGGCCGTCGAGTGGGCGGTGACGCAGA
>NZ_AUFG01000021.1 GCF_000426385.1 Arsenicicoccus bolidensis DSM 15745
GGTGCCGTCACCAAGCCGGTCAAGCTCGTGGTGGTGCTCGACGCGTCCGGTGCGCCCACGTCGGTGACGGCGACCATCCCCACCAAGAAGTCCGACCTCGTGGACCGCACGGAGTACTCCCGCTGGGGCGCGCCGGTGTCGATCGAGGCGCCGGCTGCCGACGACGTGGCTCCGGCGCCGGGTTCCCAGCGCACGGCGGCGACATCCTCGCCCAGCGCCAGCGCCAGCGCCAGCGCCAGCGCCAGCGGCAGCGCCAGCGCCAGCGCCAGCGCCAGCGCCAGCGCCAGCGCCAGCGCAGCGCGCTGACCAGCCGATTTGGTGGTGGGCCGGGCGCCCCGTACGCTTGGCGAGACCAATGACCGCCGGTCTGCCGTGATCACCCCGAGTCCTGCTCGGGTCCGATAGCGGCACGAAGGTCCCGTGACGGGGCGTCCAGCGCAGGCTACGACGATCGTGCTCGCCCCTGGCGAGACCTCGAGCTCCGTGCGCCTGCGCCGGGGCTCTTTTTCATGTGGCCACCGGCTTCACGCTACGGAAGGAGGCCACATGGCAACCGCTGAGAAGCACGCTGCCATCGCCGAGATCGCGGACAAGTTCCGCAACTCGGGTGCGGCCGTGCTGACGGAGTACCGCGGTCTGACCGTGAAGCAGCTCTCGGAGCTGCGCGGCTCGATCCGTGAGCACGCAACCTACGCCGTGGTCAAGAACACGCTGACCCAGCGTGCCGCCGAGGAGGCCGGTATCACGGCCTTCGACGGGCACCTGAGTGGTCCGAGCGCCATCGTCTTCATCACCGGTGACGCGGTGGAGACGGCCAAGGGCCTGCGTGACTTCGCCAAGGCCAACCCGGCCCTTGTGATCAAGGCCGGTGTGCTCGACGGCAAGCCGTTGAGCCCCGAGGACATTACCAAGCTCGCGGACCTCGAGTCCCGCGAGGTGCTCCTCTCCAAGCTGGCGGGCGCCATGAACGCCTCGCTCAGCAAGGCTGTTTACCTCTTCGCCGCTCCTCTGTCGCAGACGGCCCGCGTGGTCGACGCCCTGCGCGCAAAGGTCGAGGCGGAGGGCCCCGTCGAGGCTGCTCCGGCTGCCGACGACACCGCCGAGGCCACGGCCGAGGCTACCGACGACGTCGCCGCGGGTGGCGACGAGAGCTGATCCGTTCGGATCCGCTCGTACCCAGCACGCGCCACTCACGGCACAGACAGGAAGGAAGCCACCATGGCTAAGCTCAGCAACGACGAGCTCCTTGAGGCCTTCAAGGAGATGACCCTGATCGAGCTCTCCGAGTTCGTCAAGCAGTTCGAGGACACCTTCGGTGTCACCGCTGCCGCCCCGGTTGCCGTCGCGGCCGCCGGCGCCCCCGCCGGCGGTGCCGGCGACGCCGCCGCTGCGGAGGAGAAGGACGAGTTCGACGTCATCCTCACCGCCGCCGGTGACAAGAAGATCCAGGTCATCAAGGAGGTGCGCGCGCTCACGTCCCTCGGTCTCAAGGAGGCCAAGGACCTGGTCGACGGCGCCCCGAAGCCGGTCGTCGAGGGTGTCAACAAGGAGACCGCGGAGAAGGCCAAGGCTGCCCTCGAGGGCGCCGGCGCTTCCGTCGAGCTCAAGTGATCTCGGGCCGGATGACGTCCGGCCACTGATCCACCTCACGAGGCGGGTCGCATCCCCCGGGATGCGACCCGCCTCGTCGTGGTGCGCGCGCGGTGGCGGTGCTGCCGCTGCTCACGGCGGCCACGCACGCGGGCGGTCCGCCATCCCCACGGGGTGTGCCAGCCTGCGGCGATCGGGGTAACGATCGGCGCGTCGCGGGGCGTTGCCCTTGACGCCGTCCCAGGCCACGCCCATAGTGATGGGGCATCCGCCTCCCCGGCGGTGAGGCCCGTGTCCCCGGCGGTGAGGTCCGTGGTCCTGGGCCCGGGGGAGTCGGGCTGGACGCAGGGTGGCGTCTTGTACTATGCTGTCGCTTTGCGCTGCCTCATAGCCCCGCGTCCTGGTGGACGTGCGGCACGTGCTCGCTTCGACTCCATAGCTCCAGGCCCGTGGAAGGACCATCCTTGGCTGCCTCGCGACCCGCGACCCAGACTGTGTCCACTGCTCAGACGGCTTCCGGTCGTCTGTCCTTCGCAAAGATCAAGGAGCCGCTGGAGGTCCCGGACCTCCTGGCGCTCCAGACGGAGAGCTTCGACTGGCTGCTCGGCAACGAGCGCTGGCAGGCCCGTGTGGCCGCCGCGAAGGACGCCGGTCGCAACGACGTCCCCAACCGTTCCGGTCTGGAGGAGATCTTCGAGGAGATCTCTCCGATCGAGGACTTCTCCGGCTCCATGTCCCTCTCGTTCCGCAACCACCGGTTCGAGGAGGAGAAGCACTCGATCGAGGAGTGCAAGGAGCGGGACATGACCTACTCCGCCCCGTTGTTCGTGACGGCGGAGTTCATGAACACCAACACCGGTGAGATCAAGTCCCAGACGGTGTTCATGGGTGACTTCCCGCTCATGACCGAGCGCGGCACGTTCATCATCAACGGCACCGAGCGTGTCGTGGTGTCCCAGCTGGTGCGTTCCCCGGGCGTCTACTTCGAGCGGACCCCGGACAAGACCTCCGACAAGGACATCTACTCCGCCAAGGTCATCCCGAGCCGTGGCGCGTGGCTGGAGTTCGAGATCGACAAGCGCGACATGGTGGGCGTGCGCGTCGACCGCAAGCGCAAGCAGTCGGTCACGGTGCTGCTCAAGGCGCTGGGCTGGACCGAGGCGCAGATCCTCGAGGAGTTCGGCGAGTACGAGTCGATGCGCCAGACCCTGGAGAAGGACCACACGGCCGGCCAGGACGACGCGCTGCTGGACATCTACCGCAAGCTGCGCCCGGGCGAGCCGCCGACCAAGGAGGCCGCCCAGGCTCTCTTGGACAACCTTTACTTCAACCCCAAGCGCTACGACCTGGCCAAGGTCGGTCGCTACAAGATCGACAAGAAGCTCGGCATCGAGGCGGGTCTGGACGAGTCCGTCCTGCGCATCGATGACGTCGTCGCGACGATCAAGTACCTCGTGGCCCTGCACAACGGTGACGCGACCCTGCCGGGCTCGCGTGGTGGCGAGGCCGTGGACGTGCGCGTCGAGGTCGACGACATCGACCACTTCGGCAACCGCCGTCTGCGCAACGTCGGCGAGCTCATCCAGAACCAGGTCCGCACCGGCCTGTCCCGCATGGAGCGCGTCGTCCGCGAGCGCATGACCACGCAGGACGTCGAAGCGATCACCCCGCAGACCCTGATCAACATCCGCCCCGTGGTGGCCTCGATCAAGGAGTTCTTCGGCACCTCGCAGCTGTCGCAGTTCATGGACCAGAACAACCCCCTGTCCGGCCTGACGCACAAGCGTCGTCTGTCCGCGCTGGGCCCGGGTGGTCTGTCCCGTGACCGTGCCGGCATGGAGGTTCGTGACGTCCACCCGTCGCACTACGGCCGCATGTGCCCGATCGAGACCCCTGAGGGTCCCAACATCGGTCTGATCGGCTCGCTGGCGTCCTACGGGCGGATCAACCCGTTCGGCTTCGTGGAGTCCCCCTACCGCAAGGTCAACGAGGGCGTCGTGTCCGACGAGGTGCACTACCTGTCGGCCGACGAGGAGGACGAGCTCGTCATCGCGCAGGCCAACGCCCCGATGGAGGCGGACGGTCGCTTCTCCGAGGAGCGCGTCCTGGTCCGCACCAAGGGCGGCGAGGTCGACTTCGTGCCGGCCGCGGACGTCGACTACATGGACGTGTCCCCGCGCCAGATGGTGTCGGCCGCCACGGCGCTGATCCCGTTCCTGGAGCACGACGACGCCAACCGCGCGCTCATGGGCTCCAACATGATGCGTCAGGCCGTGCCGCTGGTGCGCTCGGAGTCCCCACTGGTCGGGACCGGCATGGAGCACCGCACGGCGCTCGACTCCGGCGACGTGGTCCTGGCGACCAAGCCCGGCGTGGTCCAGGAGGTCTCGGCCGACCTGGTCAGCGTCGCCAACGACGACGGGTCCTACCAGACCTACCGGATCATGAAGTTCTCCCGGTCCAACCAGGGCAACTGCTACAACCAGCGCGTCATCGTCAGCGCCGGCGACCGGCTCGAGGTCGGCTCGGTGATCGCCGACGGTCCCGCGACCGACGGCGGCGAGATGGCCCTGGGCAAGAACCTCCTCGTGGCGTTCATGCCGTGGGAGGGCCACAACTATGAGGACGCGATCATCCTCTCCCAGCGCCTGGTGCAGGACGACACCCTGTCCTCGATCCACATCGAGGAGCACGAGGTCGACGCCCGCGACACCAAGCTGGGCGCCGAGGAGATCACGCGGGACATCCCCAACGTCTCCGAGGAGGTCCTGGCGGACCTGGACGAGCGCGGGATCATCCGCATCGGTGCCGAGGTCCGCGACGGCGACCTGCTGGTCGGCAAGGTCACGCCCAAGGGTGAGACCGAGCTGACCCCGGAGGAGCGGCTGCTGCGCGCGATCTTCGGCGAGAAGGCCCGCGAGGTCCGCGACACGTCGCTGAAGGTCCCGCACGGCGAGACCGGCACGGTCATCGGCGTCAAGGTCTTCGACCGCGAGGAGGGCGACGAGCTTCCCCCGGGCGTCAACCAGCTGGTGCGCGTCTACGTCGCCAACAAGCGCAAGATCACCGACGGCGACAAGCTCGCCGGTCGTCACGGCAACAAGGGCGTCATCTCCAAGATCTTGCCGATCGAGGACATGCCCTTCCTGGAGGACGGCACGCCGGTCGACGTCGTGCTCAACCCCCTGGGTGTGCCGGGCCGCATGAACGTCGGTCAGATCCTGGAGATCCACCTCGGGTGGGCGGCCAGCCGCGGCTGGAACGTCCCCGAGGGCGCCGAGTGGGCCGTCCGCATCCCGGCCGACGCCCACGAGGCCCCCGCCGGGTCCCGCGTGGCCACGCCGGTGTTCGACGGCGCCAAGGAGGAGGAGATCAAGGGTCTGCTCGAGTCGACCAACGTGACCCGCGACGGGCAGCGCCTGGTCGGCGAGTCCGGCAAGTCCCGCATGTTCGACGGCCGCTCCGGCGAGCCGTTCCCCGAGCCGGTCTCGGTGGGCTACATGTACATCCTCAAGCTCCACCACCTGGTCGACGACAAGATCCACGCCCGCTCGACCGGCCCGTACTCGATGATCACCCAGCAGCCGCTCGGTGGTAAGGCCCAGTTCGGTGGCCAGCGCTTCGGCGAGATGGAGGTGTGGGCCCTGGAGGCCTACGGCGCCGCCTACACGCTGCAGGAGCTGCTCACCATCAAGTCCGACGACGTCCCCGGCCGCGTCAAGGTCTACGAGGCGATCGTCAAGGGCGAGAACATCCCCGACTCGGGCATCCCGGAGTCGTTCAAGGTCCTCCTCAAGGAGATGCAGTCCCTGTGTCTCAACGTCGAGGTCCTGTCCAGCGACGGCAACACCATCGAGATGCGCGACGCCGACGAGGAGGTCTTCCGCGCGGCGGAGGAGCTCGGCATCGACCTGAGCCGGCGCGAGCCGAGCAGCGTCGAGGAGGTCTGACGGTTTCGTGACGTATGACGAGGCGCGGCTGCCCAGCCGCACGGCCGAGCAGCCGCGCCCGCCATACGGCCGAGACCCGCACGACATCGATCGCCGCCCCGACCCGGGGTCGGCCACGAACACCGTTCAGACCCACAGACTTTGAATCAGTCGCAAGACGAGAGAAGGACACACGTGCTCGACGTCAACTTCTTTGACGAGCTGCGTATCGGCCTCGCCACGGCGGACTCCATCCGCCAGTGGTCCCACGGCGAGGTCAAGAAGCCCGAGACCATCAACTACCGCACCCTGAAGCCGGAGAAGGACGGGCTCTTCTGCGAGAAGATCTTCGGCCCCACCCGTGACTGGGAGTGCTACTGCGGCAAGTACAAGCGCGTGCGCTTCAAGGGCATCATCTGCGAGCGCTGCGGCGTCGAGGTGACCCGCGCCAAGGTGCGCCGCGAGCGGATGGGCCACATCGAGCTCGCCGCCCCGGTCACCCACATCTGGTACTTCAAGGGCGTGCCGAGCCGCCTGGGCTACCTGCTCGACCTGGCTCCGAAGGACCTCGAGAAGGTCATCTACTTCGCGGCCTACATGATCACCTCCGTCGACGAGGAGTCGCGTCACCGCGACCTGCCGTCGCTCGAGGCGCAGATCGAGGTCGAGAAGAAGGAGCACGTCAACCGTCGTGACGCCGACGTGGAGACCCGCGCCAAGAAGCTCGAGACCGACCTCGCGGCCCTGGAGGCCGAGGGTGCCAAGTCCGACGTCAAGCGCAAGCTCAAGGACTCCGCCGAGCGCGAGATGAACGCCATCCGCAAGCGTGCGGACGTGCAGATCGAGCGCCTCGAGCAGGTCTGGGACCGCTTCAAGAACCTCAAGGTCCAGGACCTCGAGGGCGACGAGATGCTCTACCGCGAGATGCGTGACCGCTTCGGTCTGTACTTCGAGGGTGGCATGGGCGCCGCGGCGATCCAGAAGCGCCTGGAGACCTTCGACCTGGACGCCGAGTCCGAGTTGCTGCGCGAGATCATCGCCACCGGCAAGGGGCAGAAGAAGACCCGCGCCCTCAAGCGCCTCAAGGTCGTCACGGCCTTCCAGACGACCAGCAACAGCCCCACGGGCATGGTGCTGGACTGCGTCCCGGTCATCCCGCCGGACCTGCGCCCGATGGTGCAGCTCGACGGTGGCCGCTTCGCGACGTCGGACCTCAACGACCTCTACCGCCGCGTCATCAACCGCAACAACCGCCTGAAGCGCCTCCTCGACCTCGGTGCGCCCGAGATCATCGTCAACAACGAGAAGCGCATGCTCCAGGAGGCCGTGGACGCGCTGTTCGACAACGGTCGCCGTGGTCGCCCGGTCACGGGTCCTGGCAACCGTCCGCTGAAGTCGCTGTCCGACATGCTCAAGGGCAAGCAGGGCCGCTTCCGTCAGAACCTCCTCGGCAAGCGCGTCGACTACTCCGGCCGTTCGGTCATCGTCGTCGGCCCGCAGCTCAAGCTGCACCAGTGCGGTCTGCCCAAGCAGATGGCGCTCGAGCTGTTCAAGCCGTTCGTGATGAAGCGTCTGGTCGACCTCGACCACGCGCAGAACATCAAGTCGGCCAAGCGCATGGTCGAGCGCGCCCGCCCGGTCGTGTGGGACGTCCTCGAAGAGGTCATCACCGAGCACCCCGTGCTGCTCAACCGTGCGCCCACGCTGCACCGCCTCGGCATCCAGGCCTTCGAGCCGCAGCTCGTCGAGGGCAAGGCCATCCAGCTGCACCCGCTCGTCTGCGGCGCGTTCAACGCCGACTTCGACGGTGACCAGATGGCCGTGCACGTGCCGCTGTCGGCCGAGGCCCAGGCCGAGGCCCGCATCCTGATGCTGTCCTCCAACAACATCCTGAAGCCGGCCGACGGCCGTCCCGTGACCATGCCCACCCAGGACATGATCATCGGGCTGTTCCACCTCACCTCCGAGGTCGAGAACGGCAAGGGTGCCGGTCGTGCCTTCCGCACGGCGGACGAGGCCCGCATGGCCTTCGACGCCGGCGAGATCGAGCTGGGCTCGCCCATCAAGGTCCGGCTGCAGGACACCGTCCCGCCGATGGGCCAGGAGCTGCCGGAGGGCGTGGAGCTCGGCGCCGAGGGTCGCGGGGACTTCGTCCTCGACACGACCCTGGGTCGCGCGATCTTCAACCTGACGCTGCCCGTGGACTACCCCTTCGTCAACGAGCCGGTCGACAAGAAGCGCCTGTCCGCGATCGTCAACGACCTCGCGGAGCGCTACCCCAAGGTGCTCGTCGCCAACTCGCTGGACGCGCTCAAGGAGACCGGCTTCCACTGGGCCACGCGCTCGGGCACCACGGTCGCCATCTCCGACGTGGTCACCCCCTCCAACAAGGAGGCGATCCTCGAGGGCTACGAGGCCAAGGCCGCCAAGGTCCAGGTCCAGTTCGAGCGCGGTCTGACGACCGACGACGAGCGCCGCCAGGAGCTCATCGAGATCTGGCAGCAGGCGACCAACGAGGTCTCCAAGGAGATGGAGGCCAACTTCCCGCGGGACAACCCGATCTTCCGCATGGTCAACTCGGGTGCTCGTGGCAACTGGTTCCAGCTCCGCCAGATCGCCGGCATGCGTGGCCTGATGGCCAACCCCAAGGGCGAGATCATCCCGCGGCCGATCAAGTCGAACTTCCGCGAGGGTCTGTCCGTGCTGGAGTTCTTCATCTCCACCCACGGTGCCCGCAAGGGTCTGGCCGACACCGCTCTGCGTACCGCCGACTCGGGCTACCTCACCCGTCGTCTGGTCGACGTGTCGCAGGACGTCATCATCCGTGAGGACGACTGCGGCACCGACCGCGGGCTGATGATGCCGATCGCCGTCCGTGGCGCCGACGGCTCGCTGCGCGAGCACGAGGACGTCGAGTCCAGCGTCTACGCCCGCACCCTGGCCGAGGACGTCGTCCACGAGGGCGAGACGCTGGCCGAGGCCGGCATCGACCTCGGTGACGTGGTCATCGACGCGCTCGTCGCGGCCGGCGTGGAGGAGGTCCGGGTCCGCTCGGTCCTCACCTGCGAGTCCCGCGTCGGCACCTGCGCCAAGTGCTACGGCCGTTCGCTGGCCACGGGCAAGCTCGTCGACATCGGCGAGGCCGTCGGCATCATCGCGGCCCAGTCGATCGGTGAGCCCGGCACGCAGCTGACGATGCGTACCTTCCACACCGGTGGTGTGGCCGGTGACGACATCACCCAGGGTCTGCCCCGTGTGGTCGAGCTCTTCGAGGCTCGCACCCCGCGCGGTGTCGCCCCGATCGCCGAGGCCACCGGCCGCGTGCAGATCGAGGACACCGACAAGGCCCGTCGCGTGGTGCTCGTGCCCGACGACGGCACCGACGAGCACGCCTACCCGGTCAGCAAGCGCTCGCGCCTGCTCGTCGGCGACGGCGACCACGTGGCCGTCGGCACCCAGCTCGTCCAGGGCGCCATCGACCCCAAGCAGGTGCTGCGCATCCTCGGGCCCCGCGCGGTGCAGATGCACCTCGTGGACCAGGTCCAGGCGGTCTACCGCCAGCAGGGTGTGTCGATCCACGACAAGCACATCGAGGTCATCGTGCGGCAGATGCTGCGCCGCGTGACGATCATCGAGGCCGGCGACGCCGACCTGCTGCCGGGCGAGCTCGCCGAGCGTGGCCGGTTCGAGTCCGAGAACCGTCGCGTCGTGTCCGAGGGCGGCAAGCCCGCCTCCGGTCGTCCCGAGCTCATGGGCATCACCAAGGCCTCGCTGGCCACGGAGTCCTGGCTCTCGGCGGCGTCCTTCCAGGAGACGACGCGCGTCCTCACCGAGGCCGCGATGCACGCCAAGAGCGACCCGCTGCTGGGCCTCAAGGAGAACGTCATCCTCGGCAAGCTCATCCCCGCCGGGACGGGCCTGCCGCGGTACCGCAACGTCAAGGTCAACCCCACCGAGGAGGCCAAGGCAGCGATGTACTCCATGCCGGGCTACGACCAGTTCGACTACACGGCCTTCGGGCCGGGGTCGGGCGAGGCGATCCGTCTCGACGACATCACGCTGGGCTTCGACACCCACTGATCGTCGCTGACGTCCACGGCGCGGGCCGGTTCCCTCTGGGAGCCGGCCCGCGCCGCTGCGTCCCCACCCCGCCCTGTCCACCCCGTCCCCGCCCCGCGCGAGGGCGAGGCCTACGGCCATGTCCTCCTCCAGGGCGGGCGCGGGGGTGGCTCCGCAGGAGCGTGAGCAGGTCGTCGCCGAGGTGGAGTCGCGCGTCACCGACACGGGGGAGGGGCCGGTGGATGCCTTCGGGCCGCCCGGGGTCTACGCCGCGCAGTCTGGCGAGGGGCCCGCCTGCCTCGACGGAAACGCCACACGCCCCGGCGACGGCATCCCGGGCTGGCTCACGGTGGTGATCCTCCTGCTGGCCGTCATGTTCGCGCCGTACGCCTTCGTCCTCGTCCTGGCCCCGTTCGTCGTCGCAGCCGGCGGAGCAGCCTACGCGGGGGCCGGAGGCTCGTCGTGCCGATCCTGCTGTCGCTGGCGGTGGCGGGTCTGACCTGGTGGGCGGCTCGGTCCTATCGCCTCCGCGCGGGCGCGTCCACCCTGGGGGCGTGGGTGGTCGAGGCCGGGGTGCTCATGCTCGCAGGCATGGCCGTCATCGCGGCGAGCGGCTTCGCGGTCTTCCAGACGACGGCGAGCCAGCAGTGCATGTTCGTGGACGGCGAGAGCAGTGCACGAGCAGCAGCGGCTCGTCACCGATGGCCGTGAGCCTGCCCGAGCTGCTCCTCCTCGGGGGTCTAATCCTGCTGGTGGCCGTCCTGGCGGCCGTCGTCCTGCGGGCCCGGCGCCGCTCACCTGCACCACGTCCGCCATGGGCGCTCCGCCATACGGCACTCGCTCGCCGGCTGCTGATGACCCCTCCACCTCGTCGCCACCCTCGTCGTGCCCCACCTCGTCGTGCCCCCACCTCGTCGTGCCCCCAGCGATCGTGAGTGTTTCGTCCAAGGATCCTGGGCGAAACACTCACGATCTCGGGGGCGAGCGAGGCGTGAGCGGGGGTCGGGCGGGGAGCGCCGGTCGGTGATTTGGAGCGCTCCGTGATATCGCGGTAATCTTGTCCACTGTGTCGTGCTTGACACGGACACTGCGTGCCCTCTCCACCGAGCGGGCCACGGGGGCTGATGGCCCCCGGGGCGGCTCGGGGGATGACCACACACCCTCTGCCTGGCGCCCACGACCTCTGGTCGGGGGAGTGCGGGGAGGGGCACCGCTCGACACGCCCGACCTCGGGTCACGGCGAGCGGCATGACAAGGAGTCCGGCCGGGAGACCGGTGGGGCTGACCATCAGATACGTACGGAGACTACGTGCCAACCATCAACCAGCTCGTCCGCAAGGGGCGGCAGGACAAGGTCGACAAGAGCAAGACCCCTGCCCTCAAGGGCAGCCCGCAGCGCCGCGGCGTCTGCACCCGCGTGTACACCACCACCCCCAAGAAGCCGAACTCCGCGCTGCGCAAGGTCGCTCGCGTGAAGCTGACCTCGGGCATCGAGGTCACGGCCTACATCCCGGGTGTCGGTCACAACCTGCAGGAGCACTCGATCGTGCTCGTGCGTGGTGGCCGTGTGAAGGACCTTCCCGGCGTCCGCTACAAGATCATCCGCGGCTCGCTCGACACCCAGGGTGTCAAGAACCGCAAGCAGGCTCGCAGCCGCTACGGCGCCAAGAAGGAGAAGAAGTAATGCCTCGTAAGGGCCCCGCTCCGAAGCGCCCCCTCGTCGTCGACCCGGTCTACGGCTCGCCGCTCGTGACCCAGCTGGTCAACAAGATCCTGCTGGACGGCAAGAAGTCCATCGCCGAGAACATCGTCTACGGCGCCCTCGAGGGCTGCCGCGACAAGACCGGCTCGGACCCCGTGCTGATCCTCAAGCGCGCCCTGGACAACGTCAAGCCGGCCCTCGAGGTCAAGAGCCGCCGTGTCGGTGGCGCGACCTACCAGGTCCCGGTCGAGGTCAAGCCCGGCCGTTCCACCACGCTGGCCCTGCGCTGGCTCGTGGGCTACTCGCGCCAGCGTCGCGAGAAGACCATGACCGAGCGTCTGATGAACGAGATCCTCGACGCCAGCAACGGCCTCGGCGCCGCTGTCAAGCGTCGCGAGGACACCCACAAGATGGCCGAGTCCAACAAGGCCTTCGCGCACTACCGCTGGTAAGACCTGCACGCCGGCGACCCGGGCACCACCTGGGTCGCCGGCACCACCGGGCCTCCCGATCGCGGAGCCACCCGGCCTGCTTCATCACCGACTCGAAGAGATGAGAAAACAGACGTGGCACTCGACGTCCTGACGGACCTGAAGAAGGTCCGCAACATCGGCATCATGGCCCACATCGATGCCGGCAAGACGACGGCGACCGAGCGGATCCTGTTCTACACCGGCATCAACTACAAGATCGGTGAGACGCACGACGGCTCGGCGACGATGGACTGGATGGAGCAGGAGCAGGAGCGCGGCATCACCATCACGTCCGCCGCGACGACGTGCTTCTGGGAGGGCCACCAGATCAACATCATCGACACCCCCGGGCACGTCGACTTCACTGTTGAGGTGGAGCGCTCGCTGCGCGTCCTCGACGGTGCGGTCGCGGTGTTCGACGGCAAGGAGGGTGTCGAGCCCCAGTCCGAGACCGTGTGGCGCCAGGCCGACAAGTACCAGGTCCCCCGCATGTGCTTCGTCAACAAGATGGACAAGCTCGGCGCGGACTTCTACTACACCGTGCAGACCATCGTGGACCGCCTCGGCGCGGAGCCCCTGGTCCTGCAGATCCCGATCGGCTCCGAGAGCGACTTCGTCGGTGTCATCGACCTCGTCTACAACCGTGCGCTCGTGTGGCACGGCGACGTCAAGATCGGCCAGGACTACGAGATCGAGGAGATCCCGGCCGAGCTCGCCGACAAGGCCGAGGAGTGGCGCAGCAAGCTCGTCGAGCGCGTCGCCGAGTCCGACGAGGAGCTGCTGGAGAAGTACCTCGGTGGCGAGGAGCTGACGCCCGAGGAGATCAAGGCGGCCGTCCGCAAGATCACCCTCGCGGGCGAGGTCAACCCCGTCCTGTGCGGCACCGCGTTCAAGAACAAGGGCGTGCAGCCCCTGCTCGACGCGATCGTCGACTACCTCCCCTCGCCGCTGGACGTGCCGGCCATCCAGGCCCACGACCCCAAGGACGAGGAGAAGATCATCGAGCGTCACTCCGACGCGTCGGAGCCCTTCTCGGCGCTGGCCTTCAAGGTCGTGTCGCACCCGTTCTTCGGCCGCCTCACCTACGTCCGCGTCTACTCCGGCGAGGTCAAGCAGGGCGACATGATGCTCAACGCGACCAAGGGCAAGAAGGAGCGCGTCGGCAAGCTCTTCCAGATGCACGCCAACAAGGAGAACCCCGTCGACCACGCGACCGCGGGCCACATCTACGCGATGATCGGTCTGAAGGACACGACGACGGGCGACACCCTGGCAGCCCAGGACCAGCCGGTCCTGCTGGAGTCCATGACCTTCCCCGAGCCGGTCATCAACGTGGCCATCGAGCCCAAGACCAAGGGTGACCAGGAGAAGCTCTCCACGGCCATCCAGAAGCTCGCCGAGGAGGACCCGACCTTCCGCGTCGAGCTCGACGAGGAGACCGGCCAGACCATCATCAAGGGCATGGGCGAGCTCCACCTCGACATCCTCGTCGACCGCATGCGTCGCGAGTTCAAGGTCGAGGCCAACGTCGGCAAGCCGCAGGTCGCCTACCGCGAGACCATCCGCCGCGCCGTCGAGAAGTACGACTACACCCACAAGAAGCAGACGGGTGGTTCGGGCCAGTACGCCAAGGTCCAGCTGACCTTCGCGCCCATGGACACGTCCGAGGGCAAGATGTACGAGTTCGAGAACAAGGTCACCGGTGGCCGCGTCCCGCGCGAGTACATCCCGTCGGTCGGCGCTGGCATCGAGGAGGCCATGAACCAGGGCGTCCTCGCCGGCTACCCGATGGTGGGCGTCAAGGCCACCCTGCTCGACGGCGCCTACCACGACGTCGACTCCTCGGAGATGGCGTTCAAGATCGCCGGCTCGATGGCGTTCAAGGAGGCTTCCCGCAAGGCCGACCCGGCCCTGCTCGAGCCCATGATGGCCGTCGAGGTGCGTACGCCCGAGGACTACATGGGCGACGTGATCGGCGACCTCAACTCCCGCCGTGGCCAGATCCAGGCCATGGAGGACATCAGCGGCGCCAAGATCGTTCGCGCTCTCGTCCCGCTGTCCGAGATGTTCGGTTACGTTGGCGACCTGCGTTCCAAGACCCAGGGCCGCGCCAACTACACGATGCAGTTCGACTCCTACGCCGAGGTTCCCAAGAACGTCGCGGAGGAGATCATCAAGAAGACCCGAGGCGAGTAACCGATTCGGAGGTCTGGCGGCTTGCCCGCTAGACTTCCGGATTGCGTCTCAAACAAGCACCATCCCTGACAGACGACGCCACGTCCTGCTTGGTCGTACGGCGTAACACCAAAGAAGTCCTGAGGAGGACCCCCAGTGGCGAAGGCTAAGTTCGAGCGGACCAAGCCGCACGTCAACATCGGCACCATTGGTCACATCGACCACGGTAAGACGACGCTGACGGCTGCGATCTCGAAGGTTCTGCACGACGCGTACCCGGACCTGAACCCCCAGTTCGCGTTCGAGGACATCGACAAGGCTCCCGAGGAGCGTCAGCGCGGCATCACGATCTCGATCGCTCACATCGAGTACCAGACCGAGGGTCGTCACTACGCGCACGTCGACTGCCCTGGTCACGCCGACTACGTCAAGAACATGATCACCGGTGCTGCTCAGATGGACGGTGCGATCCTGGTCGTCGCCGCCACCGACGGCCCCATGCCGCAGACGAAGGAGCACGTCCTCCTGGCCCGCCAGGTCGGCGTCCCCTACATCGTCGTGGCGCTCAACAAGACCGACATGGTCGACGACGAGGAGATCCTCGAGCTCGTCGAGATGGAGGTCCGTGAGCTCCTGTCCGAGTACGAGTTCCCGGGCGACGACCTGCCGGTCGTGCGCATCTCCGCGCTCAAGGCGCTTGAGGGCGACCCCGAGTGGGGCAAGTCCGTGCTCGAGCTCATGAACACCGTGGACGAGTACATCCCGGAGCCGGCTCGCGACACCGACAAGCCGTTCATGATGCCGATCGAGGACGTCTTCACGATCACCGGTCGTGGCACCGTCGTCACCGGTCGTATCGAGCGCGGCATCCTCAAGGTCAACGAGGAGGTCGAGATCGTCGGCATCCAGGAGCGCACGCAGAAGACCACGGTCACCGGCATCGAGATGTTCCGCAAGCTCCTCGACGAGGGTCGTGCGGGCGAGAACGTCGGTCTGCTGCTCCGCGGCACCAAGCGCGAGGACGTCGAGCGCGGGCAGGTCGTCTGTAAGCCCGGCTCGATCACCCCGCACACCGAGTTCGAGGCCAGCGTCTACATCCTGTCCAAGGACGAGGGTGGCCGTCACACGCCGTTCTACGACAACTACCGTCCCCAGTTCTACTTCCGTACCACTGACGTGACGGGCGTCGTCCACCTCCCCGAGGGCACCGAGATGATCATGCCCGGCGACAACACTGAGATGAAGGTCGACCTCATCCAGCCCATCGCCATGGAGGAGGGCCTGAAGTTCAACATCCGTGAGGGTGGCCGCACCGTCGGTGCGGGTCAGGTCACCAAGATCCTGAAGTGATCTGAGCTCCTGCGGGAGCGATCTCGAGGCGGGGTCCGGACATCATGTCCGGGCCCCGCCTTCGTCATACCCGCCACCATGCGGCAGGCTGGGCTCCGGCATCCCGCGCACCCCCACCACTGGAGGAAGTCCCATGGACCTCGGCACCTTCGAGACCCTGCTGGTCGAGCAGGACGGCGACGCGCTCGTCGTCACCGTCAACCGCCCATCGGCGATGAACGCCCTGGCCGGACAGGTCATCGCCGACCTGGAGACCCTCACCCTGGCGGTCGAGTCCCAGGTGGGCTCCGACGGCCGCTGGCCCGTTAAGGGCATCATCGTCACGGGGGCGGGGGACAAGGCCTTCGTGGCGGGGGCGGACATCGTCGAGATGCAGAGCATGAGCCCGGACGAGGGGGAGGCCTACTCGCGCCGGATGCAGGGAGTCACCGAACGGCTCGAGGCCCTGCCGCTGCCGGTCATCGCCGCCGTCAACGGCTTCGCCCTCGGTGGTGGGTGCGAGCTCGCCATGGCCTGCGACTGGATCTATGCCTCCGATAACGCCAGGTTCGGCCAGCCTGAGGTCAGCCTCGGCCTGGTGCCCGGCTTCGGGGGATCGGTCCGTATGGCGCGGCGCGTCGGCGCGGCCATGGCTCGCGAGCTGATCTTCACGGGGCGCATGGTCAAGGCCGACGAGGCCCTGCGCATCGGCCTGGTCAATCGCGTGTATGCCGACCCGGCCGCCCTGCTCGAGGGCGCCAAGGCCACCGTCGCCGAGCTGGCGACAAAGAGCCCTGTGGCGGTCGCCGCCTGCAAGGCACTGATGTCCGAGGTGGCTCCGCTCCCGGTGCCGGAGGGTCTGGATCGTGAGGCCCAGGCCTTCCGCCGGGCCTTCGAGACCGAGGACAAGGTCGAGGGCGTGCGGGCCTTCGTGGCCAAGGAGAAGCCGGCCTTCCCCGGACGATGAGGGGGATGTCGACCGGGCGACGGACTCAGCGTCCGTCGGGATCGACCAGGTCGCCCGGGTTGCAGCCCGCGGCGACGGTCGCCGGATAGCCGACGTCGGGCCTGCCTGGCTCGAGGTTCCACCGGTCCTTGCTCGCGGCGAAGGCCACGTGGCAGCGCAGCTGGTCAGCCATCCCCGGGCGCGTCATCTCCGGGTAGGCGGAGCGCAGCCGGGTGACGAGGGCCTCCGTGGCGCCCGGCCACGAGCGCGCCACCCATGACGGCGTCACCCGCAGCGACCGTACGGTGCCCCGTCGCACCCAGCGGGCCTGGTCCACGAGGGTGGAGGTCGTGCGCACCACGCGGGTGCCTGCCAGGTCGGAGCAGGCACGACCGTCCTGGACCGAGAGCCGAGCGTCCTCCGGGGCGACCTGCCACCCGGACACCATGTCGCCGTCGGCGATCACGACCCAGGTGCCTGACAGGCCCTCGACGAGGTCCTGCCCGGGCGTGAGGCGCGCAGCGGACGGCACGGCGTGGCGACAGGTCGCGGCGGGGGAGCCCCCGCTGCTCGAGACCAGGCCCGGCCCGGCGGGTGCCCGGCCCCCGGTCGAGGGGGACGCCAGGGTGGCCGGCGCGGACGCGACCGGACCTGCTGGCTGCTGACCGCCCTGGCACCCCCCGATCGAGAGGGCTGCCGCCAGGACGACGGCTCGCGTCAGCCCTGCGGTGCGAGCCACGGCTCGCGTCAGCCCTGCGGTGCGAGCCACGGCTCGACGGCCTCGAGCAGGGACCTGATGTGCTGCTGCACCCGTCCCGCGTGCTTGACGGAGCGAGGACGCTCGGCGGGGACCCGGCCGTCCACGAGGACGTAGAGGCTGCGCAGCGTGCGACAGGTGTTGATGGTGTGCGCCGGTATCGGCACGGTGGGGTCGCCCACCCTGGGCGTCAGCTCCTTGATCCACCGGGTCGCGACCTTCTCGGTCAGGTCGTCCTGCAGCAGCACCTGCGCGATCGCCAGCGCCAGACGGTCCTCCTCCTGGTCGCGCCACACGGTGGCCGCCGGGTGGAGAAGCCTGCGGGACACCGCGGCGAGCAGCTGCGCCGCCGGCACGGTCCCCGTCTCGCCGAGCACCCCCACCACGTCGGCGCCGTGCGCCACGGCGTGCACCCAGCCGAGCTGGGCGTCGTACCCACGCTGGTCCGGCTCCTCCGCCCACCAGGTCAGGAAGGGCTCGGTCCACGCCCGCCGCCAGGCGTGCGCGTGAGCGAGGTAGGCCAGCGGCACCGCCGCGAAGGACCGGGTGTGGGCGTCGGGGGCCTGCAACAGCTCCACGAGCTGGTTGCCGAGCGCCTGGCGCTCCTTGCGTCCCATCGCTCCGGCCTCGCGCAGCAGATCGGCGACCGCCTGCTCCCGCGCGGTGGCGTCACGGGCCGTCAGCCCGGTGAGGGCCGTCGCCGGCGCTGGGCGCAGCGCCGAGGAGGACGAAGCGGGGTCGGTTCCGGGCATGGCCCCCATGCTCCCAGACGGACGAGAGAGGACGGTGACGGCGTGTCGGCTGGCGCCGGTGCTGGGACCCGCTCCGCCGGGCGTCCCAGGATTTGGATCCTGCTCGTCGATCTGTCAGACTAGACAGGTTGCTTGACGCGTGGTCGACGCCTGTCCTCACGGACATGTCGGCGCCACCGTCCCTCGCGAGAGGTTACTAGCACCACCGGACGGTCCTCGGACTGGCTGATGGCCTGTGACTTCCCTGCGGGGGAGCTCGAGCCCCGGCCCAGACGGACCGGCCCCATCACGGGTTAGCCCGCAGATCCTGCGTGCGCTCGTGCCGCGAAGCGGGTGCGACACGCCCGACCGCGGGGGCCGGAGGACGACTGGATCGGCCACAGACCAGCAGGACAGACGAGAGAGAGTCAACGAAGCGATGGCGGGACAGAAGATCCGCATCCGGCTTAAGTCGTACGACCACGAGGTCATCGACAGCTCGGCGCGCAAGATCGTGGACACCGTGACCCGTGCGGGCGCGACGGTGGTGGGCCCCGTGCCCCTCCCGACGGAGAAGAACGTGTTCTGCGTCATCCGTTCGCCCCACAAGTACAAGGACAGCCGCGAGCACTTCGAGATGCGGACGCACAAGCGTCTCATCGACATCATCGACCCGACGCCCAAGGCCGTCGACTCGCTGATGCGTCTCGACCTGCCGGCGGACGTCAACATCGAGATCAAGCTCTGAGGAACCCGACATGACTAACGCTGCTATCGAGCGCAACGTCAAGGGCGTCCTTGGCGAGAAGCTCGGCATGACCCAGGTCTGGGACGCGGACAACCGCCTCATCCCCGTCACGGTCATCAAGGCGGGCCCCTGCGTCGTCACGCAGGTCCGCGACGCCGAGAAGGACGGCTACCAGGCCGTCCAGATCGCCTTCGGCGCGATCGACCCGCGCAAGGTCAACAAGCCCATGACCGGCCACTTCGAGAAGGCCGGTGTGTCGCCGCGCCGCCACCTGGTCGAGCTCCGCACCTCCGACTCCGCGGACTACTCCGTCGGCCAAGAGATCACGGCGGAGGCCTTCGAGGTCGGCTCGGACGTCGACGTCACGGGCACCACCAAGGGCAAGGGATTCGCGGGCGTCATGAAGCGCCACGGGTTCAAGGGCGTCTCGTCCTCCCACGGTGCGCACCGCAACCACCGCAAGCCGGGCTCGATCGGTGGCTGCTCCACCCCGGGTCGCGTCTTCAAGGGCATGCGCATGGCCGGCCGCATGGGCGGCGTGCGCCAGACCACCCAGAACCTCACGATCCACGCCGTGGACGCCGACAAGGGCCTGCTGATCATCAAGGGTGCCGTCCCCGGTCCCCGCGGTGGCGTGGTCCTCGTGCGCACGGCCGCCAAGGGGGCCTGATCCACATGACGACCATCGACATCCTGGACGCCAAGGGCGCCAAGGCCGGCTCCGTCGAGCTGCCGGCCGAGGTCTTCGACGTCCAGACCAACATCCCGCTGATCCACCAGGTCGTGGTGGCCCAGCTCGCCGCCGCTCGTCAGGGCACGCACAAGGCCAAGACGCGCGCCGAGGTGCGCGGCGGTGGCGCCAAGCCGTACCGCCAGAAGGGCACCGGTCGCGCCCGTCAGGGTTCGACGCGTGCGCCGCAGTTCGCCGGCGGTGGCGTCGTCCACGGGCCCGTGCCGCGTGACTACTCGCAGCGCACCCCCAAGAAGATGAAGGCCGCCGCCCTGCGTGGCGCCCTCTCGGACCGCGCTCGTCACGGTCGCGTCCACGTCCTGTCCTCCCTCGTCGAGGGTGACGCGCCGTCCACCAAGGTGGCCGCGAACGTCCTCGGTGGCATCAGCGGGCGCAAGAACCTGCTCGTCGTCATCGAGCGCGAGGACACGCTGGGCATGGCGTCCGTCCGCAACATCGCCAACGTGCACATCCTGGTCGCCGACCAGCTCAACACGTACGACGTGCTCTGCGCGGACGACGTGGTCTTCACCCAGGGCGCTCTCGAGGCCTTCCTGGCCAAGGGCACCCCGGCGGCCGCCAAGGCTGAGGAGGACACCAAGTGAGCACCATCAAGGACCCCCGCGACATCCTGCTCGCGCCGGTCGTCTCCGAGAAGTCGTACGGACTGATGGGCCAGGGCAAGTACACCTTCGTGGTGGACCCCCGGGCCAACAAGACCGAGATCAAGATCGCCATCGAGCAGATCTTCAAGGTCAAGGTGGACTCCGTGCACACGCTCAACCGCCCGGGCAAGACCCGCCGCACGCGGTTCGGCCTCGGCAAGCGCAAGGACACGAAGCGCGCGATCGTCACCCTCAAGGAAGGGTCGATCGACATCTTCGGAGGCGCTGGCGTCTGACGCCGGCGACCGAGGATCGACTAGGACACTGAGGGATCAGACATGGCTATCCGTAAGTACAAGCCCACGACGCCGGGTCGTCGTGGCTCGAGCGTCGCGGACTTCGTAGAGGTCACGCGCAGCACACCTGAGAAGTCGCTGGTGCGCCCGCTGCCCAAGAGCGGTGGACGCAACTCGAGCGGCCGCATCACCACCCGCCACATCGGCGGTGGCCACAAGCGCGCCTACCGCGTGATCGACTTCCGTCGTCACGACAAGGACGGCGTGCCCGCCAAGGTCGCTCACATCGAGTACGACCCCAACCGCACCGCCCGCATCGCGCTGCTGCACTACGCGGACGGCGAGAAGCGCTACATCCTCGCGCCGAACCGCCTGTCCCAGGGCGACATGGTCGAGAACGGCCCGGGCGCCGACATCAAGCCCGGCAACGCGCTGCCGCTCAAGAACATCCCCGTGGGTACGGTCATCCACGCCATCGAGCTGAAGCCCGGTGGCGGGGCCAAGATCGCCCGCTCGGCCGGTGCTCGCGTGCAGCTCGTCGCCAAGGACGGCCCCTACGCCCAGCTGCGTATGCCGTCCGGCGAGATCCGCAACGTCGACCTGCGCTGCCGCGCCACGGTCGGCGAGGTGGGCAACGCCGAGCAGAGCAACATCAACTGGGGCAAGGCCGGCCGCATGCGGTGGAAGGGCAAGCGCCCGACCGTCCGTGGTGTCGCCATGAACCCGATCGACCACCCGCACGGTGGTGGTGAGGGCAAGACCTCCGGTGGTCGCCACCCGGTGAGCCCCTGGGGCCAGCCCGAGGGTCGCACCCGCAAGCCGGGCAAGCCGAGCGACAAGCTCATCGTCCGTCGTCGTCGTACTGGCAAGAAGCGCTGATAGGAGCCTTTGGACATGCCTCGTAGCCTGAAGAAGGGCCCCTTCATCGACGACCACCTTCAGAAGAAGGTGGACGCCCAGAACGAAGCCGGCACCAAGAACGTCATCAAGACCTGGTCGCGCCGTTCGGTGGTCTCGCCGGACATGCTCGGTCACACCCTCGCCGTCCACGACGGCCGCAAGCACGTCCCGGTGTTCGTCACCGAGTCGATGGTCGGCCACAAGCTCGGCGAGTTCGCCCCCACCCGTACCTTCAAGGGTCACGAGAAGGACGACAAGAAGGGGCGTCGTCGCTGATGGCCAACAACGACAAGGAATTCCAGATGGAAGCCAAGGCCGTTGCGCGCCACGTGCGCGTCACGCCCATGAAGGCTCGCCGCGTCGTCGACCTGATCCGCGGCAAGCAGGCCGGCGAGGCTATCGCCACGCTGCAGTTCGCCCCGCAGTCGGCGAGCGACCCGGTGCTCAAGGTTCTCCAGAGCGCCATCGCCAACGCCCGCGTCAAGGCCGACCAGGCCTCGCAGGCCTTCGACGAGCGCAACCTCGTCATCACCAAGGCGTACGTGGACGAGGGCCAGACCATGAAGCGGTTCCAGCCGCGGGCCCAGGGTCGCGCCTTCCGCATCCGCAAGCGCACGAGCCACATCACCGTCTTCGTGGCCCAGCCGGAGGCCGCTAGCAAGGGAGGCACCCGCTAATGGGTCAGAAGGTCAACCCGCACGGTTTCCGCCTCGGTATCACCACCGACCACCGCAGCCGGTGGTTCGCCGACAGCACCAAGGCCGGTCAGCGGTACCGCGACTACGTGAAGGAAGACGTCGCCATCCGTCGTCTCCTGTCCAACGGCATGGAGCGCGCCGGCATCTCCCGCGTGGAGATCGAGCGCACCCGTGACCGCGTCCGCGTGGACATCCACACGGCGCGCCCAGGCATCGTCATCGGTCGCCGTGGCGCCGAGGCCGACCGCATCCGCGGCGAGCTCGAGAAGCTCACGGGCAAGCAGGTCCAGCTGAACATCCTCGAGGTCAAGAACCCCGAGGTCGACGCCCAGCTGGTCGCCCAGGGCATCGCCGAGCAGCTCTCGGCCCGCGTCTCGTTCCGTCGCGCCATGCGCAAGGGCATGCAGTCCGCCCAGCGCGCCGGCGCCCAGGGCATCCGGGTCATGTGCGCCGGCCGTCTCGGCGGCGCCGAGATGTCCCGCTCGGAGTTCTACCGCGAGGGCCGTGTCCCGCTGCACACGCTGCGCGCCAACATCGACTACGGCTTCTACGAGGCTCGTACGACGTTCGGTCGCATCGGCGTCAAGGTGTGGATCTACAAGGGCGACGTGACGGCCAAGGAGCTGGCTGCCCAGCAGGCCGCCGCCCCGCGTCCGTCCCGCGGCCCGCGCCGCGACGGCGCCGACCGCCCCGGCCGTGGTGGCCGTGGCCCCCGTCGTGACAGCAACCGCGACGCCGCCCCGGCCGAGGCCGGCGCTGCGTCCGACACCGCGCAGGCCCAGCCTGCGGAGCAGGGAGCTGAGTCCTGATGCTGATTCCCCGTCGTGTGAAGCACCGCAAGCAGCACCACCCCGGTCGCAGCGGCGCAGCCAAGGGCGGCACCACGGTCGCGTTCGGTGACTACGGGATCCAGGCGCTCGAGCCGGCCTACGTCACCAACCGTCAGATCGAGTCCGCTCGTATCGCCATGACGCGTTACATGAAGCGTGGTGGAAAGGTCTGGATCAACATCTACCCGGACCGCCCGCTGACCAAGAAGCCCGCCGAGACCCGCATGGGTTCCGGAAAGGGCTCGCCCGAGTGGTGGGTCGCCAACGTCAAGCCCGGCCGCGTGATGTTCGAGCTGGCCGGCGTCCCGGAGCCCGTCGCCCGTGAGGCCATGCGCCTCGCGATGCACAAGCTCCCGATGAAGTGCCGTTTCGTGGCGCGTGAAGGTGGTGACATCTGATGGCAGTCGGATCCAAGGACCTGACCTCCGAGCAGCTGCGTGGCCTCGGCGACGACCGTCTGGTCGACGAGCTGAAGAAGGCCAAGGAGGAGCTGTTCAACCTCCGCTTCCAGTCGGCCACGGGCCAGCTGGAGAACCACGGCCGTCTGCGCGCTGTCCGCAAGGACATCGCTCGCATCTACACCGAGATGCGCGAGCGCGAGCTCGGCATCGGCGCCGCCCCCGCGAAGGGTGGCCAGGCATGAGCGACAACCAGAAGGAAGCTGCCAACACCGTGAGCGAGACCACCCTCGAGCGCAACGACCGCAAGACCCGTCAGGGCTACGTGGTGAGCGACAAGATGGACAAGACCGTCGTGGTCGAGGTCGAGGACCGCGTCAAGCACGCGCTCTACGGCAAGGTCCTGCGGCGCAGCAGCAAGGTCAAGGCGCACGACGAGGAGAACTCGGCGGGCATCGGCGACCGTGTCCTGATCATGGAGACCCGTCCGCTGTCCGCCACCAAGCGGTGGCGCGTGGTCGAGATCCTCGAGCGCGCCAAGTAGTTCGGCCGCTCACCCGCAAGCATCGGCCCCAGGATCACCTGAGGCCAGCCCGACCAACAGTTCGGCCAGGCTCAACCGGAGGGATCCGGTGAGAACCAGCTCGACGACAGGAGTTCGACAGTGATCCAGCAGGAGTCGCGACTGCGCGTCGCCGACAACACCGGTGCCAAGGAGATCCTTTGCATCCGCGTGCTCGGCGGTTCGGGTCGTCGGTATGCCGGCATCGGCGACGTCATCGTCGCCACCGTCAAGGACGCGATCCCCGGTGGCAACGTGAAGAAGGGCGACGTGGTCAAGGCCGTCATCGTCCGCACGACCAAGGAGCGTCGTCGTATCGACGGTTCCTACATCAAGTTCGACGAGAACGCGGCCGTCATCCTCAAGAACGACGGTGACCCGCGTGGCACGCGCATCTTCGGCCCGGTGGGCCGCGAGCTGCGTGACAAGAAGTTCATGAAGATCATCTCTTTGGCGCCGGAGGTGCTGTAACCCATGGCGAAGATGAAGATCAAGAAGGGTGACCTGGTCCAGGTCATCACCGGCCCCGACAAGGGCAAGACGGGCAAGGTCATCTCGGTGAGCACCGAGACCGGGCGCGTCCTGGTCGAGGGCATCAACCGGGTGACCAAGCACACCAAGGCCGGCCAGGGTGCCAACCGCACCGGTGGCATCGTCCACACCGAGGCGCCGATCCACGTGTCCAACGTGCAGGTCGTCGACCCGGAGACCAAGAAGCCGACCCGTACCAAGACGCGCGTCGAGACCGTCGAGCGTGACGGCCGGTCCAAGACCGTCCGCACGCGCGTGTCCGTCCGCTCGGGCAAGGACCTGTGACATGACTGCTACCACCTCTGAGAAGACGCAGCCTCGCCTCAAGGCGCGCTACGCCGCGGAGATCAAGCCCGCCCTGCGGGAGGAGTTCTCCTTCGCCAACGTCATGCAGGTTCCCGGCGTCGTCAAGGTCATCGTGAACATGGGTGTCGGCGAGGCCGCTCGCGACTCGAAGCTGATCGAGGGCGCGGTGCGCGACCTGACCGCCATCACCGGTCAGAAGCCCACCGTGACCAAGGCTCGCAAGTCGATCGCTCAGTTCAAGCTGCGCGAGGGCATGCCGATCGGCGCGCACGTCACCCTCCGCGGTGACCGCATGTGGGAGTTCCTCGACCGTCTGCTGTCGGTCGCCCTCCCGCGCATCCGCGACTTCCGGGGTCTCTCCGGCAAGCAGTTCGACGGTCGCGGCAACTACACCTTCGGTCTCAACGAGCAGTCGATGTTCCACGAGATCGACCAGGACAAGATCGACCGGGTTCGCGGCATGGACATCACCATCGTCACCACCGCCACGAACGACGACGAGGGGCGCGCCCTGCTCAAGCAGCTCGGCTTCCCGTTCAAGGAGAACTGACCGTGGCCAAGACCGCTCTGATCAACAAGGCGAACGCCAAGCCGAAGTTCAAGGTGCGCGCCTACACGCGTTGCCAGCGCTGTGGCCGTCCGCACTCGGTGTACCGCAAGTTCGGCCTGTGCCGGATCTGCCTGCGCGAGATGGCGCACGCGGGAGAGCTCCCCGGCGTCACCAAGAGCAGCTGGTAAACCCAAACCTCGAATTTCCACTCCGCTCTACATCGCAGGTCGGCACGACGGCCGGACACCGAGATTCCTCGGCGCCAGGCCCCGTCACTGAAACCGCGGTGAGGAAGGGCAAGCAGCCCAATGACCATGACTGACCCGATTGCGGACATGCTGACCCGCGTCCGGAACGCCAACTCGGCGCACCACGACGTCGTCTCCATGCCGTTCTCGAAGCTGAAGAAGAACATCGCGGACATCCTCGAGGCCGAGGGCTACATCGCCGGCTCGAAGATCGAAGAGGCCGAGGTGGGTCAGACGCTGACCATCAACCTCAAGTACGGCCCCAACCGCGAGCGGTCCATCGCAGGCGTGCGCCGGGTGTCCAAGCCCGGTCTGCGCGTCTACGCGAAGTCCACCAACCTGCCCAAGGTCCTCGGCGGCCTCGGCGTGGCGATCATCTCCACGTCGACCGGCCTCCTGACCGACAAGCAGGCTGCCCAGAAGGGCGTAGGTGGGGAAGTCCTCGCCTACGTCTGGTAACCCACGGCGCGAAAGGAGAATCTCATGTCCCGAATTGGACGACTCCCGGTCTCCGTGCCTATGGGTGTGGAGGTCAACATCGACGGTCAGACCGTCACCGTCAAGAAGAACAACGCCGAGCTGAGCCACGTCGTGGCCGAGCCGATCACGGTCGAGAAGACCGAGGACGGCACGATCGAGGTCAAGCGTCCCAACGACGAGCGCCAGTCCCGTGCCCTGCACGGCCTGACCCGTTCGCTCATCGCCAACATGGTCGAGGGCGTGACCAACGGCTACGAGAAGAAGCTCGAGATCTTCGGCACGGGTTACCGCGTGATGGCCCGGGGCAGCAACCTCGAGTTCGCCCTCGGCTACTCGCACCCGATCGTCGTCGAGCCGCCGGAGGGCATCACCTTCCAGGTCGAGGCCCCGACGAAGTTCTCGGTCAAGGGCATCGACAAGCAGCTCGTCGGCGAGGTCGCTGCCAACATCCGCAAGCTCCGCAAGCCCGACCCCTACAAGGGCAAGGGCGTCCGCTACGCGGGCGAGCAGATCCGCCGCAAGGTCGGAAAGGCTGGTAAGTAAGCCATGGCACGACTCATCGTCAAGCGCGGCAAGGGCAAGAGCGCCGCTCGCGGCCGCCGCCACCTGCGTCTGCGCAAGCGCATCGCCGGCACCACGACGCGTCCTCGTCTCGTGGTCAACCGGTCCGCGCGCCACATGTTCGTCCAGGTCGTCGACGACTCCGTCGGCAAGACCCTGGCGAGCGCGTCCACGATGGAGGCCGACCTGCGCTCCTTCGAGGGCGACAAGACGGCCAAGGCCAAGCGCGTCGGCGAGCTCGTGGCCGAGCGCGCCAAGGCGGCCGGGGTGTCCGCGGTCGTGTTCGACCGTGGCGGCAACCAGTACCACGGCCGCATCGCCGCGATCGCCGACGGCGCCCGCGAGGGTGGTCTGGACCTGTGACCGCTCACCAGACGTACGTTTCAGGAAAGAGGAACATCTGATGCCAGGACCTCAGCGCCGCGGAACCGGCGCCGGCACCGGCCAGAACGGTGGCGAGCGCACCAACGACCGCCGTGACCGTCGCGAGCGCAACGACCGTCGCGACTCCGCCGAGAAGAGCCAGTACATCGAGCGCGTGGTGACCATCAACCGCGTCGCCAAGGTCGTCAAGGGTGGCCGCCGCTTCAGCTTCACCGCGCTCGTCGTGGTGGGCGACGGTGACGGCACCGTGGGCGTGGGCTACGGCAAGGCCAAGGAGGTGCCCGCCGCGATCGCGAAGGGCGTCGAGGAGGCCAAGAAGGCGTTCTTCCGCGTCCCCCGCATCCAGGGCACCATCCCGCACCCCGTCCAGGGTGAGAAGGCCGCGGGCGTCGTGCTCCTGCGTCCGGCGGCTCCCGGTACCGGTGTCATCGCCGGTGGTCCGGTGCGCGCCGTGCTCGAGTGCGCCGGCATCCACGACGTGCTGTCCAAGTCGCTCGGCTCGGACAACTCGATCAACATCGTCCACGCGACGGTCGAGGCCCTCAAGGGTCTCGAGCGCCCCGAGGCCGTTGCCGCCCGCCGCGGCAAGTCCCTCGAGGACGTCGCACCCGCCGCTCTGCTGCGCGCCCGTGCCGCTGGGGCTGGTGCCTGATGTCTCGACTCAAGGTGACCCAGACCCGCGGCCACGTCGGCTGCAAGCAGAACCAGCGCGAGACCCTGCGCACGCTCGGTCTCAAGCGCATCGGTGACGTCGTCGTCAAGGAGGACCGCCCGGAGATCCGGGGCATGGTCCGCACCGTGGCGCACCTCGTGACCGTCGAGGAGGTTGACTGATGGCTACCGCCAAGAAGTCCGGCGAGCAGGAGCTCCCTGCCGACGGCACCACGCACGCCCTGAAGGTTCACCACCTTCGTCCCGCCCCCGGCGCCAAGACCCCCAAGACCCGCGTGGGTCGCGGTGAGGGCTCCAAGGGCAAGACGGCCGGTCGTGGCACCAAGGGCACGAAGGCCCGTTACCAGGTGCCCGAGGGCTTCGAGGGTGGTCAGACGCCGCTGCACATGCGTCTGCCCAAGCTGCGCGGCTTCAAGAACCCGTTCAAGACCGAGTACCAGGTCGTGAACCTCGACAAGATCTCGGCGCTGTACCCCGAGGGTGGCGACGTCACCGTGGAGGGTCTCGTGGAGAAGGGCGCGGTCCGCAAGGGCTCGCTCGTCAAGGTGCTCGGCCAGGGCGAGATCACCGTCAAGGTCAACGTGACCGCTGACAAGTTCTCCGGCTCTGCCAAGGACAAGATCGAGGCCGCGGGCGGTTCCACCACCCAGGCCTGATCGCCGGGGGAGGCCGGCGCCGCCGGTCCCGCCCGACATCACCCGCACCAAGGCCCCGGAAGCGTCGCTTCCGGGGCCTTGGGCGTGGGGGGCACCAGGGGTGCGGATGCTACCCTGCGTAAGTTGTCGTGGTCGCCGAGGAGGACCTGTGCTGTCGGCCTTTACCCGTGCGTTCAAGACGCCGGACCTTCGCAAGAAGATCTTGTTCACCCTGTTCGTGATGGCGCTGTTCCGCGTCGGGTCGATCGTGCCCACGCCCGGTGTCAGCTACACGGACGTCCAGGCCTGCCTGCAGGGTGCCGAGACCAACACCGGCGCCCTCGGCATCCTCAACCTGTTCAGCGGCGGCGCCCTGCTGCAGCTGTCGATCTTCGCGCTGGGCATCATGCCCTACATCACCGCGAGCATCATCGTGCAGCTGCTGACCGTGGTCATCCCGCGGTTCGAGGCACTCAAGCAGGAGGGCCAGTCGGGGCAGACCAAGCTGACGCAGTACACGCGCTACCTCACGATCGGGCTGGCGATCCTGCAGTCCGCCACGTACGTGACCTACGCCCGCAACCCCGACCAGCTGTTCGGCGGCCAGTGCACCTCGATCATGCCCGACGAGTCGCTGCCGGCCTTGCTGATCATGGTCGTCACCATGACCGCCGGCACGGGCCTGGTCATGTGGATGGGCGAGCTCATCACCGACCGGGGCGTCGGCAACGGCATGTCGCTGCTGATCTTCACCTCCATCGTCTCCAGCTTCCCCGGCACCCTGTGGGGCTCGGTCGCGGCGAACGGCCGCCAGCTGGGACGCTTCTTCCTCGTGATGCTCGTCGGCCTGGTCATCGTCGCCATCGTCGTCTTCGTCGAGCAGTGCCAGCGTCGCGTGCCCGTGCAGTACGCCAAGCGCATGGTCGGCAGCCAGGTGTACGGCGGCACCAGCACCTACATCCCGATGAAGATCAACATGGCCAATGTCATCCCGATCATCTTCGCGTCGTCGCTGCTGCAGCTGCCCACCATGGTGGCGACCTTCCAGCGCAACAACGCCAACCCGCCCGCCTGGGCCGAGTGGATCCAGACCCACCTCGGGATGGGTAGCGGGCCGTGGTACTCCCTGATCTTCTTCACGCTGATCGTGTTCTTCACGTTCTTCTACGTGTCGATCACCTTCAACCCTGAGGAGGTCGCCGACAACATGAAGAAGTACGGCGGCTTCATCCCCGGCATCAGAGCCGGCCGTCCCACCGCGCAGTACCTCGACTACATCCTGACCAGGCTGACGTCGGTGGGCGCGCTCTACCTCGGGCTGCTGTCGCTGATCCCCGTCATCGCGTTCACGACGATGAACGTGCAGAGCGACTTCCCGTTCGGCGGCGCCTCCCTGCTGATCATGGTGGGTGTGGGCCTGGAGACGGTGAAGCAGATCGAGTCCCAGCTCCAGCAACGCCACTACGAAGGGTTCCTGCGCTAATGCAGCTGATCATCATGGGTCCGCCCGGTGCCGGCAAGGGCACCCAGGCCGCACGACTCGTCGCGGACCTCGGGATCCCCGCGATCTCGACGGGCGACATCTTCCGCGCCAACATCAAGAACGAGACCGAGCTCGGTCTCAAGGTCAAGGAGATCATCGCCGGCGGCGGCTACGTCCCCGACGAGATCACGGACGCGATCGTGGCCGACCGGCTCTCCGAGCCGGACTGCGAGCCGGGCTTCCTGCTCGACGGCTACCCGCGAACCGTGGGGCAGGTCGAGGCCCTCGACGGGATGCTGGACCGCATGGGCCGCGCTCTGGACGCGGTGCTCGTCCTCACGGTCGACACCGACGCCGTGGTGCAGCGACTGCTCAAGCGGGCCGAGGTCGAGGGGCGCGTGGACGACACCGAGGAGGTCATCCGCGAGCGCATGGCGATCTACACCCGCGAGACGCAGCCCCTCATCGATCTCTACCGCGAGCGCGGCCTGATCCGCGAGGTCGACGGCATGGGCGACGTCGACGACGTGACCGCGCGGCTCCTGCAGACCGTGCGGGGCTGAGCCGCCCACGTGTTCGGACGTTCCAGGATCCAGACCAAGACCGCCGACCAGATCCGCGCGATGCGTCGCGCCGGGCTGGTCGTCGGCCGCACCTTGCAGATGCTCTCCGAGGAGCTGCGGGACGGCATGACCACCGGTCGTCTCGACGAGCTGGCCGAGACCTTCATCCGCGACCACGGCATGTTCCCCAACTTCGCCGAGGTGCCGGGCTACCGCCACACCCTGTGCGTCTCCGTCGGCGAGCAGATCGTCCACGGCATCCCCGGGGACCGCGTGCTGCGCGACGGTGACCTGGTGTCGGTCGACTGCGGCTGCTACGTCGTCGAGGACGGCACCCAGTGGCACGGCGACGCGGCCCGCACGTTCTTCGTGGGGGGGCGCGAGGCGGCCAGGCCCGCCGAGCTCGCCCTGTCCGACGCCACCGAGGCCTCCCTGTGGGCCGGCATCGCCGCCCTGCGCGTCGGTGGCCGCCTGCACGACGTGGGGGCCGCGGTGGAGGACTCCATCGAGGCCGCCGGGCAGCGCGACGGGGTCGACTACGGGATCGTCGAGGACTACGTCGGGCACGGGATCGGCACGGCGATGCACATGGACCCGCAGGTCTACAACTACCGGGTCCGCGACCGGGGGCCGGCGGTGCGCAGCGGGGTGACCCTGGCGATCGAGCCCATGATCACCCTGGGGTCGGCGGACAACCACGTGCTCGCCGACGAGTGGACGGTCGTCACCGACGACGGGTCGGCCGCGAGCCACTGGGAGAACTCCGTGGCGGTCACCGACGCGGGTCTGTGGGTCCTCACGGAGGTCGACGGGGGAGCCGAGCGCCTGAGGGCGGCCGGCGCGGCATACGGCCCGCTCGACCAGCCCTGATGCCCCGCAGGCACCCCCATCCAGTGCCCCCATCCAGCGCCCCCATTCAGCGCGCCTGCACCGATTTCCCTGCGTGCGGGGGTATGGCGTAGGCTGGTGCGTCGGCTCACGAGCACTCAGACCCACCTGTCCCGGCGGCTGGTCATGGCAGGTCCAGGTCTCGTCACCACGTGCGCCGGTAGTACCCGATCAGACAGTGCCACGGCGTTCTCCGTCCTGCTCCCGGCAGGCGGCGCACGCCCCGACGGAATGTGGAGGACATGGCCAAGAAGGACGGTGTCATCGAGATCGAGGGCACGATCGTGGAGGCTCTCCCGAACGCGATGTTCCGGGTGGAGCTCACCAACGGTCACAAGGTGCTCGCTCACATCTCCGGCAAGATGCGTCAGCACTACATCCGCATCCTCCCCGAGGACCGGGTCGTCGTTGAGCTCAGCCCGTATGACCTGACCCGAGGGCGCATCGTCTTCCGCTACCGCTGACCGGCTCGTCCGGTCCGGTGGTCGGTAGGCACCACCCGATCCACCCCTGCCCGGTGCACGTCCGTGCCCCGGGCCCGATCTGAAGACAGTAGGCAGATGAAGGTTCAGCCGAGCGTCAAGAAGATCTGCGACAAGTGCAAGGTGATCCGCCGCAACGGCCGGGTCATGGTGATCTGCGAGAACGCTCGCCACAAGCAGCGTCAGGGCTGATCCACCGGTCAGCGCGGCATCCGCCGGGCCGACCCGCACGCGCAGGCTTCCGCCGAACGCGCACGAAGCATTGCCAGCAGCACCCGGCCTCAGGCCTCGACCCGTCGAGTCCTGGACGTCACCCCCGGCACGGAGGCCGGGGACCGAGACCTCGTCCGAGCGAGGCGCCCGACCTAGAGGGTGCCGAGCGACGACGGCGAGGTATGTCGGAACGGTGCTGCGCCAGACCTCCGTTCGTACCAGGAGAATGAACCACATGGCTCGTCTCGTTGGAGTCGACCTGCCGCGCGACAAGCGCGTCGAGGTCGCACTGACGTACATCTTCGGCGTGGGTCGCACCCGCGCCGAGCAGACCATCGCGGCCACGGGCGTCAACCCGGACACGCGTGTCAAGAACCTCACCGAGGAGGAGCTGGTCAAGCTCCGCGACCACCTCGAGGAGAGCTACCAGATCGAGGGTGACCTCCGTCGCGAGATCGCGTCCGACATCCGCCGCAAGGTGGAGATCGGGTCCTACGAGGGGCTGCGCCACCGTCGTGGCCTGCCCGTCCGCGGTCAGCGCACCAAGACCAACGCTCGCACCCGCAAGGGCCCGAAGCGCACGGTCGCCGGCAAGAAGAAGGCCGGAAAGAAGTAACCAACCGATGTGAACCGGACGCCCAGCCGGGGGATTGGAACCCTTGCGGCGCGGCACATCAGTCGGTCCACTTCACGCACAGTCTTCACTTACCGAGTTACAGGAGAAACCAGCCACATGCCTCCCAAGGGCCGTCAGGCTGCGGCGAAGAAGGTCCGCCGCAAGGAGAAGAAGAACGTCGCCCACGGGCACGCTCACATCAAGAGCACGTTCAACAACACGATCGTCTCGATCACCGACCCGACCGGAGCGGTGATCTCGTGGGCGTCCGCCGGCCAGGTCGGCTTCAAGGGCTCCCGCAAGTCCACCCCGTTCGCCGCGCAGATGGCCGCCGAGGCCGCTGCCCGTCGGGCGATGGACCACGGCATGCGCAAGGTCGACGTCTTCGTCAAGGGCCCGGGCTCGGGCCGCGAGACGGCGATCCGCTCGCTGACCGCCACCGGCCTCGAGGTCGGCGCCATCAGCGACGTCACGCCCACCCCCCACAACGGCGTGCGCCCGCCCAAGCGCCGTCGCGTCTGAGACACGGAAGGAGATAGCTGACTTATGGCTCGTTACACCGGACCCATGAGCAAGAAGTCCCGTCGTCTCAAGACCGACCTGGTCGGTGGCGACAAGAACTTCGAGAACCGCCCCTACCCGCCCGGCATGCACGGCCGCGGTCGCGTGCAGGAGAAGGAGTACCTCCTCCAGCTGCGCGAGAAGCAGAAGGCCCGTTACATGTACGGCGTCCTGGAGAAGCAGTTCCGCAACTACTACGAGACGGCCTCGCGTCGCCCCGGCAAGACCGGCGAGAACCTCCTCCAGATCCTCGAGTCCCGCCTGGACAACGTGGTCTACCGCGCCGGCCTGGCCCGCACCCGTCGTGCGGCTCGTCAGCTCGTCGCCCACGGCCACTTCACGGTCAACGGCGTCCGCGTGGACATCCCGTCCTACCAGGTGACGCAGTACGACATCATCGACATCCGCCCCAAGTCGGTCAACACGTTCCCGTTCGACCTGGCTCGCCAGACGTTCGGCGACGGGCCGATCCCGGCGTGGATGCAGGTCGTCCCGGGCTCCCTGCGGATCCTGATCCACCAGCTGCCCGTGCGCGAGCAGATCGACGTCCCCGTCGAGGAGCAGCTGATCGTGGAGCTCTACTCGAAGTAATCGGCATCACGACGCATGGCGGTGGGCCGGGTTGCGGCCCGGCTCGCCGCCATACGTCTGAGACCACGGTCCGTCCCGCGGACGGACCGGCCGGCCGGCTCACGGACAGAGGTGAGCGGCCGCCCCGCCAGGGGATTCATGAGACGTCATATAGCGGGCGTCCATGGGAAGGAAGAAAACCGTGCTGATCGCACAGCGTCCGGTGCTCTCGGAGGAGATGCTCTCCGAGGCCCGTTCCCGCTTCACCATCGAGCCCCTCGAGCCGGGCTTCGGCTACACCCTCGGCAACTCGCTGCGGCGCACGCTGCTGTCGAGCATCCCGGGTGCCGCCGTCACCAGCCTGCGCATCGACGGCGTCCTCCACGAGTTCTCCACCGTCCCCGGTGTCAAGGAGGACGTGACGGAGTTCATCCTCAACATCAAGGGTCTGGTCGTCTCCTCGGAGCACGACGAGCCGGTCGTGATGTACCTCCGCAAGCAGGGTCCCGGCGCCGTCACCGCCGCCGACATCACCCCGCCCGCGGGCGTCGAGGTGCACAACCCCGACCTGCACATCGCGACGCTCAACGAGAACGGCAAGCTCGAGATGGAGCTGACCGTCGAGCGTGGGCGTGGCTACGTCTCGTCGCAGCAGAACAAGTCCGGCGAGCAGGAGATCGGTCGCATCCCGGTCGACTCCATCTACTCCCCGGTGCTGGCCGTGACCTACAAGGTCGAGGCGACGCGTGTCGAGCAGCGCACGGACTTCGACCGCCTGGTGGTCGACGTCGAGACCAAGAACTCCATGGCTCCGCGCGACGCGATGGCCTCCGCCGGCAAGACGCTGGTGGAGCTCTTCGGGCTCGCCCGCGAGCTCAACGTCGAGGCCGAGGGCATCGACATGGGCCCGTCCCCGACGGACGCCGCGCTCGCCGCCGACCTGGCCCTGCCGATCGAGGACCTCGACCTGACCGTCCGGTCCTACAACTGCCTCAAGCGCGAGGGCATCCACACGGTGGGCGAGCTCGTGGGTCGCAGCGAGGCCGACCTGCTCGACATCCGCAACTTCGGTGCGAAGTCGATCGACGAGGTCAAGGCCAAGCTCGTGGGCATGGGCCTGCAGCTCAAGGACAGCCCGCCCGGGTTCGACCCGTCGGCGATCGCCGAGGCGTACGACAGCTACGAGGACGACATCGCCCTCGAGGACGAGCAGTACTGAACTACTGACCGAAAGCAGGACTGACCTCACGGCGCCACGGTCGGCGCCCCCTGCGGTCGGTCGGACTATCTAGGAGAAACCATGCCTACCCCCACCAAGGGTCCTCGTCTCGGCGGCGGTCCGGCCCACGAGCGCCTGATGCTGGCCAATCTGGCCACGTCGCTCTTCGAGCACGACAAGATCACGACCACCGAGGCCAAGGCCAAGCGCCTGCGCCCCCTGGCCGAGCGCATGATCACCTTCGCCAAGCGCGGCGACCTGCACGCTCGTCGTCGGGTGCTCACGGTCGTCCGTGACAAGGGTGTCGTGCACCGTCTGTTCGTGGAGATCGCGCCCGACATGGCCGAGCGCCAGGGCGGCTACACCCGCATCACCAAGATCGGTGCCCGCAAGGGTGACAACGCCCCCATGGCCGTGATCGAGCTCGTCCGCGAGCCCGTCGCCAAGAAGGCCACCGTCAAGGAGGCCGAGGCGGCGACCAAGCGCGCGTCCAAGGACTCCGCCAAGGCCGCCCCGGTCGAGACCGCCGAGCCGGTCGAGACCGAGACGGTCGAGCCGGCCGCCACCACGGAGGCCACCGAGGCCCCCGAGGCGCCGGTCGAGGACCAGCCCACCACCGAGGCGGCCGACGCCGCCACGGACAGCAAGACCGAGACCAAGGGCGACGCCTGACCGCTTCGCCTGACGCCTGCAGGGCCCGTCACCCCCACCCGGGGCGACGGGCCCTTCGGCATACGGCTGTCGCGAGGTGCGGTCGTCCGGGGGACGGCCCGGCTCGCTGGTCTGCCGCACGCCCGCGGCGATGGTCCGGAGCAGAGTCCCAGCCTGGCTAGGATCGACGGTCATGGACGCTCCCCTCGTGCCGACGGCCCCGGTCCGCCTGCGGGTCGACTTCGCGTATGACGGGACCGACTTCAGCGGCTGGGCGGCGCAACCGGGCCGGAGGACCGTCGAGGACACCCTGGCCACGGCGTGGCGCACGATCCTGCGCAGTGACCTGGCGCCGCGGCTCACGGTGGCCGGGCGCACGGACGCCGGGGTCCACGCGCGGGGCGCCGTCTGCCACCTGGACGTGGTGGAGGACGATCTGGCCCGGCTGCCGGGGCGGTCGGACCGTGCGCCCGTGCAGGCGGCCGTGAGCCGGCTCAACGGGGTGCTGCCCGACGACCTGGTGGTCCGCTTCGTCCGGGTGGCCCCGGACGGGTTCGACGCTCGGTTCTCGGCGCTCGAGCGACGCTATCGCTACCGGCTGCTGGACGACCCGGCCCGGCTGGACCCGCTGCGTCGGCGCGACACCACGGTGGTGCGGCGGCCGCTGGACCTGGAGCGGATGCAAGAGGCGTGCGCAGGACTGGTCGGGTTGCACGACTTCGCGGCGTTCTGCAAGCAGCGGGAGGGCGCGACGACGATCCGGACCCTGCTGGAGTACTCCTGGGTGCGGGACGAGGAAGGCGTGCTCGTGGCCACGGTGCGGGCCGATGCCTTCTGCCACTCCATGGTGCGAGCCCTGATCGGCGGCGCCGTGCCGGTGGGGGAGGGCCGACGGGACGGTGCCTGGCTGCGCGACGTGCTCGTGGGCGCGCGCCGGGACCCGGGCGTCGCCGTGATGCCGCCGCACGGGCTAAGCCTTGACGAGGTCCGCTACCCACCGGACGAGGAGCTCGCCGGACGGGCGCGGGCGGCCAGGACCCTCAGATCCCTGCCGGGTGACTGAGCGCCGGCAGGCAGCACGGTGACGCGGTTGCTGCAAGATGTGCAAGTTCTTGCAGGGGTCGAGGGGCGGTATGTCGGTGGCGGGCGCCATACTGGCGACTGGACCACGACGACGTGGCCCGTCAGGTGCTCGCGGCCCCCACTGCGTGCATGAATTCCCAGGAGACATCGTGCCTCTCACGATTCGCCGCAGTGCCCGCCCGGCACTGGCCACCCTCGCCGCCCTGGCCCTCGCCGCGATCGGCCTGCCGCAGGCCCCCATCGCCGCGGCCGCCGCGGCCGCCCAGACGCGCACGGTCACCCTCGTCGGATCGCTGCAGTCCGAGCTGGGCTGCTCGGACGACTGGCAGCCCGCCTGCGAGCAGACCCGTCTCGTGGCGGAGCCGGGCACCTCGACCTACCAGCGCACCTTCGACGTGCCGGCCGGGTCCTACGAGGTCAAGACGGCGATCAACGGCACGTGGGAGGAGTCCTACGCGCTGGACGGCACCAAGGGAGGCGACAACGCCCCGCTCGTGCTCAAGGGCCCGGCGCGCCTGCAGGTGACCTACGACGACACCACGCACCGCACCGGGATCGCCCCGCTCGGCCTCGCCGGGGGCGCGACCACCGCCGACAAGGCCCTGGCCCAGGACAGCCTGCGCCCGCCGACGACGCGCGAGCGCTTCTACTTCGTCATGGCCGACCGGTTCGCCAACGGTGATCGCGGCAACGACCAGGGAGGGCTCACCGGGGGGCGGCTCGAGACCGGGCTCGACCCGTCGGACAAGGGCTTCTACCACGGCGGCGACCTGGCCGGTCTGCAGCAGCGGCTGGACTACGTCAAGGGCCTCGGGACGACCGCGATCTGGCTCACGCCGTCGTTCAAGAACCGCCCGGTCCAGGGGACCGGCGCGGACGCCAGCGCCGGCTACCACGGCTACTGGGTCACCGACTTCACCCAGATCGATCCGCACCTCGGCACCAACGCCGAGATGAAGGCCCTCGTCGCCGCAGCGCACGCCAAGGGGATGAAGGTCTACTTCGACATCATCACCAACCACACGGCCGACGTCCTGGACTACGCCCAGAAGCAGTACTCCTACGTGCCGAAGTCGGCGGTCCCCTACAGGACGGCCGCGGGCCAGGCGTTCGACGACCGGGACTACGTCAACAAGCAGTTCCCGCCCCTGTCGGCGCAGTCGTCCTTCCCCTACACCCCGACCTACCGCACCGAGGCGGACAAGACGGTGCGGGTGCCCTCCTGGCTCAACGACCCGACGATGTACCACAACCGCGGGGACTCGACCTGGGCGGGCGAGTCGACGACCTACGGCGACTTCGTGGGTCTGGACGACCTGTTCACCGAGCGGCCCGAGGTGGTCGACGGGATGGGCGACGTCTACGCCGCGTGGGTCGACCTCGGCATCGACGGCTTCCGCATCGACACGGTCAAGCACGTCAATCTCGAGTTCTGGCAGCGGTTCTCACCACGGGTCCTGGACCACGCGCGGTCGATCGGCCGCAAGGACTTCTTCATGTTCGGCGAGGTCTACGACGGCGACCCCAAGGTGACGTCCACCTACACCACGGCCGGCAAGCTCCCCGCCACGCTGGACTTCGGCTTCCAGGGCGCAGCCGTGGCTGCCGCCCAGGGCAAGGCCACGACCGGCCTGCGCGACCTGTTCGCCGGGGACGACTACTACACCGACGCCGACTCGAACGCCTACCAGCTGCCGACCTTCCTCGGCAACCACGACATGGGACGCGTCGGCATGATGCTCGCCAAGGCGGGCTACACCGGCGGCGAGCTGCTGCAGCGCACGCGGCTGGCCAACGAGATCATGTACCTCACCCGGGGACAGCCCGTCACCTACTACGGCGACGAGCAGGGCTTCGCGGGGGCCGGGGGCGACAAGGACTCGCGCCAGGACATGTTCGCCACCAAGGTCCAGCAGTATGCCGAGGAGCCCGTCATCGGCGGAGCCCCCGGGTCGCGGGATCGCTACGACAGGTCCGCACCGCTCTATCGGACGATCTCCGAGCTGTCTGCGCTGCGGCAGGCCAACCCCGCGCTCGCGGACGGTGCCCAGATCCACCGCTACGCCTCGGACGCGGCCGGCATCTACGCCTTCTCGCGCATCGACCGGGCCACCGGTCGTGAGTACGTCGTCGCCGTCAACAACAGCACCAAGGCCGCGTCCGCCTCCTTCTCGACCTACGTCAGGCAGCGGCCCTTCCTGCCCGTGCACGGCACGAGGTCGACCCTCAAGTCCGACAAGGACGGGCGGGTCACCGCGACCGTGCCCCCGCTGTCGGTGAGCGTCTGGTCCTCGACCGGGTCCATGACCCACCGGCCGGCCGCGCCCGCGGTCTACCTCACCTCTCCTGGCGCCGGCGCCACCGTCGGCGGTCGCGCGGAGATCTCGGCGGCCATCCCGGAGAACACCTTCGCCCAGGTCACCTTCGCCTACCGCCCGGTGGGGACGTCCTCGTGGACGACCCTCGGCACCGACGACAACGCCCCCTACCGGGTCTTCCACGACGTGAGCGGCCTGGCCAAGGGGACCCTGCTGGAGTACCGCGCGGTGGCCAAGGACGGCACCGGCAACGTGTCGGCGTCCTCGTCCTACGGGATCGTCGGCGAGCCGGGCACCGCCCCCACGCCGGGCGGCGGGGTCGGCCCGGTGACCCAGCCCCAGGCGGTCTCGGTCCCCGGCACGCACAACACCGAGATGGGCTGCAGCGAGGACTGGGCGCCGGCCTGCGACCAGGCGCAGCTCGCGCTGGACGCCAAGGACCAGGTCTGGAAGCGCACGTTCACCACGATCCCGGCGGGCCAGCACTCCTACAAGGCGGCGATCAACCGCGCGTGGGACGAGAACTACGGCGCCGGCGGCGTCCGGGGCGGGACCAACATCGACTACACCGCACCAGGCGGCAACGTCACCTTCTACTACGACCACGCCACGCACCACGCCACCAGTGATGCCCAGGGCCCGATCATCACGGCCCCGGGCTCCTACCAGGCCAAGCTGGGCTGCGGCGGTGACTGGGCCCCCGACTGCATGCGGCCGTGGCTCCAGGACCCCGACGGTGACGGCACCTACACCTGGTCCAGCGACCAGATACCGGCAGGTACCTACGAGTTCAAGGTGGCGCACGGGCTGTCGTGGACCGAGAGCTATGGTGCGGGCGGCGCTGCCGGAGGGTCCAACATGCCGCTCACCGTGCCGTCGGACGGCACGGTGGTCACCATCTCCTACACGATCGGCACCCACATGACGACGGTGAAGACGTCCCGGGCCGGCTCGGCCCCCGACCTCGGCACCCAGCGGGCCGTCTGGGTCGCTCCGGACCTGATGGCGTGGCCCGCCGCGGCGGTGCCACAGGGCACCGACCCCGCGCTCCTGCGGTGGCGCCTGCACTGGTCCCCGAGCGCGCGACTGGCGATGGACGCGGAGACGATCACCTCGCCCGACGGCGGCCAGGCCTCGCTCACGCGGGACCCGGCCGGGCTGCCGGCGGCCGTGCTGGCCGCCCACCCCGAGCTCGAGGGCTACCACGCCCTGCGGCTCGACCGGGCGGCGTCCCGCCAGGCCCCCGAGATCCTGCGCGGGCAGGTCGCGGTGGGCATGTACGACCACCTCGGCCGGCTCCAGGACGCCACGGGCGTGCAGATCGCACCGGTGATCGACGCGCTGTACGCGCCGCGCGCCACGGCCCGTTCCTACGGCGTGAGCTTCCGCGGCGCCACCCCCTCGTTCGCGGTGTGGGCGCCCACGGCGCAGCAGGTCACCCTCCTGTCGTGGCCCCGTGGCGCGGCGGCGGAGGCCCCCGTCAGCGCGGCGACGCGGACCCGGATGGATCGTGGGCAGGACGGAGCCTGGACGGCCACCCGGCCCGGGCTCAAGGACGCCCGCTACGCCTACGAGGTCGTCGTCTACGCGCCGACCACGCGCACGATCAAGACCAATGTCGTCACCGACCCCTACTCGGTGGCACTCACCCCCGGCTCGGCGCGGTCCGTGGCGGTGGACCTCGCCGACCCCGCCCTTGCTCCCCGGTTGTGGCGGGACACCAGGGCGCCGGCCCTGAAGCAGTCCGTCGACTCGACGATCTACGAGCTGCACGTGCGTGACTTCTCGATCGGTGACGCCTCCGTGCCGGCCGCCCACCGGGGTTCCTACCTCGCGTTCGCCGACGAGGGCGACGGCACCAAGCACCTCCGCTCGCTGGCCAAGGCGGGTCTCAACACCGTGCACCTGCTCCCGACCTTCGACATCGCGTCCATCCCCGAGGGGCGCGCCGACCAGCAGGCACCGGGATGCGACCTGGCGTCCATGGGGCCCGCGAGCGAGGGCCAGCAGGCCTGCATCACCAAGGTCGCCGACAAGGACGGCTACAACTGGGGCTACGACCCCCTGCACTGGATGGCGCCCGAGGGGTCCTACGCGTCCAGCGACGCGAGCGCCGACGGCGGCGCCCGGGTGGCGGAGTTCCGCACGATGGTCGGGGGGCTGCACCGCTCAGGCCTGCGGGTGGTCCTGGACCAGGTGTTCAACCACACCCCGGCCTCGGGGCAGGACCCCAAGTCCGTCCTTGACCGCATCGTCCCCGGCTACTACCACCGCCTCGACGCCAAGGGCGCGGTCTACACCTCCACGTGCTGCCAGAACATCGCGACCGAGCACGCCATGGCAGAGAAGGCCATGGTCGACGCCGTCGTCCTGTGGGCCCGGCACTACAAGGTCGACGGCTTCCGCTTCGACCTCATGGGTCACCACAGCCGCGAGTCGATGGTCAAGGTGCGGTCCGCGCTCGACGCCCTGACGCCGGCCCGGGACGGTGTCGACGGCCGGAGCGTCTACGTCTACGGCGAGGGCTGGAACTTCGGCGAGGTCGCCGACGACGCGCTCTTCCGCCAGGCCACGCAGGGGCAGCTCGGTGGGACGGGGATCGGGGCGTTCAACGACCGGCTCCGCGACGCCGTGCGCGGTGGCGGCCCGTTCGACGACGACCCCCGCGCCCAGGGCTTCGGCTCCGGAGTCGCGACCGACCCCAACGGGACCCCCGTCGCCGGCGGGGCCGCCGACCTGGCCAACGACACCGACCTCCTCCAGCTGGGCCTCGCCGGTCAGCTGCGGTCGTTCAGCTTCCGCTCCACGCGGGGGACGACGGTCACTGGTGAGCAGGTTGACTACAACGGTGCCAAGGCCGGCTATGCGGACCAGCCGGCCGAGTCGATCAGCTATGTCGACGCCCACGACAACGAGACGCTGTGGGACGCACTGACCATGAAGCTGCCCCGCTCGACGAGCATGGCCGACCGGGTCCGGATGAACACCCTGTCCCTGTCGACGACGGCTCTCGGTCAGTCGCCCAGCTTCTGGCACGCCGGCGCCGACCTGCTCCGCAGCAAGAGCTTCGACCGGGACAGCTACAACAGCGGCGACTGGTTCAACACCCTCTCCTGGACGGGGGCGGACAACGGCTTCGGCCACGGCCTGCCTCCCGCAGGCCCCAACAAGGCCAAGTGGGAGTTCATGCGCCCCTTGCTGGCCGACGCCTCGCTCAAGCCGTCCGCAGCGGACGTGCGGACCGCGACGACGCAGGCCCAGGACCTGCTGCGCCTGCGCTTCTCCACCCCGCTGTTCCGCCTGGGCACAGCCGACCAGATCAAGGCCAAGCTGAGCTATCCGGTCAGCGGCACCACCGACGCCCGGCCGGGCGTCGTCGTGATGCGGATCGACGACACCCGCGGCACGGCCGTCGACCCGGCCCTGGACGGCGTGGTCGTGGTGTTCAACGCCACCCCCGAGGCGGTCAGCCAGCCGCTGCCGGGCCTCAAGCGCGCGACCATGACGCTGTCGCCCGTCCAGCAGCAGGGCGCCGACGCGGTCGTCCGGCAGTCCCGCTGGGACGCCGCGACGGGCGTCGCGACCGTTCCGGCGCGCACCGTGGCGGTGTTCGTCCAGCCGGCACGCTGACCCGGCCGGGGGTCCGATCCCGTCCCTCGCGTCGGATCGGTCCACCGCGCGTGGTCGGTCCACCGCGCGTGGTCGGTCCACCGCGCGTGGTCGGTCCACCGCTCCGGGTCGGGCCCGCGGTCCGGCAGCCCGTGCACCGGGCTGCCAGACCGGCGAGACTGAGCTCATGAACGAGCTGGTCTACGGATGCATGGGTCTGGGTGGCGACTGGGACGGCGAGGAGGTCACCCCCGAGGCGGTCGACGCGGCGGAGCGGGCCGTGCTGGCCGCGCTGGACGCGGGTATGACGACCTTCGACCACGCCGACATCTATCGGCGCGGCAAGGCCGAGCGGGCGTTCGGGCTGGTGCTGCGCCGACACCCCGGGCTGCGGGATCGGATCCGCCTGCAGACCAAGGTGGGGATCACGTTGCCGTCGGACGACGTGGTCGGGCACTACGACCTGTCCGCCCAGGCCATCCGCACCCGGACCCTCGCGTGCCTCGAGCGACTGGGCGTGGACCACGTCGACACCCTGCTGCTCCACCGGCCGGACCCGCTGATGGTGCCGCAGGAGGCAGCCGACGCGTTGCACGGGCTCGTCGCCGACGGCCTGGTGGGCGCCGTCGGCGTCTCCAACTTCTCGGCGGCCCAGATGCGCTCCCTGCAGCGGCACCTGGACCTGCCCATCGCCGTCAACCAGCTCGAGCTGTCCCTGCACCACCGGGGATTCGTGGAGGAGGGGATCTGCGTCAACACGGGGTCGTCCACCTCAGCGCCCTTCCCCGAGGGCACGCTCGAGCACTGCCAGGAGCACGGCGTGCAGGTCCAGGCGTGGGGGAGCCTGGCGCAGGGCCGCTACTCGGGTCGTCTGCCCGAGGACTCCGACGGCGGCGACCGGCGCACCGCCCGGCTCGTGCAGAGGCTGGCGGACGAGCTCCAGGCAACCCGGGAGGAGATCGTGCTCGGCTGGCTCATGAAGCACCCCGCCCGCATCGCGCCCGTGGTGGGCAGCACCGACCCGGGCCGCATCGCCGCCTGCGCGGGCGCCCGACGCGTGGCCGAGGAGCTGAGCCGGCAGCAGTGGTACGCCCTGCTTACCTCTGCGCGCGGGGTGGCCGTGCCCTGACGGGGTGGGTCCGTCGTCCCTCCTTCCTCGCCGCAGGGAGGTAGCCGAGCAGGCCGAGGACCGAGACGAGGCCACCGACGACCATGGCGGTCGCGATGCTCGTCCGGCCGGCCACGAGGCCCAGCACCGGTGACCAGGCAGCGGCCGCCGCGAAGAAGACCAGGGAGTTCAGCGACAGCACAGTCGCGCGGTTGGCGGAGGTGGCCTCGCGGTGCAGCAGCGCGTTGTGGGCGACGCCCGCGGCGCCGTGCAGGCCGTAGGTGAACAGGTAGGCCGCGACCAGGGCGACGGGTCCAGCGGCCAGCCCCATCACGAGCGCACCCAGACCGTTGAGCACCCGGGCGAGGATGGCCGTGCGCGCCACCCCTATGCGTCGGTGGAGCCGCCCGGCCAGGGACGAGCCCACGGCGAACACCGCCCAACCGGCCGCCGACACCGGTCCGATCCATCGACCCGCCGCGGCCGCCCCACCCAGCTGCTCGGACAGGCGCAGGCTGAGGAGCGTCTCGAAGACGACCAGCGCTGCGCACCAACCAATCTCGACGGCGACGATCCCGGCCAGCACCCGGTTGTGGACGACGAGCCGGACGCTGTCCGCGATCACGGCTGGGGTCTCGCGCAGCGAGGCGGCGACCTGACGCAGCGCCGCACGGTGAGGGGAGGGTGGATGGACCGAACCGACCATGCCCGCGACGCCTCGTGGCCGCTCGCGGAGCAGCGCCGCCGTCGCCACGAGGTGCGCCACGCAGAGGACGGCATAGAGGACCAGCGGGAGGAGCAGGGCGCTGTGGTCACGCCAGGGGTGCCAGGCCACCAGGGCGCCCGACAGGACGGAACCGCCGGCGATGGTGATCCCGAGGATGGTGCCCTGCGCGGCGAGGTCGCCGGCCACCTCGGCGTCGGGATCGGCCTCGTGGACGACATCGACGAACCACGCCTCGAGGGGGCCGGAGTCGAGGGCGCGATAGACCCCCATCAGGGCGGCGGCCACCGCGAAGGCCCAGAAGCTGTCCGCCAGCAGGTAGGCGACGGCCGCGATGACGTTGACGACCCCGGCGACGAGCAGGAGGGGCCGGCGGCCAAACGCATCTGCGAAGCCGGACGAGGGCAGCTCGAGCAGGATGACGGCGACGCCCTGGAAGGAGACGTAGGAGAGCGTCTCGGCGACGGTCAGGCCGCGCTCCCGGGCTACGAGCGCGAACAGGCCCACGACGAGCCCCACCGGCGCCCACCGGGTCGCGCTGAGGGTCAGGAAGACGGTGCGGGGGGAGAGGGTGGGCATGACGGCTCCTACGCCGATTGGTCAGTTCGCGACGGGCGGGGTGTCGGGACGTGACCGGTCGGCGGTGGTGGGGTGTCGGGACGTGACCGGTCGGCGGTGGCGGGGTGTCGGGACGTGACCGGTGGGGTGTCGGGACGTGACCGGTCGGCGGGTGGGGGTCAGCGGCGACGAGGGGTCTTGTCGAGGTCGATCGGGTAGGCGACGTAGTAGAAGGAGACCCGCTTGGCCTCGGGGTTGCCCTGCCCGGCCGTGCGGTAGGAGTCGGCCAGCTCTGAGACCTTGTCCCGCAGCTCGGCCAGCTGGGCGTCGGTGACGACGAGCATGGTGTCGTTCATGGAGGCGGCGTCCTGCCAGGAGGCGGGCCAGCGGTGCCGGGCGTCCAGCCACGCCCCGAACTTGTCGTGGAAGTGCTGCAGCCAGTCACGCTCCAGCCACCCGAGCGCCGTGTCGGCGTCCTCGTCGTCGAGGAACTCGCTGGGGTTGACCATGGTCAGGTCGGCGGACGCGGCCCAGAGACGGCGTCGGCCCTGCCGGTCGCCCACCTCGGTCACGAGACCGACCTCCTCGAGCTTGCGGAGGTGGTATGACGTCGCGCCGCTGTTGGTGCCCATCACCTTGGCGAGCGCCGTTGCGGTCGCAGGGCCCTCGCGTCGCAGTGCCCCCACCAGCCGCGATCGCAGCGGGTGCGCGAGGACCTTGACGGCCGTGGCGGTGAGCCGGACCGATGACAGCGGGGGAGGGGGCGGCGGGATCGTCATACGTGCACAATAACTTTGCACACTCTGTTTGCACAATAGTTTTGCACAAACACCGTGGACCCCTGTCCTCCCAGGTCAGGGGCCGTATGACGGGTCCCGCGCCACCGTTTGGGGTCGCACCGGGCAGCCGGTAGACTTGAGGACTGTTGTGCCGTGTGCCCTCTGCGGGCATGCACCCCAGCGCAGGTCGCCGGGAGCTCACGGCATACCGCCGATAGACACTCATCGAACGTAAGGCAGAAACACCGTGCGTACGTACACCCCGAAGCCGGGCGAGGTCACTCGCACCTGGCACGTGATCGACGCGACCGACGTCGTGCTTGGCCGTCTGGCCGTCCAGGCCGCCACGCTCCTGCGTGGCAAGCACAAGGCGACCTTCGCCCCCCACGTGGACATGGGCGACTTCGTCATCATCATCAACGCCGAGAAGGTCGCCCTCACCGGCGCCAAGCTCGAGAAGAAGCGGGCCTACCGCCACTCCGGCTACCCGGGTGGTCTGAAGAGCCAGAGCTACGCCGAGCTGCTCGACAAGGACCCCACCCGGGCCGTCGAGAAGGCCATCCGCGGCATGCTGCCGAAGAACTCGCTGGCCCGCCAGCAGCTGACCAAGCTCAAGGTCTACACCGGCGACAAGCACCCGCACCAGGCCCAGCAGCCTGTCCCCTTCGAGATCACCCAGGTCGCGCAGTAATCCGCCTCGCGCGACGCTGCCGTAGAGATTTAAGGAAACAACGTGGCTGACACCAGCATCGACGTCGAGAACGTTCTCGACACCGACGAGCCCGAGCTCACCGAGTACACCAGCGAGTCCTCGACCGCGGTCGAGCCCGCCCGCAAGCCCTCCGCCTCCGCCCCCGGCGCGGCGACCGGTCGTCGCAAGCAGGCCATCGCCCGCGTGCGCATCGTCCCCGGCACCGGCGAGTGGAAGATCAACGGCCGCACCCTGGAGGAGTATTTCCCCAACAAGGTGCACCAGCAGATCGTCAACGAGCCCCTCAAGGTGCTCGAGCTCGACGGCGCCTACGACGTGCTCGTGCGCGTACACGGCGGTGGCCCCTCCGGCCAGGCCGGCGCGGTCCGCCTCGGCGTGGCCCGCTCGCTCAACGGTGTCGACGAGGAGCTGAACCGTCCGACCCTCAAGAAGGCCGGCTTCCTCACCCGCGACGCCCGCGTGCCCGAGCGCAAGAAGGCCGGTCTCAAGAAGGCCCGCAAGGCTCCGCAGTACTCCAAGCGCTGATCTGATTCCGCGCCGCACCGGCCCTGCGCCATCGAACGGCGGTCGCCCCTCTCGGGGCGGCCGCCGTTCGGCGTGCCGGGGGCGATGCGGACGCCGTCGACCCCTCGCGTAGTACGGTCGAGGGCAGACCACTCTCAGCTGACCGGGTCCGCCCTCGCGCGGCCCGACGACGAAAGGCCTCCTGTGGCTCGACTTTTCGGCACGGACGGCGTCCGCGGCCTCGCCAACCGGGACATCACCGCGGACCTGGCCCTGCACCTGTCGGTGGCGGCCGCGAGGACGCTCGGCGACAAGGGGGCCTTCGGTGGCCAGCGGTCCGTGGCGGTCGTCGGCCGCGACCCCCGCGCCTCGGGCGAGTTCCTGGGTGCGGCGGTCTGCGCGGGCCTCGCGTCGGCGGGCGTCGATGTCCTCGACGCGGGCGTGCTGCCCACCCCGGCCATCGCCTATCTCACGGCCCGCATGAACGCCTCGATCGGCGCCGTGCTGTCGGCCTCGCACAACGCGATGCCCGACAACGGCATCAAGTTCCTCGCCAAGGGCGGGCACAAGCTCTCGGACGCGCAGGAGGACGAGATCCTCGAGCGCCTGGACGCCGAGCAGCAGTCCGCGGGTGAGCGTCCGACCGGTGCCGCGGTCGGACGCATCCGGCCGTTCCCGCAGGGCGCCGATTTCTACATGGAGCACCTGCTCGAGGCGGTCCCGACCCGTCTGGACGGCCTGCACCTCGTGGTCGACGCGGCGCACGGCGCGGCCAGCCAGGTCGGTCCCGAGGTGTTCGAGCGGGCCGGTGCCACGGTCGACGTGATCGGCGCCTCCCCGGACGGCCTCAACATCAACGACGGCTACGGCTCCACCCACCTCGACCGCCTTTCCGAGGCGGTCGTCGCTCGCGGCGCCGACCTCGGCTTCGCCTGGGACGGCGACGCTGACCGGTGCCTCGCGGTCGACGCGCAGGGCACGGTCGTCGACGGCGACCAGATCATGTCGATCCTCGCGCTGGCCCTCAAGGAGCAGGGACGCCTGGCGGGCGACACCCTCGTCGTGACGGTGATGAGCAACCTCGGCCTGCTGCAGGCGATGGAGCGCCAGGGCGTGGCCATCCGCCAGACCGGCGTCGGCGACCGCTACGTCCTGGAGGACATGCGGGCCAACGGCCTGTCGCTCGGCGGCGAGCAGTCGGGTCACGTGATCATGCTCGACCACGGCACCACGGGTGACGGGGTCCTGACCGCCCTCATGCTGGCGGCGCGGGTCGTCGAGTCGGGGCGCTCGCTGGCCGAGCTCGCCTCCGTCATGACCCGCCTGCCGCAGACCCTCGTCAACGTCAAGGGCGTCGACAAGGACGCCGTGGACCGCAACGACGCCGTCAAGATCGCCGTCGCCGAGGTCGAGAACGAGCTGCAGGGCTCGGGCCGGGTGCTGCTGCGCAAGTCGGGGACCGAGCCCCTCGTGCGCGTGATGGTGGAGGCGCAGACCGAGGAGCACGCCAGGCAGGCCGCGGAGCGCCTCGCCAAGGTCGTCAAGGACAACCTCTCGCTGTGACCGGGCCTGAGCGGCCCCGCCCGGCCATGGCTGTGTCGATGGCCCCGGCCGGCAGGATCCGCCTGGGTTCGACACATCGGCCTGCGGTGCCAACCCAGGCGGACGTGACTACCTGAGGTAGGTCAGGGGAAGGACGGGACCTCGCCGCGCGACTCGGCAAAGATCAGCAGGGTCCGCGTGCTGGTCACCCCGGGGATGGTCTGGATGCGGTCGAAGACCACCGACCGCAGCGCCGCGTTGTCCTGCGCCCGCACGAGCACGATGACGTCGTACTCCGCAGCCACGAGCGCCACGTGCTCGACGCACGGCACCTGGACGAGCGCGTCGCGGACCTCCCGCCAGGAGTTCTGCTCGACCGACACCAGGACGTACGCCGACGTGCCCAGCCCGGCCGCCTCGGGGTTGACGCGCACGGTGAAGCCGTCGACCACGCCCTGCTCGACCAGCCGGTCCAGCCGGGCATAGGCGGTGGCGCGCGACACGTGCAGCCGCTCGGCGATGGTGCGCAGCGACTGCCGCCCGTCGTCCACCAGGGCGCCCAGCAGCGCGCGGTCGACCTCGTCGAGCGGTGCGTTCGTCCGCGTCTCGTCAGACATGTGGCCCCCATCCGGTCGGTTGGAGAGCCGATCGTCCGGTTCTCCGCCGCCTCATTGAACCATCGGGCCGGCGGGGCGCACCATGGCGTCACCCCGCTCCACGACATACCGGAGGCTGTCGATGACGACACCCGACCACGTCGCGGGCCGCGCAGCCGCGCAGGCCGTCGACCATCCCGACCACCCGCACCGGCACGAGCCGTTCCAGGCCGGGCTGATCCCCGCTCCGGAGCCGGTGCGCTTCCTGGACGGGGAGGGCAACCGGGTGGAGCCGGTGACCGACGACTACGTCGAGCCGGACGCCGACCAGCTCGTCGAGTGCTACCGCCGGATGGTGGTCGGGCGGCGCTTCGACATCCAGGCGACGGCGCTCACCAAGCAGGGGCGCCTGGCCGTCTATCCCAGCTCGCGCGGCCAGGAGGCCTGCCAGGTCGGCTCGGTCCTCGCGCTGGGCGAGCAGGACTGGGTCTTCCCGACCTACCGCGACAGCGTCGCCCTGGTCAGCCGCGGGGTCGACCCGGTCGAGGTGCTCACCCTGCTCCGCGGTGACCAGCACTGCGGGTATGACGTCGCGCAGACCCACGTCGCGGCCCAGTGCACGCCGCTGTCGACGCAGCTGCTGCACGCGGCCGGGCTGGCGCACGGCGAGCAGCGACGGGGCCGCGACACGGTCGTGATGGCGTTCATCGGGGACGGGGCCACGAGCGAGGGCGACTTCCACGAGGGGCTCAACTTCGCCGCCGTCTTCAAGGTCCCCGCGGTCTTCGTGGTGCAGAACAACGGGTGGGCGATCTCGGTGCCGCTCAGCAAGCAGACCGCGGCACCGTCGTTGGCCTACAAGGGGATCGGCTACGGCGTGGTGTGCGAGCAGGTGGACGGCAACGACGCCGTGGCCGTGCTCGCCGTCATGAACAAGGCCGTCGCCTGGGCGCGCGCGGGCAAGGGTCCGGTGCTGCTCGAGCTGCACACCACGCGGCTCGAGGCGCACACCAACGCCGACGACCACCTGCGGTACCGCTCCAAGGAGGAGCTGGCGGCCATCGCCCATGAGGACGCCGTGGCCCGCCTCGAGAAGTACCTGCGCCACCAGGGTCTGGTCGACGACGCGTTCGTCGCGGAGGCCAAGGCCGAGGGCGAGCGGCTCGCCGCGGACCTGCGCGAGCGCATGAACCTCGACCCCGAGACGCACCCCGACGACCTGTTCCGGCACGTCTACGCGACCCTCACGCCGCAGCTGCGCGAGCAGCGGGCGATGCTGCACGCCGAGCTCGACGCCGACGCCGACGCCGACGCCGACGCCGACGCCGCGTCCGAGTCCGACTCGCAGGCAGCCCACGACCCGTCGACGGAGGACGTCCGATGAGCACCGTCACCTTTGCCTCCGCGCTCAACCGGGCGCTCGCGGACGCCATCGCCACCGACCCGGACGTGCTCGTCTTCGGCGAGGACGTGGGGGTGGCCGGCGGCGTCTTCCGGATCACCGACGGCCTCGCGGCGACCTATGGCGACGACCGCTGCTTCGACACCCCCCTCGCGGAGTCGGGGATCATCGGCTTCGGCGTGGGGCTGTGCATGGCGGGCTTCCGGCCCGTCGCCGAGATGCAGTTCGACGCGTTCGCCTACCCGGCGTTCGAGCAGATCACCTCGCACGTCGCCAAGATGCGCAACCGCACCCGCGGCTCCGTGACCATCCCGATGACGATCCGCATCCCGTTCGCCGGGGGCATCGGCGGGGTCGAGCACCACTGCGACTCCTCGGAGGCCTACTACGCCGCCACGCCGGGGCTCAAGGTCGTGACGCCGGCGACGGTCGAGGACGCCTACCTGCTGCTGCGGGCGGCGATCGACGACCCCGACCCCGTGGTGTTCATGGAGCCCAAGCGCCTCTACTGGTCCAAGGGCGACGTCGACCTGGACGACCTGTCGGCGCGCTGGGGGAGCGGGTCGCTGACCCACGACCAGGTCCTTGGTCGGGCCGCGGTGCGACGGTCGGCCTCCGACGTCTCGCGCGCGGCGACGATCGTGGCCTACGGCCCCACCCTGTCGGTGGCGCTGGAGTCCGCCGAGGCCGCGCGCGAGGAGGGCTGGGACGTCGAGGTCGTCGACGTGCGGTCGCTCGTGCCCTTCGACGACGAGACGGTCGTGGCCTCGGTGCGCCGCACGGGCCGTTGCCTGGTGCTGCAGGAGGCCCAGGGCTTCGCGGGCGTCGGGGCGGAGATCGCCGCCCGCGTCCAGGAGCGGGCCTTCCACTCCCTGGCCGCGCCGGTGCTGCGCGTCACGGGCTTCGACATCCCCTATCCCGCACCGAAGCTCGAGCACCTGCACCTCCCCTCGGTGGACCGCGTGCTCGACGCCCTGGCGCGGCTGCAGTGGGACGACGAGCCGGACACGCGCCACCTCGAGCCGGCTGCGACTGCGCCGGCAGCGTCCACAGCGTCCTCAGCGGCGCAGGCGGGGGCGGGTACCCGATGAGCCACAAGGTCTTTCACCTGCCGGACCTCGGCGAGGGCCTGACCGAGGCCGAGGTCGTCAGCTGGCTCGTCGGCCCCGGCGACACCGTCGTCGTCGACCAGCCCATCGCGGTCGTCGAGACCGCCAAGGCCCAGGTCGAGCTGCCCTGCCCGTATGCCGGCAGCGTGGTCACCCTGCACGGCGAGGCCGGGCACGTGGTCGACGTGGGTGCGCCGTTCATCACGGTGGACGTCGACGTGCCTGCGGACGGGATCACCGGCGGTGGGGCGAGCGAGGCGTCCGACGTCGCCGTCGACACCTATCGCGAGGAGGAGCGCGCCGGCTCGGGCGCCGTCCTGATCGGCTACGGCACGAGCGAGGGCTCCCGTCGGCGGCGTCGCCGCGTGGGGGCGGGTGGCCCGACGGCCCCCGCCGCCGGGTCGTCGCTGCCGTCGGCCGCGCCCGTCATGGGCGACACGGCGGGACCGGTCGTCGACGAGCACGTGCCGCCCGAGGTGTCCAGCAAGCCCGGCGCCGCCGTCCGCGTGATCTCCCCGCTGGTGCGTCAGCTCGCCGACGAGCACGGCATCGACCTGCGGACCGTCACCCCGACGGCGCCGGGTGGCATCATCCGCCGGTGCGACGTCATGGCGGTCGTCACGGCCCGCGGTGAGGGTGGCGCGCCGGGATCCCTTGCGCCGCAGTCGGAGTCGCGCGTGACGTCGACCGCGGGGTCCCCGACCCCGGATCGCCGGATCCCGCTGACCGGCATACGAGGCACGATCGCCAGCCGGCTCGCCACCTCGCGCCGCGAGATCCCCGACGCGACCACCTGGGTCGACGTGGACGCGACCGACTTCCTCGCGGTCCGCCGCCAGCTCGCCGACGCGCGGCCCGAGGCACGCATCGGCGTGCTGGCCCTGCTGGGGCGCGTCATGGTCGCCGGCCTCCGGCGCTATCCCGAGCTCAACTCGACCGTCGACACGGCGGCCAACGAGGTCGTGGTGCGCGGGGCGATCAACCTGGGCTTCGCCGCGCAGTCGCCGCGTGGGCTCGTCGTGCCCGTCGTCCACGGCGCGGACGAGATGACCCTCGCCGAGCTGTCCACGGCGTTGCGCGAGCTCACCACCAAGGCCATGGACGGCACGCTGTCCCCGGCCGAGATGACCGGCGGGACGTTCACGCTCAACAACTACGGGGGGTATGGCGTCGACGGCTCCACCCCGATCATCAACCACCCCGAGGCGGCCATGGTCGGCGTGGGACGGATGATCGACAAGCCGTGGGTCGTGGACGGGGCGCTCGCCGTGCGCAAGGTCGGCACGATCGGCCTCACCTTCGACCACCGGGTGTGCGACGGCGGGACCGCGGGCGGCTTCATCCGCTACGTCGCCGACTGCATCGAGCGCCCGACCACCCTGCTCCTCGACCTCTGACCGAGCCGCCCAGTCACCCCACTCACCCCGCCTGCCCCATCCCCTGCCAGGATCGTGAGTGTTCTCTCCAAGAATCTTGGACAAAACACTCACGATCTTCGGGGGTCGAGAGGCGGGGCCGAATGGCGCGGGTCTTGGTGTCTTACGGAGGTAATACTCACGTATGACGACTGTGACCTTCCGCGCGGACGAGCAGCTGCAACGGCTGCTCGTCGAGCTGGCACGACCGGGCGAGACCCGCACCGACACTATCCGGCGAGCGCTGCAGGAAGCGTCGTCGTTCGAGCGACGAGAGCGGATGCGTCTCGAGGCCCTGGCGCTGTCCTGCGACGAGGTGGATCGCGCCGAGTCCCGCGCCGTCCTCGATGACGTGGAGGGCGCGCGTGCGTGGTGACGTCCACGAGCTGCCTGCGCCTAGAGGGGCGCCTGGGCACGAGCAGCGGGGTCGCCGCTACGCCGTCGTCGTGCAGTCGGACGACCTGCTGCTGTCCACCGTCCTGATAGCACCGACCACGACGTCGGCCCGCGCCACCTCGTTCCGCCCCGCCATCGAGCTCATGGGACGAGACATGCTGGTGCTGGTGGAGCAGACCGCCGCCGTCGACCCCGCTCGGCTGGGGCCGTGGGTGGGGCGGCTGAGTCATCATGAGCTCGTCGACGTCGACGACGCCTTGCGTCTGGTGCTGCAGCTCGACCTCTGAGTGCCCCTCAGCCCCAGGATCGTGAGTGTTTGGTCCAACTTTCTTGGACCAAACACTCACGATCTGGGGAGTGGGGATCCGGGGGAGGGGTCAGCGGATCCAGGAGCCGTCGGGGGCGCGGCGCCAGCCTCCGGCGCCAGGAGCTGGAGCCGCCTGGGGCGCCGCAGGGGCGGCAGTGGCGGCCGGTGCCGTGGGGGACGCAGCGGATGCCGCACCTGCCCCGACCGTGGTCGAGCCGGGGGTCGGAGCGACGGGCAGGCCGGCGAGCCGGGCCGCCCGCAGCCGGGCGAAGTAGTCCGCCCACTGCGCGCACGACGGGCGGTGCCCGGGCGTCTCGGACAGGGACGCGGCGAGCAGGTGCTGCCCCTCCGGGTCGAGGACGTCGGCGACCCGGCGGGTGTCGCGGGCCGTCGAGGCGTTGGTGCCGGGGGACAGGCAGCGCAGGACGAACAGCGCGTACTTGTAGACGTCGGTGTAGCTCGTCAGCTGGGTCTGCTCGGCGGCCGGCGGCTCCCAGTCGGGGGTGTTGAGCTGTGGGACGGCCGACATGGTCCCGCGCACGCGCACGGCGTCGCAGTCGACGAGCATGATCCCGGCGTCCGCGCGTCCCGGCCCGACGGAGAACAACGCGTTCTTGGCGTTGAAGTCGCCGAACACGACGTTGTTGGCGTGCAGCAGGGCGAAGACGCGGGCCAGCTCCTCGCACAGGTGCAGCCGCTGGTGCAGGTTGACCAGCGGGAAGCCGAGCTTGGCGCACCGGTTGGCCGCGAGGAAGAGGAACTGGATCTCGCGTTCCTTGCGCATGGCGGATCCGGTGATGGACCGCCCCACCTGGACGAACGAGTCCGGGATGAGCGGCATCAGCAGGCCGACGACGCGACCCTGGTCGCGCACCAACCGGATCGGCCACGCGGCGTGCGAGTCCAGCAGGTCCCGGTCGGGGGCGCTCATGCGCGAGCGCACGCCGACGATGGCCTCGAGGCCGCCGCTGGCGAGCTGGCCCGCCTTGAACTCCTTGTAGGCGAGGCGGTGGTGCACGTCGGGCAGCTGGAGCGTCAGGCACCGGTAGACCCGGCCCTGACCGCCCTCGGCGATGTACTCCAGCTGCCCGAGCTGCGACCGCTCGATGAGCTCGCCGGCCGACAGGCTCACTCGGGCACCACCAGCCAGACGCCGATCGCGCCGCGGTCGTCGTCGAAGGTCTTTCGCCCGAACGCCACCTGCGCCGCGAACTCGAGCGGGTGCGGCGGCCGCGCCCACAGCCGTGCGAGCTCGCGACCGACCTCGCCCCCGCCGGATCCCAGCGGGTCGCCGACCCCGTCGGTCATCAGCACGAGTGCCGCACCCTCGCCGAGCGTCGTCTGCACCGGCACCGGGTCGGCCTCCGGCACCAGCGGGAGGCAGGCGGTGGCGGACTCGGCGATGACGTTGCCGGCGTTCTTGACCTCGCCGAGCGCGATCCAGCCGCGCTCGTCGTCGACGATCCAGGCGCTCGTGTCACCGAGGCGCACGACCGTGACGGCGTGGGTGCCGTCGTCGCTCGGCCGGGTGGCCACGATGCCGATGACCAGCGTGGTCGCCATCCGCTTGGCGACGTCCCGCTGCGTGAGGTCCACCGTCGGCTCGGAGTCCGGCAGCGTCGCGCACACGTCGGCGAGCAGGTCCGCGAGCCGGGTGTAGATCTCGCGGTAGGGGATCTCGGCCGGCTCGTGCGTCTCGAGCATCGTGATGACCTGCGCCGCGCCCTCCTCGGTCGCCATCTTGGCGGCGAGGTGCGACCACTCCCCGGCGGAGACGCCGTCGGCCACGAGGCAGACGAGCCACTCGCCGTCGCGCGAGAGCACCGTGCAGTGGTCGTCCTGGCGGGGGTCGGCATACTGCTGGTGCGCCAGCCCCCGCGAGCTGGCCCCGCGCAGGATCAGCCGCGGTGTGCCCTCGGGGTCCGGGATGGTGGCCGCGTCGATGACGATGTCGTGCGCGTCCCGGTGCTTGAGCTCCGTCAGCGAGACCGCATGGGAGAAGGCCCGACCCGGGTCGCCGATCGTGTAGGCCTCGAACGCGCCCGTCCGCCGGATAGGCTCCGCGGCCGGCGCGGGGACTGCCGCAGCCGGCTCGGGCTCGGCGGAAGCGCCCGCCTCAGCAGGAGCCTTCGGCATGGCGGGAGCCTCGAGGGATGTGTCCGGCTCGGCGGGAGCCTGGTCGGACGTCTCCGGCTGCGGGGGCGCTGCCGGCTGGTACGGGCTGGCCGGCGGGGCGCTCGCGGATCCCGCCGGAGCGCCCTCGCCTGCGTGGCCGGTCGGCTCAGAGGAAGACATCGTCGTCCGCGGCGTAGGACTTGACGCCGTCCTCGGCCTTGGGCAGCACGATCCCGTTGCTGCCCTGGGCGAGACCCGTCGAGGACTGGATGACCGAGGTCACGAGCAGCTTGGCCATCTTGGTGACGGCGGACGCCGCGGTCTGGTCCTGGTCGGCCATGAAGAGGCGCATCGCGCGCTCCGGCGGGTTCTTGGGGTGGATGACCTCCTGCAGGATGCGGGGGTCGGCGCCCTGGAGGCCGAACGGGATGATGTTGGGGTACATCCGGTTGCCCGTGCCGGACGCCTTGTCGTACTGCGTCAGCGCGGCGAAGGCGGCCTTCCAGTCCGGCTCGGCGTCCGTCGGCGCGCCGTCGGAGAGGAAGAACACGGCCGGGCGGTGCACGGCGAAGCCGTCCGCCTTGAGCTGGTTGACGTCCCGCTCGATCTGGGTGCGCAGCAGGTCGAAGGCCGCCTTGTATGACGTCCGCCCCCGCCCCTCGAGCTGCGGCAGGGTCGTCTGCTCGAGCAGGTCGCACAGCGGCAGCACCATGCGGGCGTCGTCGCTGAAGTCCATGACCCCGAAGCGCACCTTGTCGCAGATGATCGGGTCCTTCTCGAGCGCCTGGACGAGGCTCGGGAGGATGTTGTTGGCCTCGGTGAGGGCGCCGCTCTCGACCATGGAGTGGGAGACGTCGCAGACGAGGTAGAACGGCAGGAGCTTGGCCTTGTCGTCCTGCGGCGCGGGGGTGTCGATCGAGCTCGGTACGGGCTGCGCGGGGGCGGCGGGCACGGGCGGAGCAACCGGGGCCGCGGGCGCGGGCGTGGCCGCCGGGGTCGGCGAGGGGGCGGGCGGCTCGACCGGGGCCGGGGGCTCGACGGGGGCCGGCGTGGCGATGGGCTGGGTCGGCTCGGCGGGCGTCGGGATCGGCTGGGTCGGGTCGACCGGTGCCGGGCCCTGGCCGGGGGTGGGGGGCGTGGGCTCGGTCGAGCCGGGTGCCGGGATGCCGCCCGGCTCGCTCGCCGGGGCGCCGACCGGTGCCGCGGGCATGCCGGGGGTGGTGGGTGCGGTGGGGACGCCGGGCGCGGTGGGCTCCGTGGGGACGGGCTGGGTCGGCTGCGGCTGGGTGGGGTCGGTCGGGGGCTGGGTCATCGGATCCTCCGTGGTGGGTTGATGGGTGATGGCTGATGAGTGGCGGGTGCGGACGGTGAGGCGTGAGGGCGGGTCAGCCGACGACGGCCTCGCCGCCGTAGAGGAAGACCAGCGCGCCCGTGCTGCTGACGCACTGCGCGGGCTGGTCGTCGGTGCAGAGCAGGCGGACGTTCGCGTCGCGGGCCTGGCTGTAGGCGGTGACGGTGGTGGTCGAGCCCGCTCCGCCTGCGGCGACGTACGCACGCTGCACCGCGACGGCGAACGCGCAGGACGTGCGGTCGTTGCCGGCGGCGGTCGCGGCATACGGTCCGGTCCCGGTGCGGGCGCACTCGCGACCGGTGATCCTGGCCGCCGGGTAGGCCGCGGCCGTCGTGGGCGCGCTGGTGACGGGGGAGGACGACGCGGAGCCGGTGGGACCGGTGGTGCCCGAGCTCGCGCCGGACGTGCCGTCGGTCGGGGTCGGGCTCTCGGTGGCGCTGTCGGTCGGGCTCTCGGTCGGGGAGGCGCTCCACGACGAGGTGGGCGAGGGCGACGCGGTGTCGTCCTGGCCGCCGGAGAGCAGGCCGAAGCCGAGCACCGCACCGGCCAGCGTCAGGAGCACCGGGATGGCCAGGACCAGCAGGATCAGGCGCAGGAGCATCCCGCCGCAGCCCGGCCCACGCCGGACCTGACGACGGTCGCCGTAGCCGCCCGGGTAGCCGGGACCGCCGCCCTGGGGCGGGAACTGCTGGGGTGGGAACTGTTGGGGCGGGTACTGCTGGCGCTGCTGACCGGGGTACCCGGCATACGGTCCCTGTTGCTGACCGGGGTAGGGCCGGCTCTGCGGGACCTGCTGCCGGGTGCGGCCACGAGGCTGGCTCGGGGGTCGCTGGCGCGTCGGTCGCTGGGGCACGGGCACGACCTGGGGGCGCGGACGCTGCTGGCGTGGGCTACCGGCAGGGGCGGCCCCGGGGCCAGGCGTCGCGCCCGTCGCCGGGCTCGATCCCTTCGGCGGGGCCGAGGGGGCAGGCGCCGCGGGCGGGGGCGTCGCCAGGACCATCTCGCCGCAGGACGGGCAGAAGGTCGCGCCCTCGGAGATCGCGGCGCCGCAGTGGGGACAGCTCATCGTCGGCTCGGCCTCAGGAGGTCCGGGTCCACTGGCCGTCCGGCCCGCGGTGCCAGCCCTCCTTGGGCTTGTCGGGAGCCGGGGTGGGAGTGGTGGAGGGGGGCGTCACCGGGGTGGAGGGCGAGGCCGGGGCGACGGGAGGGACCGACGACGACGCAGCGGACGCCGTTGGCGACGAGGTCGTGGAGGGGGCTGCGGTGCCCGGCGCGCCGGTGGCCCCCGGGGACGCGGGTCCGCCGGCGACGACGTCGACGCCCTTCTCGACCCAACCCTTGGCGGACTCGACCTGCGAGTGGTACTTGCGACCGGTCTTGTCGTCGACGGTCCGCACGAGCTTGTCCAGGGCGCTGGAGATCTTGCCGCGGTTGGCCTGGGTGGTCTGGGCGACCTGCGTGCGAGCCTGGACGGCCGCCCCCTTGGCACCCTGCAGGAAGGTGTCGAGGGCGGAGGGGCCGGGCTGCTGGGGCGGGGTGCCGGTGGGGCCGGTGGTCATCGGGTCTCCTGAGGGCGAGGTGGGCGAGGGTCTCTGACTGCTCACCTACCCCGGGCAGGGGGTGCGCAATCCCCGCCGAGCACCTCCCCGCCCCCGACATCGTGAGGGTTCGGTCCAAGAAGGTTGGACGAAACCCTCACGATCCCTGGATGGGGGTGACCTCGTCGCCGACGCGCAGCGTGCCCGTGCCCTCGGGCACCAGGTTGACGCCGAACACCAGCCGGCCGTCGATCGCGTTGTGCTCGCCAAGCGACCGCAGCGGCTCCTTGGTGCGGTCCAGCGACGTCGTGTCGTAGGTCGTCATCACGCAACGACCGCAGTGCTTGGCCATGCGGAAGGTCATCTCGCCGATCCGCACCCGGTCCCAGCCCTGCTCCTCGAGCGGCTCGCCGCCGTCGACGACCACGCTGGGCCGGAACCGGTCCATCGTCAGCTCGACCCGCGGCTCGCCGCGCCGGTCGGTGCTCTCGTCGACCCACTCCTGCAGCCGCCCCAGCGAGGGGGTGCTGGTCAGCAGCAACGGGAAGCCGTCGGAGAAGGTCACGGTGTCGCCGGGCTCGGCATACCGCTGGTCCACCGGCCGGAAGGTCGGGTCGTCGCACCACACGAGGTGCAGGCCGGTGCGGCCGAGGTAGTCCTCGAACCACGCGCTCGCCTCGGGCGACGCCTCCCGGCCACGGACGGCCGCGCCCCAGACGACGCCCTCGCGATGCTCGCCCTGGTCCGGGACGCTCACCTCGAGCGGGTCCACCGCCCCGGCCGTATGCCGAACCACCAGCGCCCCGTCGTGCGTCCGGTGCTCGGCGCGGAGCAGGAGCAGGGTGGGGGCCTCGCGGGCGCTGATCATGCGACCGTCGTCCTGCAGCAGCATCCAGCGGCGGTCGTGCCGGATGCTCCAGTGCTCGACGACGGCCTCGGGCACGGGCACGCCGCCGGCGGACTTCAACGGGTAGTAGGCCAGGTCGGTGACCCGGGTCATGCGCCGACCCCGGGCGCCGTGCCGCCGCCAGGCCCCGTGCCGACCCCGGGCGCCACCCCGACCCCCGGCGCCACGTCGATCCCGGGACGCGCGTCGCCGATGTCGCCGAGGTGGGCGATGTAGCGGACGTCCCCGTCCGCGAGGCGGTAGTTGATGCCGACGATGGCGAGCCGGCCGTCCTCGACGAGCTGCTGCAGCAGCGCCGACCGCTCGGCGAGCATGTTGACGGTGCGTCGCACGTGCCAGGCGTTGACCTCGTCGGGGGTGGCGTCGGGGCCGGCGCCGTGGGAGGAGCGGGCCTGGATCACCGAGGGCATGACCTTCTCGACCAGGTCTCGGATGTAGCCGCCGGGGATGGTGCCCGTGTCGGTCGCCTCGATCCCGGCCTTGATCGCGCCGCAGGTGTCGTGGCCCATGACGACGATGAGCGGGGTGCCGAGGACGCCGGGGCCGAACTCGACGGTGCCGAGGACGCACGGGTCGAGCACGTGGCCCGCGGTGCGGACGACGAACAGGTCGCCGAGGCCCTGGTCGAAGATCATCTCGGCGGCGACGCGGGAGTCCGAGCAGCCGAACAGCACCGCGAAGGGCCCCTGCCCGGCGGCGAGCTCGGCGCGGCGGTCGACGTCCTGGTTGGGGTGCTCGCGACGCCCCGTCACGAACCGGGCGTTGCCCTCGACCAGCTGCTGCCAGGCCTCGGCAGGGGTCAGGGTGGTCCGCTCGGTCATGCGTCGACGTCCGCGCGGGTCGTGATGGTCATGACGGTGGGCTTGGAGAACTCGGCGAAGAAGTCGTCACCCTTGTCGTCCACGACGATGAACGCCGGGAAGTCCTCGACCTCGATGCGCCACACGGCCTCCATCCCGAGCTCGGGGTACTCCAGCACCTCGACCTTCTTGATGCAGTCCTGTGCGAGGCGGGCGGCGGGGCCGCCGATGGACCCGAGGTAGAACCCGCCGTGCGCCTGGCAGGCGTCGGTGACCTGCTTGGAGCGGTTGCCCTTGGCGAGCATGACCTTGGACCCGCCCGCGGCCTGGAACTGGTCGACGTAGGAGTCCATCCGGCCGGCCGTGGTCGGGCCGAAGGACCCGGACGCCATCCCGTCGGGCGTCTTGGCGGGTCCGGCGTAGTAGACGGGGTGGTCCTTGAGGTACTGCGGCATGTCCTCGCCGGCGTCGAGGCGCTCCTTGATCTTGGCGTGCGCGATGTCGCGGGCCACGACCAGCGTGCCGGTGAGGGACAGCCGGGTCTTGACGGGGTGCTTGGTCAGCTCGGCGAGGATGTCGTCCATGGGGCGCGACAGGTCGATCTCGACGACGTCGGGACGCGCAGCCCCGTCAGCCCCAGCCCCGGCCCCGGCCCCGTCAGCCCCACCCTGCACCAGGTGCTCGTCGGTCGTGTCGGGCAGGTAGTGGCCGGGCTCCATCTCCAGCTGCTCGATGAAGACGCCCTCGGCCGTGATCTTGCCGCGGCACTGGCGGTCCGCCGAGCACGAGACGGCGATGGCGACGGGCAGCGAGGCGCCGTGGCGGGGGAGCCGGATCACGCGCACGTCGTGGCAGAAGTACTTGCCGCCGAACTGCGCGCCGATGCCCTGCTTGCGGGTGAGCTCGAGGACGCGCTCCTCCAGCTCGAGGTCGCGGAAGCCGCGGCCGGTCGCGGCGTTGCCGGTGGTGGGCAGGGTGTCGAGGTACTTCGCGCTCGCGTACTTCGCCGTCTTGAGGGCGAACTCCGCGCTCGTGCCGCCGATGACGATGGCGAGGTGGTAGGGCGGGCAGGCCGCCGTGCCGAGCGAGCGGATCTTGTCGTCGAGGAACCTCATCATGGCGTCCGGGTTGAGGATCGCCTTGGTCTCCTGGAAGAGATAGGACTTGTTGGCCGAGCCGCCGCCCTTGGCCATGAAGAGGAAGGAGTACTCCGTCTCGTGCCCGCGCTCGGTGTCGGCATACAGCTCGATCTGCGCCGGCAGGTTGTTGCCGGTGTTCTTCTCCTCGAACATCGAGACCGGGGCGTTCTGGGAGTAGCGCAGGTTGAGGCGCGTGTAGGCGTTGTAGACGCCGCGGGCCAGGGGCTCCTCGTCGACGCCGTCGGTGACGACGTGCTGGCCGCGCTCGCCCTTGACGATGGCCGTGCCGGTGTCCTGGCACATCGGGAGCACGCCGGAGGCGGAGATGTTGGCGTTCTTGAGCAGGTCGAGGGCGACGAACTTGTCGTTGTTGCTGGCCTCGGGGTCGTCGAGGATCCTGCGGAGCTGGGCCAGGTGGGCCGGTCGCAGGTAGTGGGCGATGTCGTGCATCGCGGTCTCGGACAGCAGGGTGAGCGCCTCGGGCGCGACCTTGAGGAACTGTCGGCCGCCGGGGCCCTCGACCAGCTCGACGCCCTCGGAGGTCAGCTTGCGGTAGGGGGTCTCGTCGGTGCCGTGCGGCAGTAGGGCCTCGTAGGCGAACTCGGGCATGGTCGTGCTCCTGCTCCTCGATCCAGCTGCGGTGGGCCGACCCTCGCCCTCGTCGGTGAGCGGCGGCCTGTCGCCCTCCAGCCTAGGCCGGGGAGCTGCCGTATGCCGCCCCGGGGCGGGCCACGGACGCGCGGGGCACGGCGGGGCACGGCAGGAGCGTGCGCTCCGGCAGCGCCCCCACCGTCCCGTGCACGAGCGCCTCGGCCGCGAGCCGCCCCATGTCGTAGAGGGGGAGCCGCACCGTCGTCAGCTGCGGGGTCAGCTGCTGGATCACCGGCTCGTGGTCGTCGTAGCCGACGACGGACAGGTCGTCGGGGATCCGCAGCCCCGCCTCGGCGGCCGCGAGGTAGACACCGAGGGCGATCCGGTCGTTGCCGCACACGATCGCGGACGGCCGGTCGGGCCCGGCCAGCAGCTCGCGGGCCAGGGCGTAGCCCGAGTCCACGTAGTAGAAGCCCTCGCGCACCACGACGTCGCCGGTGCTGGTCGGGACGCCCAGCTCCTCCAGCTCGGCCAGGAAGCCGTCGATCCGCAGGGGCGTCGCCCAGGCGCCGGCGTGACCGCTGAGGTAGGCGATGCGGCGGTGGCCATGCTCGGCCACGAGCCGGGCGGCCTCGCGCCCGCCGAACTCCTCGTCGGGGAGGAAGCACGGCCCGCGCCCGGCCGGGTCGAAGCAGTTGGCGAGGACCCAGGGCAGGTTCGGCATACGGTCCGGCAGCTCGATCCCCCGGGTCCCCGAGCAGGTGATGACCAGGCCGTCGACCTGGCGGTCGGCGAGCTCCTCGATCGCCGATTGCATGCCGTGGGGCCGCCGCCCGGTGTGCGTGACCAGCAGCACCGTGCTCTCGCTCCAGGCGAGGTCGTGCGCGCCGTTGACGGTCTCGCCCGAGAAGGCCTCCATCGCCGGCTCGTCCACCACCACGCCGATGGTGCCGCTGCGCTTGCGGCGCAGCCCCTGCGCCGTGCGGTTGGGGCGGTAGTCGAGGTCGTTGACGGCCTGCAGGACCCGCGCCCGGGTGGCGGCGCTGATCGTCTGCTTGGAGTCGGGGTTGAGCACGAAGGAGACCGTCGTCGCGGACACCCCGGCCCGACGTCCCACGTCGGCCAGGGTCGGTCGCCGGCCACCCCTGCGTAGCTCCATAGCGGGCAACGTTAACCATGTTGATCGTTCAGCACATCGTTCGAGCGGGCGATGTCACAGGTTCGTTGCATTGCGTTCAGCCCGTTGACGGGGGGAGCGCGCGCCACCACTATGGGGTCACTAAAACGTCAAAGGCCGCTCGCAGCGTCGCGTGCACCCGGAGCCCCAGGCTGCCGGGTCCCGGCTCGGCACACGGCCCGGGACCTAGGGATGAGGAAGTCCAAATGCGTGTGCGCAAGCTCTCCACGGCGGCGCTCCTGTGTGGCGTCGTCGCGATGTCGACGAGTGCCTGTCTGCAGAACCCCCAAGGCGGTGCGGGTGGTGAGGGCGGTGGCCTCTCCGGCACCGTCGACGGGGGGACGGCGGACGGCGACAAGACCGTCACGATCCTCGGTGCCTTCGGTGGCGACGAGGAGAAGTTCTTCGTCCAGTCGCTGCAGAAGTTCCAGCAGGAGACCGGCATCAAGATCCAGTACACCGCCGACACGGACTTCACGACGACCATCAAGTCCAAGGTCGGCTCGGGCGACTCGCCGGACATCGGCCTGTTCCCCCAGCCGGGTGGTCTGCTCGAGATGGCCGGGCAGAACAAGATCCAGCCGATCGACACCTACCTCGACTACGACAAGCTCGACAGCACGCTCGTGTCGGGCTTCATGGACTCCTCGCGCTACAAGGGCCGCGTCTACGGCGCCCCCATGCGCATGGCCGTGAAGTCGATCGTCTGGTACCCCAAGGCCGCCTACGACAAGGGCGGCTTCAACAAGGAGCCCAAGACGATCCAGGAGCTCTACGGGGTCGCCGACAAGATCAAGGGCACGGGCGTCGCCCCCTGGTGCGTGGCGTGGAACTCCGACCAGGCCACCGGCTGGGTCGGCACCGACTGGCTGGAGGAGTACATGCTGCGCATGTACGGCCCCGAGGTCTACGACCAGTGGACCTCGCACGAGATCCCGTTCAACGACCCGCGCGTCGTCAAGGCCCTCGACGAGATGGCCAAGATCCTCAAGGCCCCCGGCAGCGTCTACGGCGGCACGCAGGCCATCCTCAACACCAAGTTCGGCGAGGCCATGACCCCGGCCTTCGCCACCCCGCCCAAGTGCATGCTGCACCGCCAGGGCAACTTCGCCACGACGTTCTACCCCAAGAACGTCCAGTCCGATCTCGACAACCAGGTCGGCACCTACCCCTTCCCGCCCTACCAGGGTGGGTATGACGGGAAGCCGATCCTCGGCGGCGGCGACCTCGCGGCGCTGTTCAACGGCAACGACCCCGACGCCAAGAAGGTCATGGAGTTCCTCGCGGGCGACAAGTTCGGCGCCGAGTGGGCCAAGGCCGGCGGCTGGCTCAGCCCGCACAAGACCTTCGACATGAAGAACTACCCGAACGAGACGACGCGCAACGTGGCCAAGATGGCGACCGAGGCCGACATCTTCCGCTTCGACGGGTCGGACCTCATGCCCAAGGAGGTCGGCTCCGGCAGCTTCTGGACCGGCATGGTCGGGTGGGTCAACGGCAGCAAGACCTCGCAGCAGGCCGCTGACGAGATCGAGAAGAGCTGGCCGAAGTCATGAGCACCGCCGTCACCGAACGCCCGGCGGGGCACAGCGCCTCGCCGCACAGCGCTCCCAAGGTCGACGACGGCCGGCTGAAGCCGGGCCGCCTCGTCCTGGGATTCCTGGGCATGGTCGTCGTGGTCTGGCTCATCGCCAACCTCTTCCTGGCCTTCGCCTACTACCCCCAGTGGTTCCTCAGCAGCAAGATCATCATCGGTCTGCTGGCCCTGGTGGCCGGGGTGGGTGGCGCCGCCATCCTCTTCTACTTCCTCAACATGTTCGTCGAGGCCCTGCCGCGCCGGCTGTCGGAGGGGCTCATCCCCTACGCCTTCCTGCTGCCGGGCTTCGGGCTCATGTCCCTGATGCTGCTGTACCCGACGGTCCAGACGCTCGTGTACTCCTTCGCCAACAAGGACAGCACCGCCTGGGTGGGGTTCGATAACTACCGCAACGTGATCGCGGACCAGGAGTTCCGCACGTCGATCTTCAACAACTTCCTGTGGCTGCTGATCGTCCCCGCCACCACGGTCGCGCTCGGCGTGATCGTGGCCGTGCTGGCCGACAAGCTCTCGCCGCAGGGGGAGAAGATCGCGAAGTCGGCGATCTTCCTGCCCATGGCCATCAGCTTCGTCGGCGCCTCGGCCATCTGGTACCTCGTCTACGCGTGGAACGCCGAGGGTTCCTCGCAGACCGGTCTGCTCAACGCCGTGGTCACGGCCTTCGGCGGCACCCCGCAGACCTGGCTGCAGATCTCCAGCGGTCGCCTCAACTCGCTGCTGCTGATGGTCATCCTGATCTGGCTGCAGGTGGGCTTCGCGATGGTGCTGCTGGGCTCGGCCATCAAGGGCGTCCCGGACGACACCCTCGAGGCGGCCCGCATCGACGGCGCCAGCGAGTGGCAGATCTTCTGGAAGGTCATCATCCCGCAGATCTGGGGCACGATCCTGTCGGTCTTCATCACGACCGTGATCCTCGTCCTCAAGGTCTTCGACATCGTCTACGTCCTCACCAACGGTCGTGACAAGACCAACGTGATCGCGAATCTCTTCTTCAACGAGATGTTCGCCAACAGCGACTCCGGCAAGGCCTCGGCGATCGTCGTGATCCTGCTCGCGCTGATCATCCCCGTCCTCATCTACCAGGTGAAGATGTTCCGTGAGCAGGAGGCCAACCGATGAGCACGAGCACCATGGCGGCTCGCACGACCGAGCCCCAGCAGGTGACCCGCGCCAAGGGCACCATGAAGGACGGTCGCCGCCGCAGCATCGTCTCGATCGTCACCCTGACGATCCTCGGCCTGATGTGGTGCCTACCGACCCTGGGCCTGCTCGTCACGTCCTTCCGGACCCGTGACGACGCCGCCACCTCCGGCTGGTGGACGGCGCTGCTCAACCCGTTCGGGCAGGGCTGGACGCTGTCGAACTACTCGACCGTGTTCACCCAGGCCGACATGGGCAACGCCTTCATCAACTCCCTGGTGGTAGCGATACCCGCGACGATCATCCCGATCATGTTCGCGGCGTTCGCGTCCTACGCGTTCACGTTCATGGACTTCCCGGGCAAGGACGTCCTGTTCATCATCATCGTGGCGGTCCTCGTGGTCCCGATCCAGGTGGCCTTCCAGCCGCTGCTCGACCTGCTCGGGCCCCGCGGCCTGGGGATCTCGGGGCAGTACATCGCGGTCTGGCTGCTGCACACCGGGTTCGGCATGCCGCTCGCGATCTACACGCTCCGCAACTACATGAGCACCCTGCCGCGCTCCATCGTGGAGTCCGCCAAGATCGACGGCTGCGGTCACTTCCAGACCTTCTGGAAGCTCGTGGCGCCCATGTCGATGCCGGCCATCGCGGCGTTCGCCACCCTGCAGTTCCTGTGGGTCTGGAACGACCTGCTGATCGCCAAGCTGTTCCTGAAGTCCGAGAACACCACGGTGATCGTCAAGCTCCAGGGTCTGCTCGGCACGCAGGGCCAGGGCCAGGAGCTGCTCACCGCCGGCGCGTTCATCTCGATGATCGTGCCGATGCTCGTGTTCGTCGTGCTGCAGCGCTTCCTGGTGCGCGGCATGACGTCGGGCGCGGTCAAGGGCTGAGCCGGAGCGTATGCCGGGGCCACGGCCACGCGGCGGTTCCGGCATACGGCCGGTGCAGGGCTCGCATCCTCTCGAGGGTGCGGGCCCTGCCCCTTGTCTGCTGTGCGGTGCCGGCTCGTCGGGTGCTGGCTCGGCGGGGGCTCGCGCATCACGTGCTGGCCTGTCAGGCCGGGGCTTGTCGGTGCGCGCGAGTAGGGTCGGTCGCGACGGGTCGAGAAGGGAGCTGCCGATGCGGGCGCGTGGTGTGGTCGGTGTCCTGGCGCTGCTGATGGGACTGGTGGGCGGAGCTGCCGGGTGCTCCGAGGGGGCCTCGGTCGAGACCGCCCGGGGCGGCTCCACGATCGAGGTGATGTACGCCTTCTCCGGCAGCCAGGCCACGGGCTTCAAGGAAGCCGTGGACGCGTGGGCGGGACGGCACGACGTGCAGGTCAGCTACTCCGGCAGCGACGACCTCACGACCGACCTGCGGGCGCGCATCGCGGCGGGCAACCCGCCCGACCTGGCCGTGCTGCCGCAGCCGGGGCTGGCTCTGGAGCTCGCGCGTGCGGGAGCCGTCGAGCAGCTCGACGACGTGCTGCCGGTCAGCCGCGTGGCCTCCGGCATGGTGCCGGGCATGGTCGCGCCGCTGCAGACGGGCGGCCGCACCTACGGCATCCCCGTGGCCATGAACGTCAAGTCCCTGCTGTGGTACGACCGGCATGCGCTGCACGCGGTCGACATCGATCCGCCGCAGACGATGGACGACCTCGCGGCGGCCGCCGACCGGCTGCGCGACCACGGCAGCACGCCCTGGTGCCTCGGCATCGAGGACGGCGCCAACAGCGGCTGGGCCGGGACCGACTGGATCGAGGAGCTCGTGCTCAAGGGTGCCGGGCCCGAGGTCTACGACGGGTGGGTCGCCGGGCGCGTGCCGTTCTCCGACGAGCGGATCAAGCAGGCCTTCACGACGTATGCCGAGGTCGTGCAGCACGACGCGGTGGAGGGCGGCGGACCGGCGGCAGCCCGACGGGACGTCCGTCACGCCGCCGACGGGCTCTTCGCCGAGCCGCAGCGGTGCGCTCTGCTCAAGCAGGGCAGCTATGTCACGCAGCAGGGCTTCCTGCCAGAGCGGGTGCGCACCGCCATCGACCAGACCACCTCGGTCGTCGCCTTCCCCACGGGCGACAACGACGCGATCGAGGTCGGGGGCGACAGCGCGGTGCTCCTGCGCGGGCACGACCCGGCAGCGCGCGACCTGGTCCGCTACATGGGCTCGGACCCGCGCTTCGGGGCGGACTGGGCGGGCTCGGAGGACCGCGGATTCATCTCTCCTCGTGAGGACTTCGACCTCGAGCGCTACGCCAGCACCACGACGCGCAAGATCGCGTCGGCGGCCTACCAGGCGCAGACCGTGCGCTTCGACGCGAGCGACCAGATGCCTCCGGCCCTGGGGTCTGGGGCGTTCGCGCGCGGCATGGTCGGGCTGACCGCCGGCACGGTCACGGTGGACCAGCTCGTGGCGCAGCTGGACGCCGCGAGGGCCAAGAAGGGCTGACGGACCGCAGGCCGACGCAACGGCCGCCAGCGCGGCGCCGGACCGGGTGCCGGTCTCCTCCACAGAGCCGCTGACCTCGGAGCCACTGGCCCACGAGGACGTCTTGACGCTGCGGGCCGACCCGAACTGAGCTCCCGGCTCACGAATGGTCGCCTGTGGCGCCTGGAACCCCCTCCGG
>NZ_AUFG01000022.1 GCF_000426385.1 Arsenicicoccus bolidensis DSM 15745
ACGATGCCGCCGAGGGCGCCGCACTCCTGGCCGATGGCGAGGGTGTCGACGAGGCGGGGCTGCAGGGACAGCGCGGCCTCCTGCAGGTCGTTGTGCATGGCCTGGCCCACGGCGACGGCGTCGCCGGAGAGCAGGGCGGTCATCATCGCGGTGGAGACCTCGAGCTCGGGCTGCCGGTGAGCCTGCGAGGCCGGCCCGGCGGGCTCGTCCTGCTGGTCCGACGGAGCCGACGGAGCCGACGGAGCCGACGGAGCCGACGGAGCCGACCCGCTCGCCGGCACGGCCACGTCCTCGCCCCGCTCGGCGCGCAGCCGGTCGAGCTCGGCGAACACCCGCGGCGTCGAGAGCCCCTCGTCGCTGAACGCGAAGACCCAGTGATAGCTGCCGCGCGCCATGGCCGGCGCCAGCTCGTCGCCGCGCCCCGTGCCGATGGCCGTGCCCCCCAGCACCGAGAACGGCACGTCCGCCCCGAGGCCCGCGGCCAGCCGGTGCAGCTCGGTGCGGCTGAGCCCCACGCCCCACAGCGCGTCGGCGGCGACGAGGGCCGCGGCGCCGTCGGCCGACCCGCCCGCCATACCCCCGGCCACGGGGATGTCCTTGGCGATCGAGATGGCGACGGGCCCCGCCTCGGGGTGCCCCTCGCCGACCGCGATCACGGCGCGCCAGGCGAGGTTGGACTCGTCGGTGGGCACGTGCTCGGCGTCGCGCCCGGCCACGGTCAGCGAGCAGCGGCGGGCGCGGCGGACGGTGACGTCGTCATACAGGCTCACGGCCTGAAAGACCGTCGCCAGGGCGTGGTAGCCCGAGGCGTCGCGCGGACCGACCAACAGCTCGAGGTTGACCTTGGCTGCGGCGCGCACGGTGACGGCTTCGGGCAGGGACGGCATGTCTCGCACCCTACCCACACCCGGGCCGGACGCGCAGGTGACGGCGGATCACGCGGGGACCGTGAAGGCGGCCGCCGCGATGCGGGTGAACGCCTCGATGTCGAGCGCCTCGCCGCGGGCCTGGGGGTCGACGCCGGCGGCGCGCAGGATCGCCTCGGAGCGCGCCGTCGAGCCGGCCCACCCGCCGAGGGCCGCGCGCAGCGTCTTGCGGCGCTGCAGGAAGGCCGCGTCGATCACGCGGAACACGTCCCTGCGCTCGGGCTGGTCGCCCTCGATGACCGGCGTCGGGCGGCGGACCAGCTCGACCAGGCCGCTGTCGACATTGGGGGCGGGCCAGAAGACCGTGCGGCCGACGGTGCCGACGAGGCGGACGTCGGCGTACCAGGACGCCTTGAGCGAGGGGACGCCGAAGGTCTTGGACCCCGGCCCGGCCGCGAGACGCTCGGCGACCTCGAGCTGCACCATGACGAGCACGCGCTCGAGCGTCGGGAAGGCCTCGAGGAAGCTCAGGACCACGGGCACCGACACGTTGTAGGGCAGGTTGGCCACGAGCGCCGTCGGCTGCGGGTCGGGCAGCGACCGGACCGTGAGGGCGTCGGCCTGCACCAGCGAGAGCTTGTGCGCGACAGCGGGGTTGGTGGCGGCGACGGTGTCCGGCAGGGCCGCGGCGAGCGCCGGGTCGACCTCGATCGCGACGACCTGGCGCACCTCGGGCAGCAGCGCGAGGGTCAGCGACCCGAGGCCCGGCCCGACCTCGACGACGACGTCGTCCGGCCCCACCCCGGCGAGCCGCACGATGCGCCGGACGGTGTTGGCGTCGAGCACGAAGTTCTGGCCCCACTGCTTGGTGGGGCGCACCCCGAGCCGGGTGGCGAGCTCGCGGATCTGGGCCGGCCCGAGCAGGCCGGAGGCGGGGGCGTCGGTCACGACCAGCCTCCGTAGATGCGCTCGGCGTTGTCCGACACGGCGCGGCACAGGGTCGGCACGTCGACGTTGAGCGTGGTCGCCATCGAGCGGAGCGTGACCGGGACGAGGTAGGGCGCGTTGGTCGCGCCGCGGTGCGGGTGCGGCGTGAGGTAGGGCGCGTCGGTCTCGACCAGCACCTGCGACAGCGGCACGATCGACAGGGCGTCGCGCAACGACTTGGCGGACTTGAAGGTCACGGTCCCCGCGAACGACAGGTAGTAGCCGCGCTCGACGCACTCGCGCGCCATCGTGATGTCGCCGGAGAAGCAGTGCATCACCGTCACCGGCGGCGCGCCCTCCTCGGCGAGGATCCGCAGCACGTCCTCGTGGCTGTCGCGGTCGTGGATCTGCAGCGCCTTGCCGAGCCGCTTGGCGAGATCGATGTGCCAGCGGAAGGACTCGTGCTGCACGCCCTGCCCCTCCGGGCCCGTGCGGAAGTAGTCGAGCCCCGTCTCGCCCACCACCCGCACCCGCGGGTGCTGAGCCAGTCGCTCGATCTCGGCGTATGCCGAAGCCAGGTCGCCCCGCGCCGCGAGGGGCGGGACCTCGTTGGGGTGCAGCGCGACGCCACCGATGACCGCGGGGTGGGTCACCGCGGTCTCGACCGTCCAGCGTGCCGCCGCGAGGTCGCACCCGATCTGCACGATGCGGTCGACGCCGACGCTGCGCGCCTGGCGGATCACCTCGGTGAGGTCGGGGCGGTCGCCGCCGTCGCGGGCGATGTCGACGTGCGTGTGGTTGTCGACGACGGGCAGCGGCAGCGGGTCGGGCAGGGGCGGCGGGGCGCCGCGGTCCTGCCCGGCGCCGTGACCGCTGCCGTCCGTCATGCCTGGGCCCCGCCCTGCGCCGGGGCGGCCGCGACGTCACCGGTCGCGTCGGCGGCGGTCGTGTCGGCGCCGGAGGCGCCCGTCATACGGGCCATCTCCTCCTCGACCACGCAGGGGTCGAGCTTGACGAAGACCGGGGTGGGCTTGGCCACCGGGGCGCCGACCGTGACAGGACGCCGCTCCCAGCGCGGGGTCGAGGAGTACTCGCCCGTGATGATCGGGTAGACGCGGAGCTCGTCGGAGGCGATCGAGGGGTCGACCGCCGCCGTGGTGACCGGCCCGAGGTCCTCGACGTGCTCGATCCGCGGCATGGGCATGAACTCGCCCTCGCCGCCGAAGGTCGCCCACACGCGGTTGGACGCGTGCGGCAGGAACGGCGCGAGGATCGTGTTGCAGTCGTGGACGCACTGGGCCAGCGTGTGCAGGACGGTCCCGAGGCGCTCGCGCTGGTCCTCGCCCTTGAGCTTGAACGGCTCGGTCCGCGAGACATAGGTGTTGACCTCGCCGACGATCCGCATGGCCTCGGCGATGCCGGCCTTCTGGCGGTGGTGGGCGATGAGGTCCCCGACCGTGTCGAACCCGCGCGCGACCTCGTCGAGGATCTCCTGGTCGACCGGCTCCAGCGGCCCCGGCGCCGGGATCTCGCCGAAGCTCTTGGCGATCATGCTGGCCGTGCGGTTGACCAGGTTGCCCCAGCCGGCGACGAGCTCGGAGTTGGTGCGCTGCACGAACTCCGCCCAGGTGAAGTCGCTGTCCTGGTTCTCCGGGCCGGCGGCGCAGATGAAGTAGCGCAGCGCGTCCGGCTGGTAGCGGCTGAGCATGTCCCCGACGTAGATCACGACGCCGCGCGAGGACGAGAACTGCTTGCCCTCCATCGTCATGAACTCGCTGGCGACGACCTCGGTGGGGAGGGTGGGGGTGCCGAACACGCCGGGCTCGCCGCCCTTGGCGCCCCGACCGGCGTAGGCCAGCAGCTCGGCCGGCCAGATCTGGGAGTGGAAGGTGATGTTGTCCTTGCCCTGGAAGTAGTAGGAGCGGGCGTCGGACTCCTCGCTCCACCACTCGCGCCAGCGCTCCTCGTCGCCCACGCGCCGCGCCCACTCGATGCTCGCCGACAGGTAGCCGATGACCGCGTCGAACCAGACGTAGAGCCGCTTGGTGCGCTGGTCGCGCCAGCCGTCCAGCGGCACCGGGATGCCCCAGTCGATGTCGCGCGTCATCGCGCGGGGACGGACGTCCTTGAGGAGGTTCTGGGAGAACTTGATGACGTTGGGGCGCCAGGTGCCGGTCGCCTCGCGGTCGTCGAGCCAGACCTTGAGCGCCTCGGCCAGCGACGGCAGGTCGAGGAAGAAGTGCTGCGTCTCCACGAACTGCGGCGTCTCGCCGTTGATCTTGGACCGCGGGTCGATCAGCTCGGTCGGGTCGAGCTGGTTGCCGCAGTTGTCGCACTGGTCGCCCCGCGCGTCGGGGAAGCCGCAGATCGGGCAGGTGCCCTCGACGTAGCGGTCGGGCAGGGTGCGGCCCGTGCTCGGGGAGATCGCGCCCTTGGTGGTCTCCTCGACCATGTAGCCGTTGGCGTGGCAGACGCGGAACAGCTCCTGCACGACGGAGTAGTGGTTGCGCGTCGTGGTGCGGGTGAACAGGTCGTAGGACAGGCCCAGGTCGACGAGGTCCTGCACGATGACCGCGTTGTTCTTGTCGGCCAGCTCCTGCGCCGTGACCCCGGCGTTGTCGGCGGCCACCAGGATCGGGGTGCCGTGCTCGTCGGTGCCGGACACCATCAGCACGTCGTGGCCCGCCATCCGCATGTAGCGGCTGAAGACGTCGGAGGGGACACCGAAGCCCGCGACGTGACCGATGTGACGGGGGCCGTTGGCGTACGGCCAGGCAACTGCTGACAGGACCTTGCTCATGAGGCACGAGTCTAGTGGTCGCGCCGGTGCCGCTCTCACCGTCGCCCGCTGGTCAGGACCCATGCGTGGGGCCGGGGCGGGACGTCATACGGGCTGGTCGGTCTGATCCCCGGCCAGCCGGGCGACCAGGTCGATCGCCTCCTCGTAGCCCGCGATCCCGTGGCCGGCGATCTGCGCGGCGGCGACCTGCTCGACGTAGGAGTGGTGGCGGAACTCCTCGCGCGCGTGGATGTCGCTGATGTGCACCTCGATGACCGGCGCCTCGACCGTCTCGAGGGCGTCGCGCAGGGCCACGCTCGTGTGGGTGTAGCCGCCCGCGTTGATGATCAGCCCGATGCAGCTCGTGCGGAGCTCGTGGACCCAGTCGATGAGGACGCCCTCGTGGTTGGACTGGCGGCAGTCGGCGACCAGGCCGTATGACGCTGCCCGCTCCTCGCACCGCCGCTCGACGTCGGCGAGGGTGTCGCGGCCGTAGACCTCGGGGTTGCGGGTGCCGAGGAGGTTGAGGTTGGGGCCGTTGAGCACCGCGACGACGGACCTGCCCGAGGTAGTCACGTCAGCCTGGGGTGCGAAGGCCGGTCGATGTGACTGCCTCGGGTAGGTCTGGTCCATGGGCGCAACCGTAGTCCGCCGAGCGGCAGCCGGCACGAGCGGGCGAGGGGCGAGGGCGCGCCGCACGTGCTGCCCTGCGGGTCGGGTTGTGCACCGGCCAGGACGGCCTGCGCCAGCGGTGTCGACCGTCGTCCGTGGCGCCGCACCTCCCCGGTGGGTCCGGCCGGTGTCCGTGGTGAGCTGCAGCATGCCACGGGCGCTGGCGGCTGCCACCGGCGCTCGCGGGCGCCACCGGCGCCGGAACGCCGACGGCCCGCCGCTCCCCCGGCAGGGGGAGGACGGGCCGTCGGGCGTGTGCCGTCCCGGTGGCTACCGGGGGGACGACGCACGCGGTGGTGCGGGTGCGGCGCGCGTGGTCAGCGCTTGCCGCCCTTGCTCTTGCGGAAGTCCGCGTTGAGCGTCGAGATGACATCCTGCGGGATCTCCTTGGGACAGGCCGCGGAGCACTCGCCAATGTTGGTGCAGCCGCCGAAGCCCTCGGCGTCGTGCTGCTTGACCATCGCGGCGACGCGGGACCAGCGCTCGGGCTGGCCCTGCGGCAGCTCGCCGAGGTGCGTGACCTTGGCGCCCATGAAGAGCATGCCGGAGGCGTTGGGGCAGGCCGCGACGCAGGCGCCGCACCCGATGCACGCCGCCGCCTCGAACGCCCGGTCGGCCTTGCGCTTCTGGACCGGCACCGAGTGGGCCTCGGGGGCCGACCCGGTGTTGGCGCCGATGAAGCCGCCCGCCTGGATGATCCGGTCGAACGCCGAGCGGTCCACGACGAGGTCGCGGATCACGGGGAAGGCCGTGGCGCGCCACGGCTCCACCGTCAGCTCGGCGCCGTCGGAGAAGGACCGCATGTGCAGCTGGCAGGAGGTGGTGACCTCCGGGCCGTGGGGCTGGCCGTTGATGACCACGCCGCACTGCCCGCAGATGCCCTCGCGACAGTCGCTGTCGAAGGCCACCGGCTCCTCGCCGGAGGCGATCAGGGTCTCGTTGAGCACGTCGAGCACCTCGAGGAAGGACATGTCCTCGGAGATGTCGTCGAGCTGGTAGGTCGCCAGCGCGCCCTTGGCGGCGGGACCCGCCTGGCGCCAGATCTTCAGGGTGATTCTCACTTGTAGCTCCGCTGCTTCAGCTCGATGAACTCGTACACGAGGTCTTCCTTGTGCAGGGTCGGGGCGCCGTCCTGGCCGCCCCACTCCCACGCGCCGACGTAGGCGAACTCGTCGTCGTGGCGCAGGGCCTCGCCCTCCTCGGTCTGCGACTCCTCGCGGAAGTGACCACCGCAGGACTCGCGCCGGTGCAGGGCGTCGATGCACATGAGCTCACCGAGCTCCAGGAAGTCGGCCACGCGGCCGGCCTTCTCGAGCTCCTGGTTGAGCCGGTCGCCCTCGCCGAGGACCCGCACGTCGCGCCAGAACTCGGCGCGCAGGTCGCGGATCATGCCGATGGCCTTCTTGAGGCCCTCCTCGGTGCGGGACATGCCGCAGTACTCCCACATGATCGAGCCCAGGGCGCGGTGGAAGGAGTCCACCGACCGCGTGCCGTTGATCGTGAGGAAGTGCTCGATGCGGTCCCTGACGGAGCGCTCGGCCTCGGCCACGGCGCTGTCGTCGGCGTCGACCTTGGGGAACGGGCCGGCCGCGAGGTAGTCGCGGATCGTGTTGGGCAGGACGAAGTAGCCGTCCGACAGGCCCTGCATGAGCGCCGAGGCGCCCAGGCGGTTGGCGCCGTGGTCGGAGAAGTTGGCCTCGCCGGCCACGAACAGGCCCGGGATGTTGGACTGCAGGTCGTAGTCGACCCACAGGCCACCCATCGTGTAGTGCACGGCCGGGTAGATGCGCATCGGCGTCTCGTAGGGGTTGTCCCCCGTGATCCGCGCGTACATGTCGAACAGGTTGCCGTACTTGGAGGACACGGCGTCCTGGCCCATGCGCGAGATCGCCTCGGCGAAGTCGAGGTAGACGCCGCGGCGCACCTGGCGCTCCTCGCCGTCCGGACCGACCTCGGCGATGGCCGGGCCCACGCCACGGCCCTCGTCGCACATGTTCTTGGCCTGGCGGGAGGCGATGTCGCGAGGCACCAGGTTGCCGAAGGAGGGGTAGATCCGCTCCAGGTAGTAGTCGCGGTCCTCCTCGGGGATCTGGCGCGGGTCCTTGTCGCAGTCCTCAGCGCGCTTGGGCACCCAGATGCGGCCGTCGTTGCGCAGGGACTCCGACATCAGCGTCAGCTTGGACTGCTTGTCGCCGTGCTGCGGGATGCAGGTCGGGTGGATCTGCGTGTAGCAGGGGTTGGCGAACAGCGCGCCCTTGCGGTGCGCGCGCCAGGTCGCCGTGACGTTGCAGCCCATGGCGTTGGTCGACAGGAAGAAGACGTTGCCGTAGCCGCCGGAGGCCAGGACCACCGCGTCGGCCAGGTGGGTCTCGAGCTCACCGGTGACCATGTCGCGGGCGATGATCCCGCGGGCGCGGCCGTCGACGACGATCAGCTCGACCATCTCGTGGCGGGTGAACTGCTTGACCGCGCCGGCGGCGACCTGACGCTCCAGCGCCTGGTAGGCGCCGATCAGCAGCTGCTGGCCGGTCTGGCCGCGGGCGTAGAAGGTGCGGGACACCTGAACGCCACCGAAGGAGCGGTTGTCCAGCAGGCCGCCGTACTCGCGGGCGAAGGGCACGCCCTGGGCCACGCACTGGTCGATGATGGCCGCCGACACCTCGGCCAGGCGGTAGACGTTGGACTCGCGGGAGCGGTAGTCACCACCCTTGACCGTGTCGTAGAAGAGGCGGTAGACGGAGTCGCCGTCCTCCTTGTAGTTCTTGGCGGCGTTGATGCCACCCTGCGCGGCGATCGAGTGGGCCCGGCGCGGGCTGTCCTGGTAGCAGAACGCCTTGACGTTGTAGCCGGCCTCGCCGAGCGTCGCAGCGGCGGCGCCGCCGGCCAGGCCGGTGCCGACGATGATCACGTCGAGCTTGCGGCGGTTGGCCGGGTTGACGAGCTTGGTCTCGAACTTGTGGCGGGTCCAGCGCGACTCGATGGGGCCCTTGGGCGCCGCCGTGTCCTGGATCGGCTCGCCCTCGCGGTAGATGCCGTGGATCAGGTTGTCAGTCATGGGTCTTCAGGTCCTACTTCCCGATGATGCCGAGGACGATGGCCAGCGGCGGCACGGCGAACCCGACGGTGATCACCAGCGCGAGGGCGATCGAGACGAGGTTGGCGGTGCGGTTGGTCCTCTTGGTGTTGGTGCCGCCCAGCGTCTGGATCGAGCTGTAGATCCCGTGACGCAGGTGCATCCCCAGCGCCACCATGGCGAGGAGGTAGAGCAGCGTCATCCACCAGGTGCTGAACGCGGCGAACGTCAGCAGGAACGGGCTCTCGTGGCCACCGACCATGAGGTCGGCCTCGGAGTAGCCGCTGTTGACGTTGATCTTGGCGATCGTGAAGTGCAGCAGGTGCCAGACGATGAAGACGACGAGGGCCACGCCGCCCCAGCGCATCGTGCGGGACGCCAGCGTCGCGCGGACGGTGCGCTTGACGGCATACCGGTCCTTGCGCGCCGCGTGGGCCCGGCCGGTCAGCTGGATCGCGGCCCAGACGTGCGCCACGACGGCGACGAGCAGGGTGAGCCGGAAGATCCACAGGAAGCCCGAGTGCGGGAGGATCGGCATGAACATCGTGCGCAGGTGGTGCGCGTACTCGTCGAAGGCCGCCTGGCCCGCGAACAGCTTGAGGTTGCCGTACATGTGAAAGAGGACGAAGAACACGAGGTACAGACCCGAGATCGCCATGATGACCTTCATGGTGATGCTGCTGCGCCGCGACGTGTCCTGCCTCGCGGGAAGTGTCGAAGTAGCCACGGGTGAAACTTACCCCTTCGCCGCAGCACGGGCCCGACCGGGGCGCGCCCTGATAGAGCACGGATCGGGAACGATCGCGGTGCACGCTGCGTTTGACGTCTCCCCTGCTTAGGGTGTCCTTCGTGACCCACCTCACCGAGGCCCCGGACGGCAGGTCTCGCCCCGTGGGACTACCGGTCCGTATTCCGGGCGCGCAGCGCCTCGTCGTAGAGCGCCTTCTTGGCCGCGCCGGTCTGCGCGGCGACCGCGGTGCACGCGTCCTTGAGGCGCTCGCCGGCGGCCACGCGCTCGAGCACCAGCGCCACCGCGTCCTCGGCCCGCACGGCCACGGCCGGCGCGCCCTCGACGACCACGGTGATCTCGCCGCGCACCTCGCCGCGCGCCCACTCGACCAGCTCGTCGAGGGGGCCGCGGACGACCTCCTCGTAGGTCTTGGTCAGCTCGCGGCACACCGCCGCGCGCCGGTCGCCGCCGAAGGCCTCGGCCATGGCCGCGAGGCTGGCGTCGAGCCGGTGCGGGGCCTCGAAGAAGATCATCGTGCGGCGCTCGCCGACGAGCTCGGCCAGGTGACGGGCGCGCTCCCCGGCCTTGCGGGCGAGGAAGCCCTCGAAGCAGAACCGGTCGACGGGCAGCCCGGACACGGCCAGGGCCATCAGCACCGCGCTCGGTCCCGGCACGCAGGTCACGCGGACGTCCGCCTCGACCGCGGCCGCCACCAGCCGGTAGCCGGGGTCGGACACCGACGGCATGCCCGCGTCGGTCACCACGAGCACCCGCTCCCCCGCCTCGAGCCGGGCCAGCAGGTCGGGCGTGCGGGACGCCTCGTTGTGCTCGTGATAGCTGAGGACGGAGCCGCGCGGCTGGACGCCGAGGGCCGTGCACAGGCGGTGCAGGCGGCGGGTGTCCTCGGCGGCGACGACGTCGGCGTCGGTCAGCTCGGCGGCCAGGCGCGGGGCGGCGTCGCGCGGGTCGCCGATCGGGGTGGCGGCAAGGACGAGCACCCCGTCCCCGGCGGACCCGGCGGACATGGAGGCGGCGGCGGGCGTCATACGAACCGCTCCCGTCCCAGGTCGGTCCGCCGACCGGGCTCCTCGAGCAGCTCGGGCAGCTCCACCGGCATGCCGTCGTAGGACCGCGGGTCCTCGAGGGGCTCGAGGTGGATGACGACCCGCAGCTCGGGCATCGTCGCACGCAGGCGCTGCTCGACGTCCTCGGTGAGGTCGTGGCCACGCCGCACGGTCCAGTGGCCGGGCACGAGCAGGTGCAGCTCGGCGAACTCGTGGTGACCGGACTTGCGGGTGCGCAGCCCGTGGAAGTCGACCTCCTCGGACGCGAACGGCAGCAGGGCCGAGGCGATCTCGCGGTGCCGCTCCTCCGGCAGCGCCGTGTCCATCAGGCCACCGACGGACTCGCGCAGCAGGCGCACCCCGGTCAGGACGATGTTGATGCCGACGAGGAAGGCGACGATCGGGTCCAGGCGCTGCCACCCCGTCAGGGCGACGAGCAGGACGCCCGCCACCACCCCGACGGAGGTCCACACGTCGGTCAGCAGGTGCTGGCCGTCGGCGCGCAGGGTGATCGAGTCGTGCCTGCGACCGGCCCGCACCAGCACCATCGCCACGAGACCGTTGATCACCGAGGCCACGACCGAGACGGCCAGGCCGACCCCGACGTTGTCGATCGGCTGCGGGTGCAGGAAGCGCTCGACCGCGGTCACGAGGATCACCGCGGCGGCGACGAAGATCATCAGGCCCTCGACGGCCGCCGAGAAGTACTCCGCCTTGGCGTGCCCGAAGTGGTGGTCGTCGTCGGCCGGCCGCCCCGCCACCGTGAGGGCGACGAGCGCGACCACGGCGGCGACGAGGTTGACGATGGACTCGGCGGCGTCCGACAGCAGACCCACGGAGCCGGTGAGCAACCAGGCTCCGGCCTTGAGGGTGATGGTCGCGATGGCCGCCGCGATCGAGAGCCAGGCGAAACGACGGAGGTCGCGCGTGGGGTCGGCTGCGGGTGTCACGCATCGATCATCGCACCCCCGTGCACCTACGATGAGGCGCGTGACGCCACCGACCGACCTCGCCCTGCGGCTGCGGGAGCGACTCCTCGGCCGACCGCTCACCGACACCCTGCGCGCGTGGCTGCTCATCGGTCTGGTCACCGTGGTCGGGGGCGTCCTGCGCTTCTGGGACGTCGGGCGTCCGCACGAGCTGATCTTCGACGAGACGTACTACGTCAAGGACGGGGTCGGCCTGCTCAAGGGCGGCGTCGAGCTGACGCCCAAGTCCTCGATCACCAGCCACGACGTGCCGTTCACCAACGGCACCACCGACGTCTTCGGCACCGCCGGCAACTTCGTCGTGCACCCGCCCCTCGGCAAGTGGTGCATCGCCCTCGGCGAGATGATCTTCGGCCCCACCAGCTCCTTCGGGTGGCGCTTCACCGTCGCGCTGATGGGGACCCTGTCGATCCTCATGATCGGGCTGGTCGCCCGCCGGATGTTCCGCTCCACCCTTCTCGGGGTGGTCGCGGCGATCCTGCTGGCCACCGAGGGGCACCACTTCGTGCACTCGCGGACCTCGCTGCTCGACATGATCCTGTCCTTCTGGGTGCTGGCGGCGTTCTGTGCACTGGTGGCGGACCGCGAGCACTCCCGCCGCCGGCTCGCCGACCGGGCGGCCGCCCTGGTCGCCCAGGGGCGTGACGTCACCTACGGACGCATCGGCCTCGGCATACGGCCGTGGCGGCTCGTGGCCGCCCTCTGCCTCGGGCTGGCCATCGGGACCAAGTGGTCCGGCGGGTTCTACTTCGCGGCGTTCGGCCTCCTCACCGTCGCCTGGGACCTGTCGGCGCGGCGGGCGATCGGCGAGGTCAACTGGGCCCGCAACGGGATCCTCGTCGACGGGGTGACCGCGTTCTTCTCCATGACGACGATCATCGTCAGCACCTACCTCGCCGGCTGGACCGGCTGGCTCCGCAGCGACAACGGCTACGGCCGGCACTGGGCCGACACGCACCCCGCCGACCCGCTGTGGAGCTGGGTGCCCGGGGCGCTGCGCTCGCTGCTGCACTACCACCAGGACATGTTCACGTCGGCGCGTTCGATCACCGCCTCCCACCCCTACATGTCCAACCCCTGGTCGTGGCTCCTGCAGGGCCGACCGACGTCCTTCTACTGGCAGAACCCCAAGCGCGGCGAGCAGGGCTGCACCGTCGACTCCTGCGCCAAGGCGATCACGTCGGTCGGCACGCCCCTGCTGTGGTGGACGGCCGTGGCCGCCCTGGTCGTGCTGCTCGTGATGTGGCTGCTGCGGCGCGACTGGCGGGCCGGCGCGATCGTCGTGTCGGTGGCGGCGGGCTACCTCCCGTGGTTCATGTACCAGGACCGCACGATCTTCACCTTCTACGCCGTGGTGTTCGTGCCCTATCTGGTGCTGGCCGTGACCTATCTGCTGGGCCTCGTGATCGGGCGGCCGGACGCCTCGGACGCGCGGCGGCGCACCGGCCTCACCGTCGCGGGGACCTTCGTGGCGCTGTGCGTGGCGTGCTTCGTGTTCTTCTGGCCGGTCTACACCGCCCAGGTGATCCCGTACGCCGACTGGCAGATCCGCATGTGGTTCCCCTCCTGGATCTGACCTACCCCCGGTAGAGGCATCGACCGGCCTTCGTTCGCCAGGCTGATGCCTCTACCCCCGGCGGGTCTGGCCGAGGCCGAGGGGCAGCTCCTCCGACACGATCTCCCACGCCCGGTCCGTCGGCACGTCCACCACGTCGTAGTGCTGCGACCCCGCCGCCGTCGCCGCCACCAGCGTCGCGACACCCACCCGCCGCTGCCAGAAGGTCTCGCGCACCGTCCACCCGATAATGCCGTCGGCGTCGAGCGCGACCGTGCGCCGGTGCAGGCTGCCCATGCGCGTGACCAGCTGCCGCGGCTCGCCCGGCCGGCCGAGGACGGCGTGCCCCAGGTTGCGCCAGCGGTCCTCGGCGAGCACGGGAGCCAGGAGCAGAGGTATGGCGAACGGCGCCACCCACCACCACGACCACCCCAGCCACAGCACCGGCACGAGCGGCGGCAGGAGCAGCGCGACCCCCGCCTGCAGTGCCCGGCTCCAGCGGCGCCGCCGGGCAGCCCTGTCGTGGCTGCGCAGCGGGACGCCGAGCCGGTCCTCGCCCAGCAGCCGGGCCGCGAGCTCGTGCACGTCGCGGCGGGGCGCCGGGGGCAGCAGGCCGGAGCCCGAGCTCGAGCCGACGCCCTGGTCAGCCCCCTCCCCGCCGATGCCGGTGGTCACGGCCTTGAGGCTGGCGCCCCGGGCCGCCCGGATCAGCAGGCTCTCCCCCATGGCGACGCCTCGCAGCCGCCCGAGATCGAGCGTCGTCGACCGCACGGTGAGCAGGCCCCGCGTGATGTGCAGCCGATCGCCCTCGCGCGTCACCGTGTGCCCCCAGTAGGCCAGGACGTACGCCACCACCGCGCAGACCAGCACGAACACCACCGCCACGGCGGCCGCAGCCGCCACCAGCGCCACCACGCCGTAGCGCACCGACGCGCTCGTCACCTGCGCCACGATCTCGTCGCTCAGCACCTGCCCGCTCAGCTGCCCGGCGAAGCCGATGATGGCCAGGGCGATCAGCAGCCCGCTGGTCGACAGCGGCGCATAGCGCACCCACCGGGGGTCGAAGCGGGACAGCACCTCGGGCTCGGGCGCGCCGGACGGCCCACCGGTCGTGGTCGTCCCCTGCGCGTCGAAGCCCTCGCCCTCCCCCTCGCCCACCGCCGTGGTGGCGGGGGCATGGGTCTCCTGGATCGACCCGCGGTGCACCAGCAGCTCGGCGCGCAGCGTCGCTGCCTCGCCGGTGGTCAGCCCGTCAAGGACCAGCGGCTTGCCGCCGGCCACCCCCGTGCCGATCCGTGCCGTCGACAGGCCGAGGATGCGGTGCAGCGGGGAGGCCTGCAGGTCCACCGATCGGACCCGGTCGATGGGGACGTTGAGGGTCTCGCGCTTGAGCAGCCCCTTGCGCTGCTGCACCCGCCCGTCGGCGATGCGGTAGCGGGTGGTCGCCCAGGTGACGACCGCGACCAGGAGCACCACGGCGCCGACGCCGAGGTTCCACCACTGGTTGTCGATGCCCACGCGCGCGTTGCCGACGACGAGGGCGGGCAGGATGGCGGGGAACAGCTCCTTGAGGCTGCGCAGCGGGTGGATGAGGAGCATCCGCCCGCTCAGCCGCCGCCAGGGGATCTCCGCCGGGCCGGCCTGCGGATCGGCCGAGGTGAGCTCGGTCGGGTCGCTCACGTCGCGTCCCCCGGCGTCTGGTCGGTGATGCGGGTCAGGTCGGCGACCACGCGCTCGGCGGTCTCCAGGTCGAGCCCCTCCAGCTCGACCGCCCCCGCAGAGGACGCCGTGGTCACCGTCACGGTGGCCAGGCCCAGCATCCGCGCGATCGGGCCACGCTCGAGGTCCACGGTCTGCACCCGCGAGATGGGGGCGACGCGGCGCTCCTGCGTCCACCACCCCGTGCGGGTGAACACGGCGGTCGGGCTGCACTCCCAGCGGTGCACGGCGTAGCGCCAGCGCGGGACGACCACCATGTCGACGAGGGTGATCACCGCCAGCGCGACCAGCGCCCAGGTCGACCAGGTGCGGCGCTCCTCGTCGAACCACCACCAGGCGCCCACCGCCACCAGGAACGGCAGCGACCCCAGCACGGAGTGGATCAGCCACAGCGTCCTCGCGCGTGGGCTCGGCCGGTGGGCGGGTGACTTCAGCGCCGCGGCCAGGTCGGTCGGTTCGTCGATCGTCTCCCCCATGGGGCCACCCTGCCAGACACACCCCTCGTATGCCGGGAGGGCCCCACCGCCTCGTGGGGTGGGGCCCTCCCGGCATACGGCCGGAGCCGGATCGCGAGACGCTCGGTCAGCGCACGTCGTCGTCGACCCAGTCGAAGGTCCGGGTCACGGCCTTCTTCCACAGGCGATAGGTGCGCTCGCGCTCGTCCTCGTCGACCTGGGGCTCCCACCGCACGTCCTCGGCCCAGTTGTCGATCACGTCCTGCTCGCCGTCCCAGTAGCCCACGGCGATCCCGGCCGCGTAGGCCGCACCGAGGGCAGTCGTCTCCGACACCTGCGGCCGGACGACGGCCACGCCGAGCTGGTCGGCCTGGAACTGCATGAGGGTCTCGTTGGCCGTCATCCCGCCATCGACCTTGAGCTCGGTGAGCTCGATGTCGGCGTCTTTGGCGTCGGCCGCCATCGCCTCGGCGACCTCACGGGTCTGGAACGCCGTGGACTCGATCACCGCGCGGGCGATGTGCCCCTTGTTGACATAGCGGGTCAGGCCGACGAGGGCGCCGCGGGCGTCGTCCTTCCAGTACGGCGCGAACAGCCCGGAGAACGCCGGCACGAAGTAGGCGCCGCCGTTGTCGTCGACGGTCTTGGCGAGCGTCTCGATCTCGGGGGCGTCCTTGATCAGGCCGAGGTTGTCGCGGACCCACTGCACGAGGGAGCCGGCCACCGCGATCGAGCCCTCGAGGGCGTAGACGGGCTTGTTGTCGCCGATCTTGTAGCAGACGGTGGTCAGCAGGCCGTTGCGCGAGTGGATGACCTCCTCGCCGGTGTTCATGAGCATGAAGCAGCCGGTGCCGTAGGTGTTCTTGGCCATGCCGCGCTCGAAGCACGCCTGCCCGAAGGTCGCCGCCTGCTGGTCCCCGAGGATGCCGGCGATCGGCACGCCGACGAGGAAGCCGCCCTCGCGACCCTCGCCGTAGACCTCCGAGGAGCTCTTGATCTCGGGGAGCATCGACATGGGGATGCCCATCTCGGCGCAGATGTCCTCGTTCCAGTCGAGGGTGTCGAGGTTCATCAGCATCGTGCGGCTGGCGTTGGTGACGTCGGTGACGTGGATGCCGCCCTCGACGCCGCCGGTCATGTTCCACACCACCCAGGAGTCGGTGGTGCCGAGCAGCAGGTCGCCGCGCTCGGCCTTGTCACGGGCGCCGTCGACGTTGTCGAGGATCCACCTGACCTTGGGCCCCGCGAAGTAGGTCGCCAGCGGCAGGCCGCACCGCTCCTTGAAGCGGTCGTCGTCGCCCTGGGCGAGCTCGTCGCAGATCTTGTCGGTGCGGGTGTCCTGCCAGACGATCGCGTTGTAGACGGGCTCGCCGGTGGTCTTGTCCCACACGACCGCCGTCTCGCGCTGGTTGGTGATGCCGACGGCGGCGATGTTGCTGCTGTTGATGTCCTTGGAGGCGGCGAGGCACTGGGCCACGGCCTGCCGGACGTTGCGCCAGATCTCCTTGGGGTCGTGCTCCACCCACCCGGCCCGGGGGAAGATCTGCTCGTGCTCGAGCTGGCCGGTGCTCACGATCTGGCCCGAGTGGTCGAAGAGGATGGCGCGCGAGCTGGTCGTGCCCTGGTCGATCGCCATGACGTACTTTTGGGTGTTGGGGCTCATGAGTTGTCCTTCACGTCCTTGTGAGTTGGGTTGACTGTATGTCGATCAGCCGACGAACGCCGTGGCGGCGACACCGGCGAGGACGCCGCCGAGCACGGGTCCGAGGATAGGGACCCAGGCATAGGCCCAGTCGCTGCCACCCTTGCCCTTGATCGGGAGCAGGGCGTGGGCGATGCGGGGGCCGAGGTCGCGGGCGGGGTTGATGGCGTAGCCGGTGGGCCCGCCGAGGCTCGCGCCGATGCCGATGACCAGCAGGGTGACGGGCAGCGGACCGAGCTGGGCGGGGTTCTGCCCGAAGGTGACGATGACGAAGACGAGCACGAAGGTCGCGATGACCTCGGTGATCAGGTTGTTGCCATAGCTGCGGATGGCCGGGCCGGTCGAGAAGATCGCGAGCTTGTCGCCGGCGGGGGCCTCCCGGTCGAAGTGGTCGCGATAGGCCAGCCAGGCCAGGACCGCGCCGAGGAAGGCCCCGAGGACCTGCGCGGCGATGTAGACGAGCGCGGTCGTGGCGCCGGCCGGGACGCCGGGGGCGAAGTCGGCGCCGTTGGCCCACAGGCCGAGGGTCACCGCGGGGTTGAGGTGCCCGCCCGACTTGAAGGCGACGTAGACGCCGGCCATCACGCCGATGCCCCACCCGACGTTGATCATCAGGTTGCCGCCGCCCTTGCCCTTGGAGTCGGGCAGCAGGGCGTTGGCGACCACCCCCGCGCCGAGCACGATGAGGATCATCGTCCCCAGCAGCTCGTGGGCGAAGACCGTACCGAGCGGCACGGGCTCGGTGGGGGGTGCGGCGATCGCCATCTCGGAGAGGGCAGCGGTGAGCGAGATGGGCATGGGTGACTCCTTGGTGAACGTCGTTGTCCTGCAGTCGCCCCGGCCGGGACGGTGATGGCGCCCGGGGGGTGGGTTGTTCTAGCGGTCGAGCGGGTCGGTCAGGCCGAGCGGGTGGCTCAGGACGAGGCCGGCAGCGCCTCGCCGGTGACCTGGGCGCGGGCCGCGGAGGCGGCGGCGTCGGTCCGCTCCTGCTCCGCCGCGGCCTCGCCCGCCACGCGGGTGCGGTAGGCCGCCTGCTCCCGCGCGAGGTCGTCCTCATCCCAGCCGAGCAGCGGTGCGGCGATCGCGCCGATCTCTTCGAGAGCGCTGACGCCCCGGTCGCGGGTCTCGTAGTGCAGCCGGATGCGGTGCATGAGGATGTCCTCGAGGTGCAGCGCGCCCTCGTGGGTGACGGCGAACGCCGCCTCCACCCGCAGGTAGGCGGGCGCGGTCGTGAGCGGCTCCCCCAGGGAGGCGTCGGCGTCGACGAGGGCCAGCAGGGCCGGGAGCTCTGCGCCGTAGCGCGACAGCAGGTGCTCGACCTGCTCGGCGCTCCACCCGTAGGCGGCGGCGATGCGCGGAGCCTGGTGGCGGTAGGCGTCGAACCCGGCCGCGCCGACCAGCGGCGTGTGCTCGGTGACGGACGGGTTGGCCTCGGCCGCCTCCTCGCCCAGCGCGACGTCGACGGCGTCCTCGGCCATGACGCGATAGGTCGTCAGCTTGCCGCCGGCGATCGACCACAGCCCCGGGGCGACCTCGGCCACGGTGTGCTCGCGGGACACCTTGGTGGAGGACCCGCCGCTGCCGCGGTGGGGCTGCAGGAGGGGGCGCAGCCCGGCATACGTGCCGATGATGTCGTCGCGGGTCAGGGGACGGGCCAGCACCGAGTTGGCCTGCTCGAGGACGTAGTCGATGTCCTCGGCGGTGGCCACCGGGTTGCGCAGGTCCTGCTCCCACGGGGTGTCGGTCGTGCCGATGACCCAGTAGCGCTCCCAGGGGATGACGAACAGCACGGACTTCTCGGTGCGCAGGAACAGCCCGGTCTCCCCCTGGATCCGCTCCTTGGGCACGACGATGTGGATCCCCTTGGACGCCAGCACCTTCAGGCCCTGGTCGGAGCCCGACATCGCCTCGACGTCCTCGGTCCAGACGCCGGCGGCGGCGACCACCCGGTGCGCGCGGATCGTCAGGTCGCGGTCGCCCTCGGCGTCGTGCACCTCGGCACCCACGACCCGTCCCGTGTCGTCCTTGACGAAGGAGGTGACTCGCGTGCGGGTGGCCGCGAGCGCGCCATACCCGGCGGCGGTGCGGACCAGGTCGATGACCAGGCGGGCGTCGTCGACGCGGGCGTCGTAGAAGCGGATCGCGCCGGTCAGCGCGTCGTCGCGGATGTCGGGGAAGAGCTCCTGGGCGCCCTGGCGCGTGTAGTGCTTCTGCAGCGGGACGGTCTTGGTGCCCTTGGCCCCGACGAGCGCGAGGGCGTCGTACATCCCCACCCCCACGGCGCTGTAGGACCGCTCGACGACCGGCAGCTTGAGGGGCCACAGGAAGGGCTGGGCCTTGACCAGGTGCGGGGCGAGGGTCGTGAGCAGCAGGCCGCGCTCCTTGAGGGCCTCGGCCACGAGGGCGAAGTTGAGCTGGTAGAGGTAGCGCAGGCCGCCGTGGACCAGCTTGGAGGACCACTGGGAGGTGCCGGAGGCCCAGTCCTCGGCCTCGACGATGCCGACGCGCAGGCCCCGGCTCGCGGCGTCCAGCACGATGCCCGCGCCGGTGACGCCGCCGCCGACGACGAGCAGGTCCAGGGGCTCGCCGGTCGTCATCGCCTCGAGGGCGTCGGCGCGGCTCGTCGCGGACAGTGCGGTGGAGGTCATCGGTGTGGCGGCCATGGTCCTCACGACCCTTTCTGTGCCGGTGTCGACCGGCGGCTCGGTGGGTGCACCCCGTGGTGCATCTTGGTCTCTGCATCGAGCATGCGTCGCCCTGCACGTATGCTCAAGCGGTCTGCACGAACGTGCAGGAGGGGGCGAGGCTCGTGAACGATCGTGAATCCGCTTACCGCGCAGCGCAGCTGTACTACCTGCAGGACCAGACCATGGACATGATCGCCGGTGACCTCGGCGTCTCGCGGTCGACCGTCTCGCGGCTGCTGCGCTGGGCCCGGGACGAGGGGATCGTGCGCATCACGGTCGCGGCGCCCGACGGGCCGACCGACCACACCGCGCGCACCCTCCTCGACGCCTTCGGGGTGCAGGCGCACGTCGTGCCCGTGTCGTCCTCGGCCAGTGATCCCCAGCGGCTCGAGGCCGTGGCCCGGCGCGCCGCCGGCCTGCTGGACTCGTGGATGGGCGACGACATGACCCTCGCGGTCGCGTGGGGCACGACCACATCCGCCATCGCGGGGCATCTCGCGCCGCACCCCACCACCGGGTCGGTGGTCGTGCAGCTCAACGGCGCGGCCAACGCCCGCACCTCCGGGGTCCGCTACACCACCGAGCTGCTCGATCGCTTCGCGAGCGCCTACGACACCGAGCTCTACTACTTCCCCGCCCCGGCGTTCTTCGACTTCGCCGAGACCAAGGAGGCGCTGTGGCGTGAGGGATCCGTGCGCCGGATCCTCGAGCTGCGGCGCACCTGCGACATCGCGGTGTTCAGCGTCGGGGCCTTCCGCGGGCGGCTGCTCAGCCAGGTCTACTCCACCGGCTACCTGCGCCCCGAGGAGGTGCGCGAGCTCGCCGACCAGCACGTCGTCGGCGACGTCGCCACGCACTTCCTGCGGGTGGACGGGTCGTATGCCGGGATCGCGCTCAACCGCCGGGCCTCCGGGCCCTCCCCCGCAGAGCTGCGGCGTGTGAACCGCAGGCTGTGCGCGGTGGCGGGTGACAACAAGATCCAGGGGACGCTGGGGGCGCTGCGCGCGGGCGTGGTGTCGGACCTGGTGATCGACGAACGCACGGCAGGTGGCCTGATCGCCCTGCTGTCCTCGTGAGGGCCCGGTGGTGCGGTGGCCCGGGCACGCCGTCGGCCAGCTGCGCCACCGAGCTGACGAGAGGCCCGGATCAGGGATCCGAGCATCTCGTCATGCTCGGTGGCGATGGAGCGTGCGGGGTCAGAGCCTGCGGGGTCAGAGCGTCCGGACGAGCTTCTGGGACTGCTGAAGGTTCCAACCCCGACCTCGTCGAGTGTGTCGCTGTGCGATGTTCATATCGCACAGCGACACACTCGTCACAATGGGGTCACGTTGGTAGCTGCCTGCAGTGCGGCGGCAAGGTAGCCCGCGGAAGCACCGACGCCCTTGTCCGCGACGTAGGCGGGCGTACCCGCTGCAACCACGGTCCCGCCGGCGTCGCCCGCGCCGGGTCCAAGATCGATCACGTGATCGGCCACCGCGACAACGCGCATGTCCAGCTCCGCGGCGACGACCGTGTTGCCCGCATCGACCAGCGTCTGCAGATGCGCGACCAGACGATCCGTGTCGGCGCAGTGGAGCCCGGACGTCGGCTCGTCCAATACGTACAGCGTGTCCCCACGCTGCGCACGCTGCAGCTCGGCCGCCAGCTTGACGCGCTGGGCCTCACCCCCCGAGAGTTCCGTTGCCGGTTGACCCAGTCGGAGGTAATCGAGTCCAACGTCCGACAAAGCGGCCAGGGATCGAGTGATCTCCTCATCGCCCACGAAGAACAGGTTCGCCTCCTCGACGCTCATCGACAACACGTCAGCGATCGTGCGCCCCCGCCACGTGACCTCGAGCGTTGACGCCTTGTATCGGGCGCCGTGGCAGTCGGGGCATTCGGTGTACACGGAAGGCAGGAAGAGGAGCTCGACCATCACCGATCCCTCGCCCTCGCAGGTCGGGCAGCGCCCGCCGGCGACATTGAAGGAGAATCGGCCGGGCTTGTACCCGCGTGAACGAGCTTCCGGGGTATCTGCGAATCGACGACGTACGTGGTCGAACAGCCCGGTGTAGGTGGCGACGTTCGACCGCGGCGTCCGGCCGATGGGCCGCTGGTCGATGACGATCAGCCGGCGTACACCGGTGACGGGCCCGGCGACGCGTCCATCGAGACGTCCCGGCGCATCCGCGAGGAGTGACTCGTCGCTGACCGGCTCGTCATCGGCCGGGACGGCCCGGCCAAGGCGATCGCCAAGCAGCGACGGAAGCGCCTGGGTGACCAGACTCGACTTGCCGGACCCGGACACGCCCGTGACCACGGTGAAGACACCCAATGGGATATCGACTGTGAGGTCGTGCAGGTTGTTCCGCGTCACGTTCTCCAGGCAAAGCCAACTGCGTGCCTCACGGGGTGTGCGAAGAGGGAGACCGCGGCCACCGAAGAGGTACCCGCGTGTCACGGACTCCTCGATATCGGCGAGCCCGTCGGGCGGGCCGCTGTAGAGCACTCGGCCGCCGTGTTCACCGGCGCCCGGGCCGATGTCGACCAACCAGTCCGCGTGCCGCATCACGGCCACGGAGTGCTCGACGATGAACAGGCTGTTCCCTTTCCCCTTGAGTCCGTCGAGGATCCCGAGGAGCGCCGTCACGTCCTGCGGATGCAGCCCCGCCGAGGGTTCGTCGAGGACGTAGACCACCCCGAAGAGATCAGAGCTGAGTTGCGTCGCGAGCCGTAGCCGCTGCAGCTCGCCGCCCGACAGCGTCGGCGTCGTCCGGCTCAACGACAGGTAGCCCAGCCCCAGATCGACCAATGGACGAAGTCGCTGCAGCACCCCTGATGCGAGCTGGACCGCAGCGGCACGCTTCTCTGGCGCTCGGCTCAGGGTGGGTCGCACATCGGGCGCGGCGGCAGGCGAGGAACCGCCAGCAGCGACATGCTCCTGCGATGCCGCCCGCGGAGAGGCAGCGCCGGAAGAAGCGGCTCCGAGCTCCTCCAGGCGTGCAACGACTCCCGAGAGGATCGTGGCAAGTTCCCGAAGCGGCAGTCGGGAGAATTCGGCGATGTCGAATCCTTCGAACGTGACGGACAGCGCCTCGGGCTTCAGCCGCTTGCCATCACAGACCGGGCAGATGGCAGCGATGAGAAACTGCGCGACGCGCCGCTTCATCGAGGCGCTTTTCGTGTTCGCGAACGTGTCCAGAATGTACCGACGAGCCCCGACGAACGGATAGAGCCCCGTCGAGTGGTGGGCTTTGAGGTGATGCTCGTTGCCTACCGGCCGCTCTTTTCAAGGGCGACGGTCTCAGTATCGCGGGTTGGGAAGAGCTCGCGTCGAGCACAACCGGCCCTTCGAAATGCTCCTCGATCCGCAGGTCGACGTCACGCCTTGACCTGGGCCGCAGACGCACACAAGGCCCGAACCTCAACCAACGTTTGCCGTTGGCAAGGGTTCGAGCCTTGTGCGTGCGGTGGAGCTGAGGGGATTCGAACCCCTGGCCTTCTCATTGCGAACGAGACGCGCTACCAACTGCGCCACAGCCCCTGGCGAGGACCGACTGTACCACCGAGGCGGTGCGTCGGCCCAATCCTCACCCGCCGACGGCGCTGCGCAACGGCACTGCGGCGTCGAGGAACTCGTCCTCGACCTCGATGGGGGCGAACACGTCGTCGTCGACCGGCAGCGGGTCCGGGGTGGCCCGCGGCGCGGCGGGCTTCATGGTGTAGGTCGGACGAGGCACCGGCGTCGGACGCCACTGCCCGGGCTCGAGCGGCTCGAGGGCGACCTCGACCGGCGCGGGCGCCGCGTCGACGGTGTCGAACTGGCGCACGTCGAAGGGAGCGTCGACCCGGGTGGCACCCACGGGGGCCACTGCGGGCTCGGGGCTCTCCTCCACGACCGGCGCCTCAGGAGCGGAGACCGGGGACGCGGTCGGGACGGTGGACGCGACCGGAGCTGCGGGCCCGACGGGGGCGGCCGAGGCGACCGGGGCCGTGCGACGCAGCTCGAGGCGCGGCTGGCGACGCCGGGCGCTGTGGCGCAGCCAGGCCAGGTCGGCGGTGACGAGCGCCAGGCCGACGACCGGGGTCCAGACGGGCACCAGTCGCAGGACGGTGACCACGACGAGCGCGACCAGCACGGCCACGGCGACCCCGAGAGAGGCTCCCCGCAGGCGGTGGGCGAGCCGGCCGGGGGCGGCGTCCTCGGTCACGTGCGTGGCACGCGTCGCACCGGTCGGCGCGGTGGAGGTGGCGCCGGCCCGCAGCGGGCTGACGGCATACGACCGGGCGGTGGTGGGCTCGGCGAGGACCGGGCGCCGCTCGAGGACCCGGAGGGCCTCGGCGTAGCGCTCGATGGATCGGGCGGTCTGCAGGTGCTCCCGACGACGCATCCACGACTGGGTCAGATAGGCAGCCCACAACCCGATGACGACGACGAAGACGAGGCTGGAGGGCTGCACGTCCCCGACGTTAGAGGGGGGACGGGTGATGAACGCTCAACCGCGCGGGTGTGTCGGCGGATTGCCCTGGATCATGCCCTCCTGAGCCGTTCCGTGAAGGTCGCTCCGCCGAGGTCCTCGGTCGTCAGGGCGAAGGTCCGGTGGTCGCGCCAGGCGCCGTCGATGTGGAGGTAGTGCTCGCGCAGCCCCTCGTCGCGGAACCCGAGCTTGCGCACGACGGCGAGCGACTTGGTGTTGTCGGGGCGGATGTTGACCTCGATGCGGTGCAGGCCGCGCTCCCCCACGGCGTAGTCGCACGCCGTGGCCAGGGCCAGCGGCACGATGCCCCGGCCGGCGTGGGTGGGCGCGCACCAGTAGCCCGCCGTGGCGCCCCACAACGCGCCCTCCATGATCTGGGAGAGGTTGACCGCACCGCAGAGCCGCCCGTCGACCTCCACGGCGAACGGGAGCTGCCGGCCGGCGCGCGCCTCTCGGGCCTGGTGGCGGACGTACTCGGGAAAGGGCTTGGCCTCCTGGCCCGCTCGCGGGAAGGTCGGCTCCCACTCCTTGAGCCAGTCCCAGCTGGCGCGCCGCAGCTCGAGCCACTCCGAGCGGTCGCGGCGACGCAGGCCGCGCAGCACGAGCGCTCCCCCGTCGGGCAGGCTCGCCTCGAGCCGCACCGGCCACGCCGACATCAGTGGTCGCCCCCGCCCACCTGGTCGAGGGCGTGCGGCACGACCTGCTCCAGCACGCCCAGCCCGTCGGCGACGCCGCCGCGGGAGCCGGGGAGGTTGACGACCAGGGTGGCGCCCGCGAGGCCGGCGATGCCGCGGGACAGCGAGGCGGTGGGGACGCCCTGCGCCAGACCGGCGCCGCGGATGGCCTCGGCGACGCCGGGCACCTCGCGGTCGATCACCGCCCGGGTCACCTCGGGGGTGCGGTCGGTCGGCGACAGCCCGGTCCCCCCGGTGGTGACGACGAGATCGACGCCGTCGGCGACGGCGGACCGTATGGCGTCCCCCACGGGATCACCGTCAGGGACGACCACCGGGTCCGGGGTGTCCAGGCCCCACGCGCGCAGGGCCTCGACGATGACCGGCCCCGTGCGGTCGGCGTAGGTGCCGGCGGCGGCCCGCGTGGACGCCGTCACGACGACGGCCCGCCGCCGCGAGGGGGTGGTCACTCGGACCAGTCCCCGGAGCGGCCGCCGGACTTGGCGGTCACGCGCACGTCGGTGATGCGGGCGTGCTTGTCGACCGCCTTGACCATGTCGATGAGGGCCAGGGCGCCGACGGCGACGGCGGTCAACGCCTCCATCTCGATGCCGGTGCGGTCGGCGGTGCGGACGGTCGCCGTGAGGTCGACGCCGTCGTCGGCCACCTCGAGGTCCAGCTCGACGCCATGCACGGCGATGGGGTGGGCGAGGGGGATCAGGTCGGGGGTGCGCTTGACCGCCTGGATCCCGGCGATGCGGGCCACGGCGAGGGCGTCGCCCTTGGGCACGGTGCCGTCACGCAGGGCGGCGACGGCAGGGGCGGCGAGCAGGACCCGGCCGCGGGCGGTCGCCGAGCGGGCCGTGACGGCCTTGGCGGAGACGTCGACCATGTGCGCGCTGCCGTCGGCCCGCACGTGCGTGAGGCGGGGCGGGTCGGGGGTGGGGGTGGAGGTCACGCGAGGGACTCCTTGCCGGGGAGGGGACGGAGGAGCAGACAGGTGAGGCGCGTGCCGGGGACGACCTCGTCGACCTCGGCGGGCACGACGGCCAGGGCGTCGGCGTGAGCGAGGGCACCGAGCACGTGCGACCCCTGGCCGCCCGCGAGGGTGGCGTGCGGGCCGTCCGCCTCGGTGCGCAGGCGGACGCGGGCCAGCTGGGTGCGGCCGGCCGACGTGCGCCAGCCGTCGTCGGCCACCGCCTCGATGCCCGCGAGCCCCTCGGCGGGGCGGCCGGCGAGCAGGCGCAGAGCCGGGGCCACGAAGACTTGGTAGGACACCATCGAGCTGACGGGGTTGCCGGGCAGCGTGAAGACGGGCACGTGTCGCCCGTCGCCGGCCCGCACCAGGCCGAAGCCCTGGGGCTTGCCGGGCTGCATCGCCACCCCGCGGAACGCGACCTCGCCGTCACGGGCGAGCACGGCCTTGACCGTGTCGTAGGCGCCGGCGGAGACACCGCCGGTGGTGATGACGGCGTCGTGGGTCAGCAGCACCTCGTCGAGCCGGGCGCGGAAGCCCTGCTCGTCGTCGGCGACCGCGCGCACCCGCTCGGCCGTGAAGCCGTGCTCGCGCAGGACGGCCACGAGCATCGGGCCGTTGCTGTCGACGACCGTGCCGTGCCCGGCCGTGCCCCCCGGCTCGACCAGCTCGTCGCCGGTGGAGAGGACGGCGACGCGGGGCGGCAGCACGACCTCGACCAGAGGATGCCCGAGGGACACGAGCAGCGCGAGGACCCGGGCGTCCACGAACGTGCCTGCGGCCAGGGCGGTCTCGCCGCGGGACAGGTCGTCGCCGGCAGGGCGGACGTGGGCGCCGGCCTGCGGCTGGTGGCGCAGGGTGGCCCGCTCGGTGCCGCCGTCGGTGAGCTCGACGGGGACGACCGCGTCGGCACCGTCGGGCAGGGCGGCGCCGGTCATGATGCGCATCGTCGTGCCCGGCTCGAGGGTGACCCGGTCGGTGCGTCCGGCGGGGATGTCGCCCGCGACGGGCAGGACCACGGGGCGATCACCGGCACCCACGAGCTCGGCGGCCCGGACGGCATACCCGTCCATCGCCGAGTTGGTGAACGCCGGGACGTCGACGGCGCTGCGCACGTCCTGGGCCAGGACGCAGCCGTGCGCCTCTGCCACCGGGACCTCGGAGGTGCAGCGGGGCACGGTGGCGCAGGCCTCGAGGAGGAGGCGCAGGTGCTCGTCGACCGGCATCAGCCGGGGTGCGTCGGACATGCTGCGGAGACTAGTCGACGGGTCCGACATGCCTCGAGGCCACCGCCCGGTCACGCCCGGCGCGCTTGGCGGCGTTCATCGCGGCGTCGGCGGCCGACACGAGCTCGGGTGCCGTGGCGGCGTCCTGCGGCCAGGTGGCGATCCCGACGCTGCAGGTGATGGGGATCTCGCGGTCGCCGACCTGCAGCGGACGGGAGCGAAGGTCACCGACGATCCGCTCGGCGAGCCGCAGGCACTCCTCCTCGCCGCGCTCGGGGCAGACGACCGCCATCTCCTCGCCGCCGTAGCGTGCGACGAGGTCGACCGGCGGGACCAGCTCGACGATGCGGGCCGCGAGCGCGGCCAGGACGCCGTCCCCGACGGAGTGCCCGTGCTGGTCGTTGACCTGCCGGAACCGGTCGACGTCCACGATCAGGAGCGACACCTGACGCCCGAACGACCGAGCCCGCTCCACCTCGCGGCCCAGCGTCGTCGTCAGCATGCGCAGGTTGCCGACCCCGGTCAGCGGGTCGATCACGGACTGGCGCTGCGCCCGGCGGTGCAGGATCGCGTTGTCGATGGCGACCCCGGCCGGCCCTGCCACGAGGTCAAGCAGCTCCCCGGTCGTGTCGTCGTATGCCGTCGCGCCGGCCGCCCGTTCGACGACCAGCGCGCCGATGACGTCGTCGCCGGCCACGAGGGGTGCGGCACACAGCCTGCCCCGCAGGACCGCGCCGGACTCGTCGCGCGCATCGTCGAGCACGACGACGCGACGGTCGCGGACGACCTCGCCGATCGCGCTCTCGGCCGCGCGGATCCGTCCCGTGCCGGGGCGGCGGGTGCCGATGGGGTGCACGACGCGGGCGCGCAGGCCGCTGCCCTCGCGCATCCAGACGACCGCGCAGGTGGACCCGGTCGTCGTCTCGGCGAGCGCGCACAGGGCCGCGAGGAGGCCGTCGAGGTCGTGGGTGCGCTGCAGCGTGGCGGCGATCCGTCGGACGGTGTCGTGCAGGGTCTCCCGGCTCGAGGTCAGCTCGGCCATCCGCTGGTCGAGCTCGATCGCCATCGCGTTGAACTCCCGCGACAGCTCGCCGACCTCGTCGTCGCGCCCCTCCGGCAGACGCACGCTCAGGTCGCCCTCGGCGATACGGCGGGTGCCGTCGGTGAGGACGAGGAGCGGTGCGGTGAGCTCCCGGGCCAGCCATCGGAGCAGACCGACGGCCGCCGCCAGCACGAGCAGGATGAGCAGGAGTGGCATCCAGGCCCTCGCCCCACCGACCGGATCGGCGGCCGAGCCCTGCACCGCGCAGGGACGCCCGGGCCCGGCGGCGGCGGTCCGCGCGATGGACCCCTGGCCGCGGTCCGAGCTCGGGTGGACCTCGACGCCGCCCGCGCACTGGAGGATCGTGCGGACGTCCCCGGCCGCGGCCTGACGGGTGAGCGCGTCCAGCCGCCCCGCGGTGAGGGGCTCGACGACGTGGACCGTCAGCGTCCCCTGGGTGGTGGTGAGGTCGACCCGCTCCGCGAGGTGGGCGCCGGCGGGCTCGCTCACCGTCGAGCAGCGCGTGGTGGGCAGCTTGGTGGGCGTGGGTCGCGGCGCCGAGGACGAGGCCGCCAGCACGGCGCCGCCGCGCAGCACCACGGCGTAGCCCCGCTCCGCCCCCAGCCCGCCGCGGGTCTCTTCCGCGAGGACCGTGGCTGGCGGGCGCCCGTTGGCGATCGACAGGGCGATGACCTCGGCCCGGTCGCCCAGCGCCCAGCACTCGGACGCCATGGCCGTCGCGACGGCGACGGTGGCGCGGTCGACGTCGCGTCGCTGGCCGTCCACGAGCGCACGCGGCAGCAGGACCCCGGCCACGAGCCCGGCCACCAGCAGGACCGGCAGGACCACGGCGGCGAGCACGATCGCCAGGCGGGTCCGGATGGACACGGGTCCTCCTCGAGGTGGGTGGGTGCGGCCCATCGTGGCACGAGACCGATCCGCCCCTCCTCCTCACGGGTCCGTGCCTGACAGAATCCGTGGCATGGACACCCCGCTCACGACCCCCGTCGAGGCCAAGCGCGCCCTGCGGACCCGCCTCTGGGCAGCCCGCAAGCAGCGGTATGCCGACACCCCTCGCGCCGACCGAGAGGCGCAGGCCCGGGCCCTGGCGGACCACGCCCTGCGGGTCGTCGCCGACCTGGTGGCCCCGGGTGGCACCGTGACGTCATACGAGTCGTGGCCGACCGAGCCCGGCACCGGCCCGATCAACGAGGCCCTGGTCGGGGCCGGCTATCGGGTGCTGGTGCCGGTGACCCTGCCGGGGCTCGACCTCGACTGGCGCCCGCTGGGCAGCGACGAGCTGGACGAGTCGGCCCGGCTCGGGCTGGAGGCGATCAGCCAGGCGGACCTGGTGCTGGCGCCGGGCACGGCCGTGGACCGGCGGGGCGTGCGCCTCGGGCAGGGTGGAGGGTGCTACGACCGGGCGCTCCCCCGGCGTCGCGACGGCGTCCGGGTCGTGACGCTGCTGCACCCGCAGGAGCTCCTGGACGAGGAGCTGCCGTCCGCCGAGCACGACCAGCGGGTCGACGCCGTGGTGACCGCGGACGGGATCACCTGGCTCGACCGCTGAGCGCGCGACGGGGCTCAGCCGTTGTCGCGCGGCGCGAGCGTGAGCTGGTCACGGGTCGCGCCCTCGACGGCCTGCCGGCTGAACGGCCACGCGAAGGGCTCGTTGCGCAGCCAGCGCCCCGTCTGGTCGTCGTAGTGGTCGCTCGTGGGGTGCCCGGACACGCCCGTGGACTGGACCCAGGTGCTCGAGTCAAGAGTGCCGAGGTCGACCACCATGCGCATGGACGGCCCCCAGTCGGCGGCGTAGCCCAGCTGCAGGTCGTAGCCGAGGGCGTTGGGAGCGAGCGGGTTGCCCGGCGCCGGCTGCGGACCGCGGTCGAGCAGGGACCGCAGCATGCCGGGTGCCGCCGCGCTGAGCGGATGGCGCAGGGTCAGCGTGTGCAGCCGCCCGTAGTCCCAGGCCTTGACGTCCTTGCCGGTGAGCCGGGTCAGCTCGAGACGCGCGTCGACCTGGGCCTGGCGCAGGATGTCGTCGCGGGTCTCGATCCGCAGGGTCTTCTGGTTGTCCCACCAGGGAGACCGGGGGTCGGCGAGCAGCTGCTTGACGACCGCGGGCCAGCGCGAGCCGCCATCGGGCCGCAGACCGGGGGGCAGGTCGTCGTCGAAGGTGCGGTGGAGCAGCGCGGACCAAGCCGCCGTGTAGTAGGCCGCCGCTCGGGACGAGTGGCTGTCCCCCGTCACGAACCGGCCGTCCCAGCCCTCCAGCGTCGCCTGCCCCTCACGGGTGAAGCTGTCGCCGCTCAGGTCGACACCGCGCAGCGCAGCGGTGAGGACGGGCTGGAAGCCGTCGTTGACGTCGCCCTGGATGTCGCGCATGCGCTGGGGCGAGACGGTCGGCTGCGCGGTCAGGAGCTGACGGATGCGGGTGGAGCGCCAGCCGTGGGTCCAGTCCGTCGTCAGGAAGGGTGTCGTCGCGGTGGTGACGGCCTGGTTGGCGGTCACGACGAAGCCCTCGGGCGGGTCCAGGGTGCGTGGCATCTGGTCGAACGGGACATAGCCGGTCCAGTCGTAGCGCGAGTCCCAGCCCGGTGCCGGCAGGTAGCCGGGGGGTGCCCCCGCCGTCCCGGAGGGGCGGACGGGCACGCGGCCGGGTGCCTGGTAGCCGATGTGGCCGTCGACGTCCGCGTAGATCGCGTTCTGAGAGGGCGCGGCGAACGACGAGAGCGCGGCGCGGAAGGTGTCGAAGGACGTGGCGCGGTTCATCCGGAAGATGGCGTCGGCCGTCTGCGTGACCTCCAGCCCGGTCCACCGCAGGGCGATCGCCAGGGACTCTCCCTCGGCGGGGGTCGCCGGCGACGCGGTGGTCGCTGCCGTGGGCACGGCCGCGGCGTCCTTGACGGCAGCGTCGACGTCGGACATCAGCGGGCCGTGCGAGGTGGACCGGACGGTGATGGTGCGGTCGGTGCCGCCGGCGACCCGGATCCGCTCGGTGCGCGTCGTCAGCGGGCGGTAGGCGCCGTCCTTGAGCACCGTGCTGCCCTTGACCCGCTCGAGGTAGAAGTCGCTCACGTCGGGGTCGAGGTTGGTGAATCCCCACGCGATCCGCTGGTTGTGCCCGATGACGACCCCAGGGAAGCCCGCGAACGAGAACCCGGAGACGTCGTACGGGCAGGCCTGGGACACGGTGCGGCAGTGCAGCGAGGTCTGGTGCCAGATCCCGGGCTGAGCGAGCGCGAGGTGAGGATCGTTGGCCAGCAAGGGCTTTCCGGTCGAGGACCGGGAGGGCCCGACCACCCACGAGTTGGATCCGATCCCCTCGCCCCGGCCGACGAGCGGCGCGACGGCGGAGACGGCCTGCGCTGTCCGCCCCAGGGCGGCGTCGCTCTCGGGATCGGGGGCGGGGCCGGCACCCTGCCGTATGCCGGCCGCCGGCGCCTTGGACCGGCCGCCGTGCACGCCAGAGGGCGACCACGCCGACGGGGAGAGGATCGGGGGCTGGGCCTTGGCGTCATAGCTGGGATACAGCTCACGCACCTCGTCGAGCGAGCGACCCTGCGCCATCAGCCGGGCGCGGGCGAGCTCGTCGGCGTAGTTGCCGTGCAGGTCCCAGGCCATCGCCTTGAGCCAGGCCAGCGAGTCGACCGGGCCCCACGGCTCGATGCGGTACCCGGGGAAGCGGACGCTGAGCATGAGGTACTCCGGCGCCACGCGGGTCGCGTCGCCGGTGGTGTCGAGGTAGGCGTTGACCCCGTCGGCATACGCCGCGAGGTAGCGCCGGGTGTCGGCCGACAGCGTGGGAAGCTCCTGCTCGGCGACGCGGCGCCAGCCCATGGTGCGCACGCTGATGTCCGACGCCACCCCGGCCTCGCCGACGAGCTCGGCCAGCCGCCCTGCCGTGGCGTGGCGGCGCAGATCCATCTCGAAGAACCGGTCCTGGGCCGCGACATAGCCCTGGGCCCGGAACAGGTCCTCGGGGGTGTCGGCGTAGATGTGGGCGACCCCCTCGCCGTCTCGCCGGACGTCCACCTCGCCCGACAGCCCGGTGAGCCGCGCCGTGCCGGTGACGGTGGGGTCGGTCCTGCGGACGGCGCCGTAGACGACGCCGGCGACGATGAGGGCGGCCACGAGGAGCAGGACGACGACCGAGACGGTCGTCCGTCGGGCGATCAGAGCGGCGCGGGACACGTGAGCGAGACTAGGCCACGGCACCGACAGGCCGGCGGACGACGCGAGGGGCGGGTGCGGCATACGAGAGGATGGGGCCATGGACACGGGCGCGGGCTTCGGGATCGAGGACCTGCGTTCCGTCCTCCTCCTCGGATCCGCCGTCCTCCTGTTGGCCGTGGTCGCCGTCCGCATCAGCGCCCGCTCGGGACTGCCGTCCCTGCTCCTCTACCTGCTGATCGGCGTCGGGCTGGGTGAGTCGGGGCTCGGCATCCAGTTCGACGGAGGCCGCCTGACCCAGGCCCTCGGCTACATCGCCCTGGTGCTGATCCTGGCCGAGGGCGGCCTCTCGACCTCGTGGAAGCACATCAGGCCGTCGGTGGCCCCGGCCGCCCTGCTCTCGACCGTCGGCGTCATGGTGTCCGTCGGGGTGGTCGGCGTCGCCGCGAGGTTCGTCCTCGACCTCGACTGGGTCTCGGCGCTGCTGGTGGGGGCCGTCCTCAGCTCGACCGACGCGGCCGCCGTCTTCTCCGTGCTGCGCAGCGTGCCCCTGCCGCGGCGGCTGACGAGCCTGCTCGAGGCCGAGTCGGGCTTCAACGACGCACCGGTGGTCATCCTCGTCACGGCCCTGGCCTCGGTCGCCGCGGGTGACTCCGAGGCCGGTCCGCTCTTCCTCGCCGGGCTCGCGGTCTACGAGCTGGTCGTGGGCGCCCTCCTCGGCATCGCCGTCGGCTGGCTGGGGACCAAGCTGCTGCGCCGGTATGCCGACACCTCGTCCGCCCTCTTCTCGATCGGCGTGATGGCGGTGCCGACGATGGCCTACTGCGTCGCCACCTACGCCCACGGCAGCGGCTTCCTCGCCGTCTACGTCGCCGCGCTCGTCGTCGGCAACAGCTCCCTGCCGCACAAGGCCGCGACCCGGGGCTTCGCGACCGCCATGGGCTGGCTCGCCCAGATCGGCCTGTTCGTCCTGCTGGGCCTGCTGGCGTCCCCCTCCGAGCTGGGGCGCTGGATCGTCCCCGCGGTCGTCATGGGCCTGGTGCTGCTGCTCGTCGCCCGGCCGCTGTCGGTCGTGGTGTCCGCGACGCCGTTCGGCATCGGGTGGCGGGAGCAGGCCTTCCTGTCCTGGGCGGGCCTGCGTGGCGCCGTCCCCGTCGTCCTCGCCACGGTCCCGGAGACGACCGGCGCCTCGTCGCTCGCCTGGTTGTTCGACCTCGTCTTCATGCTCGTCGTGATCTTCACCGTCGTGCAGGGGCCGACCATGCCCTGGGTCGCACGCAGGCTCGGCGTCATCGACGCGGGCGCCACGATGGACCTGCAGCTGGAGTCCACCCCGCTCGAACGCCTCAACACCGAGGTCGTGGAGGTGCAGATCGGGGACGAGTCGCGGATGGCGGGGGTCGAGGTCTACGAGCTGCGGCTGCCCAAGGGCGCCAGCGTCGCCCTCGTGCTACGCGGCGAGCGGTCGTTCGTGCCGGAGCGGTCCACGGTGCTGCGGCGCGGGGACTCGCTCATGGTCGTGGTGCCCGCGGAGCTGCGGGACTCCGCGGAGGAGCGGCTGCGCGCGGTGTCCCAGCAGGGCCGCCTGGCCGGGTGGCTCGAGCCCGGGCACCGCCCTCCGGTCGCCCGCACGGTCCGCGAACGCGGTCAGCGACGCCGCGACGGCTCGCTAGACTGAGCGGTCGCACGCCCAGGTCGACGTCGACCGCCGGCGTCCCTCACCCGCTCGTCCCCTCCGGAGGCACCGTGCCCACCTACTCCTACCGCTGCGCCGACTGCGGCGAGGCCTTCGACATCGTCCAGTCGTTCACCGACGACGCGCTCACCGTGTGCCCGCGCTGCGAGGGGCTGCTGCGCAAGGTCTATAACAGCGTCGGCGTCGTCTTCAAGGGTTCCGGCTTCTATCGCACGGACTCGCGCGGCAAGGACGGCAAGGCGACCGCAAGCACCACGGCCTCGTCGAGCGACGCGTCCTCGAGCACCTCCAGCACCAGCACGTCGTCCGGCTCCAACGGGTCCGGGACCTCGTCCAGCAGCTCCAGCACCTCGACCAGCTCGGCCGCCGCCAGCTGACCTGGCCCCCTGCACCGCGCTCCCTCGAGCCTGCCGCTCGACAGGCCTGAGGGGGCACATCCGGCTGCTCGGACCGCGTCCGAGGGACCACCTCCGCCCTCTCACCGAGGCCGCACCGCCCATATGTCGGAGCCACCGGTCGCGCCGGTGCCCTCCCGCCGGCCGGTCGCTCCAGAGTGGTCGCAGAACCGACACCAGACCAGGCCAGACGTCGCATCTGCGACCACTCTGATCTCGGCCCGCCTCCCGAGAGGTCACATACGGCTGCTCGAACCGCGTCTGAGGGACCATCTGCGCCCTCTCACCAAAACCGCACCCACGCATCCACGCCGAGTCCTCGTTTCGCTGCTCGGGCGTCGGGACGACCAGCTCGTATGACGACGCAGCCCACCCACTCGCACACCAGCGGGACGCGCCGGCCGCGGCGTGTCGTCCACAGCTCGTCGCGTCGTGGGTCGCCCTGTCCACAGGCGGCCTCCGCGACCTCGCCCGTCGGTGGTCTGCTGCCTAGCCTCGCGGCATGACTGCCCTCCCCCGCCGTGGCGACCGAGCCGGGCGCCCTGCACCGCTGCGCCGGTCGTGGCGCGCTCGCCTGCGCAGCCGTCGCGTGTCCTGGCACCTGCGCCTCGCCCGCCGCGTCCTGGCCGCCCTCTGCGTGGGGCTGGCCGTCACCGGCGCGCTGCGCCTGGCCTTCCCTGCCCCGCCTCCCGCCGGGACCGTCGTGCTCAGCGCCGCCCACGACCTGCCCGCCGGGCACGTCCTGGGCGAGGCCGACCTCGTCCGCCGCCGATGGCCCGGCCGGGACGCTCCCAGCAGCTGGCCCGCGGCCGACGCACTGGTCGGACGGCGGCTGGCGAGCGCGGTGGCCGCTGGCGACCCGCTCACGTCACGTGCGGTGACCGGCTCGACCAGGCTCACCGGCCTGCCCAGGGGGTCAGCCGCGCTGGCCGTCCCGGCGGTGGAGCCCGTCGTGGCCGATCTCCTGCGGGCCGGGGACCGGGTCCAGGTGTGGGTGGGTGCCCGACTCGTCGCCCCCGCCGCGGTGGTCCTGCAGACACCGGTCCTCGAGTCCGCCGGACCAGGGCTTTCGGGAGGCGCGACCGGCTCTTCCGGTCGCACGGTCCTGGTGTCCCTCAACGAGTCTCAGACCCGCGCGCTGCACACGGGACGCAGTGCTGGGCCCGACGTGGAGGCGTTGCACCTGATGCTCACGGCCGCTTCCCAGTGAGCGCATCGCGTCAACGTTTGGTCACCGATGAACGATCAAGTATCGTGCTCACGCAACTCAGCGTCATACGGTGGCGCATGCGGCGGAGTCGCCGCCCCGAGCCCGAGCGGGCTCGCTCCCCATCTCCCCAGAACAGAGAGAGAACAGTCATGCTCAAGGGCTTCAAGGACTTCCTCATGCGCGGCAACGTCGTCGACCTGGCGGTCGCCGTCGTCATCGGTGCCGCCTTCGGCAAGGTCATCGACAGCTTCGTCGCGATCCTGATGAACCTCATCGGCAAGCTGGGCGGCCAGCCCAACTTCAATTCCTTCAACCCCGGCAGCGTGCCTGTTGGCGCGTTCCTGACCGCGCTCATCAGCTTCCTGATCATCGCGGCTGCCATCTACTTCATGGTCGTGGCCCCGATGAACGCCATCGCCGCCCGCCGCAAGGCCGGGGTCGAGGAGACTGACGCCCCCTCCGAGGAGGCGTCCATCCTCATGGAGATCCGCGACGAGCTGCGTCGCCGCTGACCCACCCCCGCACGTCACGAAGGGCCCCGCCGTCTGGCGGGGCCCTTCGTCGTTCGCCCACGCATCCTGCCGACGACTGCATCGACAGCGAGGGGTGCGCTCGTGGGGATGGTCAGTGACGCCCCTACTCCCAGTGCGGGGGACGCTGCTCCCGCAGCCACCGGTCGCGCTCGTCCTCGCGGGGAACGTCGCCCACGCGTCGAGGCGACGCGCCCGACGGAGCCGGCTCGCCAGCGGCAGGTGTCATGCTCGGCCCCGCCTCCCCCGGGCGTCGCTGGGTGCCGCGCAGGCGCTCGGACTCCTCCGGGCGACGCTCGGTCGACCCCAGACGCGGCTCCGGTGCCCCCAAGGGCGTGGCCGCGGCGGACCCCGTGCCCGGCGCGTCCACGCGGCGGTGGCGTCGGGTCATCGCGGTGACCCGGCCGAGGCGTCGCCGCGCGGGTCGCTCGCGCCACGCTCACCGCGCCGCAGACCCTCGGCCCGCCCGTGGGCCGCGTCGACGATCCGGGCGACGACGCGTTCGGGCGCGGTGAACAGGTCGGGCGTCCACACGCGCAGCGGCTCCCAGCCTGCACACCGCAGCAGCGCGGGCCGTCGGACGTCACGGTCGATCGGTCCGGCACCGGTGGCGTAGTCCGCGCCGTCGGACTCCACGGCCACGGCAACGCCCCGCACGGCTCGAGGATCCCGGACGGCCAGCTCGACGGCGCCGGAGCCGGCGCCACGACCCGCGCGCTCGGTCACCGAGAGCCCGGCCAGCCGCAGCCGGCCGGCGAGCTCGCGGGTGACCGGGTCGGTCAGGTCCCCCAGTGAGGGGATGGGTCCGGCAGGCGTGCCAGCCAGGTCCAGCACCTCGGCGAGCAGCTCGACCCCGGCACTTCCCGCCCCCGCCTGGTGCAGCTGCTCCGCCGACACGGTGGAGACGAGGACGAGCCGGTGGCGGGCACGGGTCACCGCGAGGGCCGCGCGCCGGTCCCCCGCCCCCAGAGCCAGGGCGCCGAACCGGTGCCCCGCCTGGCCGGCCTCGTCCAGCGCATAGCCGAGGGAGACGATGACGTCGTCGCGGGTCTGACCCTGCACCTGGTCGACGGGCTTGATCCACCACGGTTCTCGCGCCGAGCCCTCGAAGAACCGCCGTGACGTGTCACCGCGGTCGAGCGTCGCCAGCTGCTGCCGCAGGCCTGCCGTGATGGCGTCCGCGTGCGCGGGGTGGAAGGTGACGACCCCCAGCGAGCGCTCGGGGGTGCTGCGGGCGTGCGCCAGGACGAGCCGGACCACGCGGTCCACCTCGGCCGTGGTCGTGACGGGGGCCTCGCCGCGGGGCGGTTGCGGCATACCGTCCTGGTCCACCAGCTCGAGCTGCAGCCGGGGCGCGGTGGACGCGGCCGGCACGCCCACCAGGTCCTGGCCGTGCAGCCGGCGGTCGAGCGCCGCCGTGATGCGGTCGTCGACGGTGCGGTGGACGGTCCGGAGGGTGTGCACGGGCAGGATCTCGGCGAGTTCGGAGAGGACGGACGGCGCACGCTGGTCGGCCTGCACGTCGTCACCGCGACGAGCAGGGTCGGGGACGGTGACGCTGACGTCGCCGGGCGGCAGCTGGTGCGGGTCGCCGCAGACGACGACCTGCCGGCCACGGCTGAGGGCCGACACGGCCTGCGCCACGGACAGCTGGGACGCCTCGAGCACGATCACGGTGTCCACGGCCACGCCGACGGGCAGGAGGGACGCGATCTCGTGCGGGCTGGTCGCCCAGCAGGGGCGGGCGTCCCCGACCGCGGTGGCGACGGCGGCGGCGCGTTCGCGCAGGGCCAGGGCGTCGAGCCGGCGCAGCCCCGCGGCGTCGGCGTCGAGGGCGCTGCCGTCGTGCGCTCCGTAGTGCGGGTCCGTGCGGCGCACCTCGTCGAGGACGGAGCTCCACCACACGTGACGCACCTCGGAGGCCACCTGCGCGGCGGGGACGCGGCGGACCGCCAGGTCCTCGACGAGCGGCCCCAGCCCCTGGGCCCGCAGCCCGTCCAGGGTCGTGGTCACCAGGGGCAGCACGGCGAGGCGTCGCCGTCCGCGCAGGAGCTCGCGCACGCGGGCGAGAGCCGTCTCGACGGGCAGGTCCAGCAACCCGGCGCCGTCGACGGTGGTCGCGAGGACCGGCTCGAGCGCCTCCAGGTCGGCGACCACGGCGCGGTGCGCGGCGCGGGCCTCGTCGATCCCGTGCGGGACGGTGGGACGGCTTGCGGCGCCCGCCCGCTCGCGCCACCGGGTGACCTGGTCATGGGCCGTCGCGAGCGCGTCGTGCAGGTCGGTCGGCCCGGGACCGGGGCGCACCAGCCGCCGGGCGTCGCGCCGCAGGCCCTGACGGCGCCACGGGCCGACGCCGGCGTCGTGCTCCGTGCGGTATGCCGTGGACGTGGCCGCCAGCATCTCCGGCAGCGGCGCGTCGAAGACCTCCGGGACGAACGCGTCGAGGGTCGCGCGCACGCCCGACACGAGGTCCAGGTCCTGGCCCAGGCCCCGCACCGAGCTCGCGTGCGGCAGACCGACTTCGCGGCACAGGGCGTCGACCAGGCTGGTCAGGCGGGTGAGGCCGCGGTCGCCGTCGAGCCGTTCGCACGCGGCGAGGGCGGCGTCCGCCTCGGCGGGGGTGGTGATGCGAGCCGCGCGCCACGGGTCGGCGCCCTGATGCGTGAGCCACGCGCCGTCCTCGGCGACCTGCACCAGCTCACGGGTGGCGACGTCGAGCCGCTGCGGGGTGAGGTGGGCGAGGTCGTCGCCGGCGAGCCGGACGCGAGATCGCGGCGGTGGATCGACCTGGCTCAGCTCGACCATGGCCCCCTGCGCCTGGAACGCGCTGACGCCCCACGGGTGTCGGGCCTGGTGGAGGGCGACGAGGTGTCCCTGCAGCCGCTCGGTGACGGCGTGGTGGTCGCGGGTCGTCGCGGCCGTCGCCTGCACGGGCTCGGCCGGCGTCGCGGCCGTGAGCGGCTCGTGCTCGTGCCGCAGGTCGGGTCCGTCGTGCGCCTCGACGACGAGGTCGAGCCCCGCCTGCGCGAGACGTTCCTGCACGGCCGTGATCGCGGACCGGGCGTGCGACACGAGCAGGACGCTTCGGCCCTGACCGGCCAGCCCGGCGACGGCAGCGGCGACGACCTGGGTCATCCCGGTGCCGGGTGCACCCTGCACCACGACGTCGTCGCCCGCGCCGATGGCGTCCAGGGCCGCCCGCTGGTGCTCGTCGACCGGCAGGACCAGCGGCAGGGACACTCCGGCCGCGGGCTCGCCGGTCGGCGGACGCAGCGCGGCGGGGTCACCGGCGAGGGCCCGCACCACCGGGTGCTCGGCCACCGTCGTCCCGGCGAGGTCGGCGACCATCCCGAGCTTGGCGTAGGGAAGGAGCGCGACCCCGAGACGCCGCTCGATGGTGAAGCCGGGTAGTCCCGAGCACCGACGGAGCAGCTCGCGATATGCCGATTCGGGGTCGAACCCGTTGCGCCCCCAGGAAGACTCGGCCAGCCCGCGGCCGTCGAGCTCCACCCCCAGCTCGGCCCGGACCAGCTCGACCAGCGCCGGGTTGAGCTCGACGGTGCGGCTGACCACCAGGTCGAAGTCGGTCTGGGCCAGGTCGCGGGGGCGCAGCTCGCACGGACGCAGGAAGACGGGGGCGCTGGGCACTCGCCCGGCCCCGCCGGAGGTCTGCCAGGTCGCCATACCGGCAGCCAGGAAGCAGGTGGCGAGTCCCCGCTGCTCCCACAGGTCCTCGGCGGTCGCGCGCAGGCGACGCGCCGCCACGACGGCTTCGGCCAGCGCCCGTGGCTCGCGGTGCAGGTCGGACAGCTTGGCGTCGCGCCCGGACAGGAAGATCGCGAGCCCCGCCGGGTGGCCGTGCGTCAGCTCGAGCCGCCCGCGCGCGTCGGCCGGGCGCCAGAGCAAGGAGTTGGGTCCGCCGGCCTCGACGAGCTCGCGCCGCCAGCGGGCGACGGCCGCGACCGCCGAGTCCTGCGCATCGGTGGGGCGGCTGGCGGCGGGCGGTGCTGGGGTCACCGGCCAAGGATAGCGAGGCCGGCATGCCCCGGGCGGACATGGTGGCGGCGCGCATGATGCAGGGGGAGGGAACCATGCGCGCCGCTCGTTGAATGATCAGCAATCAATCGTTGAAGGTCAAGACTGGCGAGTAACCACGGCCCAAGTTCGCCCTGTTGACACACCCGATCGGTGCCGATCTCACCCTCCGTGTCCATCTCGGCGGTCGCCGGGTTGGATCGATCCACACCCTGCGGTCGCGCCCGTATGACGAACCACCCCGGTCGCTGTCATCGCTGCGCCCACCGCCATGACAAGATAGGTGCCCGTGGTCGGCGCAGCCGCCACCCCCGCCCTCGTAGCTCAGGGGATAGAGCACCGCTCTCCTAAAGCGGGTGTCGCTGGTTCGATTCCAGCCGGGGGCACCATCCTGATGGCACGCCGAACCCACCCCCTCGACGACGCCGTCGAGAGGTGACCCCGCGGGCGCTCCGCCGCGCTGAGAGGGCGGGAGTGACTCCGTCTGGACGGGCTGGGGAGCCCTGTGTGACCTCTCGCTATTCAGGCCGAGGTCAGAGTGGTCACAGGTGCGACGTCTGGCCTGATCTGGTGTCGGTTCTGTGACCACTCTGGCGCGACCGGCCGGCGGGAGGGCACCGGCGCGGCCGGCGGCTCCGGCAGACGGGCGGTTCGACATACGACCTGGGTCGCAATCAGATCCCGACCAAAGGCTGATGCGCCGGGGGCTTGCGATCGGCAGACTGGAGCGTGCACGGCAGGGGCCGGGCACGCTGCGCGAGGGGGACGCAGCGTGGCCCGGCACCTCCGGCACCAGCTCAGGGTGCTGAGCAGCAGGGGCCGCACAGGACCGACCGGGGGGATCGGTCCCCAGCACAGCGGCTGGACAGCACGACGACGCCCCCACCGCCGAGGCGGAGGGGGCGTCGCGTGGTGCTTCGAGAGATCAGACCGATCAGGCGCGACCGTAGCTGACCTTGGCGCTCCAGACCTTGTGCAGGCCGGTGGTGCGGCCGGTGCGCGGCGAGTCGTACATCATGCCGCCGCCGGCGTAGATGCCCACGTGGTAGGCCGGGGAGCCGAAGAACACGAGGTCGCCGGGCTGGGGGCTGGACACGCGACGCGTCGCGCGCTGCTGAGCGGCAGCGGTGCGCGGCAGGGACTTGCCGTTGGCGCGGAAGACATAGCTCGTGAAGCCCGAGCAGTCGAAGCCGGACGTGGTGGTGCCACCCCAGCGGTAGTAGATGCCGGACAGGCTGGCGGCGGTGCGGAGCACGCCACCACCCGCGACGGCGCGGGGAGCCGGGTTCGCGGCCTTCTTGACGACCTTGCGCGCAACGGTGCGACGGACGGCCGTGCGGGAGGCGCGGGTGTAGGTGCGGTTCACGCGACGCACCGCGGTGCGACGGTAGGTGCGCGAGGTGCGGGTGTACTTGCGCTTGGTCGTGTAGCGCTTGCGCTTGACCGTGTAGCGCTTGCGCTTGACCGTGGACTTCTTGCGCTTGACGGCAGTGCGCTTCTTGACGGTGCCGCGGACCTTCTTGAGCTTGGACTTCTTGACCCCGGCGAGCGAGACGCGGCCGAGCTGGCCGACGGCGGCGACGGAGGGGGCAGCGACGCTGACCGGAGCAGCGGCAGCGGCCGGGGCGGCCGTGGCGGGCATCGACGCGGCGATGACCATGCCACCGGTGGCGGCGACGACACCCGCGACCTTGGTGGCCGGGGCGGCGGCGTGCTTGGCCGCCTTGATCAGGAGACTGGCGGACGTGACGTCGGCAGCGCGGTGCCGACCGGGGGTGCGAATGGACACAGTTGACCTCTCGAACGCCTACGAAGTTAGCTGTCGGGTTCGGGCGGAAAGGTATGGCCCGGCCACTCTCGTGGCTTCACCCCGGGACGCTTGCGCGCCAAGGTGGGTCCCCCGCTCCTGTCAGCGGAAATAAGCAGAACAGCAGAAGTGACAGGACTCGGCGTCTCCTGCTGCAGCCCCTCCAGGGGGAGAAGGGCCGTGAAAAAAGGTAACGGACACCCCCGGGATTGTCACGTTCAGATCACAGGCAGGTGAATCACAGGCGCCCTCCGTGGGTACGGCTGCTAGTGCCCGCACCGGACACAAATGCGTGCGATAACCACTCTCAGTCGGACGTGACGGTGTCCACGAACACATGGCTCGCGACATCCACGGGGAGCGAAACCCCCTGCGAGTCAGTGGAATTCACGCCCACGACGATCACCCGGTCGCCCTCCGAGGTCACCCGAACCCGGCCACCGGGCAGCGCTCCAGCGGCCGTCAGCAGGCCGAGAGCCTCGTGATCCACCTGCACCGGCTCGCCGATCCGTCGGACCGTGACTGTGACGGAGGTCACGGAACCATCCACGACGGAGTGCAGCGGGACCAGTCCGGGGTCCTTGCCGTCCGTGCCGACCGACCCCAGCTCGTCCAGACCGGGGATGGGGTTGCCGTACGGCGAGACGTGGTCGTCGCCGATGAGGCCGAGGATCTTGCGCTCGACCCGCTCGCTCATCACGTGCTCCCAGCGGCAGGCCTCGTCGTGGACGTGCTCCCACTCCAGGCCGATCACGTCGAGGAGCAGGCGCTCGGCGAGGCGGTGCTTGCGCATCACGCGCATCGCCCGCAGCCGACCGTCGGCGGACAGCTCGATCTCGCGGCTGCCGGCCACGTGAAGGAGACCGTCCCGCTCCATGCGGGCGACCGTCTGGGAGACCGTCGGCCCGGCGTGACCGAGTCGCTCGGCGATGCGGGCGCGCAGGGGCTTCACGCCCTCTTCCTCCAGCTCGTAGATCGTGCGGAGGTACATCTCGGTCGTGTCGATCAGGTCAGTCACGGGGTCAAGCGTGCCACGCGCGCCTGTGGAATTGCTTTGCGCCGCGCACGACGCAGCGCCGCCCGGCACGAGGACGGGCAGGATCGGGCAGATCAGGGCATCTTGCGGTGCCGCCGCCAGGACGCGGCGTCGTCGAGGTCGCCCTCCCCCACCCGCTCGTAGGCGATGCGGTCGTGCAGGCGCGACGGCTGACCGGCCCAGAACTCGATCTGGTCGCACGCGATCCGCCAGCCGCAGAAGGACGGCGGCATCGGGATCTCGGCCTCCTCACCGTCACGGGTGAAGCGGGCGGCCTGCTCGGCATACCGCCGCTGCAGCTCCTCCCGGCCGTCGACCGGCGAGGACTGCTCGGACGCCCAGGCGCTGACCTGCGAGCCCCAGGGTCGGGTGCGCCAGTAGCCCTCGAGCTCGTCCCCGTCCAGCGGCACCGCCCGACCCCGGAACCTGATGACGCGGTAGAGCGCGGACCAGCGCAGCGTCGCCGCCACCCGCGGCTGCTCGCCGATCTGGCGCGCCTTGGTGGAGCCGCTGTCGGTGATGAACCCCGGGCCGGCGGGCGTGAAGAACTTCATCAGGACGGGACGCACGTCCGGGAGGCCGTCCGCGCCGACCGTGGCCAGGTCGAGGCAGTCGGGCTCGGTGTGCCCGCCGCTGGACGCGTCGTGGGCGACGGCCTCCGCGAGCCAGGTCGACGCGAGCGACCAGGGGCTGTCCCCCAGCGTCGCCTCGTCCAGACCCGTGCCGGCGTAGTCGACCCGCCGGATGCCCTGCACCCCCGCGCCGCGGGCGTCGTCGCCCTGCTCGCCCGTCACCCGCGGGTCGGTCACGTCGTTCTGCGTCATACCCCGAGACTAGGCTGACCCGGTCACCGCGTCCTGAGGAGGTCCGTCATGGCACGAGGCAAGGTCGGCGCCGTCAACAACCTGGTCAAGCTCGGCGTCAAGTACGGCCCGATCGTCTACGAGGCGGTCAAGCACGGCAAGGAGCCCGCGCGCGAGCTCGCCGAGCGGCAGGTGGCGCGCAGCAACGCTCGCCGGCGCGCCCTCGAGCACGCCCACCACCTCGTCGACGGCTCGGTGCTCACCGTCTTCGACGGGGACCAGCGGCTCTTCGTCGTGTTCAACGGGGACACGCCCGTCGCGTCGCACCCCACGAGCAAGAAGAAGACGTTGCAGGCCCTGATCGAGGGGTACGACCTCGACAAGCGGGTCCGCCCGGCCCCCAGACGCCGTATGACGCCGCGGGTCAAGCGCACGGGTGGGTGACCGCGAGGTGGGCGGCACAGCCGACTTCGTCACCGAGATCGCGGAGGCCGATCGCGACAGCGGGATCCTGCGCTATCGCGGGGTCGACCTGCGCGAGCTCGTCGGCCACGTGCCGTTCGAGCAGGTGTGGGGGCTGCTCGTCGACGAGGCGCTGCACCCCGGCCTGCCGCCCGCCGAGCCCTTCCCGCTGCCGGTGCGCACCGGTGACGTGCGGGTCGACGTGCAGAGCGCCCTCGCCCAGCTCGCCCCCGTCTGGGGCTTCCTCCCGCTGCTCGACATCGACGCGACGCAGGCCCGCGAGGACCTCGCCCGGGCGTCGGTGATGGCCATGTCCTTCATCGCCCAGTCCGCGCGGGGCGAGGACCGGCCCGCCGTCCCTCAGCGCGAGGTCGACCGCGGTCGCTCGATCGCGGAGAGGTTCCTGATCCGGTGGCGCGGCGACCCCGACCCGCTGCACGTGGCGGCGATCGACAGCTACTGGGTCACCGTGGCCGAGCACGGTCTCAACCCCTCCGCCCTGACCGCCCGGGTCATCGCCTCCACGGGCGCCGACGCGGCGGCCTGCCTGTCCGGAGCCGTCGGGGCCATGAGCGGCCCCCTGCACGGCGGCGCGCCACGCCGGGTCATGTGGATGCTCGAGGACGTCGAGGCCGGCGTGCCCGCCGCGCAGATCGTCGACCAGGTCCTCGGCGAGGGCGGCCGGATCATGGGCTTCGGTCACAGCGTCTATCGCGGCACCGACCCTCGCGCCGACGTCCTCAGGGCCACCTGCCGACGACTCGGCGCCCCGCGATACGCCGCCGCGTGCGAGCTCGAGGCCACGGCCCTGGCGGCGCTCGCCGAGCGCAACCCCCACCGCGTGATCGCGACCAACGTGGAGTTCTGGGCGGCCGTCCTGCTCGACCTCGCCGAAGTCCCGGCCCCGATCGTCACCCCGATGTTCGTGTGCGGGCGCACCGCGGGCTGGTCGGCCCACGTGCTCGAGCAGCAGCGGGCCCGCCGCATGATCAGGCCCACGGCCCGGTATGCCGGACCGCCCCCACGACGCCTCGCCGACGTCGGTCGGACCGGCGACGCCGCCTGACCCTCGACCGTCGGCCTCCACCGCACCACGAGCGCCGCCCCCTCGACCCGGACGCGGAACAACGGGGACCAAAATGCTCGGGATCCGGGCACAAACGTCCCCACTCGACCGAGCGCCGCCCCTGACGGGCCCGTCCGGATCGCGGCGGGCTCGCCGCGCTCCCGGCATACGGCTGGGAGGATGAGCAGGTGACCTCCGAGATCCTGCTGCCCTCCGACCTGCTGCCCTCCGACGGGCGCTTCGGCTCCGGACCGAGCAAGGTGCGCGCGGCGCAGGTCCAGCGGCTCGTCGCCGGTGCCACCACCTGGCTCGGGACCTCCCACCGCCAGGCGCCCGTCCGCGACGTGGTGGGCTCGCTGCGTCGGGGGCTGGCGGAGCTGTTCGCGCTGCCCGAGGGCTACGAGGTGGTGCTGGGCAACGGCGGGTCGACGGCGTTCTGGGACGTCGCCGCGTGCGGCCTGGTCCGCGAGCGGGCGCAGCACGTGGTGGTCGGCGAGTTCTCCAGCAAGTTCGCGCAGGTCACGCGGGAGGCTCCCCACCTGGCGGAGCCGTTGGTGCGCGAGTCCGCCCCGGGCACGCGCACGGCGGCGGCGGCCGAGGCCGGCGTCGACGTCTATGCCTGGCCCCACAACGAGACCTCCACCGGCGTGATGCTGCCCGTCGAGCGCGTGGCGGGGGCGGACGACGACGCGCTCGTGCTGGTCGACGCCACGTCCGGCGCCGGCGGGCTTCCGGTCGACGTGTCCCAGGCCGACGTCTACTACTTCGCCCCGCAGAAGTCCTTCGGCTCGGACGGTGGGCTGTGGGTGGCGGTGCTGTCCCCCCGCGCGGTCGAGCGTGCCCACGAGCTGGCCACCACCGACCGGTGGATCCCCGCCTCGCTGTCGCTGACGACCGCGATCGAGAGCTCGCGCAAGGACCAGACCTACAACACCCCCGCCCTCGCGACCATCGCCATGATGGAGGAGCAGGTCCGGTGGTTCCTCGCGCAGGGCGGCCTGCCGTGGGCCGCGGGACGCACTGCCGACAGCTCCTCGCGGCTCTACGCGTGGGCCGAGCGCACGCCGTGGGCGACGCCGTTCGTGGCGGACCCGGCCGCCCGTTCGCAGGTCGTCGGCACCATCGACCTGGACGAGACCGTCGACGCCGCCCGCGTGTCAGCGGTGCTGCGCGCCAACGGGATCGTCGACACCGACCCCTACCGCAAGCTCGGGCGCAACCAGCTGCGGATCGCGATGTTCCCGGCGGTCGAGCCGGACGACGTCGAGATCCTCATGCGCGCGATCGAGCACGTCGTCGAGCGCCTCTGACGGGAGCGCCCGACGGGTCCGGGAGGAGCGGCGGGGCTCAGCGGACCGGCGGGTCTCACCGGACCGACCGGGCTCAGCGGACCAGCGAGCCGTAGGCCGCCAGGGCCAGGCACACGGCGATCACGATCAGCGTCGCCACGCGGCGGAAGCGCGGGGTCATCGGGTCACCACCTCGGCCAGGTCGTGGACGTGGGGCTCGAGCTGCTCGGGGTGCACGACCTCGAGCCGCCGGCTCCCGGGGCGACGACGCAGCCGCACGCCGTCCGACACCATGATGTAGGCCACGGCCGCGATGCACGCGATCCCGGTGGCCACGGCCCCGACGCCGATCGTCCAGCGGGCGCCGAAGGTGTCGCCGACCCAGCCGATGAACGGCGCCCCGAGCGGCGTGCCGCCCATGAAGATCGCCATGTAGAGCGCCATCACGCGACCCCGCATCTCCGGGTCGACGGACAGCTGCACCGACGCGTTGGCGGTCGTCATGACGGTGAGCGCGGTCAGCCCGCACGGGATCAGCAGGAGGGCGAAGGCGACATACGTCGGGGCGGCGGCAGCCGCGGCACTGGCGAGGGTGAAGCCGCCGAGCGCGAGCAGCAGCACGCGCAGCCGCGGCTGGGCCCGACGGGCCGACAGCAGGGCCGCCGACAGCGAGCCGATGGCCATGATCGAGCCGAGCAGGCCGTACTCCTCGGCGCCGCGTCCGAACACCGTGGTGGCCATGAGCGCCATCGTGAGCTGAAAGTTCATGCCGAAGGTGCCGAGCATGAACACGATGAACATGAGCAGCATGATGTCCGGTCGTCGCCGGACATAGCCGATCCCCTCCCGTATGGCGCCGCCGCCCCGTCGCAGGGGCGCCGGGTGGAGCTCGGCGACGCGCAGCCGGGTCAGGCTGAGGATGACCGCCGCGAAGGACAGGGCGTTGACGCCGAACGCGGGTCCCGTGCCCCAGGCGCCGATGACGACGCCGGCGACGGCGGGGCCGATCAGGCGGGCGGCGTTGAACGACGCGCTGTTGAGGCCGACGGCGTTGCCGATCAGGTCGGGACCGACGAGCTCGGAGGCGAATGCCTGCCGCGTCGGGTTGTCGAGCGCCGCGGCGGCGCCCTGGGCGAGCGCGAGCAGATAGATCATCCACAGCTCGGCGCTGCCGGTCACGACCAGGAGCCAGGTCAGCGCGGCGGTGATGCCGAGGGCGGCCTGGGTGCACAGCAGGATGGTGCGCTTGGGGAAGCGGTCGGCGGCGGCCCCGGCCCACGGGGCCAGGAGCACCACCGGCGCGAACTGCAGGCCGGTCACGACGCCGAGCGCCGACGCCGAGTGGTCGGTCAGCTGGGTGAGGACGAGCCAGTCCTGGGCGACGCGGCCCATCCAGGTGCCGACGTTGGAGACGAGCCCGCCGAAGAAGTAGGTGCGGTAGTTGGGGACGCGCAGCGAGGCGAAGGTGGCACTCATCGTCCGGCCACCTCCAGCAGCAGCGGGGCGGCCTCGGCGAGGACGGCACGCTGCTCGGGGCTCAGCCCCTCGAGCCGGCTGGCCATCCACGAGTCGCGGCGGCGACGGATCGCCTGGGCCAGCGACTCGCCCTCGGCGGTGAGCGACACGACCACCTGGCGGCCGTCGGTGGGGTGCGGGTCACGACGGACCAGGCCGGCGTCGACGAGGCACCCGACGGTGCGGGTCATGCTGGGGGCGCTGACGCGCTCGATCTCGGCGAGCTCCCCTGGCGTGCGCGGGGTCTCGAGCCGGAAGAGGACGCTGGCCTGGTGGGGCGCGACGTCGTGGGTGCCCTCGTAGCGGATGCGGCGGCTGATGCGCTGGCACGCGAGGCGCAGGTCGTTGGCGAGGTGGGCGAGGTCGTCGGCCTCGGCGGGGTGATCGGTGAGGGTGTCCTGGGTCATCGTTTCCTTAGCCTAGTTCATTACCTTGGCTAACGATGACCTGTCGTCGTTGATTCCCTAGCCAGCCCTACTGCGGCAGCAGCCGCTGCGCGCCCTGTCCCCCACCCTCGCCGAGGGTGTCCTGCGGGTTGTAGAGCGAGCACTGCCGCATCGACAGGCACCCGCACCCAATGCAGCCGGCGAGGTTGTCACGCACCTGCTCGAGCTCGCGGATCCGCCGGTCCAGCGAGGGTGCCCACGACCTCGAAATGCGCGCCCACTGCTGCCGGGTCGGCGCCTTGTCCGGCGCCAGAGACCCGAAGGACGCCCGGATCTCCTCCAGGGTCAGCCCCACCCGCTGACCGGCCCGCACGACGGCCAGCCGCCGCAGCACCGACCGTTGGTAGAGCCGCCGGTCCCCCGCCGTGCGGGTGCTCGCGATCAGCCCCAGGGTCTCGTAGTGCCGCAGCGCCGACGGTGCCAGGCCGCTGCGGCGCGCGACCTCGCCGATCTGCATCAGGTCGTGCGTCCTCAGCATGTCCTCACCTCGACCCGGCTCGACGTCCCCGGACCACGATCATGGACCATGCCGGTCAGCCGCGCAGGAAGGTCAGGACCGCAGCCACCCGCCGGTGCTGGCCGTCGTCCGGGCCGAGCCCGAGCTTGGCGAAGATCCGCTGGGTGTGCTTCTCGACGGCTCCCTCGGTCACGACGAGCCGGGCGGCGACGGCGGCGTTGGTGCAGCCCTCGGCCATCAGGCCCAGCACCTCACGCTCGCGCGGCGTCAGCTGGGCGAGCGGCCCGGGTCCGCCAGGTCGTGCCATGAGCTGCCTCACCACCTGCGGATCGATGACCGTGGAGCCGGCCCGCACTTGATCCAGCGCCCCGAGGAAGCCGTCGATGTCGCTGACCCGGTCCTTGAGCAGGTAGCCGACGCCTCCGGTGCCGCTGGCGAGCAGGTCGTCGGCGTACGACCGCTCGACGTACTGCGACAGGACGAACACCGCTGCGCCGGGCCAGGATCGCCGCACCTCGACCGCTGCGCGCAGCCCCTCGTCGGTGTGGGTCGGCGGCATACGGACGTCGACGATCCCCAGGTCGGGCCGGTGCTCGTGCATGGCCGCGACCCACGACGGACCGTCGCCGACGGTGGCCACCACCTCGTGGCCGTCGTCGGCGAGCAGGAGCTGCAGACCCTCGCGCAGCAGCACGGAGTCGTCTCCGATCACGACACGCACGGCACCTCCGCCCGTATGACGGTGGGCCCGCCCTGCGGCGAGGTCACCGTCAGGTGGCCCCCGAGACCTGCCAGGCGCCGGTCCAGGCCCGCGAGGCCGGTGCCCTTGCCGAGGTGCGCACCCCCGACGCCGTCGTCCTCGACCTCCGCCACGACCCAGGGGCCGTCCACGTGGACGCGGACGTCGACGCGGGTGGCGCTCGCGTGCTTCGCGGCGTTGGCGAGGGCCTCGGTGACGCAGAAGTAGAGCGCGGTCTCGTAGCCGAGGTTGACCCGCGGCACGTCCACGCTGAGGCGGGTGGGGATGGCGGCGCGGCCGGCGAGCTCCTCCCCAGGGCGGCGGCCAGGCCGCGGTCGAGCAGGACGGGCGGCGCGATGCCCCGGGTGGCGGCCCGCAGGTCGTCGAGGGCACCGTGCGCCTGCTCGGTGGCCGAGGCGAGCAGGCCGCGAGCGGCCTCGGGGGCGCGGTCCCACTGCCGCTCGGCCCGCGCGAGGTCCATCTGCAGCCGGACGAGCCGCTGCTGCGCGCCGTCGTGGATGTCCCGCTCGAGCCGCTGAAGCGAGCCCAGCTCGCCCTCGCGGGTGTCGGCGAGCTGCCGGCGATGGGCCTGCTCCAGCCGCAAGGTCCGGGTCGGCGCCTCGAGGAGCCAGCCGTTGACGCCGGCCTGGGCACGAGATAGGCCCCGCATCGCGATCGGCGCCAGGGCCAGCAGCATCAGGCCGAGCGCGACGTTGCATAGGGCGTGAGCCCAGTACTCGTCCGGCAGGTTGAGCCACGTGGCCATGCCGTCACCCAGCTGGTCCTCGGGCAGGTAGCGCTGCCAGGCGGGATACGACAGCCCGGCCAGGATCGTCACCCACCAGGAGAGCGCCACCGACCAGAAGACGCAGGTGGGTGCCCACGCCAGCAGCGAGAACACCGCGTCGCCCCACCGCTGCCGGTCGCGGAACAGCGAGGTGACCTGTCCGACGACGCCCGGGTCGCGGGGGTGGGCCACCACAACGGGCTCGGGGAGCCTGGCGCCGAGGAGCGACCGCTGCAGGGCCCGCTCGACGGCGGCCGTGCCCTGCGCGAGGACGAGCCCGGCGATCACCACTGGCACCCCCACCGCCAGGATCATGGTCGCGCCGCCCACGGCGAGCAGGACGACGATCGGGATGAAGGCGGCGAGATAGAGCGGGAAGCCCACCAGCAGGTAGGCACTGTCGGCGATGAGCCGGGTCGGCGACCAGGTCCAGGTCTGCGAGGTGGACGTGGTGGAGGTGGTGGACGTGGCGGACGTGCTGGGCGACGTCTCGCGGCGAGCAGGTGAGGTGTCTGTCGTCATGTCGTCCACGCTACGAACCCCCTGGTCAGAGCCCCATCCCGCTGCCTGGCGTCCTATGTGTCGGGCTAGCCCGACGTCCGGTTCAGCCGGGCTAGCCCGACGTCCGGCTCAGCCGGGCTGGCCCGACGTCCGGCTCAGTCGGGCTGGCCCGACGTCCGGCTCGCTACTCCGGGAAGCCGTAGAGGACGGCCGCGGTGCCCGACAGGCCGAGGCGCGAGGCCCCCGCCTCGATCATCTCGCGCGCCGCCTCGGCGGTGCGGATGCCGCCGGACGCCTTGACGCCGAGCCGGTCGCCGACGGTCTCGCGCATGATCCGGACGGCGTGCGCCGAGGCGCCACCGCTGGGGTGGAACCCGGTCGACGTCTTGACGTAGTCCGCGCCGGCCGCCTCGGCAGCCTGGCAGGCCCCCACGACCTGCTCGTCGGTCAGGGCTGCGGACTCGATGATGACCTTGAGCACGGCGCCGCGGGTGGCCTCGCGGACGGCGGCGATGTCACGCTCGACCGCGTCGAAGTCTCCCGCCACGGCCGCACCCACGTCGATGACCATGTCCACCTCTGCGGCACCGAGACGCACGGACTCGGCAGCCTCCGCAGCCTTGACCGCGGACGTGTGCTTGCCGCTGGGGAAGCCGCACACCACGGCCACCGCCACGGAGGTCGACAGCGGCAGCATCGACGGCGAGACGCACACGGAGTAGACCCCGAGCCGCTCGCCGTCGGCCACGAGCTCGCGGACGTCGTCGGCGGTGGCCTCGGGCTTGAGCAGGGTGTGGTCCACCATCTGCGCGACCTGGGAGCGAGTCAGCTGCGTCATACGGCTCACCCTAGTGGGAGAGGTGAGCAGGTATGCCGACCCGCCCGCCACCCCGTCTCCGCGCCACCCCATCGGCGCCCACCCCGCTCGTCGCCCACCGCTCACGTCGCCCACCCCGCTCACCGCTCACCGCTCACACGCCATTGGTCACCAATCGCGTCCCGGAGGCGATATGAACGTTCCAAAAGATCAGTGGTGACCAATGGCGCCCGGAGGGGGCGGCGGGGCGGGGCGGAAGCGGAGGGGGCGGCGGCGCGGACCCGGTGAGCGCGGGGCTCAGGCGACGCCGAGGGCCGTCTTGACCGGCGTGATGCAGAAGTAGAGGACGAACAGCGCGGCCACGATCCACAGCAGCGGGTGGATCTCACGGGCCTTGCGGCGGGCGATCTTGACGACGACGTAGGCCACGAAGCCCGCGCCGATGCCGACCGAGATGGAGTAGGAGAAGGGCATCAGGACGATGGTGAGGAAGGCCGGGATGGCGATCTCCATGTCGTCCCAGTCGATGCCGGTGACCTGCTGCATCATCAGGAAGCCCACCACGATCAGCGCCGGGGTCGCGGCCTCGTAGGGAACGACCGCGACCAGCGGTGACAGGAAGGTCGCCAGCAGGAACATGATGCCGGTGACGACGGACGCGAGTCCGGTGCGAGCGCCCTCGCCGACACCCGCGGCCGACTCGATGTAGGACGTGTTGGAGCTGACCGAGCCCATGCCGCCTGCGATGGCGGCGACGGAGTCCACGACCAGGATGCGCTGGGAGCTGGGCGGGTTGCCCTCCTCGTCGAGCAGGCCCGCCTCGCCGCCGATGGCGACCATCGTGCCCATCGTGTCGAAGAAGTCGGCGAGCAGCAGGGTGAAGATCAGCAGCGCGGCCGACACGAACCCGATCTTGCTGAACGACCCGAGCAGGTTGAAGTCACCGACCAGCGAGAAGTCCGGGAGGGCGAAGGGGTTCGAGGGGAGGGTGGGGACGTTGAGGCCCCACCCGGTGGGGTTGACGATCTTGCCGCCCGGACCGGTCTGCGAGCCGATGTGCAGCACCGCCTCCAGCACGATCGCGAGCACGGTGGCCCCGGCGATGCCGTAGAGGATGGCGCCCTTCACGTGGTTGACCATCAGCGCGATGATCAGGAACAGCCCGACCACGAAGGTCAGCAGCGGCCACCCGTTGAGGAAGCCGCCGATGCCCAGCTCGACCGGGGTCGGGCCGGCCGGCTTGCGCACGAAGCCCGCGTCGATCAGGCCGATGAGGGTGATGAACAGACCGATGCCGACCGAGATCGCCGTCTTGAGCTGCGCGGGGATCGCGTGGAAGACGGCCTTGCGGAAGCCCGTCAGCACGAGCACCAGGATGATGATGCCCTCGAGGACGATCAGGCCCATCGCGTCGGCCCAGGTCATCTGCGGCATCTTGGCCACGCCGTAGGCCAGGAAGGCGTTGAGCCCCAGCCCCGTCGCGAGGGCCAGCGGGAAGTTGGCCACGACGCCCATGAGGATCGTCATGAGCCCGGCGACCAGCGCGGTGCCGGCGGCCACGAGCATGCGCGCCCGGTCCGGGTCTCCCCCGCCGAGGAAGCCGCCCGTGGAGTCCGGGACGGTGCCGATGATCAGGGGGTTGAGCACCACGATGTAGGCCATCGTGAAGAACGTGACGATCCCGCCGCGCACCTCCTGGCCGACGGACGAGCCACGCTCGGTGATGCGGAAGTAGCGGTCGAGCCCGCTGGCGGGCGGCGCGTTGCGGGGGCGGCGGGAGGGGGCCTGCGTCATGTCCCCGGATCCTACCGGCGGGCCGTATGCCGTCCGCGCCCCCGCCACCAGTCGGTCAGGCACCCGGGTGACGCGGGCCGGGCATGCCTTGCGCGTCAGGCGGCCTCGCCGCACAGTTACCCGCGGGTCACGTGTCGGTGGCGCCGCGCTGGTTCCCGAGGCGCGAGCGCGCGACCGCGATCGGTCTGGTCACCCTCGCCAACCTGGTCGGCACCGCCATCGGGATGGTCCTGCCGACGGCCCTCGTCGACGCGCACGGTCCCGGCGTCATCGGGCCGCTGCAGCTCGGGATCGGTATGGCGGCGCTGGTCGCCGGCATCGCCTATCCCCTGCTCGTGACCGACCGCCCCGCCGGCGTCCCGGTCGACCTCACCGAGCGCGAGCTCGAGACCCACGGGATGCGGCACGCCCTGTCGGTGGGGCCGTTCCGGCGCTACCTGCTGGCGATCTTCATCGGGATGGGCGTCTTCAAGGGGATCACGCAGTGGGTCGCGGACATCGTTGCCCCGCGGGGCTTCTCGGCGACCGACGCCGGCAACGTCGGTGCCGCCATGCTGCTCGGCGGGGTCATCGGGTCGGTCTCGTTGTCGGCCTGGTCGGATCGCCTCGACCGGCGGGTGCCCTTCCTCGTGGCGGGGCTCGCGCTCGCCGCTCCCGCCGTCGTCGGGGTCGCCCTCGCGAGCTCCCTCGCGGGGCTGCTCGGCGCGGCCTTCCTGCTCGGGTTCTGCCTGGTGAGCCTGATGCCGATCGGCATGCAGTATGCCGCCGAGGTCACCTGGCCGACGCCGGAGGGCACGTCCAACGGCCTGGTCCAGCTGTGCGGGCAGGCGGCCGTGGTCTACGTCGCGCTGCTCTACGCGCTGCGCGCCCCGGACGGGAGCTACTGGCCCGGGCTGGTGCTGTCCGCGGTGCTGCTGCTCGGCGGGGCGCTGCGCTTTGCCCGGACCCCGGAGTCGCACGAGCACCACGCCCGAGCCACCACCTCGTCGATGTCCCCCTCGGGCACGTCCCCGTCGGGCCCGTCCCCCTCGAGCACGGGCCCGGGCGCTAGCCTGCAGGGGTGACCGACCAGCGGCCCCCGATCGACCCGACCACCGTGCCGGCGATGCGCGTGCGCACCGATCGCGTGGTGGCGCTCGGCACCTGGCTGTGGGTCGTGGCCCTGCTCGTCGTGCTGGTCGTGCCGTCGCTGCACCTCGACGGGCGCGCCTGGTGGCCGTGGGCCTGCGTGACGGGGATCGCGCTCGGCGTGCTCGGCCTGGCCTACGTCAGGAGCGGGCGCGGCGCCGACAAGGGCGCCTGACGGCGACGCGCCGGAGTCCGCCCAGCGCTCGGGCGTCGCCCGGGTGCACAACTGCTGCACATCGGCCGAGGCGCTTGCCGAGTTCCGTTGTGCCGCAACAGACCCTCTCGCGAGGTCGCTTCGATGTGCAGCACTTGGTTGCGGGGAAGAGACCCTGCGACCCACGTGCGGCCGGGGTGACGGCCCGTGTCGCGGGTCTGCTCAGGCGTCGCCGGCGAGCTCGGCCACCCGCTGGGCGGCGGCGTCGGTCGCCGGGTCGGTGCGCGGCGTCGCCGGACCCGCGGGGGCGCCGGCGGCGCGACGCGACCCGCGCCGACCACGGCGAGGGGCGGGGGCCTTGACCTCGGGCTCGAGCTCCGGCTCCGGCTCCGGCTCCGGCTCCGGCTCCGGAACACCGTCGGCGGCGGCCGCCGACGCTGTGGCCTCGCTCGCGACCTCGGGCTCGGGGGCGGGCGACTCCGCGGCCCCGGGCTCGGCGGCGGGGGGCTCGGCGTCGGGTAGCGACGCCGTCTCCAGAGCGCTGCTGGCGCTCTCGGACGAGTCGGTCTCGGGAGCGGCCTGCGCTTCCGGCTGCACCTCGGCTGCGCTGTCACCGGCAACGTCGGTGCTCGACGCGACGTCGGAGGCGGTCGGCGCCTCGTCCGTGCTCGTGGCGCTCTCGGCGCTCTCGGCCAGCGTCAGCTCGACGGCCGGCGCGACCTCGAGGTCCACCGCCAGGTCGTCGACCACGGGCGGGTCGAGCGGGCGGGGGTCGTTGGTCGGCATGTCGACCTCGCTGTGCGCGCCGCAGCCGTGGTCGAGGGCGACGACGCGGCCATCCGACGGTGACCACGCGTTGGCGCACACCCCGAAGGACCGGCGCAGCGCACCGGCCATCGGCAGGAAGTAGCCGCAGGACGAGCAGCGCTCGGGTGCCTTGACGGCGACCTCGGCGGTGGGGCCGTTGTCGCCGTCGTACCAGCGCTGGGCGGCGTCCTCGCGGCCCTCGGCGGACAGCACGCGCTTGCGGCCGAGACCCAGCTCCCACTGGGCCATCCGGTCGACGTCCTCGTCCCCGGTCGCCTCGAAGCCGTACTCGAGGTTGGGGTCCTCCTCGACGTACGGGTTGATGTCGCCGGGGCCGAGGTCGCCGGGGGCGATGCGCTCGGCATACGGCAGCCAGGCCGGGGAGACGATGCTGGTGTCGCTGGGCAGCAGGTGCGTCTCGGAGACGGTGACGTGCTTGGACCGGGAGACGCGGGTGACGGTGACGGACCACCGCCAGTCGGGGTATCCCGCTGACAGGCAGGCGAACTGGTGCGTGGCCACCCGCTCGCCGTCCATGACGACGGCCAGGTGGTCGCCCACGGCCCCCGCCTCGGCGATGCTCTCGGCGGCGGCGCGCGCGAGGTCGACCGCCGCGGTCAGCGTCGTGTCGGGCTTGATGGTGGCCATCGGTCAGCTCCCGTCGAAGTTGTCGGCGATGGCCCGCAGGGCGGCGGCGAGCTTGGTGGACCCGGCCGCGTCGGGGTAGCGCCCCTTGCGCAGCTGCATCGAGACGCCGTCGAGGAGCTTGATGGTGTCCTCGACGATCTCGACCATTTCGTCGGCGGGCTTGCGCTTCTTCTCGTGGAGCTTGCGCGTCACCGAGGGGGCCTGGTCGAGGATCGTGAGCGACAGGGCCTGGGCCCCGCGCCGGCCGTCCATGATCCCGAACTCCACGCGGGTGCCGGGCTTGAGGGTGGTCGTCCCCTCGGGCAGGGCGTTGGCGTGGACGAAGACGTCCCCGCCCTCGTCGTCGGCCAGGAAGCCGAAGCCCTTGTCCGTGTCGTACCACTTGACCTTGCCCGTTGGCACTGGTCCACCTCGTGTCGATCTCGTCGTGGGCCGGCCCGTGTGCGGGGTCGGCGTCAGGGCACGTGGATCTCTCGGGGCACGCGCCCTGCCCACCAGGCTAACGGTTCAGCGAGGCGTCAGGCCCCACGAGGCCGACCACGCGTGGCCCGGACCGAGCCGGACGACGTCCTCGCCGGTGCGGAACGCGTCGGGTGCCGCCGTGAGGGGCTCGACCGCCAGGCCGCTCGTGCGCGCGTAGCCCTCGGGGAGGTCGTGCCCGGTGTAGACCTGCGTCCAGGGGAAGGCGTCGGCGTCGGCCCACAGGGTCGTGCTGCGGCCGCCGTGGGCGATGGTGATGCGCCACCGGCCGTCGTCGTCCGCGGTGAGACCGGTCATCGCGGTGTCGAGGTCGCGGTCGCCGACGACGGCGTCGCGCAGGTCCTGGGACGTGCCCTCGACGGGACGCAGGCTGGCGGCCACGGTGTCGTCGGCCAGGAGGAGCCGGTCGGGGTCGACGGCGACGTATGACGCAGCGGGGCACCGGATCTCGAGGTCGTCCACCCGGTCCTCCCCCACCGTCAGGTAGGGATGCGCCCCCACGCCGAGCGGCGCGGTGGTGTCGCCGACGTTGGTGACGGTGGGCGTGACGGTCAGGCCGTCGTCGTCGAGGTGGTAGTCGAGCTGCAGGTCCAGGGTCCAGTCCCAGCCCTGCTGCGGGTGCAGGCGTGCGCGCAGGGTCACCCGGTCGTCCTCCACGCGGACGGGCGACCACGGCAGCCACTGCACCAGGCCGTGCAGCGCGTTGTGCCGGGCGGGCTCGGACAGGGCGAGCTGCCGCTCGGTGCCGTCGAAGGTGTACTGCCCGTCGCGGATGCGGTTGACCCACGGGATCAGCACGGTCCCCCGCGCGTGCAGGGCCGGCGCGTCCTGCGGCGACCCGACGATCACGGGCCGTCCGGCATACGTGTAGGACCGCAGGGTCGCCCCCACCTCGGTGACCACGACCTCGTGCTCGCCGTGCCGGATGGTCCACTGCTCGCCGCTCGGCAGCACCTGGTCACTCATGCCCGCCACCCTAGGCGCCGATCAGCCCTGCTCGATGAGCTCGGCCGCCCGGTCGCGCATCTCGACCTTGCGGATCTTGCCGGTCACCGTCATCGGGAAGCTGTCGGTGATGTGCACGTAGCGCGGGATCTTGTAGTGCGCGAGCTGTCCGGTGCAGAACTCGCGGACGCCGTCCACGGTCAGCGCGGGCACGCCCTCGCGCATGATGATCCAGGCCATGAGCTCCTCGCCGAACTTCTTGTCGGGGACGCCGATCACCTGCACGTCCGCGATGTCGGGGTGGGTGTAGAGGAACTCCTCGATCTCGCGGGGATAGACGTTCTCGCCGCCGCGGATGACCATGTCCTTGATCCGGCCCACGATGGCGCAGTAGCCGTCCTCGTCCATCGTCGCGAGGTCGCCCGTGTGCATCCAGCGGGCGGCGTCGATCGCCTCGGCGGTTTTGTCCGGCTGTCCCCAGTAGCCCAGCATCACCGAGTAGCCGCGGGTGCACAGCTCGCCCGTCTCGCCGCGCGGCACGGTGCGACCCGTTGCGGGGTCGACGACCTTGACCTCGAGGTGCGGCATGACGCGGCCGACCGTCTCGGTGCGGCGGCGCAGGTCGTCCTCGGTGCGGGTGGAGGTGGACACCGGCGAGGTCTCGGTCATGCCGTAGTTGATGGCGACCTCGGCCATGTTCATCCGGTCGATGACCTTCTTCATGACCTCGACCGGGCAGGGTGAGCCGGCCATGATCCCCGTGCGCAGCGTCGACAGGTCGTAGCGGTCGACGTCCGGCAGCCCGAGCTCGGCGATGAACATCGTGGGGACGCCGTAGAGGCTGGTGCAGCCTTCCTGGGACACCGCCTCCAGGGTCGCGACGGGGTCGAAGGTCGGCGCCGGGATGACCATCGCCGCGCCGTGGGAGGTGCACGCCAGGTTGCCCATGACCATGCCGAAGCAGTGGTAGAAGGGCACCGGGATGCAGACCACGTCCTGCTCGGTGTAGCGGATCATCTCGCCGACGAAGAAGCCGTTGTTGAGGATGTTGTGGTGGGACAGGGTCGCGCCCTTGGGGAAGCCCGTGGTGCCCGAGGTGTACTGGATGTTGATCGGGTCGTCGGCGGAGAGCTCTGCCATCCGCGCGTCCAGGTCCTCGTCGCTGACGGCGGCACCCCCGGCCCGCAGGTCCTCCCAGGACTGCTCGCCGAGGTAGGCGACGCGCTCCAGGTCCGGGCAGTCGTGCCGGATGGACTCGAGCATCTGCTGGTAGGTCGAGGTCTTGTAGGACACCGCGCTCACGACCATGCGCATGCCGGACTGCTTGACGACGTACTCGAGCTCGTGGGCGCGATAGGCCGGGTTGATGTTGACGAGCACCACGCCGGCCTTGGCGGTGGCGTACTGCACGATCGTCCACTCCGGGCAGCTCGGCGACCAGATGCCCACGCGGTCCCCGTGCTCGAGCCCTGCGGCGATCAGGCCCTTGGCGACCTCGTCGACGGCGGCGTCCAGCTCGGCATACGTCCACCGCCGCCCGCTGGGCACGTCCACGAGGGCCAGCCGGTCGCCGACCCGCGCGACCGTCCGCTCGAGGTTGTGCCCGATGGTCTCGCCGAGGAGCGGGGTGTCGGAGATGCCGGAGGTGTACGAGAGCGTCGTTGCCGTCATGGCTCGCAGTCTCGTGCGCCGCGCCGGTGGCGGCAAGGGATGGCGCGCCGAACGGTGCGCCGCGCGCTACCAGCGGTCTACCTCAGGTAGGCACATCCGCCCGACCTCGCACGCCAGGTCGATGTGACCGCCTCAGGTAGGCACATCCGCCCGACCTCGACGACAGACCCGCCCCCGGCGGACTCATCGACCGGCCCTCGTTCCCCAGGTCGATGTACCTGCCCGCGGCAGGTCTTAACGTTGGACGGTGATGCCCCGCCTCGACGCGCCCCGCGCCCGCAGCCTCGCCGACGACCTCCGCGGCCGCTCGGACGACGAGCTCGTCGCGCTGCTCGTGGCCCGCCCCGACCTCGCCCGTCCGGCGCCGACCGACATCACCGCCCTCGCCGCCCGCTCCGGCACCCGGGCCTCGACGCAGCGCGCGCTCGAGGGCCTGGACACCGCGCACCTGCAGGTCCTCGAGGCCCTGCTCGCCACCGGCTCCCCCGCCGACGTCGACCAGGCGGCCACCTGGCTGGGGACCGACCGCGGCTCCGGCTCCGGCTCCAACTCCCAAACCCTGGTCGAGATCCTGTCCCGTCTCGAGTCCCTCGCTCTCGTATGGCGATCCGCCGACCGCATCACCGTCGCCCGCACGGTGGCGGAGCTGCTCGGACCGCGCCCCGGAGGCCTCGGCCCCTCCCTCGCGACGCTGCGCGGCACCACGCGGGACGCCCTCGCCACGCCCGCCTCGCTGGACGCGGTGCTGGCCGAGGCGCCGGAGGCCGCTCGTGCCGTCCTCGACCGCCTCACGTGGTCCAGCGGCGTCGTGGCGCGGCAGCCGAGCGGCCAGCCGAGCGGTGCGGCCGGGCAGGCGCTCGACTGGCTGACCGACCGCGGCCTGCTGCACCCCCACGGCGAGGGCGAGCTGGTGCTGCCGCGCGAGGTCGCCCTGCACCTGCGCGGCGGGCGGCTGCTCCAGGACGTCGCGCTGCACCCCCCGCAGGTCGCCCTCACGACCCGCTCGGCCACCGTCGTCGACCTCGCGGCTGGTGGCGCGGCAGGCGAGCTGCTGGGTCTCGTCGACGAGACGGCGACCCGGTGGGGTGAGCGCCCGCCGCGCGTCCTGCGCGCCGGCGGACTGGCCGTCCGCGACCTGCGCGCCCTGGCGTCGACGCTGGACCTGCCGGTCGAGCGGGTGGCGTTCGTCGTGGAGGTGGCGCACGCCGCGGGGCTGCTCGCCGACGACGGCGCGCTCGACCCGGTGTGGGCGCCGACGCCAGCCTACGACGACTGGCTGCAGCAGTCGCCGCCCGCTCGCTGGGCCGTGCTGGCCGACGCGTGGCTGCGCTCGACCCGTGCCGCGCACCTCGTGGGTTCGCCTGCGGAGCGCGGAGGTTCGCCGATCAACGCCCTCTCGTCCGACGCCCACTGGCCGCCGGTCCGCGGGCTCCGCCAGGACGTCCTCGCCGACCTCGCCCAGCTGCCGGCCTGGTCCGCGCCCACCGTCGACGGGCTCGTCGAGCGGATGCGCTGGCGCCGGCCGCTGCGTCGGGTCGCCGACCTCGAGGAGGTCGTCGAGGCGGTCGTCCGCGAGGCCGAGTGGCTCGGCGTCACGGGCCGGGGTGCCCTGGGTGCCGCGGGCCGCACCCTCGTGGCCTCCACCCCTCCCGACGTCGGCTCGGCGGCCGAGGCCATGCACGCCCACCTGCCGGCCCCCGTCGAGGAGATCCTGCTGCAGGCCGACCTCACCGCGGTCGCTCCCGGCCGCGTCGAGGGCGCGTTGGCCCGGCTGCTGCGCCTCGCCGCGGACGTCGAGTCGCGGGGCGGGGCCACCGTCCACCGCTTCACCGAGGCGTCCGTGCGCCGGGCCCTCGACGCCGGCTGGACCGCCGAGCAGCTCCTCGACGCCCTCGCCGAAGCCAGCTCCACGCCTGTGCCCCAGCCGCTCACCTATCTCGTCAACGACGTCACCCGGCGCCACGGCCAGCTCCGGGTGGCGGCGGCGGCGTCATACGTGCGCAGCGAGGACCCCGTGACCCTCGACGCGATCCTGGCCGCCCCGGCCCTCGCCCCGCTGCGCCTGCGTCGCATCGCCCCGACGGTGCTCGTCAGCCCGGTCAGCGGCGTCGTCCTGCTCGCGACCCTGCGCGACCACGGCCTCGCGCCCGCCGCGGAGACCGCCGACGGCGTCGTCGCGGTCCCCGCCGGGTCGGCCCGCCGGACACCTCCTCGTCGGCGCCCACCGGCCTCGACCCTCACCAGCGTCGTCGACCGCCCGTATGCCGAGAACCTGGTCGCCCTGCTCCGCGCCGGGCAGGCCGGGGTCGACGCACGGGCCGACGGCGACCCGTCGCAGGGCGGCACGGACCCCGCGGTGGTGCTGGGCGTCCTGCGCGAGGCCGTCGCCGACCGCCGTCCCGTGCGGCTCAGCCACGTCGGGCCCGACGGCGGCGCCACGACGCTGCTCTTCCACCCGCGGCGGGTTGAGGGTGGGCGCGTCTACGGCACCGCGGGGACGAGCAACGTCGAGAGGATTCTCACGCTCCACCGCATCACGGGTGTGTCCGAGGCCTGACCTGGCTATCGTCGCGGGCACGCACCCCTCCTCCCCCGAAGGATCTTCCATGACGCCCCAGCGCCCCGGGGCCCTCGAGCTGATCGACCTCGTTGTCGAGCCCGGCAGCTTCGTCTCGTGGGACACCCCGCCCGACCGCGCCGGGATCTCCTCCGAGTACGCCGCCGAGCTCGACGCCGCGACCGAGCGCAGCGGGGTCGACGAGGCGGTGCTCACCGGCCGCGGACTGATCGACGGGCTCCCGGTGGCGGTCGTCGTGGGCGAGTTCCGGTTCCTCGGGGGCTCGATCGGCGCGGCCACAGCGGCCCGGATCACGGCGGCCGTGCGGCGAGCGACCGCCGAGCGGCTGCCGCTCGTGGCCGCGCCCGCCTCGGGCGGCACCCGCATGCAGGAGGGCACGCCGGCGTTCGTCGAGATGGTGACGATCTCGCGGGCCATCGTCGACCACAAGGCCGCGGCCCTGCCCTACCTCGTCTACCTGCGGCACCCCACCACCGGCGGCGTCTTCGCCTCGTGGGGGTCGCTGGGCCACGTGACCGTCGCCGAGCCCGGTGCGCTGGTCGGCTTCCTCGGGCCCAAGGTCTACGAGGCGCTCAACGGTGAACCGTTCCCCGCGGGCGTGCAGCTCGCCGAGAACCTCGTCGACAAGGGCGTGATCGACGCCGTCGTCCCGTCCGAGGAGCTCGCGACCGTCGCCGCACGGGTGCTGCGCCTGCTGCACCCCCACCGCCGCGACGCGGCCACCACCCCCGCAGCCCCCGCAGCCCCCGCAGCCCCCGCAGCCCCCGCAGCCCCCGCAGCCCCCGCAGCCCCCGCAGCCCCCGAGATCGTGAGCGAATCCTCCAAGAATCTTGGACGAAACGCTCACGATCCTGGTGGGGAGGGGCCGGCCTGGCCCGCCCCGACGGAGTCCAGCCAGGTCTGGGCGTCCGTCGAGATCACCCGCTCACCTCGTCGTCCGGGCGTCCGAGAGCTTCTCCGGTATGCCGCGGACGAGGTCCTCCCGCTCTCCGGGACCGGCGA
>NZ_AUFG01000023.1 GCF_000426385.1 Arsenicicoccus bolidensis DSM 15745
CATGGAGAGCGGAAACGGACTGTACAAGACCGAGTGCATCCGCACGAACATCTTTCAAAATGGCCCCTACAGGACCATCGCCGATGTGGAGTTCGCCACCGCAGCCTGGGTCGAGTGGTACAACAACCGCCGCCTGCACTCAGCCATCGGTAACATCACACCCGTGCAGGCCGAACACGCCCACTACGCTGACCTGGCCCTCCAGGCTCAGCCACTATAGGAGCGGCGGAGAACCGGGGCCGATTCAGTGGCGCCCTGACCGCCCGGGTTGGGGCGGGACACGCTGGCGAGCTTCAACCGGGAGTCGCTGGTGGCGTACGCGAGCTGGTAGGGGGCCTGCCCGGCGGGGGTGATGGTGGTGATCTCGTTCTGGGCGCCGTACGTGTAGCTGGTCCCGAGCCCGGAGCGGGGGTCGGTGACCTTGGTGAGGCGCTTGCTGGCGTCGTAGCTGTAGCAGGCGACCGGGACGGTGGCCATCGACCCGGCCGCGGCGGTGCTGCTGGTGCCGTCGCAGGCCTTCACGGTCAGCGCGTCGGGGGTGTAGATCTCCATCGCGACGGACCCGACCTGCCCGGCCGGTGCCCCGTTGGTGCCGTAGGCGACGCGCAGGGCGCGGCAGCCGGGCTTGAGGCCGGTGGTGCTGCCGTTGTCGGGGCAGTCCGCGGCGGTCATCCCGGCGGGGACGGGCGCCAGGATCCGGGTCACGAGTCCGGTCGTGTTGCGGGTGTAGGTGGTGGTGCCGGACCCGGGCTCGGTGACGGTGGCGGGTGCGAACTGGCCGGCGGCGCCGGTGGTGGGGGCCTTGGTGGCGGTGAACGTGGTGGTGGTGCCGTCGGCCTCGGTGAGGGTGAACGTCTTGGTCTGCTCGTTCCAGGCCAGGGTGGTGCCGTCCAGGGCTGTGTCGTCGTCCGCGGGCACCCACGCCTTGGGGTTCATGGTCGCGCCGGTGCGGCGCAGCCCGTCGACCGGGCGGTAGATGAGGGTGGTGCCGTCCTCGGCGGCGAACACCATGGACCCGTCGATGTGGGTGGCGTCGATCGGGGTCAGCCCGGCCAGGCCGGCGTCCGAGCCGTCCAGGTTCGCGGTCCAGCCCGGCCCGAACACGCTGGCGGCGGGGGTGGCCTGGGCGGTGGTGTTGTTGCCGTACGTGGAGTGGGACCGGGACAGGGTCAGGTCACCGGTGTACCCGGGCACGGACACGTCAGTGGCCGACTGGTTGTACTCGCCGGTGAACAGGGCGACCTGCCCGGGGCCGGCGTCGGACGTGGGGAAGCCGTTGCCGAAGGCGTGCGGGACCCGGGAGATGGTGACCGGGGACGCCGACCAGGTGCACTGGGTGCCGGTGGAGTAGGTGAAGCAGACCTGCACGTCGATCAGGACCGGGACGCGGTCGTTGAGGGTGACCGCGGGGGTCTGGGCGTTGTCGACGTCAGCGGTCATGGAGTCCCACGCCGCCGAATACACCAGCGACGTCGTCGAGGACCCGGTCCCGGTCAGGGACACGCCGGTCAGGCCGGTCGCGTCGTTCCACTTGCCGGTCTCGGTGGTGCCGTACCCGGACACGCGCCACTGGACCTTGCCGGTGACGGTCGTCGCGGAGCCCTTCGGGGGCCCGGCTGCGGCGACCCGGATCGCGCCGGTGGTGGTGGCCGCGACCCGCACGCCGGCGGCGACCTGCTGACCGTCCACGGTGGCGGCGGGGGCCGGGGTGGGGGTGGTCATGGCCGCGTTGCCCCACCCGAGGGTGTGGGTGACGTGGGCGGACAGCTTCCCGGTGATCGAGGCGTTCCACGCCTCGATCGAGTGCCCGCCCGTGGTGGTGGGGATGGTGACGGTGGTCTTGGCGGTTCTCGGGTCGCTGGAGGGGGTGATCGCGACGGTCTTCTCCGCGGCGCCGTCGAGCCGGTAGTGGATGTACGCCGGGGTGCTGGTCGTGGCACCGGCCGCGGTGATCGTGCACGTCACCGGCGCGGTGGGCGCGGTGTCGGTCCACGACCCGCTGGTCTGGTACGGGGCCGGACAGGACACGACCGGCTTGGCGGGGATGCCGGCGGCGGTGCGGAACGTCGTCCACGGCGACCAGGTCCCGTTCCACAGGCCCTGGTCGTCCTGCACCGCGACGCGGGCGTAGTAGACCGCGTTGTCGGACAGGGTGCCGGGCACCGAGCACTTGCCGGCCTGCCCTGAGGCGGCCTTGACCTGGCACGACGTCAGCGGGGTCGCGTTGGTGGCGGCGGTGTTCGTGGTGTGGATCTCGACCTTGAGGGTGACGTCGTTGCCGTCAGGGTCGGTCGCCGCCATCTGGAACTCCGGCGTCAGGTCCGGGGTGTAGATCAACGACGACGTCCAGGTCGGGGCCTTGTACGTCACCGCGGGGAACGTCATCGCTGGGGCCGCGGCAGCGTTCGGCTTGCGGTTGTAGGTGATCGTGAACACCGGCGGCGTCGCCGTCTCTGAGGACGCGAACTTCTTCCACGACCGGATGTCCGTCTCGCTCGCGGCCTTCAACGCCGCCGCGCCCGTCGAGGACGACGCGGTCGACCACGCCTGGAACAGGCTCGTCAACGGGACACTCACGTCACCGGCCGGGCACGCGCTCGAGTACCCCTTCGCCGCCGACACCGACCCGTACACGGTCGGGTTGATGTACGGCTGCGCGGTCCATCGGGTCGCCGTCGACGCCGGGTTCGCGGCGAACATGTTCATCCCGGTCGCGGTGCACGAGCTCGACCACGCCTCCCGCAGCCGCAGCGACGCGGACTTCACCTGCAGACCGTGGAAGCTGCCCAGCGGGACGTTCAGGAAGGACCGCGCCACCGTCGACCCGTCATAGGTGCCGGCCTTCAGCTCGGTCGACCCGGACTCGTCGGTGGTGAAGTTCGACTGCACGAACGTGTCGAAGCTCGGCTTGACCGTCAACGACGCGTACGTCGGGTCCACCACGATCGGGAACACCCGCGCCGGGTCGGACGCCCACGCCTTGTCCACGCTCACCGTCAACGTCGCCTGGCCCGGGTTGGCCTGGGCGACAGTCATCTTCACCGGCACCCGGTTCGCGGGGTCGCCCGAGCGGGGATCGACCTTCGCGTCCCACGCAGACGCCGGAGCCAGCCGCGAGACCGTCTTGCCGTGCGCGTCGACGAAGTCCACTCCCCCAACCGGGGTCGGCTTCGCGATCAAGCCCCTGGTCTTCAACGGCACCGTCCACGACAACCCCGTAGCCGGGTTCACCGCGGACTTGTCCTTGACCACGTAGAACGACTCGAACCCGCTCCGCAGCGCGTCCACGCGGTAGTCCACCCCGGTCGCCACGTCCGGCCACGTCGCCGACGCCCCCGACAGGACCGGCTTGCCCATCCGTCCCGTCCACCCCAGCGTCACCTGGCGTCCCGCGCCGTGGTCCACACTCGTGCCCGCCGCGCCAACCCGCACCCCCACCACCGGGCGCTTCGGAGCCACAGAACCGTCCAGCGCCGCCGCCATCGTCAGGTCCACGTCCGCCCACGCGCCCGTGGCGTCCTTCACGCTGGTCTGCCCCACCGACGCGCGCGTGGTGAACGTCCCATCCGGGTTCACCCACGTCCGCGCGAACTCGGACCGCTCCGAGAGAGCCTCCACCGGGGCGCCCTGCGCCCGCGCAGCCACCCGCGCCGACACCACGTCCCGCGCCGAGTCCACCCGCGGCGCCGCCGGCTTGGCCTGCGGGACACGTGCTGGTGGAGCCTCAGGCACCGCAGCCGCAGTCCCATCCGCTGCGACCAACGCGCCCACCGCAACCACGGCCGCCACGAACACCCGACGAGAAGCCAGACCCCACAACGACATGGGAACCCTCCACGAGGCGAAGCCCTTCACCCAGAGCAACGGGGAACCACCACACAGTGACCCAGGACAAGTAAACCTGACCGCACCCTGACACGCCACAGCGGGGTACGCATATTCGTGCGTGTGACGGTGTCACTGCAGGCTCCGGGGCGCGGCGGGCTCGTCTCGAGAACCATGGAGTCCGCGCCACCCCAGATCCCCTGTCCCTGAGCACGGGTCAATCGCTGTGGAGAACACTCCGGGCCGCACGCCACTACCCCACCGACCGGACCGAGTAGCCAGCCACACCGCCGGCAGCCCCTAAGGCATCGCAGAAGATCTCACACCGCCTTAGCAACGTGATTAAAGGTTATTTCATACACCCGCTGAGGCAGCCTCCCAAGGAGGCTGGGTAGTTTGGATCGTAGTGTCAGGGCGTCATACCTTCACCACATGGACAAGCAGCGAACCGCCTCGAGCGACAGCAGCCCGGTCGCCCCGGCGACCGTTGCCGACACCCGTAACTTCCTCATCGAACGGTCTGGCCGGACGTTCACCCCGCTGGGCAAGACATTCATCCAGAACCCCGACCGTACGGCCAGTAGCCGACGGGCCCCCCTGGCGCAGTTTGTTACCCACCGCGACCATCGCGGGCTCCTCGCGCTGCTGATGCTGCACACCATCATCAGCAGCGGCGACCACGAGGACGGCTGGAGCGCCAGCCTGCCTCTGCCGGTGTGGGCACGGGCGTTCGCCACCACCGCGACCGCGACCGACGCCTCGGCGAAGTCTGCCGCCACCAAGATCCTGACCCGCCTGCAGGCCCGGCACCTCATCGAACGCCGCCACGGCGGCCCCCGCGCCGTCGTGATCACCCTGCTGTCCCCAGACGGCAGCGCGGAGCCCTACACCCGCCCCATCGGCGCCGCGGCCACCAGTCGGTTCATCCGCCTCAACCACCGCTTCTGGACCGAAGAATGGGACACCCACCTGTCCTTGCCGGCAGTAGCCATGCTCCTGGTCGCCCTGCACGAGAAACCCGGCTTCCCCCTGCCCACCGAGCGCATGCCCGCCTGGTACGGCTGGTCCGCCGACACTGCCGAACGAGGTTTACGCGAGCTGCGCGACAACGGTCTCCTGCACGTCGAGCGACGCACCCGGACCTCGCCCCTGTCCCCCACCGGCCTGAGCACCCAGAACCTCTACACCCTCCAAGCCCCGTTCGACCCCGACACCCTCACCCGCGATATCGCCGCCCGCACCAGGACCCGCCCATGAGCCCAGCGACGACGCCGATAGCCCTGCGCGCCTGGGTAGACGAGTCCGCCTCGGTCCACGACCTCGACCCCGGCGCCTACATCCTCGCCGCCGCGATCGGCCCCGCCCACCTCGAGGACGACACCCGCCACAGCATGCGCTCCCTGAGGCTGCCCGGCCAGAACAAGCTCCACTGGCGCGACGAGGACGAGCGACGTCGGGGCGTCATCGCCACCACCATCGCTGCTCTCGAGCACACCTACCTCGTCGTCGTCCGCGAAGGCTGCGCCAGTGACAACCTCAAACGACGACGCAACAAGACGATCGAACGACTCCTGCCCGAGCTGGAACTGCTCGGCGTCACCCAGGTGACCTTCGAGTCTCGCGGCTCCGCTGACGACAAGCGCGACCTTGACCTCGTCCAGGCGTTGCGCGGTCGCGGTCGCCTTGGCCCGGCCGTCCGGATCCACCATGTGCGCGGACGCGACGAACCCCTGCTGTGGATCCCCGACGCGGTCTGTGGAGCCGTCACCAACGCCCGCACCACCACCGGTGAGTACCTCGACGCCCTCCACGAGCGCATCCGCCTCATCACCATCTAACTCCGAACATGACGCGAGCCCCGGGCCCTGTCGTCCGGCAGGAAATCCCGAGGCTCACTTCCCCAAACCCTCGCAAGGGAGGGGCGCTACAACCACTATAGGCCGCGACCCGGTCAGGAAGTCCAGCAGCGAAGATCCTATCCGTCAGTTGAACCACGCCCGTGAGCCCCACCTACAGCAGGAGACGACACCCGAGAGGGGGTGACAGCATGACGAGCATGACCTTGGACAAGCCGATCACCGAGCAGGAGTACGTCGCCCGGGTCGCCGACGCGCGTCGTATCCGGCACTCGACCGAGATGGAGGGCGGCCGCACCAGCGACGTCGCGCGCGCCGAGCAGGACCGGTACGTGCGTGGGGAGATCACCGGTGACGAGCTGATCGCGCTGATCAAGGCACGCCACCGCGATGGCCGGTGACGGCGAGGGCGAGTCCTGGGACCTGAACGACCTGGTGGCCGCGCACGCGGTCGGTCGGTTGCCGCCCGGTGTTGTCGACGACGAGGTCGCCGACCAGCTCGCCCCGCTGACCGAGGACCCGATGCGGTACGTGCGCCTGTACGTCCCCGCCGCTGCCGACACTCGCACCGTCGCCCTGGTCCCCGGCACCGAGGCGTTCTTGTCCCTGGACCAGGCCCGTGCTTCCCTGGTCCCCGGCGCGGGCCTGGTCGTCGCCGACGTCCACGTGTTCGGGGTCGCCTACACCCCGGCCGGCGACGAGCCCGGCCGCCTCACCTACAGCAGCGGCCCGCTGACCGGGTTCACGGTCCACGACCCGACCGGGCCCCTCCCGGCGCGCCCCGTGGACGATCGGCGACCAGGCCCAGCGGTGGGCCGCGTACGTCATGGACGACGGGGTCACCCTGCGCAACCTGGTCGGCGCCCGCTCCCCCGAGCAGCTGCGCACCCGCGAGGACGAGCTCGTCGAGGCCCGCGCCCTGACCCTGCGCGAGCAGGGCCTGGACTCCTACGACCTGGCCGGCGCCCGGCAGGTGCACCGGCACCTGTTCCAGGACGTCTAAGAGCGGGCCGGTGAGCTGCGCACCGTCAGCATGGAGAAGGGCGGCGGGCGGTTCATCGGCGACGCCGTCCTGCCCGCCGCGGCCGCGCAGCTCGCGGTCCACCTGCGCGACACCGACAACCTGCGCGCCGTCGCCCCCGACCGGTTCCCCGCCGCCCTCGCCCGGGTGTACGGGGTCAACAACCAGATCCATTTCGCCCGCGAAGGGAACGGCAGAACTAACCGTGAGGTGGTGTCGATGCTCGCCGCGCACAACGGTTTTCGCGTCGACTGGACCGTGGTCAAGGGCGCCATGAACGACCGGATCTCGCGACAGGCCGTCATCACCGGCAGCATGGCCGGCTACGAGGCCATGTTCCAGGTCATCACCCGCCCCACCGACCGGCCACGCGCCACCGCGGCGACCCCCAACCCGGGCGACCGCGGACCCGCCCAGCGGCCCATCCACCTGACCGGCGAAGACAGCGCATACGGCCCCCGCGTCGATGGCCCGCGCCACCGCGGGCCCCGCGCGTGAGCCCACAACACGGCCGGCGCGCCGCCTGCGCGGCCCCCGTCGTCCACAGGGCGCCGACGGCCGCGGTGACGGGGCCGTGCGGGCTGGTTAAGGTCGGGCCATGACTGACACACAAGCCCGGATGGACCAGGCGTTTGCGCTCGTGGCCGCGGCCGTCGACGTGCTCCTGGCGCGAACGCAGGGCATGGACGGCCTGGACGAGAACCTGCAGTTGTCGCGGGTGCTGGACGACCTGCAGGTCGCCGGCGCCGACCCGGCCAGCCCGGAGGTCCTCGACGACGACGCCCTGGCGGGCGAGAGCGTGGTGTCGCTCCTGGGCGGTGACATCGACGAAGAGGTCGACAACCCTCTCCCGGTCCACCTCGGACTGGCTGAATTTGACCCGTTGATCATCTTCCCACTGGGCGGCAACGACCTTGCGGATCAAAGCGCGATGCACCTTGTCCTCGTTTGTTCCAATCTGTTCGGCGACGATGTAGCGGATCAGATCCCACCCCGCCAGCATGTCCGCATAGGCCCATCTGGTCTCGGCCGGGGCGTTGTCGACCCAAGGATTCAGCGCTTCGCGCCAGAAGCAGGTCATCTGCTCGTACCCGAACTCCTTCGCATAGCCGCGAAGCTTCTGATCCAGCTTGTCGAAGGTGCCGGTCTCATCCTTGGCCGTGCTCGGCACGTTCGTGACGAGCGCGTAGTGCCGAACACCCTCCTCCGCGAGCCGTCGCAGATTGTCAGCCTCCTTCTTGACAACTTGCTCCAGCCAGCTGACCGGATTCTTCTCACACCCGTTGACCGACCACTTGACCTGGTAGACCATCACCTTCGAGGGATCGACCGCGCGCAGACCGTCTCGGCCACCGTCCGCTTGGCGTAGTGCCATCGGGATGTAGTCGGAGAACTGGTTGACGAGTAGAGCGCCGACGAGCTGCTGGAAGTCGTGATCGCCCAGACGCTCGTACAGGTAACGATGTCGGCTCTCGGGCAAGACTCTCTCCTCCGTTGCCAGCCGAGCCCGAGGGGCCGACTGCGATCAGCACTGCAATTCTGACACCGCGGTGTCTGCCTCACATGGCTAGCCATGCTCTCAGTACACGAGACCTTCATCGGTAGCGTGGCTCTGAATGTCCGCCTACTTCATTCAAGCGTCGAGCTTCTCGTCATGGATCGGCAGCTTTCAGCCGCTCAGACTCGCCCGGCGGCCGTGCGATTGCACCAATTATGCGATGCCCTGCGCCGGTTGCGTGGCGCGTGCACCTGGCCGCGTAGATCGACGTCTTGCTGGTATTCACACCACAGAGTTCGCAGGTGTGGCGTGATTCGTCCTCTGCTCCAGCGATGCGATGCTGGACAGCATCGCTGAACGACGGGGGTGCGATGTCGTAGCAGAGCCGGCCAGCCTTCTGATCCGCCCGCGTCACGACGTACTCGCCCAGTAGCTCGAGCAGATCATGGTGTAGCTCGTTCACGATCCGCACCCATCCTGCCGGCAGCGCCCAGACCTGGCCAGGGCTGCGCTGGGTGCTTAGCGCGATCGACGGATCCGCGACATCCCGCAGTGCCTCGGGATGCCCGCCAGCGAACAGGAAGATCCGCCCGTACTCGGCCAACTCGCGGGCCTTCATCTGCTGCAGCTCAGCCGTGAGTTCGTCCGTCACGAGACCTCCTTCTGCTTCTTGAGCCTACGTGCCAACCCTCAAAGACGAGAGGATGGAGCCATGACTGACGGCCCCACTCCCCTGGACTGGACATGCTGCGCCGCGAGGAGATCAAGGACCTCCTCGCCGGCTACGGCATGACCACCGCGCGCGTGATCGGATGGGCCGGCGCTGGCAAAGACCTGCCCGGTCCGGCGGAGATCGCCGTCGACATCAACGCACCCACCGACCTCACCGGCGGTGATCTGGCCAAGATCGATCGTGAGGTCGGTGCCTTGGTCGGCCTTGAAGTCGTCGTGGTGGTGCAACGACCAGGCGAAGGCACCGTCCTGCCCGGCGAGAAAATCAAATTCACCAAGGCCGGAACGGCGATGTTCTGCCGACCAGACGCCAAGGGGCGCCTGCGCTGGGGCAAGCCCTAGCCGCACGTCTTCCCGCTCGGGACGTCCGGCCCACACGGACGAGCGATCCCGAACGAAAGGCAGTGCCATGGCCCAACCCCTCGGACCCCACGAGGCGCAGTGCGCCAAGTGCTCCCATATCTTCGCCACCGTCGCCCTATTCGATCGCCACATCGACGGCGTAGGCCCCGGCGCGGCGCACCTGCACCCCAGCGAGCTGGGCCTCGTGCTGGACGAATCGCGCGGCACCTGGGGCGCCCCAATAGGGCCTCCCAGACACGGCCCCCCAGCGACTTTCTCGCCCGCCAGGTACTCCGACACACCTGCCCCCGTGGGCACGCCCTGGGGGCCGCAACCTGCGCCCGTCAGCCCTACGCCGTGGACGCCGCGAATGCCTCACCTGCGACCGCGCCCGCAAGGCCCAGCGCCAGGCCCCACACATGCCGCTAGCCGACGCCGTGGCCCTTGTCCTGGGGCGCGAGGACTGGCAGGCGATGGCCCGGGACGCCGTGGCGGACGCCCTCTAGCACCGAGCCGAGGAAGGGCCATAGCGCCCTCTGGACACGGTCCCCCACGCCCTTAGCGCGGGACCCGGTACCCAGCACGCCTAATCCGTGTCGGGCACCCGGGGGACCGCATCCACCTCCGCCGCGTCGACCTCGCGCTGCTCCCGCTCGGCCTGCATGTTGTGTCGTTCTAGGTCCGCCATCAACTCCGCCAGGGCGAACGCGCGGGCAACCTCGGGACTGCCGCCCACCTGGAACGGCTCGGGCCAGTACGGCTCGGGCTCTCCGGATGGATTCCGGGAAGGTCCGCTGTGCTCACTCATGCCGCAAGCATGACAGGCAGGCCCAGATGGGCCGCGAAAAGAACGTTATTGAGTGACCATGGGCAGGTCGAAGGCGTTGCCGGACTTGGGCATCCACGCCGGCGACAGGTTCACCGTGAGACGACGCGACGGCAGGGGCACGCCCGCGTTGCTCGCCGCCGCCCGGATCCGGTCGCGCGCCTCGCCGACGGTCGTGTCCGCGAGCCCCGTCACGGTGAAGGCCGGCAGCCCGAGACTGACATCCGCCTCGACATCGACGACGGCCCCCTCGAGCCCCGACAGGGTCACGCCGCGGGTCAGCCCGGTGCTCACGACAGCACCCCCTCGAGGTGCTCGACCTCCGGCGCGCCGGCGCGGGGCACGAGGACCCCCACGACGTCGACGCGGACGTGCGGGGACGTGACCTCCGGGTGCTCCTGCAGCCACCGCACGGCGAGGCGCCGCAGCCGCATCGCCTTGCGCTGCGTCACCTGCTCGACCGGGCTGCCGTAGGACACGCTCGTGCGGGTCTTGACCTCGCACACCACGAGGGTGGGGGGTGAGGTCGGGGCCACGACGTCGATCTCCCCCTGGTCGCACCGCCAGTTGCGGTCGACCACCGTCATCCCGAGGGCCTCGAGGTGGCGCGCCGCCACCCGCTCGCCGTAGTCCCCGACGGCCCGATGCCGTGCCGGGCCGGATCCACATGCCATGGCCACACCTCACGCTCCCGTGCGACCACCGTGACCGCACGGGACCCAGACTGCTCCCGTCGAGCAGGCCGAGACCTGGCCGACGAACGCCCTGTGGACGAGGGCGACGGGAACGCGGCGACCTGTGGACAGACCCCGACGAACGCGAGGTCCGGGACCGTCAGGACGGGAAGCCGGGATCCTTGGCGAGGTCGAGGTCGGACTTGGCAAGCTCCTCGACGTTGACGTCCTTGAAGGTCACGACGCGGACGTTCTTGACGAACCGGGCTGGCCGGTAGACGTCCCACACCCAGGCGTCGGACATCGTCACGTCGAAGTACACCTCGCCGCCGTCGCTGCGCACCCGCACGTCGACGGAGTTGCACAGGTAGAACCGTCGCTCGGTCTCCACGACGTGGGAGAACAGCCCCACGACGTCGCGGTACTCCCGGTAGAGCGCGAGCTCCATCTCGGTCTCGTACCGCTCGAGGTCCTCTGCGCTCATCGCTCCTGCACTCCCTGCTCAGCTGCTGCGACGCCGACGGCGTCCGCGGTCGTCCCATCATCACCCAACACCCGCTGCAGGGGCAGCCGCCACGACCGGCGGTGGTGGACGCAGGGCCCCAGGCGGGACAGCGCGTCGAGGTGCCCCGGGGCGGCATACCCCTTGTTGACCGCGAAGCCGTAGGCGTCGTCGACGTCGTCCTGCTCGGCCAGCCGGACCATGAGGCCGTCGCGCTCGACCTTGGCGAGCACGCTCGCCGCCGCCACCGAGGAGCAGCGCAGGTCGGCCTTGATCATCGTGTGGACGGGGATCAGGTCATCGTCGAGCGCGCCGAGCAGACCCACGCGGTCCGGCTCGGTGAACCAGTCGTGGTTGCCGTCGAGCAGCACCAAGGAGGGCACGAGCCCATCGGCGCAGGCCGCCTCCATCGCGCGCCGTCCTGCGAGGCGCAGCGCCCCCATGATCCCGACCTCGTCGATCTCCTGCGGGGTGGCGTGCCCCACGCCGTATGCCGGCGCCCACCGCCTCAGCCGGGGCACCAGCCTCTCGCGGGCCGCGGGCGTCAGCAGCTTGGAGTCCCGCACCCCCGTCGGCGCCGAGCCGACGGACAGGTCGATCAGCACGACCCCCACGGACACGGGTCCGGCCAGGGCACCCCGGCCCACCTCGTCCATGGCCGCGATGACCTGCCGCCCCTCGGGCAGGCCCCGCTGCAGGGCCCGCTCGACGCGCAGGCTGGGCCGCCGCGAGGTCGCCGTGGCGGGGGGTGTCACGGCGAGTCGGGCACGGCCGAGTACACGCTCGTCGGCTGGCCGAGCCAGGTCATCTCGGAGAACGGCCACACCACGGCGACGGCCCGCCCGACGACGTCGTCGATCGGCACGGATCCGGTGCTGCCGTCCCGGCTGGGGTCGTGGTAGCGGGAGTCGCCCGAGTCGCTGCGGTGGTCGCCCATCACCCAGAGCCGGCCCTCCGGGACGGTGATGTCGAAGGGATCGACGCTGGGGGCGTCGCCGGGCTTGAGATAGCTCTCGGAGATCGCGGCGCCGTTGACCGTGAGCTTGCCGTCCTCGGTGCAGCACCTCACCTTGTCCCCTGGCAGGCCGATCACGCGCTTGATCAGGTGGCTGTCGGAGTCGTTGGGGAGCAGCCCCACGAAGACGAAGGTCTCGTGCAGCACGTTGGCGACGCCGGACCGCTGGGCCGTCGGTGCCTGCACCAGCCAGCGGCCGGTGTCCTCGAACACGACGATGTCGCCCCGCTCCAGCTCGAACGGCCTGGGCGTCAGCTTGGACACGACCACCCGGTCGCCTTCGACCAGGGTGTCCTCCATCGAGCCGGACGGGATGAAGAACGCCTGCATCAGCCAGGTCTTGACGGCCAGGGACAGGATGAGGGCCAGACCGACCACGATCACGAACTCGCGCACCGCGTGCATGAGGTGGGAGCCGGCGCTGGGGCTCCTCGTCGCACCTGCGCCGCGGGACTCGCCGGGCTCGCCCGACTCGCGCCCCTCGGCGCCGTCGCGTGGCTCCCCCGCGTCGCCTCCCGGCGTCGGGTCCTCGTGCACGTCACGCGCGTCGGTCATCGGGTTCCTCCAGGGTCATCAGGTCGGGTCGGGCGGCCACGGCTCGCCACTGGCCGGGCGGCCACAGCACGCGGGTCACCCGACCGGTGACGTCACGCTCGGGAACGAGCCCGCCGCCGGGTGAGCCCAGCCTCGACCGTGAGTCGGCCGAACGGCTGCGGTGGTCACCCAGCACCCACAGTCTGCCTGGCGGCACCACCACGTCGAAGCTCACCTCGCTGGGTGTGTCGCCGGGGTGCAGGTAGGGCTCCTCCACGGGGCGGCCGTCGACGGTGACCCGCCCCTGGTCGTCGCAGCAGCGCACGTGGTCGCCGCCCACGCCCACCACCCGCTTGACCACGTGGTGGCCGGGCGAGGCGCCGAGCGCGCGGCCGAGCACCTGGATCGCGAGCGGTCGGTCGTCCACGGTGCCGAAGGTGCGGGTGCCGTCGAAGACGATCACGTCCCCGCGGTCCACCGCACCTGCTCGCTTGTCCACGAGGATCCGCTCGCCGGGGCGCAGCAGCGGCTCCATCGAGTCGCTCGGCACGACGAACCAGTCGACGACCCAGGTCCGGGCGGCGACGAGCGCCACCCAGGCGAGCAGCACGGCGACGAGGAGGCGCCGGGCCCGACGAGAGATGCCGACCGCGACCGAGGTGTCGGTCATGGTCGGCATCGTCGTCCGGGGGTGCACCCGCGGCAGCCTAGTGGCCGCGGCTGTGCGCTCTCGCCCGGCCTGCGGCGACAAGGGTCAGCGCTTGCCCGTGGTGTCGCGCTTCTCCTTGATCTTGGCGGCCTTGCCGCGCAGGTCGCGCAGGTAGTACAGCTTGGCGCGACGCACGTCGCCGCGGGTCATGACCTCGATCCGGTCGATGACCGGGGTGTGCAGCGGGAAGGTGCGCTCCACGCCGACGCCGAAGGAGATCTTGCGGACGGTGAAGGTCTCGCCGATGCCGCCGCCGGAGCGACGGATCACGACGCCCTGGAAGACCTGGACACGGGAGCGGGTGCCCTCGATGACCTTGACGTGGACCTTGAGGGTGTCTCCGGCGCGGAACGCGGGGACGTCGTCGCGCAGGCTCGCGGCGTCGAACTCAGCCAGCTTCTTCATGCGATGTCGCTTTCTCGTGGGGCCGCCACAGGTCGTCCCACCGTCGGCTGCGCCCTGGGTCGGGTGCAGGCAGGTGTCGTATGACGTCCCCGGCTGCCGCGTCCCTGTCATCAGACAGGTCCTCCCCCTGTGGCAGGGGCATGGTTGATCGCCGCGAGACGCAAGGCACGATTCTGCCAGACCAGGGTCCCTGACCCCAACTCGGGCGGTCGACGGCGTCCCGAGGCGTCCCCGAGGCGGCGCCGGCCCGGTGCGCGCGAGCGCGGGTGGAGCGCGGCGGACCCAGGAGCACGATGCGGTCAGGAGCGCCGCAGGCGCTTCTCGAGCTCCACGGTGCCTGGGACCCCCTGCCGGGCCTCGCGCACCGGGCGGTACCCCGCCTTGCGGTAGAGGCGCTGGTTGCGCTCGCTGCGCGCCCCCGTGAGCAGCCACGCCCGGGTGGCCTCGGGCGGCGCCTGGCGCTCGACGTGGGCGAGCAGCTGCCGGCCCATCCCCTGCCCCACGAGGTCCGGGGCGACCATGAGCCGACCGACCTCCCAGGTGTTGCCGTCGACGAGCCTGCCGCGCACCGACGCCACCAGCCGGCCGTCACCGCGATTCGCGCCGCGAGCGCCGTCGCGGACCACCCAGGTGCGCCACCCGTCGATCCCGCTCCGGGCCTGCGCCAGCGTCTCCACGAGCGGGGGGATGTCGGGCGCCTCGTTGACCCGGCCCTCGTCCACCCAGCAGGCCCGGGTGAGGGTCCACAGCTCGGGGACGTCGGCGGGCGTCGCCAGGCGGATCGCCAGCTCCTCGCCGCCCGCGAGGGTGGCCGACGCGGGCAGCAGGTCGGGGCGCCGCGCGGCGGTCCGCTCGAGGCGCTGCCGCTGCCGCCAGGTCGCGATCGCGCCGTGGTCGCCCGAGAGGAGCACCGGCGGCACCTCGCGGCCGCGCCAGGACGCCGGCTTGGTGTAGACGGGGTACTCGAGCAGGCCGTCCTCGTGGGACTCCTCGACGAGCGACGCGGCGTTGCCCACGACCCCGGGCAGCAGCCGGGCCACCGCCTCGGTGATGGTGAGGACGGCGACCTCGCCACCGTTGAGCACGTAGTCGCCGAGGGACACGACGCGGACCCGGCCGTCGAGCGCCTCCTGCGCGTGCTCGTAGACGCGCTCGTCGATCCCCTCGTAGCGTCCGCAGGCGAAGGCCAGCCACGGCTCGCCCGCCAGCTCGTGGGCCATCGCCTGGTCGAAGCGCCGACCGCCGGGACCCGGCACCACGAGCAGGGGGCGGGCGCCGGCATACGACTCGTCACCGACCGAGCGCAGGTGGTCGATCGCCTGGGCCCACGGCTCGGGCTTCATCACCATGCCGGCGCCCCCGCCGTAGGGGGTGTCGTCGACGGTGCGGTGCCGATCGGTCGTCCACGAGCGCAGGTCGTGGACGTGCAGGTCCAGCAACCCCTCGCGGCGGGCCTTGCCGATGAGGGAGAGGTCCAGCGGCGAGAGGTACTCGGGAAAGATCGAGACGACGTCGATGCGCACGGTCACTCCCCGTCGAGGTCGAACAGCCCGTCGGGCGCGTCGACGACGACCCGGCCCGCCGCCACGTCCACCGTGGGCACCAGCGCCTCGACGAAGGGGACGAGCCCGGTCGGGCCGTCCGTGAGCCGCACCTCGAGCAGGTCCTGGACAGGGCGGGTGTGCAGGGCCACGACCTCGCCGACGACCTCCCCGGCGGGGTCCTCGGCCCGGAGCCCGACCAGGTCGGACTCGTACCAGCCCTCGTCGTCGCGCTCGGAGGTCCCGGCGGCCCCGCCGGTGCCATCGGTCCCGTCGGCCACGTCGAGGGTCAGGAGGGTGTTGCGCAGGGACTCCGCACCCGTGCGGTCCGGGATCTCCTCGAAGGCCAGCAGCCAGGTCCCGTTGTGGACGCGTGCGGTCCGCACGGTCAGCTCGCGGGGCACGCCGGACCCGCGGCGCGCCTCGGTGGTCAGACGCGTACCAGGGGCGAGCCGCGCCTGCGGCTCGTCGGTGCGCAGCTCCACCGTGACCTCACCGCGCAGCGCGTGCGCCTTGCCGATCCTGGCGACGACGACGTCCATGCTGAATCTCCTCGTTTGGTCGTGCGGGTCTGCCCCGAGAGACGACGAGAGGCGTGCGACGGGATGGTCCCGTGCACGCCTCTCGTGGTTCGAGCGTGATGCCGTGGGGCGCTCAGCGCACCCGGTCCGTGTCGACGATGTCGACGCGCACCTGCTTGCCACCGGCCAGGGCACCCATGACGGTGCGCAGGGCGCTGGCCGTGCGGCCCGAGCGGCCGATGACGCGACCGAGGTCGTCCGGGTGGACACGGACCTCGAGCACCTCACCGCGGCGGAGCTCCTTGTGGCGCACCACCACGTCCTCGTCGTGGTCCACGATCCCCTTGACGAGGTGCTCGAGCGCCTCCTCGAGCACGATCAGGCCTCGGCCTTCTCGTCGGACTCCGGAGCGGCGGCCTCGACGGACTCGGTCGCGGGGACCTCCTCGGCCTCGGCGGAGCCGGCGGACTCGGCAGCCTCGGCCGGGTCGGTCGTGGCGGGGGCCTCGGGGGCGGGCTCGGCCGGAGCCTCGTCCTTGGGGGCGGACTTCTTCTTCGGCGTCTCCTTGGGCTCGAGCTCGGCCTTCTGGAGGGCCTCGTTGTAGAGGTCCTGCTTGGAGCGCTTGGGCTCCTTGACCTGCAGGGTGCCCTCGGCGCCCGGGAGGCCCTTGTGCTTCTGCCAGTCACCAGTGATCTTGAGCAGAGCCATGACCTGCTCGGTCGGCTGAGCGCCGACGCCCAGCCAGTACTGCGCGCGCTCGGAGGTGATCTCGATGCGCGACGGCTGCTCCGTCGGGTGGTAGATGCCGATCTCCTCGATCGCACGACCATCGCGCTTGGTGCGCGAGTCCATCACGACGACGCGGTAGTACGGTGCACGGATCTTGCCCATGCGCTTCAGACGAATCTTGACGGCCACGAGTGTGGTGTCTCCTTGGATGTGGTGTGGGTGAGCCCGCGTCACGACACCGTGGGGACAGGCGCGGGCGGACTCGATGGACGCGTCGAGACCGGTGAGAGGGTCCGCTCACGGCGCATACGAGAGTCCATGATGCCAGATGGGCGGGGGTGCTGACGACATCCGGCGTGTCCGGACCGTGCCGGTGCGGACCCAGCAGCCTCAGTCCTCGGCGAGGAGCCGGTCGAGGTCGAAGGTCCGCGGGATCTCGTCGATGCGGGCGTACTCGTCGAACAGGTGGCCCTGGGCCAGGTCGCAGCCGAGGTCGCGCAGCACCCGCGCCGCCTCCGCGGTCTCGATGCCCTCCGCGAGGACCGTCAGACCGAGGGTCTGGGCCATCGAGATGACCGCGTCCACGAGCGTGCGGTCGGAGGCGCTGCGGGCCGCACGCACGACCAAGGAACGGTCGATCTTGAGGAGCTGCACCGGCATCCAGGACAGGTGGACCATCGAGCTGTGCCCGGTGCTGAAGTCGTCGATGGCGAGGCGCACCCCGGCCTCGGACAGTTCGCGCAGCACCTGCGCCTCCTGGGAGGCGACGTCGACGAAGGACCGCTCGGTGACCTCGACCACCAGCCGCTCCAGGCCGAGGCCCGCCGCCTCCGTGCGTCGACGCAGGTCCTCCAGCAGCCCGGGACGCCGCAGCTCTCGGGGCCCGAGGTTGATGGCGACGAAGCTCGGGGTCCCGGACGCGGCCAGGTCACGGATCGACTCGGCGAGCACGACGCGACCCAGCGCGTCGATGAGCCCGGACTCCTCGGCGATCTCGATGAACTCGGCGGCGCGGACGAGTCGTCCGTTCTCCTCCATGCGGCACAGCGCCTCCACCCCGACGACCTCGCCGGTGCGCAGGTCGACGATCGGGTCGTATGCCGCAAGGATGCGCCCCTCCTCGATCGCCCGGCGCACGCGGTGCTCCACCTCGAAGCGGCGCACCGCCTGCTCCCGGTCGGCATGGCCGAAGACGTAGATGCCGCCCCCGCCCTGCGACTTGGAGCGGTTGAGGGCCACGTCCGCGTCGCGGAGGAGGTCGAGGTCGGTGTCCCCGACGGGTCGCTCCACCCCCGGGGCGGCCTGGGCCACGCCGATGCTCACCTGCGGTCGCACCGGGCCGAGGCTCGGCAGGTCGACGGGGGTGCAGAGCTCGTCGACGAGCTGCTGGGCGGTGGCGACCCCGTCGAGGGGCCCCTCCGTGTCGATGAGCACGCAGAACTCGTCCGCCCCCAGACGGGCGACGCACGTGCGTCCGGCCAGACCGAGGACGGCCGTCTCGAGCCGGCGCCCGACGACCGAGAGCAGGGCGTCGCCCACCTCGTGGCCGTGGGCGTCGTTGACCACCTTGAACCGGTCCAGGTCGAGGTAGAGCACGGTCCGCCAGGTCCTGGGACCGGCCGGCTCGCGCAGCCTGCTCAGCACCGCGTCCCGGCTGTAGAGCCCGGTCAGCTCGTCGTGCGCCGCCCGCCAGGTGAGCTCGGCCGTGCGCTGCCGCACGAGCAGCGTGAGCTGCTGCTCGCGCCGGCGGGACTCCTTGAGGTCGGCCTGCAGGAGGTCCATGCGCAGCCGCTCGGCGAGGTCGCGCACCCGTGACGAGGATCCGGCCCGCGCGTCGCCACGCGCCGCCTCGCGCTGCTCCTTCAGCAGAGCCAGGGCGCCGGCCTCGTCGCCCGTGCGCTCGGCGGCCTCGGTCAGCACGTCATAGACCGCGTCGCGCTGCGACCGGGGAAGGGTGCTGGCGTGGTGGTAGGGCGCGAGGGCCCGGACCGCCGACTCGGCGTCCCCCGAGCGCAGGTGGGCCGTGGCGAGCGCGAGCAGCGTCGCGAAGCTCGGCGCTCCGGTCGTCCGTGTCTCGTCGTCGGCGAGCCGTCGCAGGGCGTCGGGCGCGTCGGGGTCGCCGAGCCTGGCGCGGACGGCGGCGACGCGGCGGACGTGGTCCGCGGGGTTCAGCCCCGCATGGACGACGAGCTCGGCCCCCCGCTCGCTCTCAGCCAGGGCGCCGTCGAGGTCGCCGGCGTCGAGCAGCAGCTCGGCCCGGATGCCGTGCAGGCGGGCCATGGCGGCGTCGGACTGCGGGACGGCCGTGCTGGCGAGGGCCCGGTCGACATACGTGAGGCCCAGGTCGGTGTCCCCGAGCGCCTGCATGACCTGAGCGAGCCGTGCGAGGACGAGGGGCTGCAGCCCGAGCGCACCATCCGCGTCCGCCTCCAGCGACGCTCGGAAGTGGGTGACAGCCAGCGCGAGGTCGCCGGCCGCAGCGGCCACCTGCCCCTCGAGGGCCAGCAGCCCGGCGCGGACGCGTAGGCCGAGGTCGTCCTCGGGCAGCGGCAGCGTCGCCGAGCGTCGAGCCGAGGCAGCGCACGCGGCCGCACCGTCGAGGTCGCCGAGCGCGAGTAGCGCCTCGCCGCGGGTCAGCTCGCCCTGGATCTCCACGACGAGGCTCCACGGGCCCGGCGGCAGGTCGGTGATCACCTGCAGCGCACCGCCGGCCACCTGCAGCGCGGCCCCCGGGTCGTTCTCGCCGAGGTAGCCCAGCTCGCTGGCCAGGTCCGCCGCGCACTGCACGGTGGTGTCGAGGGTGATGTCAGGGTCGGTCTCGGCGAGGCGCGCCAGGCGCTGGGAGGCACGGGCGGCGCGCTTGATGCGCAGGGCGGCCTCGCTGGCGGCCAGGCCCACGCGCAGCAGCGCCGTGTCGTCGCGGACACGGCCGACGCTGGGTCCTCGAAGGCTCACGCCCCTTATCTTGCCCAAAACATCTACGCAGAGTCACGACAACACTACAAATTGCTACTGGAAGTTGAGATCCGCGGGACAGCGCGGGGCGCCGCCCGACCGTCCGGTCGCGCGGCGCCCCGCTGATGCCAGTCAAAAGCCCCCAGCCCGGATGACGGCGGTCCGCCGCCATACGGGCTCTGAGTCACGTGATCTGGGTCACTTGACCAGAGCCGACAGGGTCGGGTCGTTGGCGTAGGCCTCCTTGGCGTTGGCCTTGGTCACGATGACCGGCTCGAGCAGGTTGGCCGGCACGACCTTGACGCCGTTGTTGTAGGACTTCTCGTCGTTGACCGTGACCTTCTCGCCCTTCTGGAGCTGCTTGGTCATGTCGATCGCCGCGGCGACCAGCTTGCGGGTGTCCTTGTTGATGGTGGAGTACTGCTCCCCCGCCATGATCGACTTGACCGACTCCACCTCGGAGTCCTGACCGGTCACGACCGGGGTCGGCTTGCCGGCCTGCTTGACCGAGGTCATCGCGGCGCGGGCCAGGGTGTCGTTGGGCGACAGGACGCCGTCGAGCGGGACGGAGGCGTAGTGGGCGGCGAGCACGTTGTCCATGCGCTTCTGGACGTTCTCCGCCTTCCAGTCCTGGGTCACGACCTGCTGGAAGGAGGTCTGCCCGGAGACGACCTTGAGGGTCCCGTCCTTGATCTTGGGCTGCAGGACGCTCATCGCGCCGTCGAAGAACACCTTGGAGTTGGCGTCGTCGGGCGAGCCGGCGATGAGCTCGACGTTGTAGGGGCCGTTGGGCTTCTTGGCCTTGAGGCCCTCGAGAAGCGCGTTGCCCTGCAGCACACCCACCTTGAAGTTGTCGAAGGCGACGTAGTAGTCCACGGCCTGGGTGTTGGTGAGCAGGCGGTCGTAGGCGATGACGGTGACGCCCTGCTGCTTGGCGGCCTGCAGCTGGGTGCCGAGCTGGGAGCCGTCCAGCGCACCGACGATCAGGACCTTGGCACCCTTGGTGACCATCGTCTGGATCTGGTTCTGCTGCTCCGCGACGCCGTTGTTGGCGAACTGCACGTCGACCTTGAAGCCGGCGTCCGTCATGTCCTTCTTGAAGATGTTCTCCGCGAGAACCCAGTTCTCCGAGGTCTTCTTGGGCAGCGCCACCCCGATCAGGGCGCCCTGGTCGAAGCCCTTGGCCGCGGCGGACCCGCCGCTGCTCTGGGTCGAGGTGGAGGTCTGCTCGGCGCGCCCGCAGGCGGACAGGGTGAGGGCGACCGCGGAGACGGCCACGACGGTGGTGGTGAGCTTGCGCATGTGACTTCCTTGTCGTTCGTACTGGTGTGGTGAGGGTGGGGCTCAGGCCTTGGGCCGGGCCGTGGCGCCGGTTTGCGCGGTGCTCGTCGGCGTGCGCGACCCGGCGTTCTTGGTGAGGTGGCCGATGATCGACGGCCGCCCCTGCATCTTGTTGAAGACGTCGAAGGCCACGGCCGCGAGCAGCACGAGGCCCTTGATGATCTGGGTGACGTCGGCGCTCACGCCGAGCAGCGAGAGCCCGTTGTTGAGCACGGCCATGACCAGGCCGCCGATGATCGAGCCGACGACGGTGCCCACGCCGCCGGAGACGGCCGCCCCGCCGATGAAGACGGCGGCGATGGCGTCGAGCTCCCAGCCGACGCCGTCGCTCGGCCCGGACGCGGTGGAGCGGGCGACGAACATCATGCCCGCGAGGGCCGCGAGGACGGACATGTTCATCATGACCAGGAAGTTGACCTTCTTGGCCTTGACGCCCGACAGCTCGGCGGCGTGCTTGTTGCCACCCACGGCATACACGTGGCGACCGACCACGGTGCGGCTGGAGATGAAGCCGTAGAGCATGACGAGGAACGCCAGGATCAGGCCCGAGACGGGGAAGGAGGTCCCGGGGCGACCGGACGCCATCAGCAGGGTCACCGCGATGATCGCCCCGCAGATGAGCAGCAGGCGGATGCCGAGGGCGACGCCGTCCTCGAGCGGGAGGCCGATCTTGCGCTGGTTGGCGCGGTTGCGCAGCGCTCCCCCGACGATCGCGAGGCAGGCCAGCACGCCGAGCAGCACGGTGAGGTTGTTGTAGCCGGTGTTGGGCCCGACCTCGGGCAGGTAGCCGGACCCGATGGTCTGGAAGCCCTCAGGCACCGGCACGGTGAGCGACTTGCCGACCCACTGGTTGACCCCGCGGAAGATGAGCATCCCCGCGAGCGTCGTGATGAAGGCCGGGATGCCGACGTAGGCGACCCAGAATCCCTGCCAGGCCCCGATCAGCGCGCCGAGCGCGAGGCCCAGCAGGATGGCCAGGGGCCAGGCGAGGTTCCAGTCCCGCATCGCCATCGCGACCATGATGCCCACGGCCGCGGCCACCGACCCGACCGACAGGTCGATGTGCCCGGCGATGATGACGAGGACCATCCCGATGGCCAGCACGAGGACGTAGGCGTTGCCCTGGAGGATGTTGATGACATTGGTGGGGTCGAGGGTCAGGCCGTTGGTCAGGACCTGGAAGAGCGCGATCAACGCCACGAGGGCGATGATCATGCCGAACTGGCGGATGTCACCGCCGAAGACCTGCTTGAGCTTGTTCATCGGGCGTCTTTCGGTCAGGCGGAGGGCGCGTGGGTGGAGGACGTGAGGGTCATGAGGCGCATGAGGTTCTCCTGCGTGGCCTCGGACTTGTCGAGGCAGCCGGTGATGGCCCCCTCGCAGATCGTGTAGATGCGGTCGGACAGGCCGAGGAGCTCCGGCAGCTCGGAGGAGACGACGATGACGCCCTTCCCCTGCAGCGCGAGCTGCTGGATGATCCCGTAGATCTCGAACTTGGCCCCCACGTCGATGCCGCGGGTGGGCTCGTCCAGGATGAGGACCTCGGGGTCGGTGAACAACCACTTCGCCAGCACGACCTTCTGCTGGTTGCCGCCGGACAGCTTGCCGACACCCTCGTTGACGGAGGGGGCCTTGGTGCGCAGCGAGGTGCGGTAGCGCTCGGCGAAGTCGAACTCCTTGTGCCGGTCGACCACACCGCCCGGCGAGATCTTGCCGAGCTTGGCGGAGACCGTGGTCGTCTTGATGTCGTCCAGGAGGTTCAGCCCCAGCACCTTGCGGTCCTCGGTGACGTAGCCGAGGCCCTCCTTGATCGCGGTGGAGACGCTGGTCAGCTTGAGCCGGCGGCCCCGCAGGAAGGCCTCGCCGCCGAGGAGCTGGCCGTAGGAGTGGCCGAACAACGAGCGCATGAGCTCGGTCCGGCCGGCACCCATCAGTCCCGCGAAGCCCACGATCTCGCCCGCCCGCACCGTGAAGGACGAGCCCTTGCACACCAGCCGGCCGGGGATCTGCGGGTGCTCGACCGTCCAGTCGCGCACCTCGAGCAGGGTCTCGCCGATCTGCGGCGTGTAGTCGGGGAAGCGGGAGTCCAGGGGGCGACCGACCATGCCGCGGATGATGCGGTCCTCGTCCACGCCGCCGCCGTGGACGTCGAGGGTCTCGATGGACCGCCCGTCACGGATGATGGTGATGGAGTCCGCGATGGCGGCGATCTCGCCCAGCTTGTGGCTGATCATGATGCAGGTGATGCCCCGGTCGCGCAGACCGCGCAGCAGGTCGAGCAGGTGGGCCGAGTCCTCCTCGTTGAGGGCCGCGGTGGGCTCGTCGAGGATGAGCAGCCGGACGTTCTTGTTGAGCGCCTTGGCGATCTCGACGAGCTGCTGCTTACCGACACCGATGTTCTTGACCGGTGTCTCCGGGTCGTCGCGCAGGCCCACCCTCGACAGCAGCTCGCGGGCCCGCCTGTTGGTCTCCACCCAGCTGATGATGCCGCCCCTGGCCGCCTCGTTGCCGAGGAAGATGTTCTCCGCAATCGACAGCTCGGGGATGAGGGCGAGCTCTTGGTGGATGATCACGATGCCGGCGCTCTCGCTGGCCCGGATGTCCTTGAACTCCACCTCACGACCGTCGTAGAGGATGCGGCCGGCATACGTGCCGTGGGGATAGATCCCCGACAGCACCTTCATCAGGGTGGACTTTCCCGCGCCGTTCTCGCCGCAGATCGCGTGCACCTCGCCGGTGCTGACGGCGAGGTTGACGTGGTCCAGCGCCTTGACGCCGGGGAATTCCTTGGTGATGTCGACCATCTCGAGGATGACGGGCGCACCGGGTCGTGCCATCAGGGGGTCCCTTCTTCGCGACCTGACGACAACCGCGTCGTCACTCGTTCACAAAGTGAACTCGCTGGCGTGCCCGGCGTCAACCGCAGCGGCCCCTGCGTTGCGGGTTCGTGACGAAGGCCTCACTCAGTCGGCCGAGTGCGCGAGCGCCGCGGCGCCGAGGGCCTCGGTCCGGTCGCCCAGGGTCGTCAGGGTCAGCACCGTGGCCTCGGAGACGGCCGGGGTGGTGGCTCGCGAGAGCCCGTGCCGGATCGAGGGGAGCAGGGCCTCCCCCACGGCCGTCAACGGCCCCCCGACGGCGATCACGGCCGGGTTGATCACGTTGCACAGCCCCCCGCACACCTGCCCGAGGGCGGCACCGGCGTCCTCGAGGACGCGCAAGGCGGCCGGGTCCCCCGCCTGGACGAGGGAGATGAGCTCGGACGTGCGGGGCAGACGACCCGCCGACACCCCCAGCGCCGCCAGCATCGAGGGCACCGACGCGACGGTCTCCAGGCACCCGCGGTTGCCGCAGCGGCAGACCTGGCCGTACGCCGCGACCGGCAGGTGCCCGATCTCGCCGGTCATGCCGAGGTGGCCACGATGCACCCGGCCACCGAGGACCAGCCCCGACCCCACGCCCGAGGCCACCTTGACGTAGACGAGGTCCTGCACTCCCTTGTAGGCGCCCCAGCGCGCCTCGGCGAGCGCGCCGAGCGTCGCGTCGTTGTCGACGTGGACGGGCATGCCGAGCCGCTCGGCGAAGGTCTCGGCAACCGGCAGGCCGACCCACTCGGGGAGGATCGCCCCGTGGCCCACCAGGCCGGTCCGGACGTCGACCGGACCGGGTATGCCGAGGCCCGCCCCGACGAGGCGGTGCCCCGCGTGATCCGCCGCCACCCGCACCTCGGAGACCAGGTCCGCCACCACCTGCAGGCACTCGGAGGCCCGGTGGCCTGCCGGGAGCTCGTGCGCGGACTCGCCGACGACCTCCCCGGACTCCGTCGCCACGACGACGCGCACGTGGCGACGGCCGACGTCGATGCCGAGGGCCACCTGCCGCCCCGCCTGGGACACCAGCGTCACCTGGGTGGCCCGGCGTCCGGACGCGGTGGTCGTGCCCGTCGCGACCCGGCCGTCGTCCACCAGGGAGCGCACCAGGTTGGACACCGTGGCCGGGGACAGCCCCGTGGCCCGGGCCAGGTCCGCCTGAGTGGACGCGCCGCTCGAGCGCAGGTGCCGCAGGACGCGCTCGGTGTTGGCCCGCCGCAGGGCGCTGGGCGACCCGGATCCCCGTGGGGCGGTGCGGGATCGGGTGCGTCGGTCCTGGGGCATGGCTACACCATGAACCCGGTGACCTTTGCCGTCAAGAAGTGAACGCAACCTGTGACGAAGGTTATGACCTCAGCCGCGGACGACACCGCGCAGGACGACGGCCGTCGGGAACGCCAGGACGTCGAGGTCCTCGCGGGGATCGGTGGCATAGACGCAGAGGTCTGCCTGGGCACCCTCCTCGATCCCGGGCCGCCCCAGCCAGCGGCGCGCGGCCCAGCTGACGGCGTCGAGCACCGCAGGGGCGGGCAGCCCGGCCGCCCGCAGCTCGCGGGCCTCGGACCCCACCAGACCGTGCGGCAGCGACCCACCGGCGTCGGTGCCACAGTAGATCGGGACGCCGGCCTCGAAGGCCGTGCGCACGGTCTCGTGGCGTCGGCGGTGCAGGTCGAGCATGTGACGGTGGTAGTCCGGGAACTTGGCCCGAGCCGGCTCGGCGATCTGGGGGAAGGTCGCGATGTTGACCAGCGTCGGGACGATGGCGATGCCCTGCCGGGCGAAGGTGTCGACCACCTCGCCGCGCAGCCCGGTCGCGTGCTCGATGCAGTCGATCCCGGCGGCCGCCAGCTGCGGCAGCACCTCCTCGCCGAAGCAGTGGGCGGTGACCCGGGCCCCCTCCTCGTGCGCGACGGTGATCGCCTCGCGCGCCACGTCCTGCGGCCAGCACGGCGCCAGGTCGCCCGTCGCGCGATCGATCCAGTCGCCGACCAGCTTGACCCAGCCGTCCCCGCGCCGTGCCTGCGCACGGACCGTCTCGACGAGCTGGTCCGGCTCGATCTCGTCGGCGTAGTCCCGGATGTAGCGCCGGGTCCGGGCGATGTGACGCCCCGCGCGGATCACGACCGGCAGGTCCTCGCGGTCGTCGATCCAGCGGGTGTCGGACGGCGAGCCCGCGTCCCGGATCAGCAACGTCCCGGCTGCGCGGTCGCCCCTGATCTGGGCCTCGGCGGTCTCGGCGTCCACGGGCCCGTGCGCATCCAGCCCCACGTGGCAGTGGGCGTCGACCAGGCCGGGGAGCACCCAGCCGCGGATCGTCTCGCAGTCCCCGGACGGCTCGGTGAAGGTCACCCGGCCGTCCACCACCCACAGCTCGTCACGGACGTCGTCGGGGCCGACCAGGACCGGGCCGGCGAGGTGCAGCGGTGCAGCGCTCATGGTCGTGACCCTATCGGCGCGAACGCGTCGTCGCACCGCCAGGGAAGCACCTCGACCTAGGCCTGAATGCAGCAGTCACCACTACTGCTGGTCGCCGCGCGGTCGCCGGCCAGATCACGCACCGCACCAGGTCCATGACCGTCCGAAGTAGTTGCAACCCGTGAAGGTACAGCCGTATGCGATGACCCAACCGGCCAGTAGGTCGGACCGGAACCTGGTGGAGCCCCACCACCCAGGTGGGATCCAGCCCCTCCTGAGGAAGCGGTCACCATGTCCCCCACGCTCGCCCCCACGAGCCCCGAGGCCACCGCCCCTGCCGGCGCGCAGCGCGCCCAGGCATCGGTCGGCGAGCGCCGCCTCGGTCGCGTCCACGTCCTCGTCCCGGCCCACGACGAGGAGGCCGGGATCGCCAACACGCTCCTGGCCCTGCGCGACCAGACCTACCAGCCGCACACGGTGACGGTCATCGCCGACAACTGCACGGATGCGACCGTCGACATCGCCCGCGGCATGGGGGTCACGGTCGTCGAGACCGTCGGCAACACGGACAAGAAGGCCGGCGCCCTCAACCAGGTGCTCGACACGCTGCTGCCGACCTGGGGGCGGACGACCTCGTGTTCGTGCAGGACGCCGACTCTGCCCTCGACGCCCACTTCCTCGAGAACGCCGCCGGCTACCTCACGAGGCACGACCACCTCGGCGCCGTCGGCGGGACCTTCCGGGCGCAGCCGGCCGTGCAGCGCGAGCGCACCCGCCGCGCCGAGGCTCCCGCGGAGCGGTGGAGCCGCCTGACGTGGAACGCCAACTCCCGCTTCCTCCAGCACCTCCAGGACAACGAGTACGCCCGCTACGCCCGCGACGTCCGGCGTCTGGACGGCAAGTGCCTCGTGGTCACGGGCACGGCCGCGATGTTCCGGGCCACCATGCTGCAGGACCTCAGCCGGGCCCGCCTGGACGGGCGGCTCCCCGAGGGCGACGGCCGCGGCGGCATCTACGACCCGCGCGTTCTCACGGAGGACAACGAGCTGTCCTTCGCGATCATGCACCTGGGGTACGAGCTGCTCGCACCCCCCAGCTGCACGCTCACCACCGAGGCGATGTCGACCTGGCGCGAGCTGTGGCAGCAGCGCCTGCGGTGGAAGCGCGGGGCCGTCGAGAACTGCGTGCAGTACGGCATCACCCGGGTGACCCGCCCCTACTGGGGCCGCCAGCTGCTCACGATGCTGGGCGTCGTCATCACCGCGTTGTACCTCGCGGACGTCGCCCTGACGATCACGCTCGGGCACTTCATGCTCCAGCCGATCTGGCTGGGCATCACCGCGATCTTCTGCGTCGAGCGCTTCGTCACGGTGCGCGACAAGGGAATTCGCCAGCAGCTGCTCTCCGCCACGATGTACGAGCTGCCCTTCGACTTCTTCCTCCAGGCGACCCACGCCAAAGCCTATGCAGATGCCATCGCACGAACCGAAAGGACATGGTGACCCATGTACAACAACCCAGCCACCCCCGTCTTCGCCGCCGGAGTCGGCGGAGGCCTGACCTACGCAGGCTTCGAGAGCCTCTACCTCGCCATGGGCACGTTCGCCCTCGTGGCGGCGGTCTCGGCCGTGAAGCGGATGGCCCCGGTCTACCGCGGCAAGGCCGCCCGCGCCCGGGCCGCGATGCTGAACGAGTCCGCCTGACCTGGGGACCCGATCACACGCGACATACAGTGCGTAATGGGCGGTGACTGTGCGTAATATTGACGCATGGTCACCGCCCGTCGCCCTGCCCTTCGCCGTCGCTCCCTGCTCGCCGTTGCCGCCCTCGCGACGGCGTCCCTCGTGACCGCGCCCGCCGCCCTGCCTGGCGCGGGCGACCCCACCGCCGCCGCAGCCGCCCAGCCGACGGCCCTCACCTCCACCATCCCCCTGGCCCTCGGCGCCTACAGCCAGGGCATGGACCGCGATCCCCGCGTGCTCGACCGCACGGCCTCGGCCGTCGGGCGTCCGATGGCGATCGCCTCGGTCTTCCGCGGACGCGGTGACGACCCCTACTGGCCCTACCCGAGCGACCGGGCCATGGGTGCCACGCGCACCCTGCTCGTCGCCTGGTCGCTGGAGGACTACGGCAACTACGCCTACTGGTCGAGCGGCCGCGGCGACGCGGTGCTCCGCGCCAAGGCGCGCACGCTGCGTGCCTACGGTCGTCCCGTGGTCCTGCGTCCCTGGGCCGAGATGAACGCCGACTGGGTCGCGCACCAGCCGACCGCCGGCGCGGTCAAGAGCCGCGGCGGCAGCCCGGCGCAGTTCAAGGCCGCGTGGCGTCGGGCCGTCACGATCTTCCGCCAGGAGCGCGCCACCAACGTCCGGTGGGCCTTCAACCCCACCACCGACACGTATGCCGGGACCACCGACGTCCGCACGATCTATCCCGGCAACGACGTGGTCGACATCCTCGGGCTCGACGGCTACAACTGGGGCACGACGCGGACCCGCAACCTGGGCTGGCGCAGCTTCGACAACGTCTACGCGACGCAGTACCAGCGCCTCGTCGCGCTCGCACCGCGCAAGCCCGTGTGGATCTGCGAGATCTCCTCGGCCGACCCGGCCTCGGCCGGGGTGTCGCGGGTGCCGGTCAGCGCTCCGAGCGGTCGGAGCAAGGCGACGTGGTGGCGTGACGCCTTCGCCCGGATGAGGACGGGCTACCGCAACGTCCAGGCCGTCGTGATCTTCGACGTGGACAAGGAGCGCAACTGGCGGGTCGCCAGCTCGTCGGGCTCCGCGTCGGGCCTGCGCTCGGCCGTCGCGACGCCGATCCTCAAGCCGCGTCAGCCCTGACCCGCGGGGTCAGCGACCCAGGAACGAGTCGAACCCCTTGGGCAGCTGGGAGGCGTCCAGACCAGCGCCGTCGGCGCCGTCCGCGCCCCCGAAGGCCGACCCGAACGAGTTGACCTTGGCGGCCTTGGCCTTGTCCGCGGCGGCGCGCTCCTGCTCGGCGCGCTTGGCCGGGTTGCCCGACTTCCCCTTCTTGCGCTGGGGGGCCTGCTTGCCCTTCTTGCCGCCACCAGGCAGACCGGGCATGCCCGGCATGCCGCCCCCGCGACGCATCTGCCGCATCATCTTCTGCGCCTCGCCGAAGCGCTCGAGCAGGGCGTTGACCTCGGACACCTGCACGCCGGAGCCGCGGGCGATGCGGGCGCGCCGCGACCCGTTGATCTGCTTGGGGTGGGTGCGCTCGAACGGCGTCATCGACCGGACCATCGCCTCGACCCGGTCGAACTCCCGCTCGTCCAGGGCGTTGATGGCGTCGCGCATCTGGTTCATCCCCGGCATCATGCCGAGCATCGACTTCAGGCTGCCCATCTTCTTGATGGCGGCCATCTGCTGGAGGAAGTCGTCGAAGGTGAAGTCCTCCTCCGCCATGAACTTGCGGGCCATCTCGTCGGCCTCGCGGCGGTCGAACGCCCGCTCGGCCTGCTCGATCAGGGTGAGGACGTCACCCATGTCGAGGATGCGGCTCGCCATGCGGTCGGGGTGGAAGACCTCGAACTCCTTGACGCCCTCACCCGTCGAGGCGAACATGATCGGTCGCCCGGTGGTCTGGGCGACCGAGAGGGCCGCACCACCGCGGGCGTCGCCGTCGAGCTTGGTGAGCACGACACCGGTGAAGTCCACGCCGCGCTGGAAGGCGTCGGCGGTCTCCACCGCGGCCTGGCCGATCATGGCGTCGATGACGAAGAGGACCTCGTCGGGGTCGATCGCCGAGCGGATGTCGGAGGCCTGCTGCATGAGGGCCTCGTCGATCGCGAGGCGGCCGGCGGTGTCGACGATGACGACGTCGCGCTGCTGGCGGCGCGCCTCCTCGACGCCCTGGCGGGCGACGGCGATCGGGTCCCCGAAGCCCTGCGTGCCGGAGCGGCTCTCGATGGCGGCGTCGTAGCCCGAGACGTTGCCCCGCTCGGGGGCGTAGACCGGCACCCCGGCGCGCTCGCCGACGACCTGCAGCTGGGTCACGGCGTTGGGGCGCTGGAGGTCGGCCGCGACCAGCATGGGGGTGTGTCCCTGGTCCTTGAGCCAGTAGGCCAGCTTGCCCGCGAGGGTCGTCTTGCCGGACCCCTGGAGGCCGGCCAGCATGATCACGGTCGGGGGCTGCTTGGCGAAGGCGATGCGGCGCGTCTCACCACCGAGGATCGTGACGAGCTCGTCGTTGACGATCTTGACGACCTGCTGGGCGGGGTTGAGCGCCTCGTGCACCTCGGCCCCGAGCGCCCGGTCGCGGACCGCGGCGGTGAAGTGCCGGACCACCGGCAGCGCCACGTCGGCGTCGAGCAGGGCGACGCGGATGTCCCGGATCGTCGAGTTGACGTCGGACTCCGTGATCCGGCCCTTGCTGCGCAGGTGGCGGAAGGTGTCTGTCAGGCGGTCGGAGAGGCTCGTGAACACCAGACAAGGCTAACGGGTGACGGGTCGGCTGCCGACCAGGCGCTGCGGGCCGATCCTCGGCCCCGGGCCGTATGCCGCCCGCCCGGCGCCTCTCACGAGGCACCGTCGCAGGCGTCGATGAGGGCGGAGACCGTACGTGCCACGAGGCCCGGCGACAGCGGCTCGCCGGCGGCGTCGGTGAGGTAGAAGGTGTCGAGCGTCTGCCCGGCGTAGGTCGCGACGTGGGCGCTGCGCACCGACACCCCCTCCGCGGTGAGTGCCCGCCCCAGGTCGTGCAGCAGTCCGAAGGCGTCCCCGGCCCGGACCTCGAGCACCGTCGCGTCCGTGCCACCGGCAGGCACGACGAGCACCCGCGTCTGGCCCGGCGCGGCCGAGGCGGACCGGGAGCTGGCGGTGAGGGCGCGTCGGGGTGCGCGTCGGTCCAGCGCGGCGAGGGGTGCCCGGTCGCCGCCACCGAGCCGGGCCAGGCCGCGCCGCAGCGCGTCCAGGTCGACCGGGTCCTCGGCGGGCGACACGACGTGCCAGTCGTCGACGGCCAGCCCGTCGACGGTGCGGATGCTGGCGCTGCGGACCTCGAGCCCGTGCACGGCCATGAGGCCCGCCATGTCGGCGAACAGGCCGGGGCGGTCCGGGCAGACGACGCTGACCCGGTCGACCGAGCCGTCGCGCTCCACGCCCACCCAGGGGTGTCCGGCGGCGAGCTCACCCCGGGCCACCGCAGGGATCATGACCTGCGTGGGCTCGGCCTCCGGGATCGGTCGGACGGACCCCTGCGCGTCCGCGAGGCGGGCCCGGGTGCCGGCGACGAGGCGCGCGAGCAGCGACTCACGCCAGCTCGACCAGGCCTGCTCCCCCGCGGCGCGGGCGTCGGCCTCGGTCAGCGCCCGCAGCAGCGCTAGTCGCTCGGGGTCCTCGGCGACGGCTTCGACGGCGGCGGTGACGGTGGCTGGGTCCTCCGGGTCGCGCCGGGTCGCCAGCTCGATGAGGGTGAGGTGCCGACGCACGAGGGCCACGACGGTCTCGACCTCCTCGGGCGGGTAGCCCCAGCGCTCGAGCACCGGACGCGCTCGCGTCGCGCCCTCCTCGCTATGATCGCCCGCGCCGGCCACCTTGCCGAGGTCGTGCAGGAGCGCGGCGACGCCCAGCAGGTCGGGGCGGGCCACCTCGCGCGCGAGCCGGGACGCCTCGACGGCGGTCTCGACGCAGTGCCGGTCGACGGTGTGGCGGTGGATCCCGTTGCGCTGCGGGCGGCTCCGCACGTCGTCCCACTCCGGGAGCCAGCGGCTGACCAGGCCCGCCTGGTCGAGGTCCTCCCAGGTGTCGACGAGCCCGGGGCCGGCCGCCAGCAGGTCGCCGAGCAGGTCTCGGGCGTCCTGCGGCCACGGCACCGGCAGGTCGGGGCACCGGCTCGCGAGGTTCGCCGCGGTGGCGGGGGCGAGCGGCATACCGGCTCTCGCGGAGGCGACCGCCGCCCGCAGCGGCAGGAGGGCGTCGCGGGCCGGGTCCACCCGCGGGCCGAGGACGACCTCGCCGTCGTGGGCGTGCAGGCCGTGGCCGAGGGGGGTGAGGACGGGGCGCCGGGTGCGCACCCGCAGGGTCCGGGCGCGTTGCGCCTGCCCGGCGCTGCGCAGGGCGGCGTCGAGGTCGTGGGCGACGGCCCGCGCGGCCGTCGCCACGCCGGCGAGCATCGTGTCGCTGTCGGGCTCCGAGGTCAGCGCGGCCACGGCGTCCTGGTCGGGCAGGTTGAGGCGCGTCCGCCCGCGACCGGTGACCACGTGCAGCGCGTCGCGCACGTCGAGGAGCCGGTCGTATGCCGCGAGCACCTCCCCGCGCGGCCGCTCCGCGAGCCAGGCCACCGCGAGGGCGCGCAGGATCGTCATGTCGCGCAGCCCTCCCCGGGCCTCCTTGAGGTCGGGGTCGAGGCTCTGCGCCAGGTCCCCGAAGCGCGCGTGCCTCGCCTGCGCCGACTCGACCAGCTCGGGCAGGCGCTTGCGGGCGTTCGCGCGCCAGTCGTGGGCGAGGGCCGCCCGCACGGCGGTCACGACCTCCTCGTCACCCGCGAGCAGGCGCAGGTCGAGCAGGCCGACCGCCGCGGTGAGGTCGTCGGTGGCGGCCTTGCGGCACTGGGACAGCGACCGCACGGAGTGGTCGAGGCCGAGCCCGCTGTCCCAGAGGGGATACCAGAGGCGGTCGGCGAGGGCGGAGAGCTCGCCCTCGGGGACCCGGCCCTCGTGCAGGAGGACCAGGTCGAGGTCCGACAGGGGCCCGCCGTCGCCACGTGCCAGGCTGCCCGTGGCGGCGAGGGCGACGCCGGGCAGGAGACGTCCGGACGTGGCCTCGGCCCACAGCTCGCGCAGGGACGTGTCGGTCAGGGCCGTCACGGCCCCTCGACGGGCCTGGCCGGCCCCGCGAGCGGTGTGCTCGCGGGTGCCGGCCAGGCTGAGGCGTCGGTCGCGCAGGGTGGAGGGGGTGGCCGGGGTGGCGGCCGTGCGGGAGGCGGTGGCGGTCGTCATACCTGCTCCTGCTCCGACCCCTGTCCCTCCGGCCGTGCCGGCAGCGCCCGCTCCTGCGCCTGCTGCGCCAGCAGCGGCCCCACCGGTAGCTCCTTGTCCCGGACCGACGCTCGAGGTCACAGCGCGTCGACCCCGCGCTCGCCGGTGCGGACCCGCACGACCTCCTCGACGGGGATGGACCAGACCTTGCCGTCCCCGATGCGTCCCGTGGAGGCCTGGCGCACGACCAGGTCCATGACGTCCCGGGCGTCGCGGTCGTCGACGAGCAGCTCGAGGCGGAGCTTGGGGACGAAGTCCACGGTGTACTCCGCGCCGCGGTAGACCTCGCTGTGGCCGCGCTGGCGACCGTAGCCCGAGGCCTCGCTGACCGTCATGCCGGCCAGGCCGAAGGCCTCCAGGGCCTCCTTGACCGGGTCGAGCATGTGGGGCTTGATGATGGCGGTGATCAGCTTCATGAGTTCACGTCCTCCGTGGTGCGGGTGCCCTGGCCCCAGTGCGAGGTGGCGCCGATGGCGTCCCCGAGGGGTCCGGTCGCGCCGGGGCGGCGACCGATGGCGATGGGGGTCAGGTCGTAGCCCGTCTCGGCGTGCTGCGTCTGGTCGACGCCCTGCAGCTCGTCCTCGTCGCTGGCCCGGAAGCCCATCGTGGCATCGATGGCCTTGGCGATCACCCAGGTGACCACGAAGGAGTAGACGAGCACCGCGACCGCGCCGAGCGCCTGGCGCCACAGCTGGTCGAGCCCGCCGCCGTAGAACAGGCCGTTGACGGTGTTGACCGGGGCGGCGTCGGTGGCGAGGAAGCCGACCGCGAGCGTGCCGACCAGGCCACCCACGAGGTGGACGCCGACGACGTCGAGCGAGTCGTCGTAGCCGAGGCGGAACTTCAGGCCCACCGCGAAGGCGCAGGCCACGCCGGCGAGGACGCCGATGATGATGCCGCCGACCGGGCTGACGGTGGAGCACGCCGGGGTGATGGCCACCAGGCCCGCGACGACGCCCGAAGCGGCACCGAGGGAGGTCGCGTGACCGTCACGCAGACGCTCGGTGAGCAGCCAGCCGCACATGCCCGCGGCGGTGGCGCCGAGGGTGTTGATCCAGGCGATGCCGGCGAGGGGGCCGGCGCCGAGGGCCGAGCCCGCGTTGAAGCCGAACCAGCCGAACCACAGCAGACCCGCGCCGAGCATGACCAGCGTCAGGTTGTGCGGGCGCATCGGGTCCTTGCCGAAGCCGCGCCGCTTGCCGAGCACGAGGGCCAGGGCCAGGGCCGCCGCGCCGGCGTTGATGTGGATCGCCGTGCCGCCGGCGAAGTCGATCGCCTTGACCGTGTTGGCGATCCACCCGCCCTTGTCGGACACGACGCCGTCGAAGGAGAACACCCAGTGGGCGGCCGGGAAGTAGACGAGCAGCGCCCAGATCGCCGCGAAGACGCACCACGCCGAGAACTTGGCGCGGTCCGCGATGGCTCCGGAGATCAGCGCGACCGCGATGATCGCGAACGCCGCCTGGAAGCCGGCGAAGACGGTCGAGGGCACGGTGCCGACGACCGAGTCGGGGTTGAGCATCGTGTTGAGCCCGGCGAAGTCCAGGGGGTTGCCGATCAGCCCGCCCAGGGAGTCGCCGAAGGCCATCGAGTAGCCGACGAGCACCCAGAGCACGCCGACGATCCCCATCGCCGCAAAGCTCATCATCATCATGTTGAGCACGCTCTTGGAGCGCACCATTCCGCCGTAGAAGAGGGCAAGACCGGGGGTCATGAGCAGCACCAGCGCGGCACTGACGAGGACCCAGGCGGTGTCGCCGGTGTTGATCGCGTCCATGGGCTCAACCCTGTCGGGGCCGCGTTTCACGACCCGACGCGATCGTGTTTCCGTGACGTTAACCGCGACCGCGCCGCGTAAACACCGCGTGTCCCGCGGCTAGCGACCCCAGTGGCCGCCCATGGGCGGGACCAGCCCCGCGTCCGCCCCCGCCGCCCGCATCGCGAGGGCGATCGAGTCCACGGTGTCGTGCGCGTTGAGCCCGCTCGGGTTGGGGACGACGTGGACGATCGCGCCGTGCCAGGGCTCCGGCTGCCAACCACGCTCGACCTGCTTGACCCCGAACGCGATCCGGTAGGTCGTGATCCCCGCGAACGCCACGACGGTCGGACGCCGGTCTTGCACCACCGAGGCCAGCCGGTCCAGGCCCTCGCGCAGCTCCTCGGGGCTCACCTCGTCGGCGCGCGCCGTCGCGCGGGCGACCAGGTTCGTCATACCGATCCCCCTGTCGCACAAGGCGACCCGATCGCTGTCGGCCAGCCCGGCGCTCGGGTCCACGACCCGGGGCACGAGGCCGGCCCGGTGCAAGGCCGGCCAGAACCTGTTGCCCGGCCGCGCGTAGTGCGCGTCCACCGCCCCCGACCACAACGAGGGGTTGATCCCGACGAGGAGGAGGCGCAGGGGGTCCGGCAGCAGGTCCGCGATGACCCTCCCCCGGGCCTGCAGGAGCTCGTCGGCCGTGGGCCGCCGACCTTTCACGTATGCCGGGGAGCCCGCCGCCTCACGAGGCGACGGGCTCCCGCTCGGGTGCTGCGAGACCACTACTCGACGATGGCGTCGACGAACGCGACCGCGTCGAACGGCGCGAGGTCGTCCGGGCCCTCGCCCAGCCCGACGAGCTTGACCGGGACGCCGAGGGCGCGCTGGATGGCGACGACGATGCCTCCCTTGGCGGTGCCGTCGAGCTTGGTGAGCGCGATGCCGGTGATGGCGACCTCCTTGGCGAAGGCCTCGGCCTGCTTGAGGCCGTTCTGCCCGGTGGTGGCGTCGAGCACGAGGATGACCTCGTCGACCTCGGAGGTCTTCTCGACGACGCGCTTGATCTTGCCGAGCTCGTCCATCAGCCCCACCTTGTTGTGCAGGCGGCCGGCCGTGTCGAGGATGACGACGTCGACCTCCTGCTCGATGCCGGCCTTGACCGCGTCGAACGCCACGGACGCGGGGTCGGCGCCGTCGCGGTGGGAGCGGACGGTCGGGACACCCACGCGCTCGCCCCAGGTCTCGAGCTGGTCGGCGGCCGCGGCGCGGAAGGTGTCGGCCGCGCCGAGGATCACGTCGCGGTCCTCGGCGACGAGCACGCGCGCGAGCTTGCCGACGGTGGTGGTCTTGCCAGTGCCGTTGACGCCGACGACCATGATCACGGCTGGTCGGTCACCGCGGCGGGTGGAAGCGATGCGGCGGTCCATGGTGGGGTCGACCAGGGTCAGCAGGTCCTCGCGCAGCCACTCGCGGGCCTCGGCCTCGTCCGTGGTGCCGTCGACGCGCACGTGGGTGCGCAGCGAGTCGACGAGCTCGGAGGTGGCCTGGACGCCGAGGTCGGAGGCCAGCAGGGTGTCCTCGACCTCCTCCCACGCCGCCTCGTCGAGCCGGCCGCTGGACAGCAGGGTGAGCAGGGCGCGTCCGAAGGCCGTGTTGGAGCGGGCCAGGCGCGAGCGCAGCTTGTGCATGCGGCCCCGGGCGGACTCGGGCCGCTCGGTGCCCACCTCGGGCTCGGGGGCGGTGGGGGTCACGCCCGACGGTGCTCCGTCGCGGTCGCCAGGCTCGAGGGTCGTGGTGCGGGAGGTCAGTCCCTCGGGGTCCTGGTCGGGCGCTGGAGTGCCGGCCGCCGAGGACGACCGTGCGGTCTCGTCGTCGAGCTCGGCGCCGTCAGCAGATGCGCTGCTGGTGCTGGTGGCGCCGCCAGGCTGTCCGGGCTCACCGGGCGTGCCGGCGTCGCGACGGGGAGCCTTGGGCTCAAGGACGTCTCCCCAGGTCGGGGCAGGCGCGTCACGGCGAGGCTCGGGTCGGGTCGAGGGCGGCTTGGGGGCGTCCTTGGTCCGGCCGCCACGGCTGCGCACGAGGCCGACGAGCGCGACGACGGCGAAGACGAGGATGCCGACGATGAGGAGCAGGTAGTCCTGGAGGGTGTCCACGCCGCCATCCTCGCAAAGGTCGGCGCCCGACACACAACGCGCCGCCCGGCCGGCGCGACGCCGGACGGGCGGTGAGGGGTGTCCTGCGGGGTCGCGAGGACCCGCACGGCGACGGCCGGGGTCAGCGGCTGCTGCTGACCTTCTCCCGGGCGGCGGTGACGGTGTCGGCGACCCGCTCCTGCCCTTCGACGGTCAGGAGGGTGTCGCCCTCACGGGCGGCGGGGATGGCCACGAGGGCCACCACGACGAGGGCGAGAGCGAGAGCGAGCAGCATGCCAAGGATGACGACGACCATGACACCCAGTGTGTCCTGCCTGCCTGGGTGCCCGTCCAGGAATCGCCGCATCGCGTCCGGACTGTGATCAGGCTGGGCCATCAGAGTGAGCGGCGGCGACGGCCCCGGCGGGGAGGCCGTCGGCGGCGCCCTCGGTCACGCCAGCGCCCTCGGTGACGCCAGCGCCCTCGGTGACGCGAGCGCCCTCGGCCTCGTCGAGGTCGCGGATTCGCTGCGACACCACGGTCGTGACCCCGTCGCCCCGCATGGTGACGCCATACAGGGCGTCGGCGACCTCCATCGTGCGCTTCTGGTGCGTGATGACGATGAGCTGGCTGGAGTCGCGCAGCTCCTCGAAGAGCCCGATGAGCCGCCCGAGGTTGGCGTCGTCCAGCGCCGCCTCGACCTCGTCCATGATGTAGAAGGGGCTCGGCCGCGCCTTGAAGATCGCGACGAGCAGCGCCACCGCGACCAGCGAGCGCTCGCCGCCGGACAGGAGCGACAGCCGCTTGATCTTCTTGCCGGGGGGACGAGCCTCGACCTCGATGCCCGTCGTGAGCATGTTGTCCGGGTCGGTGAGCAGCAGCCGCCCCTCGCCGCCGGGAAAGAGCCGCGAGAACACTCCGACGAACTCCCGCGCCGTGTCCTCGAAGGCCTCGGCGAAGACCCGCTGGACCCGGTCGTCCACCTCCTTGACGATGTCGAGCAGGTCGCGCCGCGACCGCTTGAGGTCGTCGAGCTGCTCGGTCAGGAAGGTGTGGCGCTCCTCCAGCGCGGCGAACTCCTCCAGCGCCAAGGGGTTGACGCGACCGAGGGCGGCCAGGCCGCGCTCGGCCTTGCGGAGGCGCTTCTCCTGCTCGTCCCGGACGAAGGCGACGGTGCGGGGCTCGGGGGCCTGGGCGTCGGGCTGGGCGTCGGCCCCCTGCCGGCCCTCGGGGGCCTCGTGCTCGTGAGGCTCCTCATTGCCCTGGGAGTGCTGAGTGACCTTGGTCCCCTGGGAGCCCGCGCGCTCGCCCCGCGCCGGCTCCTCGATGACCGGGACCGGCTGGTGCGGGCCGTACTCCTCGACCAGGACGTCCGGCTCGATCCCGAGCTCCTCGATGGAGCGGGTCTGCAGCTGCTCGATCCGCAGCCGCTGCTGGGCGCGGGCCACCTCGTCCTTGTGCACCGAGTCGGTGAGCTCGCGCAGCTCGTCGGCGAGGGCAGTGACCCGGCGTCGTACGTCGACCAGCCCCGCCTCGCGGGTCGCCCGCTCGGCCTCGGCCCGGCCACGTCGCTCGGCGGCCTGCTCCACAAGCGAGCCCACCACGGTGACGGCCCGCTCGGCGCCGGCCTGGACCGCGCGGGCGACCTGGGCCTCGCGGCGACGACGCGCCAGGCGCTGGGCGGCCTGCTGCCGGGCCAGCTCCTCCTGCTGGGCCGCGCGCTCGAGCCCCGCCGCGCGACCGCCCAGCCCGCGCACCCGCTCCTCGCGGGTGCGCAGCGTCAGGCGCAGCTCGGTCTCCTGGTGCCGGGCGGTGGACGCCGATCCGGCGAGCTCGTCCCGGTGCTCGGTCGACGGCTCCGCCTCGTCCGGGTCGACCTCGGCCTGGGCGTCCTCCAGCCGCTGCTCGAGCTCGGCCAGCTCGCCCCGGTCGCGGTCGAGACCCGCCGTGATCTCGGCGCCTCGGCGCTCGGTGCGCTCGGCCTCGGCGCGGGCCGAGCGGGCGGTGGCGGCCAGGGACCCGAGCTTCTCAGCGACGGCCGAGAGCTGGGCGTCGTTGTCGTTGAGGCGGTCCAGCGCGGCGTCGAGCGCGGCTCCCGCCTGCTCGAGCCGACCCGCCGCCCCCTGCAGCTCGAAGGTCGCCCGCTCCCCCGCCGCCGTGGCCGCGTCGACGGCGACCCGTGCCTCGTCGACGGCAGCCTGCACCTCGAGCAGGCTGGGCGCCGAGCCGGATCCGCCCCTGGCGAACCCCGGCGCGTGGACGTCACCGTCGGGCGTGACCGCGGTCGCCCCGAGGCCGACGACCGACTCCACCGAGCCGGCGTCGTCGACCAGGGCCACCCGCTCGAGGATCCGCACCAGGGCGGGCCGCACGTCGGCGGGCACCTGCTCGATCGCGTCGATGGCCCACACGGCCCCTGACGGCAGGGCCGGCCACGCCGGCCCGTCCGGGTCGGACTCCCCCGCCACGACCAGCGAGACCTGTCCGGCGTCCTGCTCGCGCAGCAGCGCCAGCGCCGAGATCGCGTCCGCACGCTCGGCGACGGCCACCGCGTCCGACGCCCACCCGAGGGCGGCCGCCAGCCGGGCCTCGTAGCCGCCGCGGACCTGCACCAACGACGCCAGGGACCCGAGCACCCCGGAGGCAGCCGCGCCGCCGGGACCCTCCAGGAGCACCGCCGCTCCGTCCTTGCGTCGCAGGCCGAGCTGCAGCGCCTCCAGGCGGGCCGTCGACGAGGAGCGGTCGCGGTCGGCGGCACGCACCGCGTCCTGCAGCCGGGTCACCTCGGCCTGGGCGGCCTCACGCTCGGCCTCCGCGCGCTCGTAGGCCCCGTCGAGATCCTCCTCGCCCTGCTCGTGGTCGGCGATGGACATCTCCAGTGCGTGGAACTCCCTGTCCGCCAGCGCTGCTCGCTCCCGGGAGGCGGCGATGGTCTCGTCGAGCCGGCCGAGCTCGGCCTCGGCCGCCTCGATCCGTGAGCGTCGGGCCGCCACCTGCCCGGCCAGCCGCGCCAGCCCCTCTCGGCGGTCGGCCGCGGCCCGGGCGAGGCGGGCGAGCCGCTCGACCTCGTCCTGGTGCGCCCGCTCCAGCTCGCCGCGCCGCGTCACGGTCTCGGCGAGCTGAGCCTCGACCTGCTCGACCTCCCCGGCGAGCGCCTGCTCCTGGGCCCGCACCTGCCCGGCCTCGGCCCGCAGCGCCTCGGGATCGCGACCGGCCTGCATCGGCTGGTGGGCCTCGTCGTCCGCGAGCAGGCGGGCGCGCTCGGCGGCCAGGTTGCCGGTGCCCGAGATGCGGTCGCGCAGGGACGACAGGGCGAACCACTGCTCCTGGGCCCGGGCCACCTGCGGGGCGACCTCGGTGACGGCGGCCTCCAGCTGCTGCAGCTCGTCCTGGGAGGCACGCAGCGAGGCCTCGACCTCGGAGCGGCGGGCGAGCAGGGCCGTCTCGTCGGCGACCTCCTGCTCGAGCGTGCTCGTCAGCTGGACGAGGTCGTCGGCCAGCAGTCGCAGCCGGGCGTCACGGGCGTCAGCCTGGATGGTGGCGGCGCGCCGAGCCGTCTCGGCCTGCCGTCCGAGCGGCCCCAGCTGACGGCGGATCTCACCGGTGAGGTCCTGGACGCGCTGGAGGTTGCCCTCCATCTGCTCGAGCTTGCGCAGCGCGCGCTCCTTGCGCTTGCGGTGCTTGAGGACGCCCGCCGCCTCCTCGATGAACCCGCGCCGCTCCTCGGGGGTCGCCCGCAGCACGGTGTCGAGCTGACCCTGGCCGACGATGACGTGCATCTCGCGCCCGATTCCGGAGTCGGACAGCAGTTCCTGGATGTCCAGCAGGCGGCAGGCGGTGCCGTTGATGGCGTAGTCCGACCCGCCGTTGCGGAACATGGTCCGCCGGATCGTCACCTCGGTGTAGTCGATGGGCAGCGCGCCGTCGGTGTTGTCGATCGTCAGCGCGACCTCGGCCCGCCCCAGCGGCGGTCGCCTGGCGGTGCCGGCAAAGATGACGTCCTCCATCTTGCCGCCGCGCAGGCTCTTAGCCCCCTGCTCGCCCATGACCCAGGCGAGGGCGTCCACGACGTTGGACTTGCCCGAGCCGTTCGGACCGACCACGCAGGTGATCCCGGGCTCGAGCTTGAAGGTCGTCGCGGACGCGAAGGACTTGAAGCCCTTCATCTTCAGCTGCTTGACATACACGGTCGGCGGCGACTTCCTCGGCGGGGGACGCGGTCAGGTCGTCACTCTAGCGGCCGGGCCGTCCTGCGCCGGTTCACGGACGGTGATGTCGTATGACGAACCGCTACTTCTCGACCAGCGGCTATCTGTCGACGAACCTATTTCTCGACGAACCCAGAGGCGTCTCCGCGCGGCTCCCCGGGGACGGCCACGCAGGACTCGACGTGCCCTGGCCGGCGTCGCCCCGCCCCGGGAGGCGCGGCCGGCGACAGCCGCCGGCCAAGCTCCTCCACCGTGTCGGCCGGGCCCTCTGCCACCACCTCGACCCGCCCGTCGCTCATGTTGCGGGCGTGCCCGGCAAGGCCGAGCTCCAGCGCCTGGGCCCGGGTCCACCATCGAAAACCCACGCCCTGCACCATGCCTCGCACGAAGTAGGTCGTCCTGGCGGTGCCCTCGGTCATGACTCCCAGCCTAGGCCACCCGGATGGATCAGCCCGGCACCCCCCAACCCCGGCGAAGGCTGCGGCGTCCTCGATGCGTCATCACTTAGAGTGATCAGTGACCACTGAGGGTTGGGAGAAGGATGAACGTCAGCCGACGGACCGTCGTGACAGGGGCAGCCGCGCTCGGCGCGGCGACGCTGGCCGCATGCTCGGGGCGCACCGGCTCCTCGCCGGGTTCAGGAGCGAGCACCGGCCCCGCCCCCACCGCCACCCTCGTCGGTGGCACCGAGACGTCAGCGGCCTCACCCAGCCCGTCGAGCGGCCTCGGCGCCCCGATCGGGGACGGTTCCACCACCGAGCAGCGCCCCCAGCCCGGCCTGCCGACGATCACGAGGCTCAAGCCCGGCGAGACGCCACCGCAGTTCGTCGTCATCTCCTGGGACGGTGCCGGCAACCTCGCGAGCGACCAGCTCACCCGGTTCCGCAAGGCTGCCCAGCGCAACCACGCCCAGATGACCCTCTTCCTCACCGGCATCTACTTCGTCCCGGAGGAGAAGGCCGGCCTCTACCAGCCGCCCAGGCGCAAGGCCGGAGCCTCGGACATCGGTTGGCTCACCAAGCAGTCCTGCCGCCGCACCATCCAGGGCATCGGCGAGGCCTGGCACGAGGGGCACGAGATCGGCACCCACTTCAACGGGCACTTCTGCGGGCCCAAGGGAGGATCCAGCTGGTCCGTCCAGGACTGGAAGCAGGAGATCGACGAGGCCAAGAAGTTCGTCAAGACCTGGCGCACCGTCACCGGGTTCGCCGACCTGCCGCCCCTGCCCTTCGACTACGACAAGGAGCTCGTCGGCGGCCGGACCCCCTGCCTCGAGGGCTACGCGAACCTCCGCAGGGCCGCGACGGAGCTGGGCTGGCGCTACGACTCCTCCCACAGCCGCCAGCACGTCTGGCCCACCCGCCTGCCGGGCGGGCTGTGGGACCTGTCCATGACCATGGCGCCCTTCCCGGGCCGCAGCTTCCAGACCATCCCGATGGACTACAACTACATGGTCAACCAGATCGGTCCCAACCCCGGAGGCGGCAACCCCGCCGATCGCCCACGGTTCCAGGCGCAGCACCGCGACTCGCTCGTGCAGGGCGTGCAGCGCTCCCACCGCTCCAACCGCGCTCCGTTCATCATCGGCAACCACTTCGAGCAGTGGAACGGCGGCATCCACATGAACGCCGTCGAGCAGGCCATGGACGCCTTCTCCGCCATGCCCGGGGTGCAGATGGTCACCATGCGGTGGCTCTGTGACTGGATGGAGGCGCAGGACCCCCAGGTGCTGCGCAAGCTGCAGTCCCTCGGCGTCGGCGAGGCGCCCAAGGGCGGCTGGAAGGTCTACCTCGACCCTGCGGCCCCGACCTCCTCCCCTGCGGCGCCCACCCCCACCTCCACCTCCACCTCCACCTCCACCGCGAAGAATCCCTGACCCGCCGGCGGCGAAGGCATCAGCCGGGCTTCGTTCCCCAGGCTGATGATCCCGCCGGGGGTAGGTCCGTGGACCCTCCGGGTCGGCCGGCCTCGGCCGTATGCCGGACCGCCCGCCGTCAGCCGTGGTCGGCGCAGCAGGGCGTCGGCGTCGCCGTCTCGTAGGGCACGACCGTGCCCCCCGCAGCCGGCTGCACGACGAGCACGAGCCGGCCGGTGCGCCATACGGGCCGCACGTGCTCCCGGGTCACCAGGAGGGTCTCCGGACCGACCACCACGTCGGCGAGCCCCACCACCTCGTCGATCGCCGACCAGGCCAGCGCGTCGGCCACCGTCACGGTGCCCGTCAGGCGCGGCCTGCCCGGATAGACCACGGCGCGACCGTCGCGACCCGCCTCCGCGTCGGCAGCGGCACGCGCAGCCGAGTCGGCGAGCCGCGGATAGCCACCACGCGTCCCTGGGGCGGCGAGCCCGATCTCGTCCGGGCTCGCCGCGCCGGTCTGCGGCGCCAGGGCCGGCCGCAGGGCGGCGAGGATGCGAGCCAGGTCAGCGCTCGTGGGCGGTGCGGCCGTCCACCGCACCGACAGGGCCACGTGCGAGGAGGCGCCCACCTCCCCCGGCACCAGGTGGGTGGACACCACGGCGTCGTCGCGCCCAAGCCGGGACAGCACGTCACCGAGGATCTCGGCCAGGTGGTCGGCGTCCCGCACCGTCGGGGCCACCGGGTCGAGCCCGACGACCACCGTCGTGGTGTCGCCGGGCTCGACCGTCGTCGTGGTGCTCACGCGCGGGGAAGGACCCAGATGGGGTTGGTGTAGAACCACAGGTCGTCCCAGGGGTTGGCCGCACCGACGACGTCGATGGCCGGCCCGGCCTTGTCCACGGCCGCGCCCCGCAGCCCGACCGCGGTGCGCTTGCCGTCGGAGCCGCGCAGGCGGACGTAGACGCCGCGGTCACCGATGGTGACGGGACCGAACCTCAGCTCGACCCACTGCCCCGCTCCCACCGTGCTGACGTCCCAGCTGCGGACGACCTGCGTCTCCGGAGCCACGAAGGTGTCGCGGTCGGAGGCCGGACCGGTCACGAAGCCCGCGACGGCGTCGACCTTGGCCAGCCTGGGGACGAACTGCGCCCAGTTGGGCAGCGACTGCGTGCGGATCCGCACCACCAGCTCGGCCTGGGTGCCGCGGCGGACGGTGAGGACGCCACCGAGGCCGACCTCACGACCGCCGGCGCGCACCCGCACGTCGAGGTCCTGCACGAGGCGCCCGTGGTCCACCCAGACGCGTCCGTCGCGCAGGCCGGACATGACGGCGGCGTAGTCGCGGCGGTCGGCGCCGACGAGCGTGCGGCTGTAGTAGCCGGGCCAGTAGTCACCGTTGCCGGTGTCGGGGACCGGCCCGTTGACCGGGTCGGCGTAGTGCCCCTGCCTGGCGAAGTCGCTGTCCGGGCCACCGCGCACGGCGGTGTCGAGGTGGACGCTGTGGCTGTCGGAGTTGGCGGTGATCCACCACGGCTTGCCCTCCGACAGGAGGCTGTCCCACAGCCCGCCAACGGTGGCCGTCATCCAGTCGAAGCCGCCGAAGGTCCGGTAGCTCTCGAGCGGGTAGCCCGCGAACGAGTCCTTGCTCGGCGAGCCGTCGTAGTAGCCGCGGCCCGAGCCGGGGCCGTGCGGCTTGGGCAGGCCCGCCGCCTGGTGGCCCGGGGCGCCCTCCATGCCGACCGCGATGCGTCCTGGCACGTCGCGCCAGCCGCGGATCTCGTGCGGGGAGTCGATCCCCTTGCGCGCCGGGTGGTTGGCCAGCATCAGCGCGTCCTTGACCTCGCGCGACCCGACCGCCGAGGCGAGGTAGGCCAGGCCCTTGAGCGCCAGCGACTCGTTCTGCGGGGTGGATGCGGAGGCCTTCTTGACCGACCCGTCGTAGGTGTTCTCGAAGGCCTTGAGGACGGCCACCTCGTTGGCGCCGGGGTGGACGAAGACGGTGCCGTGCTCGGCGGCCGGGATGTTCCACTCCAGCCCCTGGAAGACGAGCATGTCGTCGAACTCCGCGCGAGCCGCCCGGATGTGCGGGTTGACCTTGTCGACGCCGATCTTTGCGTGCGTCTCCGAGCCGTGGTCCGTGATGACCATCCAGTCCAGGCCGTAGGCGCTAGCGTGCTGCACGTGGTCGACGACGCGGTACATCGCGTCGGACGAGAACTGCGTGTGGATGTGGTGGTCACCGGCGAGCCAGCGCCGGCCCCGGCCGTGACGCTTGCCCGCGTGGAGCATCTCCTGCTCGGCGGCGGCGGCGGTGCCGGTGCCCTGCTCGGTGACGAATCCGGCGGCCGCCACCCCAGCCCCCAGCACGCCGGCGGCGCGCAGGAAGTTGCGCCGGCCGAGGTCGCTCGGGGCCAGCTCCGTGTCGGGGACGTGCAGGTCCTCGGCCGGGCCGACGGGCGCGTCGTGGTCGTGGGAGTGGGTGTGCGGGTGCTCGTGAGAGTGGTCGTGAGGGTGGTGGTGGTGACCCATCGGGCGTCCTTCGCGTGCTCGTCAGGACCATCTCGCCGCCCCGGCGAGGTGGGTCGTCCGGGCATGAGTGCCCGGGCAGGCACCGTCAGCGTGCTCCCGCCGGGCAACGGTGCGGCGCGGCATCGCTGAACGCTCAGTGAACGTCTGGTGAGGTCGGAGGGGCTAGCTGCGAACGGTGGGATCGCCGCCGGCGCGCCGATCCCGCGGCCTCGGCTGGCACCGGGGGCAATAGTGGCTGGAGCGGTTCATGAACGCCTCGCGACGGATGGGTGTGCCGCACCGCCCGCACGGACGACCTTGCTGCCCATAGGCGTTCAGCGACCGGTCGAAGTAGCCGCTCGCCCCGTTGACGTTGACGTACAGCGCGTCGAAGCTGGTCCCGCCCTGCTCGAGGGCCTCGCGCATGACCTCGGCCGCGTGGTCCAGGACCCGAGCCAGCGTCGGCTTCGTGAGCGATGCCGTGTCCCGCAGCCCGTTGACCTGCGCACGCCACAGCGCCTCGTCCGCATAGATGTTGCCGATGCCGCTCACCAGCCCCTGGTCGAGCAGCGCCCGCTTGACCGCCACGTGCCGCGCCTTCGCCCGGCGCACCACGGCAGCCTGGTCATAGGCCGGCTCGAGCGGGTCGGGGGCGATGTGGGCGATGGACTCCGGTATGCCGGACGCCCGCCCTCCAGCGACGAGCTCGGACCAGGCGAGCCCGCCGAACGTTCGCTGGTCGACGAAGCGCAGCTGGCGCGCCGGCTCACCCGACGGCCCGACGAGGTCGAAGGTCGCGTGCAGGTGCTTCTCGGGCGGCGCGTCGGGCTCCTCGACGAGCAGCTGACCGCTCATCCCGAGGTGCAGGATCAGCGCGTCCGCGTCCCCGCCCTCGTCCTCGACGACGAGCCAGAGGTACTTGCCGCGTCGCTCGGCGGACCGCACCAGCCGACCGCGCAGCCGGTCCTCGAGGTCGCGTGGACCCGGCGTGTGGCGGCGGGCGACGCGGGTGCCGCGCAGGCTGACGTCGGCGAGGCGTCGCCCGACCACGTGCTCGGCGAGGCCCCGGCGGACCACCTCGACCTCGGGGAGCTCCGGCATACGGCCTCGTCAGCCGCGCTCGAGGATCTCCCCGGAGGGGGTCCCGTCCGCGTCCGTGGCGACCGAGTCGTCGGCCGTCGGCGAGGTGGCCCGCGAGCTGAGCGCCGTCCACGCCACCTCGGCGGCCTTCTGCTCGGCCTCCTTCTTGGACCGTCCGACGCCCTCGCCGAGGACCTCGGTGCCCACCACGGCCTGGGCCGTGAACACCTTGAGGTGGTCGGGGCCCTCGTCGGTCAGGGAGTACTCCGGGACGCCGATTCCGAGCGTCGAGGTCAGCTCCTGCAGGGAGGTCTTCCAGTCGAGGGCCGCCCCCATCCGCGCCGAGGACGCCATGAGCGGGTCGAGCAAGTGGTGGACCAGCGTCGACGCGGCGTCCGAGCCGCAGGACAGGTAGACGGCGCCGATCACGGCCTCGGTCGTGTCCGCGAGGATCGAGGTCTTGTCACGACCCCCGGTGCTCTCCTCGCCGCGTCCGAGCAGCAGGTAGGCCCCGAGGTCGAGCCCGCGCGCGACGTCGGCGAGGGCTCGCATGTTGACGACGGCGGCGCGCAGCTTGGCCAGCTGGCCCTCGGCCTCGTCGGGGTGGGTGCGATAGAGGGTGTCGGTGACGATGAGCCCCAGCACCGAGTCGCCCAGGAACTCCAGGCGCTCGTTGTGGGGCAGGCCGCCGTGCTCGTAGGCGTACGACCGGTGCGTCAGGGCACGCGACAGCAGCGACTCGTCGACGCGCTCTCCGACCACCTGCGCGAGGTGGTCGACGAGGGCGCCGACGGGCCGCTGCTGCGAACCCTCCGGACCGGTCGCGGCGCGTGATGTGGTGCTCATGCGCTCGGCGACCCCGATCAGCCCTGGAGCTCGGTGCGCTCCGCGGCCGCGTAGTGACGACCGTTGTAGGAGCCGCAGGACGGGCAGGCCATGTGCGGCTGCTTCATCGAGCGGCACTGCGGGCACGCCGTGAGGGCGGTCGCCGTGGTGCGCCAGTTCGCGCGACGCGAACGGGTGTTGGAGCGCGACATCTTCCGCTTCGGGACAGCCACGTCAGTTCCTCTTCTCTTCGTTGCTGGTCAGAGCTTGCAGGGCCGACCACCGGGGGTCGAGCACCTCGTGGTGGTGGTCCGGGTCCTCCGCCAGGTGGGCTCCGCACTCGGAGCACAGCCCTGGGCAGTCGGCCCGGCACACCGGCTGGAACGGCAGGGTGGGCACCACTGCGTCCCGCAGCACCGGCTCGAGGTCGAGCAGGTCGCCCTCGAGCTCACGCACGTCGTCGTCCTCGTCGTCCGCCGCCACCTGCTCGTGTCGAGCAGCACGCTCGGCGTAGGCGAACAGCTCCTGGAAGGTGGCCTCCACGGGGAGGGTCACCGGGTCCAGGCACCGCACGCAGGCGCCGGTCGCCGTGGTGGTGATGGTGCCCGTCACGAGGACGCCCTCGAGCACGGACTCGTAGCGCAGGTCGAGGTCCACGGGGGTGCCGGGCGCGACGGCGATGACGTCGGTCCCGAGATCCTCCGGAGCCTCCACGACACGCTGCTCGGGGTGCATGGACCCGGGGCGACGACCGAGCTCCCGGGTGTCGAACACCAGGGGCGAGCGGGGGTCGAGTCGGGGCATGGCTCCAGTCCGAGCGGTCGAGGATGGTGACGGCACGACCCGTCCGGGCCGCGCACATCGGTGCTGCCGGTCCGTCGCGGGCATCGAGATACCAGCACACAGACCGACGCACAAGACTACCGGACGTGGCGGGCTGCCCCAAATGCGACGACCCCGCCAGCCTCACTGCACCCCGCACCGCACCCCGCAGCTCGCCGGCGGCTCAGGTACCGCGCGCCCGCAACGCCCTCGCCACCGGCTCCGGGACGAGGTCCAGACCGTAGCCGCCGAGGCGCCACACCTCCTTGACCAGCGAGCTCGACACGTGCTCGAAGGCGGGGTTCCCGGGCAGGAATACGGTCTCGATGCCGGTGAGGTGCTTGTTCATGAGGGCCATGGGGAGCTCGTAGGCGAAGTCCGTGCCGGACCGCAGGCCCTTGACGACGGCCCCGATCTCGAGCCTCGTGCACAGGTCGACGAGCAGCCCGTCGGAGTAGGCCCCGACGGTCACACCGGGCAGGTGCGCGACGGACTCCTCGACCAGGCGCACCCGCTCGTCGATCGAGAACATCCCCGAGTCGGCCTTGGCGGGGTTGTAGAGCACGCCCACCACCACCTCGTCGTAGAGGCCGGTGGCCCGCTCCACGATGTCCAGGTGCCCGAGGGTCACCGGGTCGTAGGAGCCGGGGCAGATGCAGCGGCGCACCGCGCTCATCGTGTCCTCACCGGCCGCACAGGTGCCAGGTCCTCGGCGCGTCGTCCCGTCGTCCCGCGGTCATGGGGGGTGGTCATGCCGTGAAACCTACCCCCGCTCGGCGTACCACACGACGGTCTCGCCGTACCGCTTCTCGTCGAGGGCGACCAGTCCCTGCGGCCAGGTGGGCTCGGGCGAGCGGGAGGACCGCTCGACCACCACGATCGCGTCCGCGGCGAGCCAGTCGCCCTCGACCAGTCGGGCCAGGACGGCCGCGAGGGTCTCCTCGGAGAGGTCGTATGGCGGATCGACCAGCGTGACGTCGAGGGGCTGCCCTGCTCGCGGCCCGGCGAGGACGCGCTCCACGGTGTCCCGGCGGACGGTGACGTCGCGCAGCCCGAGCTCCGCGGCGTTGCGGGTCACCACCTGCGCCGCCGAGCGGTCGTGCTCGACGAGCAGCACGCTCGCGGCACCGCGCGAGGCCGCCTCGAGCCCGAGCGCCCCGGACCCGGCATACAGGTCGGCGACGTGGGCGTCGGTGAGGACGTCGAGGTGGTCGAGACGGGAGAACACCGCCTCGCGCACCCGGTCGCTCGTGGGGCGGGTGCCGCGGCCGGTGGGGGTGCTGATGCGCCGACCCCCGACGCTGCCGGCGATGATCCTGGTCACGCGGGCAGCCTACGGTCAGCCACGCTCGAGGTAGGCCGCGCTCTCGTCGTCGAGCGTGTCGGCGAGCCAGGTCGCCAGCCGGGGGTGGGCCGTGAGGGCGACGTCGTCGCTCAGCAGTGCCTGGGCGTCGTCGCGGGCCTCGGCGATCAGCTCGACGTCGCGGGGGTTGGCGAGGCGGAGCATGCGGATGCGGCGCCGGCGTCCGCTCTGGCTGGCCCCGAGCACGTCGCCCTCGCCGCGCAGCTCGAGGTCCTGCTCGGCCAGGGCGAAGCCGTCCGTCGTGCCGGCGACGGCCTGCAGCCGCTGCCACGCCACGGGCTGGCCCTCGGGCTCACCGCTCGGGTCGACCGGGGTGGCGAGGAAGCAGGTGCCGGCGTGCTGCCCACGTCCGACCCGGCCGCGCAGCTGGTGCAGCTGGCTGATCCCGAAGCGGTCGGCGTCCAGCACCACCATCACCGTTGCGTTGGGGACGTCGACCCCCACCTCGATGACCGTGGTGGCGACCAGCACGTCGATCTCGCCCGCGGCGAACCGGCGCATGGTGGCGTCCTTCTCCTCGCCCGAGAGGCGTCCGTGCAGCAGCGCGAACCGCACGCCCTGGAGCTGCGGGGTGGCGTGCAGGAGCAGGTCGTAGGCCTGCAGGAGGCTCACGGCGGGCGGTCGTGGCGTGGCGTCGTCGTCCGTCCCGCCGGGATCGTCGATGCCGCCCGGGCCGCCAGCACCATCTGGGCCGTCTGGACCGCTGGCGGCCCCGGCGCCCGCCGAGGGCCCCACCTCGACGAAGCCGTCCTCGGTCTCGTCGCCGCTCGGGCTGTCGCTGTCACCGATCCGTCCGCACACGACATAGGCCTGACGGCCTGCGGCCACGGCGTCGGCCACGACCTGCCACATGCGGGCCATCCACGTGCCGTCCCCCTGCCGCACCACGTGCGTGGTGATGGGCGAGCGTCCGGCCGGCAGCTCGCGCAGGACCGCCGTCTCCATGTCGCCGAAGACCGTCATGGCCACCGAGCGGGGGATCGGGGTCGCCGTCATGACCAGCACGTGCGGTGGCCGAGCCGCCTTGGCGCGCAGGGCGTCTCGCTGCTCGACGCCGAACCGGTGCTGCTCGTCCACGACGACGAGCCCGAGGTCGGCCAGCTGCACGGCCTCCTGGATCAGCGCGTGCGTGCCGATGACGATGCCCGCCTGTCCGGAGGCTGCCTCGGACAGCGCCCGGCGCCGGGCGTCGGTGCTCATCGAGCCGGTGAGCAGCACCACCCTGGTGGCGTCGTCCGCCCCACCCAGCAGGCCCGCCTCGGCCAGCGGGCCCATGATGGCGCGGATGGAGCGGTCGTGCTGGGCGGCGAGCACCTCGGTCGGGGCGAGCAGGGCGGCCTGCCCTCCGGAGTCGACGACCTGCAGCATGGCGCGCAGCGCCACGACGGTCTTGCCGGAGCCCACGTCGCCCTGCAGGAGCCGGTGCATGGGGATCGGGGAGGCCAGGTCGTGGGCCAGCTCCTCGCCGACGATCCGCTGACCCTCGGTGAGCGGGAACGGCAGGGCCGCGTCGAACGCGTCGAGCAGACCTCCGGGCCGTCCGGGCCGGGCGGTGCCCTCGTCCGCGGCCGCCGTCAGCCGGCGCTGGACCAGCGCGGTCTGCAGCACCAGCGCCTCGTCGTAGCGCAGCCTGGCGCGAGCGGTCTCGAGGTCGCCCCAGGCGCCCGGCTGGTGGATCAGCCGGATCGCGGTCGTCCGGTCGCAGAGCCCGTGGCGGCGGAGCAGCTCGTCCGGCACGGGATCCTCCAGGTCGCCGACGGCGTCGAGCACGATGCCCATCGCCGTGCCGATCTGCCACGAGGTCAGCTTGTCCACGGCTCGATAGACCGGGAGGATCTGCTGGTGCCGGACGGAGTCCTGGATGACCTGGTAGTCCGGGTGCGACAGCTGCCAACGCCCGTTGAAGGTGCCGGCCTTGCCCGAGAACACCGCCAGCGTGCCGGGGGTGAGGTCCTTGGCCGGCCCCCAGTGGCTGAAGAAGGTGAGGTCGATCTCGGTCGTGCCGTCCGTCACGGTGGCCCGCAGCAGCTTCTTGCGGGGGTTGGAGCGGATCGGCGCGACGGCGGCGCGGAGCACCTCGGCGACCACGACCAGGTGCTCCCCCTCGCGCAGCTGGGTGGTGGACAGCTTGGCCTCGAGATAGGCCCGGGGGTACCACCCCAGCAGGTCGCCCGCCGTGACCAGGCCGACCTTGTCCAGCGGGTCGGCGGTGCGCTTGCCGAGCAGCGAGCGCAGGCTGCTGCCCGGTCCGGCCCGGTCCGCGCCCTCCCGGTCGACCCAGGTCGTCTCCCCCGCCACCTACTCGACCCCCACCAGCAGCAGGTATGCCGCCTGCCCGCCCGCGTGGACGCCCACCTCCACGCCGGGCCACCGGGTGGCGAGGTGCTCGCGCACGACGTCGACCTCAGCGTCGGACAGCCCCGCCGTCACGAGGGTGACCAGCTCGCCGCCCTGCTGCAGCAGGTGGTCGACGAGGTCGACGGCGACCTGGTCCATGGCGTCGCCGACCAGGACGATGTCGCCCTCGACGATGCCGAGCAGGTCACCCGCCCGGCAGGGACCCGCGGCCGTCGCCGCGTCACGCGTGGCCCGGGCGACCGCACCGCTGCGCACCTCGTCGACGACGGCCCGCATCGCCTCGGCCGCCTCGGCCGTCGGGGCCCCGCGATCGAGGACGGCCAGGCAGGCGAGCCCGGACACGTCGGACCGGGACGGGACGACGTGCACCTCGCGTCCGGCGGCGGCCAGCTCGTCGGCCGCGCTCGTGACGGTGAGCAGCACGTCGGGGTCGTTGGGGAGCAGGACCACGGAGCGCCCGGGGTGGGCCTGGACCTCGTCGACGATGGCGCCGACGCTGGCTCGGGCTCCCGGGCTGCTCGGCACCACCAGGGCGCCCTCGGCGACGAAGAGCTCGCGCAGCCCCCGCCCGTCGGTGCACGCCACGACCAGGGGCCCGTCCTGGTCGGCGACGGTGCCGGCGGGGCCGCGGCTCTCCCGGAGCGCAGCCGCCTGGGCGTGCAGGTCGGTGACCGTGACGGCCGACACGGCACCGGCGTCGTCGGCGACGCGGAGCACGGCGTCGGGATCGTCGGCGTGCACGTGGACGCGGGCCAGGTCGCCGTCGACCGCCACCACCACGCTGTCGCCGAGGGCGGCGAGAGAGGACCTCAGGGCGTCCACGCCGTCGGGCGACGTCAGGTGGAGCACCAGCATCACCTCGTGCTGGGGACCGGAGTAGTCCTCCCCCACGTCCGGCCCCTCGTCGTGGGCCACGCGGGCGAGCGCCGACAGGCGGTCCGCCTCCATGGCGGCGGCGTCGGGGTCGCCGGGGTCGGACTCACCGCCGTCGACCACCCGCTTGAGCGCGTCGAGGACCGTGACGAGGCCGGACGCTCCGGCGTCGACGACCCCGGCCGTCCGCAGCGCGGCGAGCTGGGTGGGCGTGCGGTCCAGGGCCGCGCGGGCCGCGGTGACGGCGGCGTCCACCACGGCGCTGAGGGTCGCCTGCGCCTGCCGGGCGCGCGCCTCGGCCGCCTCGGCGGCGCTGCGGGCGACGGTGAGGATCGTGCCCTCGGTGGGGTCACCGACGCAGTCGTAGGCCAGGTCCGAGGCCCGCCGGAAGGCCTGCGCCACCACACCGGCGTCCGCCCCGCCGTGGTGCGCCGGACGCTCGACGACGTCGAGCAGCCCCCGCACCAGCTGGCTGACGATGACCCCGGAGTTGCCGCGGGCCCCGAGCACGGCGGCACGGGCGAAGGCGGTGAGCTCCTCCTCGGGCTCCGCGGCGACCGAGCGCTCGACGGCGGAGTCGAGCGTGAGGAACATGTTGGTGCCGGTGTCGCCGTCCGGGACGGGAAAGACGTTGAGGGCGTCGATCTCCTCGCGCCGCTCCGCGAGCGCCGCCCGGGACCGGACCGCCCACAGGCGCAGGGCGTGGCGGTCGAGCACCCGCAGTGGATCGCGAGGCTCGCGGCGCTGCTCCTCACCCACGTGCGGCTCCCTCGGTATCGGTCGTCACTCGGCCCTCGGCCCTCGGCTCGCGCTGAGCCTACGCGAGCGCACCGACAGGCCCTCGCCGCCCCGGGCTGACCTTCGCCGTCCAGCGCAGACCATCGACGAACACCGCTCACCGTCGCGTGCTGCCGGACCCCGAGGCCCAGGTTTGGTGCCTGCCCCTCGGGTCGGCTACGCTAGAGCGGTTGCCCCACCACTTCCGCGCCGTCGGCGTGCTCGTCGGGGCGCACCCCGACTGTCAACGAATGTAGGAGATCACCGTGGCTGCCAACTGCGATGTCTGCGGCAAGGGACCGTCCTTCGGTCACAGCATCTCGCACTCGCACCGTCGCACCAAGCGCACCTGGACCCCCAACATCCAGCGTGTCAAGGCTCTGGTCGGCGACGCGGGTGTGACCCCCAAGCGTCTCAACGTCTGCACCTCCTGCCTCAAGGCGGGCAAGGTCAAGCGCTGACACCAGCACCGCACGACCGCCGAGGGCGGCTCTCCACCGGGAGAGCCGCCCTCGGCGTCATACCTGAGCGACCCGCAGGAGACCGTATGCCGAGCGCCACGACCCGCGTGGTCGCCGTGGACGTCGCGCGCTGCCTGGCCCTGCTCGGCATCCTCGTCAACCACCTCGTCGGCGGCCTGGCGAGCGCGATCCTGTGGGACGTCCACGCGGTGCTGTTCGCGGTGCTCGTCGGCGTCGGCGCGCAGCTCGGCTCGACCGCCCACCGTCGTGGGTCCACCGTCGCCGCCGGCGCCGTCCGGGCCACCGCCCTCGCCGTCGTCGGGCTCAGCCTCGCCGAGCTCGAGACCCGGGCCGCCATCGTGCTCGTGAACCTCGCCGTGGTGACCCTGGCGGTCACCTGGGCGGCCCGTCGCAGCACCGTCGTCGTGGGTGCGGTGGCTGTGGGCATCGCCCTCGTCGCACCCGTGCTGGCCCACCTCGCGCGGGGCGAGATGCAGGGCCCCTGGCACCCCGACGTGGCGTGGAGCGACCTGGAGGACCCGACCCACGCGCTGGCCACCCTGCTGGTCGCCACGTCCTACCCTGCGCTGCTGTGGACGGTGCTCGGGCTGCTCGGCGTCCTCGCGGCGCGGGCCTACCTGCCCGGCGACGGTCGGCCGGCCCGGCCCGCCGCCCTCGCCCTGACCGGGCTCGGGCTGGTGCTCGTGGGGCGGGTCGGGAGCATCCTCGCGCTCGTCCTGACCAGCCGGACCGCCCTGCTCGAGGCGGAGCAGCAGGCGGCGCTGGAGGAGTCCGCCCTGCCGGACGACCTCGATCGGCTCTCGCTCGTGGGGGCCTACCTGCCCTCGACGCCCAGCCTGCTCGTCAGCGGCGGCCTGGCGCTGCTGGTGCTCGCCGGGGTGCTAGGCCTGTGCCGCTCGGACCGGGTGCGGGGATCCCTGGTCGTGCGGGCCGCCGCGGACGTGGGGTCGATGACCCTGTCCGCCTACGCCCTGCACGTCCTGATGCTGCCCGGCACGGAGGTCGCCCTCGACGCCTGGCCGGGCCTGGACCCCTGGTGGCTCTACCTCGCGCACGTCACGGTCATCGCCGTCGCCCTGCTGACCTGGCGTCGCACCCTGCGCCGTCCGGCGTCGGTCGGCCCGCTGGAGTGGCCGACCCGAGCAGCGATCTCGGCGGTCACCCGGCGAAGTGGTCCCACCCCTGCCCCTGGATCGCCTCGCCGTCCAGCGTGACCCGCGGCCGCGCGTCGTCCGCCTCCACGACCCGGCCGACGACCCACCAGCGCCCGTCCGGGTCGCTCTGGTCCCGCAGCAGCGGGCTGTCGGCAGGGAAGGTCGCGAGGAGCGAGTGCTCCTCTCCCCCGGTCAGCACCTGCGACCACGCCACGTCGAGCGGCAGCACGTCCGTCAGCGGCGGGTCCACGAAGTCCCGCTCGAGGTTCGTGCGGTCGAGGTCGATGCGGACCCTCGACGCCCGGGCAATCCGGCCCGCGTCGCGGACCAGGCCGTCGGACACGTCCATCATCGCGGTGGCGCCCGCGAGCGAGGCGACGACCCCCGAGGAGACCGCGGTCACCGGCGTGCGGTGGAACCACATGAGGACGCTCCGAGCGCTCTGCTCGTGCCATCCCGGAGGGGGCTCCGCGCCCGTGGGGTATGGCCGGGGGCTGCCGGGATCCGTCTCCCCCTGCGCGTAGAGCCACCAGCCGGCCCCCGACCAGCCGAGGGACCCGTGGACGGCCAGGACGTCGCCGACCCGCGCCCCTGACCGCAGCACCGGATCGCGGCCCTCCAGGTCGCCGAGCGCCGTGATCGAGACCATCACCACGCCGTCCGGTGCCCCCGAGAGGTCCCCGCCCACGACGCTCACGTCATACCGCTCGGCCTGGGACGCCACCCCCTGCGAGAACTCCTCGGCCCACCGGGCCGGCAGGTCACCGTGCGCGGCCAGGGTCACCAGGAGCCCGGTCGGGCGGGCGCCCATCGCGGCGATGTCGGCGACGTTCTGCGTGACGAGCTTGGACCCGACCTCCGCCGGCGTCGACCACTCGTCGCGCCAGTCGTGCCCCAGCACCATCGTGTCGGTGGTCGCGACCACGGAGCCGGAGGCCGCCCGGAGCACGGCGGCGTCGTCGCCGGGCGGGACCAGGACGTCCTCGCGCTGGACGAAGTAGGGGAAGATCCGGTCGAGCAGGTCCTCCTCGGACAGGTCCCGCAGGCGCGGTCCGTCCTGGGCGTGGGCTTCTGACATGCGACCTCCAGTGCGGGCCTTCGGGAGCGACACGCTACCGTGGTCGCGACGCGGCACCACCCTTGGTCCCGCACCCGCCGCAGCGACGCGGCGGTCACCTAGAACGAGTGGAGGATTCGATGGTCCAGGCCTACATCCTGATCCAGTCCGAGGTCGGCAAGTCGTCCCAGGTCTCCGAGTCCGTCGGCGCCATCGACGGCGTGGTCAAGGCCGAGGAGGTCACCGGACCCTACGACGTCATCGCCCGGGTCGAGGCGGAGAACGTCAACGAGCTCGGCCAGCTCGTCATCGCCAAGATCCAGGACATCCAGGGCATCACCCGCACCCTGACCTGCACCGTCGTCCACGGCTGAGCAGGAGACCGTGCAGGGTCTGCTCGACCGACGCGTCCTCGTCACGGCCACCGTCTGCGCTCTCGCAGCGGTGGCCGTGACGCTGCTCCTGCTGCGTCCGCGGCCGGTCGAGGTGGTCGCCGGCCCCGCCGACACGTCGGCAGCCTGCGTGGCGGCCCGGGAGCACTGGCCCGCCACGGTGGCCGGTCAGGAGCGCCGAGACGACGTCGTCGGCGCCCGGAGCGTGGCGGCCTGGGGATCGCCCGCGATCATCGCCCGCTGCGGCCTGGCTCCTCAGCCGCCCAGCGCCGACCAGTGCATCGACGTCAGCGGGACGGACTGGGTCGTGCAGCCGCTCACGGACGGGACGCGGTTGACGTCATACGGCACGGACCCCGCGATCGAGGTGCTCGTCCCCGAGCGCTATGCCCCCGCTCCCCTGCGGGTCGGGGTCTTCGCGGACGCCGTCCGGTCTCTGCCCTCGACCGGTCGCCGCTGCACCTGACTCCCCGGGGCAGACTGGGCCCATGAGCGCCTCCGACAACGCCGCCCCCACCGAGCACCAGGGTGGGGACAGCCTGGTCACCGTCCTCGTCGCCCTCGGCGCCAACGCCCTGATCGCGGTCGCCAAGACGGTGGTGGCGGTCATCACCGGATCCGCGTCGATGGTCGCCGAGGCGGCACACTCGTGGGCGGACGCGGGCAACGAGATCTTCCTGCTGCTGGCCGAGCGGAAGTCGGGTCGTCCACGAGACCGCTCGCACCCCCTCGGCTACGGCCGCGAGGCGTACGTCTGGTCCATGTTCGCGGCGTTCGGCCTGTTCACGGCCGGCTCGATCGTCTCCATCTGGCACGGCATCACCTCCCTGACCACCGAGGAGGCCGAGACCGACTACCTGCTGGCGTACGTCGTGCTGGCCGTCGCCTTCGTCCTCGAGGGCATCTCCTGGCTGCAGGCCATGCGGCAGACGCGACGCGAGGCCCGGGCCCGCGGCCTGTCGGCGGCCCGCTACATCTGGGGCACGCCCAACCCCACCCTGCGCGCCGTCGTCGCCGAGGACAGCGCGGCGCTCATCGGCATCGTGCTCGCCGCGCTGGGCATCCTGCTGCACGAGCTGACCGGCAACCCGGTGTGGGACGCCGTCGGCTCGATCCTCGTGGGCGTCCTTCTCGGGATCGTCGCGATCTTCCTCATCGACCGCAACCGCGACTTCCTCACGGGGCAGGCGGTGTCGCCCGACGTCCGACGCAAGGCCCTCACCGCCCTGCTCGGGCACCCCGAGATCGAGCGCGTGACCTACCTGCACCTCGAGTGGGTCGGCCCGCAGAAGGTCTTCCTGGTGGCCGCCGTCGACCTGACGGGCGACGCCCCCGAGCACGACCTCGCCGTGACCCTGGACCGGCTGGGCGACGAGCTGCGGACGCACGAGATGGTCGAGGAGGCCGTCCTGACCCTCGCCACGCCGGACCGTCCGTCGCTCGAGCTGGGCTGATCCCACCCCACGGCTGACCGGCGCCTCCCCCTGTTGGCCTGCCCGTCGCCCACCCGACGGCGGCCCGTCACCTCGCCGAGGCAGGCTGCGGGGATCCGACCGGACTCCCCCGGAGGTCCGCCATGCGCACCCGTCACGCCCTCGCCGGTCTCGGCGCCCTCACCCTCTGCCTGTCCCTCGGCGCGCCCGCGGTCGCCGGGCAGGACGGCGCCGGACAGGACGGCACCGGCAGGGACCAGGTCAAGGAGCAGGCCAAGGACCAGCGACAGGTCCAGGCACAGGGGCGTGGCAAGGGCCACCAGCGGCTCTACACGTTCGCCGTCATCGGGGACACGCCCTACGGCGCCGAGATGATCGCCCGCTTCCCGCAGGACGTGGACCGCATCAACGCCGACAAGGACGTCCAGCTGGTCATGCACGTCGGCGACATCAAGAACGGCTCGTCGCCGTGCTCCGACGCGTACCTCACCTGGATGCGAGGGCAGCTCGACCGGCTCGAGGACCCGGTGGTCCTCACCCCCGGGGACAACGAGTGGACCGACTGCCACCGTCCCGCCGCCGGTGGCTTCGACCCGCTGGAGCGGCTCGCCAAGGTCCGCTCGGTCTTCTACCCGCAGCCAGGCACGACCCTCGGCAAGCACCCGATGTACGTCAACGCCCAGACCTCTCTCGGTTTCCCCGAGAACGTCATGTGGTCCCGCGCCGAGGTGCAGTTCGCCACGGCCCACGTCGTCGGCTCCAACAACGGCTTCCTGCCATGGACCGGCAGGACGACCACCACGCCGCAGCAGCTCGCGGAGGCGGTCGACCGCACCGCCGCGGCCGTCACGCACATCCGGGCGACCTACGCCGAGGCGCGCCGCACCAAGGCCAAGGCGGTCGTCATCGGGATGCAGGCCGACATGTTCGACGTGACCCAGAAGGCCTGGAGCCTCGACACCAACAGCGCCTTCGTCCCCGTCATCAAGGCCCTGACCGAGGAGTCCAACCGCTTCGGCGGGGCGACCTACCTCCTGGACGGCGACTCGCACGTGTTCAACGACGACTACCCGCTGACCGCCGGGTCGGTCTGGCTGCAGCGCTACGGGCTCACCACGCCGGCACCGAGGATCCACCGCATCACCGTCGACGGCGAGGCCGCCGCGGACGAGTACCTCTCGATGACCGTCGACCCCAAGGCCAAGAAGGGCTCCCGCGACGTCCTCGTCTACCGCCGCGTGCCCCTGACCTGACCGACGCTCGTGGGAGAGTGGCGGCATGCCTCTCCCCCACGTGCTCCCCGGGCGGCGGTATGCCGTCCGCGTGGCCACCGCCCACCCCGTCGCCGACGGCGGGGCCACCGGCACCGCGGCCCGCGACGTGGTGGGTGTCCTCGTCGGTGCGGACGCGGGCACGTGGACGCTGCTGCCCGAGGACCGTGGCCCCGAGACCGTGGCGGTGGCGGACGTGCGGGCGGCCCGCGAGGTGCCGCCCCGCGTCGTCCGCCCGACCTCCTCGATCGACGACGTCCAGCGGCTCGCCGCTCGCGGCTGGCCAGGTCTCGAGCAGCACCGCCTCGGCGGGTGGCTGCTGCGGGCGGGTGCGGGCTACACGGGGCGCGCCAACTCCGCCCTGGTCGCCGGGGATCCTGGCCTGCCGATCGAGGAGGCGGTGACGCGGGTCGAGGCGTTCTACGCCGAGCGCCAGACCTCGGCCCGCTTCCAGCTCGCCTATCCCCTCACGGGACCTCAGGACCCGGCCGGTGACGTCGACGCCGTGCTCTCGCGCCGCGGCTACGCCGTGGTGACGCCGACCTACACCTACGTCACCGACCTGCGCACGCTGGACCCCGCACCGCTGGGCGACCTGACCGCCTCCTGGGCCGACGACCCCGACGAGGAGTGGCTCGCCCCCGAGAGCCCGCTGCACGGTCGTCACCCGCGCGCCGTCGACGTCATCACGGCGTGCCCGGCGCGCTACCTGACGCTGCGGTCCGGCGGGGGCTTCGTGGCCCGGGCGCGGCTCGTCGTCACCGAGGACTGGTGCGGCATCACCGAGCTCGTCGTCGACGAGTCGGTGCGCGGGCGGGGGATCGGACGTCGCGCCATGGGCGAGCTGACCCGTGCGGGGCGCGAGTCGGGGGCCCGCTTCGGCTACCTGCAGGTGCTCCAGACCAACGCCGCGGCCACCGGCCTCTACGACTCCCTCGGCTGGCGCCGGCACCACCGCTACCACTACCGCGCCCTCCCCTCCTGAGGCCCTGGCGCCCCCGAGGCTCCTGACGGCGGTGCGGTCGGTCTTCTCGGCATACGGTGTGGGCATGCACGAGGACTGGACCCTGGCCACCCGCTCCGTCGCCCTCGGACGCCCGGCGCACGAGCCCGGCGCGCCGGTCAACGCGCCGCTCGAGCTGTCGAGCACCTATGTCGCGGGCGCGGATCCGGGCTACGGACGCGTCGGCAACCGCACGTGGGACGCCTTGGAGCAGACCCTGGGTGGGCTGGAGGGCGGCCGGTGCCTCGCCTTCGCCAGCGGTATGGCGGCCGTGGCCGCCGCCCTCTCCCTCGTCCCCCGAGGCGGGGTCGTCGTGGCGCCGGACGGGGCCTACAACACGACGCTGTCGCTGCTCGCGTCGCTGGCTGCGGACGGCTCCGTGCGCGAGCTGCGTCGCGTGGACCCGGCCGACACGGACGCGGTGGTCGCGGCGCTGCCGGGGGCCGACCTGGTGTGGCTCGAGTCCCCCACCAATCCCCTGCTCGAGGTGGCCGACCTGTCCGCGATCGCCGCGGCCGCCCACGACGCCGGTGCGATCGTGGTGTGCGACAACACCTTTGCGACTCCGATCGTGCAGCGGCCGTTGGAGCTCGGGGTCGACGTCGTCGTCCACTCGGTGACGAAGTACCTCGCGGGACACTCCGACGTCGTCCTCGGTGCCGTCGTCACGGACCGACGTGAGCTCGGCGAACGGCTGCACGCGCACCGGACCCTGCACGGCGCGATCCCGGGACCGCACGAGACGTGGCTGGCGCTGCGCGGCATGCGCACCCTGGCGCTGCGGGTCGAGCGGGCGACGGCGAGCGCCGCCGAGCTGGCCAGGCGGCTGGGCGAGCACCCGTCGGTGAGCCGGGTGCGCTACCCGGGGCTGGGCGCGATCGTGTCCATCGAGATCGCCGCCGGCGCAGAGGCCGCCGACCGCGTGTGCCGCGCCACCCGGCTGTGGACGCACGCGACGAGCCTCGGCGGGGTGGAGTCACTGCTCGAGCGCCGTCGCCGTCACGCCAACGAGCCCGTCGTCGTGCCCGAGGATCTCGTCCGCCTGTCGGTCGGGATCGAGGACGTCGAGGACCTGTGGCGCGACCTCGACCAGGCACTGCGCAGCGTGTGACACCTGGCCCCGCGTCGTCGAGCCGGGCACCCGCGCCGCTGACTCGGGTCGCCGCACCCGTCTCACCCTGCAACCCGAGACCACCTCGCCAGCGCGA
>NZ_AUFG01000024.1 GCF_000426385.1 Arsenicicoccus bolidensis DSM 15745
GGCCCGATGACCTCGGCCCAGCTCGGCGTCTCCACCATCGACTTCGGGGCGCCGATGCTGTCGATGCACTCGGCGCGCGAGCTGATGGGTGCCGAGGACCCGGCGATGTATGCCGGAGCCCTCGCGGCCTTCCTCTCCCCCCAGCTCTAGACCTACCGCGGGTAAAGGCATCGACCGGCCTTCGTTCGCCAGGCTGATGCCTCGGCCCCCGGTAAAGGCATCGACCGGCCTTCGTTCGCCAGGCTGATGCCTCTGCCCCCGGTAAAGGCATCGACCGGCCTTCGTTCGCCAGGCTGATGCCTCTGCCCCCGGCGGGTCTGGTCCGTGGCCGCCCAGACCGCAGCTCCGCCGCCTCGCGCCGTTGGGCGTGGAGGCGGCGGAGCGACATGCGGTCTGTATGCCGGACGGTCAGGCGGCCTCGTCCAGCCGGGCGAAGCTCACGTCCATGCCGTCCGCCATGCCCGAGGCGTAGGCGCCGTCCCGGGCCTCCTTGGACGGGTAGCGGATGGTGCCCGTGAGCACCGTCCGGCCGTCCTGCTCCGTGAGCTCGACGACGTTGTGGGTCGGCGGCCAGTCGGTGCCGCCCATCTGCTCGGTGGTGACGAGCCGGCGCGGCGCGTCGACCTCGAGCACGTCGCCGTAGATCTCCAGCCGCCCGTCCGGATCGAGCCAGACCCAGCGGAAGCTGCCGCCCTCGCGGATGTCCATGTCGCACACCTCGAAGGTCGTGTCCTCGCTGGGGCCCAGCATCCAGGTACGGACGACCTGGGGGTCGGTGCAGGCCTGCCACACGCGCTCGGCGGGTGCGGCGAAGGTCCGTGTGTAGCTGATGGTGGTGTCGTCGGGAAGGGTGAACTCGGTCTTCATCTCTGCTCTCCTCGTGGATCGCGCGGGGACTCGACGAGTGCTGCGAGCCGGTCGAGTCGCGCGTCCACGACCTGCTCGAACTGCGACACGAAGATGGCGGCACGCACCAGGGGGTCGATCGCCAGGACGCTGTAGATGCGCGTCCCGTCCCGCTCGCGGCGGATGAGCCCGGCGCCCTCGAGCACCTTGAGGTGCTTGGAGACGGTCGGCTGGCTCAGCGTGAACCCCTCGGCGAGGTCGCCGGCGGAGCGTGGCCCCGGGCGCAGGCGCTCGAGCATGGCCCGGCGCGTCCGGTCCGACAGCGCGCTGAAGATCCGGTCGAGCTGGTCGTCGTCGGGAGCCATGGGTGTCCTCGTTCGCAGTATTTCCATGTGGCTATTTAGCTACGTGGCTATCTTTAGGCGCAGGAGGGCATTGTGTCAAGGGGGCTAGGGAGCTGAGCTGTGCGGGTTGCCGGCGGACCAGCCGGTATGACGTCCCGCCCGTCGCGTGGCAGCCCGATCAGCCCGGCTCAGGCAGGGCCAGCGCTGCGAGCGCGGGTTGTGCACGCTGGGCCTCGCCAGGCCCACGCGCGCATCAGATCGTGAGGAGGACCTTGCCGATGTGGGTGCCCTTGTCGAGCTCCTCGTGCGCGCGCGCCACCTCGCGGGCCGGGAAGCGACCGTGGATCACGGGCATGACCTCGCCGGCCTCGACCAACGGCCACACGTGCTCGCGGACCTCGGCCACGATGGCGGCCTTCTCGGCGCGGGGCCGGGCGCGCAGGGAGGTCGCGACGACGGTGCCGCGCTTGCGCAGCAGGGTCGCGATGTCGAGCTCGCCCTTGACGCCGCCCTGCATGCCGATGATGACGAGGCGACCGCCGGTGGCCAGGGCGGCGACGTTGCGGGGGAGGTACTTCGCGCCCATGTTGTCGAGGATCACGTCGGCGCCGCGCCCGTCGGTGGCTGCTCGCAGCTCCTCGACGAAGTCCTGCTCCTTGTAGTCGATCAGGATCGAGGCGCCGAGCTCGCGGCAGCGCTCGAGCTTGGCGGCCGAGCCGGCGGTGACGGCGACGCGGACGCCGAGGCGTCGCGCGATCTGGATGGCCGTCGTGCCGATGCCGCTGGACCCGCCGTGCACGAGCAGGGTGTCGCCGCGCTGCAGCCCGGCGGTCATGACGAGGTTGGACCAGACGGTGCAGGTCACCTCGGGGAGGGCGGCTGCGTCGACGAGGCTGATGCCGGCGGGCACGGGGAGCAGCTGGCCCGCGGGGACGGCGACGTGCTCGGCATACCCGCCTCCGGCGAGGAGGGCGCAGACCTCGTCGCCCTCGCTCCACCCCTCGACCCGGCTGCCGACCTGCACGACGATGCCGCTGACCTCGAGCCCGGGGATCTCGGACTCGCCGGGCGGCGGCGCATAGTTGCCCTGGCGCTGCAGCAGGTCGGCGCGGTTGACGCCGGCGGCGACGACGCGCACCAGCACCTCGTCGGCGTTGATCCCCGGGGTGGGGATCTCGGAGACGGTCAGGACCTCGGGGCCGCCGAACGACGGCAGGGTGATGGCCTTCATGCCTCCACCGTATGACGCAGCCCGGCCGCCGCAGAAGTCCGCTCAGAACTCGTGGTTGAGCGTGAACGACAGCGCGGCCAGGGTCATCACGAGCACGGCGAGGGGGATCAGCACGATCGACCAGGCGGGGTGGCGGCGCCGCACGGGCCCGGTGAAGGCGAAGACGAACAGCACCCACGACAGCACGAACAGCCCCAGGGCGACGAGCTCCCCGGTGCCCACGGCGCCGTCAGCCGAGGTGGATGAAGCGGGCCTCGAAGAGGTCCACCGGGGTGTCGACGTCGAGCAGCGCGCGCGGGGAGGGGGCCGGGATGCCCTCCATGCGGAGGCTGGCGGCGGTGCGGTGCACGGAGACGTCGCGGGTGCCGGGTGGGAAGGCCTGGTGCAGCGGGCCGGTGAGGTAGGCCGCGAGCAGCGGCTGCAGCGAGCCGGAGTCGTCCACGAGGGCCACGGCCTGGACACCGGACGGGGAGTCGGCGAGCGCCTCCACGACGTGGGGCGCGGCGTCGCCGGCAAAGGGCTGGTCGCCGGCGAGGACGACCGTGACGGGGGTGCTGGACAGGGCCGCGCCGGTGGCGATGCCGGCGGCGGGGCCACCGAGCGGCGGGTCCTCGCGGGTCCAGGTGACGGGGCGCGAGGTGGGGCGCTCGGTGCCGACGCAGATGATCGCCCAGTCGTCGGGCAGGTCGCGCAGGATCCGGCCGAGGACGGTCGTCTCGCCGAGCTGCTCGGACGTCTTGTCCCTGCCGCCCATGCGGACGTTGGTGCCGCCGCAGAGGATGACGGCGGTCACGGCGCTGGTCGTGTCGGGGCCGGTCATGGATGCTCCTTGTGATGTCCGCCGAGGCGGCGGGTGAGCTCCTGCGCAGCTCGTCGTGCGGCGCCCGCGAGGGGCTGGACGGACGCCTCCACCTGTCGGGGATAGGTGATCGCGACGGATGCTACCGGGTGCCCGCCGTGGTCCACCACCGCCGCCGCGACGCCTGCGAGACCCTCGGTGACGGTGCCGTCCTCGAGCGCGAAGCCGCGCGCCCGGACGGAGGACAGCTCGGAGCGCAGGGCCGTGAGCGACTGCGGCCCGGTGCCCAACCGGGTCACGAACGCGGACCGGTCGGGGAACAGCGCGCGCACCTGCGGGGAGGGCAGCGCGGCCAGCATCGCCAGACCGCTGGCGGTGAGCTGCGACGGCAGCCGCACGCCGACGTCGGTGACCAGCAGGGGGCGCCCGGGCGCCCGCTCCTCGAGGACGTAGAGCACGTCGCGACCGTGCAGCACCGCCAGGTGGGCGCTGTGCGTGGTCTCGTCGACGAGACGGGTGAGGACAGGTCGGGACAGCCGCGCGAGCCCGGCCTGCCGGGAGTAGGCGCTGCCCAGCTCGAACACCCCGACCCCGAGCCCGTAGCGACGCTCCTCGGGGAGGTGCGTCACCAGACCCTCGTCGGCCAGGAGGGATAACAGCTTGTATGCCGTCGAGCGCGGCAGCCCGAGGTCGCGCGCCACGGCGGCGGCGGGCACGGGCTCGGGGTGACGCGAGAGGTGGCGCAGGATCGCGACCGCCTGGCTCACGGCGGGGGAGGCGCTGCGGGTCATGGCCCCATCCTGACGGGTGTCACCGGTGGGGTGGCGCGGACTGTCCACAGCCTCAGTCGGGTCGCGTCAGCCCTGGGGCTCGGCGGCTCACGTCGGTCGCAGATCTTCGGGTTCCATCCCGAAGATCTGCTTCTGTGCCGAAGATCTGCGATGGGGGACCCCCGCCCCGCCCACGCAACCAGGGCGGCCCGCGTCAGTGATCGGGATCATCCAGGCACCAGGTGTGCTCGTCCTGGATGGCGAGCTCGGGCGGCAGCTCTCGCCGCAGTCGCGTCACGGCGCCCTGCATGCCGTCGGAGTACTGCTGCCTGGTGCTCGCTGAGTCCCACCCGTCCAGATAGTGGAAGTGCGTCTGGAACACGTCGCCCCATCGGCGCAGCTCGTCGGTCAGCTCGGGCGACAGCTCGTAGTCGGAGGGTTGCATCTGGTACTCGTCGGTCCCGCTCTCCCACAGCGGCCACGGGGCGCCGTACTCGTGGAAGACGCGCACCTCTCGCTGTGGTTCACGGGCCAGAGGCATTCCTCGAGGCTATCGTCACGCGGCCGGGTCAGCGGTGGGACGAGACGTCAAGCCCGGCTGGTCGGGGTGCCGGGGCGACGGGGGCCAGGACGAGGTTGTCGATGAGGCGGGTGCGGCCGAGGCGGGCGGCCAGCGACACCAGTGCGCCGCGCGCGGGGTCGACCAGGTCGAGCTCGGTCAGCGTGTCGGGGTCGGCGACGCTGACGTACTCCACCGGCACCGCGGGCTCGGTGGCCAGGACCGCGTGGGCGGCGCCGAGCAGCTCCGAGGCCTGGCGGCGGCCGGCGGCATACGACTCCTCGACCGCGACGAGGGCGCGGTGCAGGACGGGGGCGGCGGCGCGCTCCTCGGGCGAGAGATAGGTGTTGCGCGAGCTCATCGCCAGGCCGTCGGGCTCGCGGCGGATGGGCTCGACGCAGACCTCCAGCCCGAGCGCCAGGTCCTCGACGAGACGTCGGATGACGACGGTCTGCTGGGCGTCCTTCTGGCCGACGTAGGCCCGCGTGGGCCGCACCGCGCCGAACAGGATCGTGCACACGGTGGCCACCCCGTCGAAATGCCCTGGGCGGCGGGCACCTTCGAGGACCTCGGTGACGCCGCCGACGCTCACGTGCGTGGACCAGCCTGGGGGATAGACGTCCTCGACGCGGGGCGTCCAGACCAGGTCGACCCCCTCGGCCTCGAGCATGGCGAGGTCACGGTCAAGGTCGCGCGGATAGCTCGCGAGGTCCTCCCCGGGCCCGAACTGCGTGGGATTGACGAAGATCGACACGACCACGGCGTCGTTGGCGGAGCGCGCTGCCCGCACCAGGGACAGGTGGCCGTCGTGCAGGTAGCCCATGGTGGGGACGAGCCCGACGGTCCCGAGCTCGGCTCTGGCGCAAGACAGCTCGTCGCGGGTGGTGACGACACGCATCGGATCTCCTTGTCCGCAGGGACGTCTCGTATGCCGTCCGACCGCTGTCAGGCGAGCGGGGCGTAGAAGTACGTGGTGCGGTAGGCGATTCGCTCGCCGTCGAGCCGGAAGAAGTCGGCGAACCGCAGGTCCAGCACGCGCCCGTCGCGAGCCGTGCCGGCGAAACGGCCCTGCACCGCCACCTCGTCGCCGTCGACGACCGTGTGCGTCAGCGTGTGCGCGCCGGACGCGATGATCCGCTCCCCGGAGTAGAACGCGGTCAGCCCCGAGTGCCCGCGCATCGGCTCGTAGCCCGGCCGCTCGTACGTCGCGTCCGGCGTGAACAGGGCGACGAGCCCGTCGACGTCGTTGGCGTCCACGAGCTCGTAGTAGCGGGTGACCGGGGCGGGGGCGGTGGTCGTCATGGCGGGGGACCTTTCGTCATACGGCGGGGTCTGTCTGCTCCGACCGTATGCCGAACCTCCCGTCGCGACGAGCGTGACCTCAGGCCGGCTCGACGCCATGTCTCGGATCCGGGACAGAAGGCGGGGTCAAGGGGGTGCTGCGCCGCGCGCCGGGGCTCGCACAATGAGCGGCATGACTGCTGAGCGCACACCCGTCCAGGTCGGCCGCGGGCCGCTGTCCTTCGACGACGTCGTCGCCGTGGCGCGGCACGACGCACCGGTCGTCCTGACCCAGGACTCGATCGACGAGATCGCCCGCAGCCGCACGGTCATCGAGGGGCTGGCGAGCGACACCGTCCCGCACTACGGGGTGTCGACCGGCTTCGGGGCGCTCGCGACGCGACACATCCCCACCGAGCTGCGCGCCCAGCTGCAGCGTTCCCTCGTGCGCTCGCACGCGGCGGGATCGGGTCCGGAGGTCGAGCGCGAGGTCGTGCGCGCGCTGATGCTCCTGCGCCTGTCCACGCTCGCGACCGGCCGCACGGGCGTGAAGGTCTCGACCGCCCAGGCCTATGTCGACCTGCTCGACGCGGGCATCACGCCGGTGGTCCACGAGTACGGATCCCTCGGGTGCTCCGGCGATCTCGCGCCCCTGGCGCACTGCGCGCTCGCGCTGATGGGGGAGGGCCCGGTGCGGCTGCCGTCGGGCGAGACCGCCGACGCGGGTGACGCGTTGCGCGATGCCGGGCTCACCCCGATCTCGTTGGAGGAGAAGGAAGGTCTGGCCCTCATCAACGGGACGGACGGCATGCTCGGCATGCTCGTCCTCGCCATCACCGACCTGCGCGCCCTGCTCAAGGTCGCCGACATCAGCGCCGCCATGAGCGTCGAGGGCCTGCTCGGCACGGACAACGTCTTTGCCGCCGACCTGCACGAGCTGAGGCCGCACCCGGGACAGGGGGACTCGGCCTACAACCTGCGAACCGTCCTGGCGGACAGCCCGATCCGAGAGAGCCACCGCACCGAGGCGTGCACGCGCGTGCAGGACGCCTACTCGCTGCGGTGCGCGCCGCAGGTCGCGGGCGGGGCGCGGGACACCGTCGACCACGCGACGCTCGTGGCGACCCGCGAGCTGGCGGCGGCCGTCGACAACCCCGTCGTCACCCTGGACGGTCGGGTCGAGTCCAACGGCAACTTCCACGGGGCACCGGTGGCCTACGTGCTCGACTTCCTCGCGATCGTGGCCGCCGACGTGGCCTCGATGAGCGAGCGGCGCACCGACCGGTTCCTCGACAAGGCGCGCTCGCACGGGCTCAACCCCTTCCTCGCCGACGACCCCGGCGTCGACAGCGGCCACATGATCGCGCAGTACACCCAGGCCGCGATCGTCTCGGAGATGAAGCGCCTGGCCGCGCCCGCCTCGGTCGACTCCATCCCGTCCAGCGCCATGCAGGAGGACCACGTGTCGATGGGGTGGTCCGCGGCCCGCAAGCTGCGCCGCTCGGTCGACGCCCTCACCCGGGTGCTCGCGATCGAGGTGCTGACCGCCGCACGGGGCATCGAGCTGCGCGCGCCGCTCGAGCCGTCGCCGGCGACCGGTGCGGTGGTCCGAGCCCTGCGCGAGGCCGGGTGGCAGGGGCCGGGGATCGACCGCTTCCTCGCTCCCGACATCGAGACCGCCCGCACGCTGGTGGCCGACGGCACGGTGGTGCGCGTGGTCGAGGAGGTCACCGGCCCGCTGCGCTGACACCTTTCGCCGATTGGTCAGTTTCGGACGGGTGGGGGTGTCGGGATCTGACCAGTGGGCGGGGTCGGGTTCGCCGATTGGTCAGTTTCGGACGGGTTGGGGTGTCGGGATCTGACCGGTGGGCGGGTGGGGAGTCGCCGTCAGGGGTTCGCCGGGACGTCATACGGAGTTCAGCCCGGGACCGGGCGCCCTGCCTAGCGTCGCAAGGGTGATCACCCGAGGCGTCGTCGGCGCGCTCCTGGTCCTCGTCGGAGGCTTCGTCATCACGCCGCTCCCGGCGTCGGTCGGCGCGACGCTCGCCGCGCCTCTGGCCGGGTGGGGCGAGACGATGCCGGGTCACGGCCTCGGGCTCTCGATGGCCGTCCTCGGGCTGGCGCTCCTGTCGTGGGCGTGGATCTCGCTGCTGCACACCTGCGCTCGTGGCCACCGCGGCACCGGCGCCCTGGACCTCGTGCGCAGCGCCACCTGGTCCTGGACGCTCCCGCTGCTGGCGGCACCGCCGCTGTTCAGCCGGGACGGGTTCAGCTATGTCGCTCAGGGCGAGCTGACGAGGCGGCTGCTGTCGCCATACGGCTATGCCCCGGTGACCCTCGCCGGGCCCTGGAGCGAGCGCGTGGACCCGCGGTGGATGGACACGCTCACGCCCTACGGCCCCGTGCCGCTCGTGTGGGGCGCGATGGCCACGACGCTGACGCGGGACCCCTGGGTGGCCATCGTCCTCGAACGCTGCGCCGCCCTGCTCGGGCTGGCCCTGCTGCTGTGGGCCCTGCCCCAGCTCGCCCGCTGGTGCCGTCGCGACGCGGCCACGGTGACGGCGCTCGTGACAGCCAGCCCGCTGGTGGTCGCGCACGGCGTCGGCGGGCTGCACAACGACCTGCTGCTGGCCGGTCTCGGCGCGGCGGCCCTCGTGGTGGCGGGACGCGGCAGCTGGGGGTGGGCCGCGGTGCTCGGCGGGCTCGCCGCCGGCGTCAAGGTGCCCGGCGGCCTGATCTGCGTCGGCGTCGTGCTGGTGAGCCTGGGCGTGGGGGCGACGGCGCGCCAGCGGGTCGGCCGGGCTGCCGCGGTCGGAGGGCTGGGCGTCGTCACGCTGCTGGCCTGCGGGCTGCCCTATCGCCTCGGCGTGGGCTGGGTCGGCGCGCTCGCCGTGCCCGGCGAGGTGCTCACGCCGTTCTCGCTGTCGACGACGGGCGGCCGCGCGGTCGGCTGGGTCGTCGACCACGCCGGCCACCCCGAGCTCTGGGCCCCGGCCCTCACCACGGCACGCACCCTCGGTATGGCGCTGGCCGTGCTCGTCGGCGTGGTCTGCGCGTTGCGGGCCCGCACCGGCGACCGCCCCGCCGCCCTGAGGTCGGTCGCCGTCACGATGCTGGCCGTGCTGCTGCTCGGGCCCGTGGCGCACGCCTGGTACGCCCTGTGGGTGGTGCCGTTCGTCGCAGCCCTGCCGCTCGGGGCGCGGCGGCTGCGGGTGCTGCTGGCCGTCAGCGTGGTCGGTGGGATCAGCGCGCCGCTCGACTCCTCGCTCGAGGGGCGTCCCGTGGCGATCGTGCTCACGGCGGCGATGGTGCTGGCCGTGGCGGTGCCGCTGCTCCTGGGGACACGCAGGGTCCCCGCGTCGTCCGAGCCTGTCCGCGCCCCCGAGTCCGACCACCCCACCGGGTCCGACCCCGCCCCGGTCCTCGCCGGCGCCCGTCGTTGAGAGGCGACAGATGGGGGTTATGAGGCCTTCACAACCCCCATCTGTCGCCTCTCAACGGGTGGTGGGGGCGGCGGCGAGGGTGCGGTGCAGGCTGAGCGTCCGCTCGACGGTCCGGCTCCACGGATAGCGCTCGGCCCGAGCCCGCGCGTCACGTCGCCGCTCGGCCGCCGGACGGGCCACGACCCGCAGCACGGCGTCGGCCAGGGACTCGGGATGCGGGTGCCCCCACGCCCCCGAGCGGTCGTCCACGAGCTCGCGCGCGCCGCCCCGGTCCGCGGTGACGACCGGCGTGCCGCAGGCCAGCGCCTCCAGCACCGCGAGCCCGAAGGGCTCGCCCGCGCACACGCTGAGCGCCACGTCCGCCTCCCCGAGACGGCGGGCCAGCGCCTCGCGCCCCGCCACGTGACCGTGGAAGGTGACGGGGGATCCGGCCGCGAGACGTTCGAGCTCGTGACGGTGGGGCCCCTCGCCATACACGTCGAGCCGCACCGGCAGGCCGCGGTGGTGGAGGGCGACGGCGGTGCGGACGGCGAGGTGGGGATCCTTCTCGCGGGAGAGGCGACCGGAGTGGACGAGGCGGATCGTCCTGTCCGGGGCGGGCTCGGGAGCCGGCTCGAGCGGCCGGAACGTCTCGAGGTCGACGCCCAGCGGCACCTGGTGGAGGCGGTGCGGGGCCAGGGACGCGAGCCCGGAGAACTCGCCCGCCGCGAAGTCCGACGTCGTCACCACGTGGTCGAAGGCCCGCGACAGCGCGCCGTTGAACAGCCGGATCGGGTGACGCAGGCCGCGCTGCAGGCCGATTCGCATGCTGAGCATCGTGTCCAGGCGCTCGTGGGAGAACAGCACGGTCGGCACCTGGCGGCGACGCGCCACGAGCGTGACCGGCAGCAGCGTCGACTTGTCCGAGATCTCGATCGAGGTCGGCGCGAAGGCCTCCAGGGCGCGCAGCACCGGCCGCGGGTCGAGGATCATCTGATAGCCGCCGCCGACCTCGCGCGACGCCACCGTCACGACGTCACCGAGCTCGGTGGGGATGCGGTCGTCGGTGGAGCCGGGGATGATCAGCAGCCGCTGCGCCCCGGCGTCCACGTAGCCGCGCGCGCTGGTCGATCGCCACCTTCATCCCGCCGGACGTGGGCCTCACGAAGTTGGCCAGCTGGGCGATCCGGAGCTCCACGCCCCCAACCTAGCTGGCGCGGAGGCAGAGGTTCAGCGGAACGCCGCCCAGTGGATGTCGGGCCGCCGGCGGACGTCCTCGGCCCAGGCGGCCAGGCCCTGCGGACGGCCGACGGCGCGCTCGCCGGCCTCGCTTCGGCGCTCGTGACGGGCGGCCGGCGCGTCATACGTGGTCGGCGTCGTGGTGATGTCGGTGGCCGAGTCGTGGCAGCGGTCGATGATGGTCATGGGGTGCTCCTCTCGTCGAGACGGGGCGGGTCCTGCACCAGCCCGTATGCCGCCAGGCTGCCTCGGCGCGGGATGTCCCGGCCACGGTGCGGGCAGGGCCGAATCCTGCGGGGGGCCAGCGGGTCCGACCTAGGCTTAGGGCATGGCCGATCTGCTGCTGAGCAGCTCCGACGTCGCGCGGGTGAGGTTCGTGACGACCCGCACCCAGGAGCTCGCGATGTCGCTGCGGGTGCTGCAGCACGACGTGACGGGGCTGCACCGGTCCTGGGTGCGGTCGGCCCGCGAGCGGCTGGCCGCGGAGCCCGCCATCGACTTGGGGCTGCTGGTCGCGCTGGTGCCGCCGGAGGGCTTCCTCGCGGACGTGCTGACACCGTCCTTCCTGTCGACCCCGGCGGACCTCGAGGCCGAGCTCGCCGGCGTGCGCGCATTGGGCCCCCGGGTGCTGCTGCGCGACGTGGACCTGCTGCGGAAGCAGCCGCATGACGCCACCGTCGGAGCGGTCCTCGCGAGGCTGGGCGCCGAGCCGGAGGTCGGCCTCGAACGCGTCGTCGCCGCGATGCGGGGCTACTGGGAGCTGGTCCTCGCCGACCGGTGGGGTGCGATCCGTCGGCTGCTCGACGCGGACATCGTCCAGCGGTCGACCCGGCTCGCGGCGCGAGGGCTCGAGCCGCTGCTCGGCGAGCTGAGCCCGCGCGTGCACCTGCTGCCCGACCGCCTGGAGGTCGCCGGATCCTCTTATCCGGCAGAGCATTTCGAGGGTGGGCGAGGACTCCTGCTGCACCCCAGCGTGTTCGCGGGCCCGAGAGGCCTGATCGGTCTGCAGGAGCCGCTCGTGCCCACGATCATCTATCACGCCCTCGGGGTCGGAAACCTCTGGGCCGCCGAGGAGCTCGACCACGAGCACGCGCTCGACGACGTGCTCGGCCGCACGCGCGCGCAGCTGCTGCGGGCGACGGGCGTGCCCGCCTCGACCACGGAGCTGGCGTGCCTGCTCGAGCTGAGCCCGGGCACGGTGAGCGAGCACCTGGCCATGCTGAGGCGGGCTGACCTCGTCGCGTCCGCCCGATCGGGGCGCGCCGTGCTGTACCGCCGGACCGACCTGGCCCAGCAGCTGCTCGACCGTTCGGCGCGGTGTGACGGATCCTGACGGTTCAGCGGGGCTCACGTGGGTAAGGTGCGTCACATGGCGGATGTGATCCAGGGTGAGGTGCTGTCGTTCGACGCGGTCAAGGGATATGGCTTCATCGCTCCCGACGACGACGGACCCGACGTGTTCCTGCACGTCAACGACATCGTGGGTGATCGCGCGCAGGTGCGCCCCGGCGTGATCGTCGAGTACGTGCCCGAGGAGGGCGCCAAGGGCCCCAAGGCCGCGCAGGTGCGAGCTCTCGGCGACGACCTGGACGTGCGGCGTCCCGCCGGTCGCCCCGTGGAGCGCCCCGACGGCGAGGTCGACGTGCTGTCGCCGCGCGAGTTCGAGGACGCGATCACCGAGATGCTGCTGCGCGCCGAGCCGACGCTCACGGGCTCGCAGATCCTGCACCTGCGGGGGCGGCTGGGGACGATGGCCCGCGGCTACGGCTGGGTCGAGGACTGACGACGAAGGCGTGAGGACCCGAGCGAGGGACGAGCGAGGCCCGGAGCGTCGAGGAGTCGGTCCCATCATGTACGGACTGACGACGAAGGCGTGAGGACCCCAGCGACCTACCGCGCGGGATCGACGTCCGTGTGGCAGAAGTCGTCGCCCGTGAACAGCAGCGGTTCGGCGTCGACGATCATCGAGGGAGGCCGCCCTCGTCATACATCTCGTCCAGGTCCCGCTGCATGGCCTTCCGATCCGCGTCGGTCAGCATGGTGTCGATCCGCTCCAGCACCTGCATGGACCGGGCGTAGCGCTCCTGCGCGACCTGCTCGCCGGCCCGTCGGCGTTGCTCGTCGTGGCGCTCGAGCGCCTGCTCCAGCGCGCTGGTCTGGGTGGTGCCGAGCGTGTCGGCGGCCCGGCGCGCGAGCGCGCACACCCGCTCGTTCTTGATGTTCAGGCTCATCATGGTCTCCCACCTGGCGGTTTCTACCCTGGGGCCACCGACTTTACCGTCGGGTGGAGGTGAGTGCGGGGTGGGCTTGGTCTCGGATACGGGACAGATGCCGGTATGCCGGGGGTGGCCGCCGTGACGTCGGCGCGGTTCGATGGGGGGACCCCGCTCCGGTGACGACGCCGGGTGGTGACCCCGGTTTCGTCATACGACCCGATCGCCCGAGGAGGCAGCCATGGAAGGCTCCCGTCCCGTCCGCGCCGCGCGCGGCACCACCCTCACGGCCCGCAGCTGGCAGACCGAGGCGCCGATGCGGATGCTGATGAACAACCTCGACCCGGAGGTCGCCGAGCGGCCGGACGACCTGGTCGTCTACGGCGGGACGGGGCGGGCGGCGCGCGACTGGCGCAGCTTCGACGCGATGGTGCGGACCATGCAGAGCCTGCGCGAGGACGAGACGATGCTCGTGCAGTCGGGGCGCCCGGTCGGCGTCATGCAGACCCACGAGTGGGCGCCGCGCGTGCTCATCGCCAACTCGAACCTCGTTGGTGACTGGGCGAACTGGCCGGAGTTCCGGCGGCTCGAGCACCTCGGGCTGACGATGTACGGCCAGATGACGGCCGGGTCGTGGATCTACATCGGCACGCAGGGGATCCTGCAGGGCACCTACGAGACCTTCGCCGCGGTGGCCGAGAAGCGTTTCGGCGGAACGCTGTCCGGCACGCTGACCCTCACCGGCGGGTGCGGCGGCATGGGTGGGGCGCAGCCGCTGGCCGTCACGCTCAACGGTGGCGCCTGCCTGGTCGTCGACGTCGACAAGGCGCGGCTGGACCGTCGCGTCGAGCACCGCTACCTCGACGAGGTGCACGAGTCCATCGACGCCGCAGTCGAGTCCGCCCTGCGGGCCAAGGACGAGAAGCGCGCGCTCTCGGTCGGTCTCGTGGGCAACGCGGCCGAGGTGTTCCCCGAGCTGCTGCGTCGCGACGTCCCCATCGACATCGTCACCGACCAGACCTCCGCGCACGATCCGTTGTCCTACCTGCCGGTTGGCGTCGAGGTCGACGAGTGGGCGGAGTACGCCGAGAAGAAGCCCGACGAGTTCACCGACCGCGCAAGGGAATCCATGGCGACCCACGTGCGGGCGATGGTGGAGTTCCAGGACAAGGGCGCCGAGGTCTTCGACTACGGCAACTCGATCCGCGACGAGGCGCGCCAGGGCGGTTACGAGCGCGCCTTCGAGTTCCCGGGATTCGTGCCCGCCTACATCCGGCCGCTGTTCTGCGAGGGCAAGGGCCCGTTCCGCTGGGTGGCGCTCTCGGGCGACCCCGAGGACATCTACCGCACCGACCGGGCCGTGCTCGACCTGTTCCCCGACAACGAGCGACTTCACACGTGGATCAACGGTGCTCGCGACAAGGTCGCCTTCCAGGGGCTGCCGTCGCGCATCTGCTGGCTGGGCTACGGCGAACGCGACCAGGCCGGGCTGAGGTTCAACGAGATGGTGGCGAGCGGCGAGCTGTCGGCCCCCATCGTGATCGGGCGCGACCACCTGGACTGCGGATCGGTCGCCTCGCCCTATCGGGAGACCGAGTCCATGGCCGACGGCTCCGACGCGATCGCGGACTGGCCGCTGCTCAACGCCCTGGTCAACACCGCCTCCGGCGCCTCGTGGGTGTCGATCCACCACGGCGGCGGCGTGGGCATCGGACGCTCGCTCCACGCGGGGCAGGTGTCGGTCGCCGACGGCACGCCCCTCGCCGCCCAGAAGCTCGCGCGCGTCCTCACCAACGACCCCGGCATGGGCGTCATCCGGCACGTCGACGCGGGCTACGACATCGCCGAACAGGTGGCCGAGGACAAGGGCGTCCGCATCCCCATGCGTGAAGACTGAGTTACAACCTGGGCGTCACCTGCGTCTGCCCGTGGCGCGAACGGGCTGGTGGGGGCCATGCTGACGCCCATGGCTCAGACAACCCGCATCGAACGCCGCAGCATCGACGTCGTCCCCGTCAGCGAGCGACACGGCACCCCGCTCAACCAGCTCACCCTCTGGTTCGGCGCAAACATGCAGATCACGGCGATCGTGGACGGCGCGCTCGCCGTGATCTTCGGCGCGGACGCCCTATGGGCGATCGTCGGCACGCTCGTCGGCAACCTGCTCGGCGGGATCGTCATGGCCCTGCACTCCGCCCAGGGGCCGAGACTCGGTCTGCCGCAGATGATCTCGAGCCGGGCGCAGTTCGGCGTCATCGGCGCGGTGGTGCCGCTCGTCCTCGTCGTCCTGATGTACCTCGGCTTCGCGTCCACCGGGACCGTCCTTGCAGGACAGGCGATCTCACGCACCATGGGCCTTGACAGCCCCAACATCGGCATCGTCGTGTTCGGCATCCTGTCGGCGGTGGTCGCCATCGTCGGCTACCGCTGGATCCACGCCATGGGGCGCGTCGGCACCGTGGTCGGCATCATCGCGTGGACCTACCTGCTCGTGCGGCTGTTCACGGCATACGACATCCCGGCCCTGCTGGGGCACAAGCCTTTTGACATCGTCACCTTCCTCCTGGCCGTCTCCCTCGGCGCCGGCTGGCAGCTGACCTACGGGCCGTATGTCGCGGACTACTCGCGCTACCTGCCGCTGGGCACGTCCGAGACCAAGACCTTCTGGGCGACCCTGGCCGGCAGCGTGCTCGGATCGCAGTGGTCGATGACCCTCGGCGCGCTCATCGCCGCCGTGCCCGCCGTGACCGGCAAGGGCTTCCTCGCCAACCAGGTCGGCTTCATCGGCGAGCTGGCCGGCGGCGGCATGCTCGCGATCGTGTTCTACCTCGTCATCGTCGTCGGCAAGCTGACCGTCAACTGCCTCAACGCGTACGGCGGCTCGATGACCATGCTCACCACCATGTCGGCCTTCCAGCGGACCGCCCGCGTCTCGACGCTCGCGCGAGCGCTCTACATCACGGCGTTCATCGCCGCGTCGGTGCTCGTGGCCCTGCTCGCCAGCGCCGACTTCCTCAACAACTTCAAGAACTTCGTGCTCGTGCTGCTCATGGTGTTCACGCCGTGGAGCGCCATCAACCTGGTCGACTACTACCTCGTCGCGCGCGAGCGGGTGGACGTGCCTGCGCTGTATGACGCCCGCGGTCGCTACGGCAGCGTCAACGGCGGGGCGCTGCTCATCTATGCGCTCGGGATCGCGGTGCAGGTGCCCTTCCTCGCCCAGGCGATGTACACCGGCCCCGCCACCAAGGCCCTCGGCGGCGCCGACATCTCCTGGATCGTGGGCCTCCTCGTGACGGCGGCCCTCTACTACCCCTACGCCCGCCGGACGGCACGCCACCCCTCGCGGATCATCTACCCAGAGGGCGTCCTCGACGCCTGACCCCCACCGCGTCTTCGCGCCTTTTCGCGCTCGGAGCTCACAGAGTCTCGATTTTCGGGTGTCATTTCGAGCTTTCGTGAGCCCCGAGCGCACAACTGCCCGCTGTGGATAACTGTTGGCCGGATCGCCCGGCTGGGGATAACGCGGTTGAACACCCGCAAACGCCCTTCATCGTGGTCGCATGACCTCTATTGCATCGATTCCGGCAGCGCTCGACGGGATGCTCTTTTTCACGACCTCGGCGGCTCTGAGATCCGGCATGTCGCGGTACGCGATCAGTCAGCTGGATCACCGTCATCACGGCGTCGTTGGTCGACGCATGCCGATGACCATTCTCGAAGACGCCCAGGCGTTGGCCCTCGTCCTGCCATCGGACTGCGGGTTCACCCACTGGTCCGCAGCTTGGCTGCTCGGCCTGGGTCTGCCCGCGAGGTGGACCGCCAGTCCGCGACCTCGGTTGGACGTGGGTCGGCACGGAGGCACGCCGCCACGGCACCGGACCGTGAGGGGGCATCGATTGTCGTCAAGCGACATCCCGACGGTTGTCGTACCAGGGCTCGATCGACGGGTCATCGCGCCGGAGCACCTGTTCCGCCAGCTGGCCGACTCGATGAGCCATACGGATCTGGTCGTCCTGCGAGATGCGATCTGCAGCTGGAAGTCGAATCGCTCGGTAGAAGATCTCGACTCGGGGCTGAGCATCCGGTCGCCGGGGCTCGTGGCGGCTCGCTCAGCGCGTGCCGAGGTGCGGGCCGGAACCAACTCCGTCATGGAATCGCGGCTGCGCCAGGACTTTGCGCGTGAGGGTCTGCCGGAGCCGGAGCTCAATGCACCTATCGCCGACGGGACCGGGCGGGTCCTGGCCTACGCGGACTTCCTGTGGCGGGCAGAACGTCTCGTGGTGGAGTACAACGGTGCGCACCACTTCGCCTCGGCGGAGCAGAGGGTGGCCGACGAATCGCGACGAAACCTGCTCGAGCGGATGGGCTATCGCGTGATCATCGTCAACAAGACCGACTACTTCCAGCACCACGCCGACACCATGCGCGCCGTCAGGGAGGCGCTTGCCGACCAGCGTGCACGTGTCAGTGCCTGAGCCCTGGTCGGTATTGGTGAGCTGGGAGCGCGTGAAGGTGCGGGGTGGGGCGTCGGGGTCGTGCGTTTGTGAGCTGGGAGCGCGCGAAGGTGCGGGGTGGGGCGTCGGGGTCGTGCGTTTGTGAGCTGGGAGCGCGTGAAGGTGCGGGTGGTCAGAGCCAGCCGCGGGACTGGGCCTCGCGCGCCGCCTCGACGGCCGTCGAGGTGCCGGTCTTGGCGATCGCGGAGGACAGGTGGTTGCGGACGGTCCCCGGTGAGAGGAACAGGCGCGCCGCGATGTCGGGAGCGCGGTGGCCCTCCATCGCGAGCTGCAGGGTCTCGCGCTCGCGCGCCGTCAGTGGCGAGGCGCCGCCGTAGAGGGACTCGGTCGCCAGCGCGGGGTCGACCACGCGGAGCCCCGCGTGCACGCGCCGCACGGCCTCGGCGAGCTCGGAGGCTGGCGCGTCCTTGACGACGAAGCCACTGGCCCCCGCCTCGAGCGCCCGCCGCACGTAGCCCGGCCGCCCGAAGGTCGTCACGATCAGCGAGCGGACGCCCGGTGCTTCGCGAGCCAGCTGCGACGCCACCTCCAGGCCGTCGAGGCCGGGCATCTCGATGTCGAGCAGGCACACGTCGGGCGAGGTCACGCGGACCGCGCCGAGCACCTCGTCGCCGCGGCCGACCTGCGCCACGACCTCGAGGTCGGTCTCCAGGTCGAGCAGCGCCGCGAGGGCCCCACGCACCATGGCCTGGTCGTCGGCCAGCAGCAGGCGGATCGTCATAGCCGCACCTCCAGTCGGGTGCCCCGCCCGTCCGGTCCGGGGCCGAGCATCAGGGATCCTCCGGCGCCGGCGACCCGCTCGCGCAGCCCGCGGATGCCGTTGCCCTCCTTGGCTCCTCGCAGCCCGCGCCCGTCGTCCTCGACGACCAGGCCTGCGGCCGAGAGCCGTATGGCGCACCGCCCCGCCCCGGAGTGCCGCACGACATTGGTGACGGCCTCGCGCAGCACCCACGCGAGGACCGTGCGGTGACGTGGGTCGACCACGGTGAGGTCGCCCGGCAGGTCGGCGGCGATGCCGGCACCGGTGAGCGCCATACGGGCGCCCTCGACCTCGTCGCCGAGCGACGCGACCCGCAGCCCACCCACGGTCTCGCGGATCTCGGCGAGGGCGGTGCGGGTCAGCGAGCGGATCTCGATCAGCTCGGCGCGGGCCCGCTCGACGTCGACGTCCAGCAGCCGCTCGGCGAGCTCGGTCTTGACCGCGACCACGGTCAGGGAGTGCCCGAGGACGTCGTGCACGTCGCGGGCCACCCGCTCGCGCTCGGAGGCGATGCGCAGGGCGTCCTTGGTGCGGGTGTAGTCGAACTCCTTGTCGTTGGCGACCCGGGTCACCGCGGTGGAGATGAAGACGATCGCCAGGATGATCGTGAGGAAGCCGAAGCTGCCGAACACCCCGGCCCACCAAGGGAGCCCGACGGCGAGGGCGAGCAGCACCCCGGCGATGCCGAAGGCGTGGCGCAGCGGGAACGTGAACATCGCGAAGCTCAGCAGGAAGGGCGACATCCCGACGACCTCGACGCCCAGCACCGGCACCGTGACCAGGCAGAGCGCGATCAGCACGGCGTACCACCGCACGGCGGCGGGGTTGACGCGCCGGCCCTCGCCGAAGGCCCAGAGCCGGTTCATCGACCAGACGTAGACGAACGCGAAGCACGCGATCGCGGCCAGCGCGATGCCCTTGAGCCAGGTCGGCGCGGAGTCCTGCAGGACCTCGATCACCGGGAAGCCGAGGAAGGCGAGCCAGACGGCGGCCATCACCCACCCGTAGCGGCTCCACGGGTTCTCGAGGGTCGGGTGGGCTCCGCTCACTGCCGTCCCCGGCTGCGGCGCACGAGCCAGGTCGCCAGGATCGCGAGGAGCGTCAGCCATGCGGCCACGTTAGCAACGGGGATCCACAGGCCCTCGTTGATCAGGACGTCGCCGGACATGACGCGGCCCTCGGTGAGCGGGTAGCGGCTCAGCTGGACCAGGCCGTAGAGCGGGGTGAACCGGGCGATGGTGAGCAGGACGCCCTCGAGCGGGATGAAGATGTTGCCGAGGAACGCGAGGATCACCAGGGAGCCGCTGGCCGCCGAGACCGCCGACTCGCTGCGCAGCCAGAGCCCGAAGACGAGGCCGTAGAGCGCGAACGCGGCCGCTCCGGCGACGGTGATGAGCGGGCACAGGACCCAGGCGAGCCCGTCGGCCCGGGCTCCGGTCAGCGCGCCCGCCGCATAGATCAGGGCGATGGGGATCACCGCGATGGTGAGGGCGACCAGGACCTTGACGGAGACGAAGGTGCGATCCTTGAGCGGGGTCAGCCCCAGCTGGCGTCCCCAGCCCAGGCTGCGCTCGGTCGCGGCCGAGGCGCCGATGCCGGTCGTGGCGGTGACGGCGCCGTAGGCCGCCATCGACACCATGATGTAGAAGGTCACGTTGCCGTGGCCGGCGTTCTCCTTGCCGAAGGACTGGGCCGCGCCGAAGACGAGGTACATGAACAGCGGGATGCCGACGGTGAAGAACAGCCCCACCCGGTCACGGACGAAGCGCAGGACCTCGAGGCGGTAGTAGGTGGCGTTCATCGCACGTCCTCCGTGGCTGCGGCGGCCTGCTCGGCCTGCTCGGTGATCTCGAGGAAGGTCTGGTCGAGGGAGCCGCGCGAGACCTCCAGCTCGCGGGCGCCAAGGTCGCCCAGCAGGACCCGGGCGACCCCGTCGGAGTCGGTGCAGCGCACCACGACCCGGATGCCGCTGGCCGCCGTCCCCGTGTGGTCGACGTGGTCGACGCCTGCCACCCGCTGCAGCACGTCCGTCACGCGGGCGAGCTCGCCCGCCACGATCTCCGCGCTGACGAGCCGCCCGGTCGCCCGGGCGCGCAGCTCGGCGGTGGTCCCGTCGGCGACGACCCGCCCGCCGGCGACCAGGACGATGCGCCGGGCGAAGTCCTCGGCCTCCTCCAGGTAGTGCGTGGCGAACACCACGGTCCGGCCGGCGTCGGCGTCGGCGTGCATGGTCGACCAGAAGTCCCGCCGGGCGGTGACGTCCATCCCCGCCGTGGGCTCGTCGAGGACCAGCAGGTCGGGCGAGGGCAGCAGCGCCATCGCGAAGCGCAGCCGCTGCTGCTCACCGCCGGAGCACTTGGACACGCGGCGACCCGCGAGCCCGGAAAGGCCTGCCCGCTGCAGGACCGAGTCGACGCTCTCGTGCTGCGGGAAGGTCGAGGCGATCAGCTGCACCGTCTCGCGGACGGTGAGGTCGGGGAGCAGCCCGCCGCTCTGCAGCACCGCCGACACGCGTCCGGCGGCGACCGCTCGACGGGGGTCCTCGCCATACGTCCGGGCGGTCCCGCTGGTGGGCTCGGTGAGCCCGAGGACCATGTCCAAGGTGGTGGTCTTGCCGGCGCCGTTGGGGCCGAGGAAGGCCACCACCTCGCCGGGCTCGATCGTCAGGTCGAGGCCGTCGACCGCGGTCACGGTGCGAGAGCCGGGCTTGCCCTTGGCCCCCTTGCCCGTGCCCTTGAAGGTCTTGCGCAGGTCCCGCAGCTCCACCGCGGGTGCTGTCGTCGTCGTCATGTCTCCAGCCTGCTGACCTGCGCCGACGGGGCCGTGCGGGTCCTGTCACGAGTCACGGGTGACAGGTGTCATAGGTTGGCCGTATGTCGACGCCGACCGCCTCCCAGCCCGCCGCCCACGGCCCCGCCCACGCAGAGCTGGACCGGATGTGGGGCGAGCTCGCCCCGGTGGGGCGGGACGGCGGGTCGGGGGGCTACCGGAGGTTCGCGTGGACGCGCGAGGACGCGACGCTGCGGGAGTGGTTCGCGGGGGAGTGCGCCCGGCGCGGCCTGGACGTCGTCGAGGACCTGGCCGGCAACCAGTGGGCGTGGTGGGGCGACGTCGACGCGGCGCGGGCCCGCGGGGTGCAGGGCGTGGCGATCGGCTCGCACCTGGACTCGGTGCCGGACGGCGGGGCGTATGACGGACCGCTCGGCGTGGTCACCGCCCTCGCCACCGTCGACGCGCTGCGGGCGGCCGGGCACGAGCCGACCGTGCCGATCGGGGTCGTGAACTTCGTGGACGAGGAGGGCGCGAGGTTCGGGGTGGCGTGCATCGGCTCCCGCGTCGTGACGGGGGCGATGACGCGGGAGCGGGCGCTCGGGCTGCGTGACAACGACGGCGTGACCCTCGCCGAGGCGCTGCGGGACGCCGGGCGCGACCCCGACGCGATCGGGCGCGACGACGAGGCCCTCTCTCGCGTGGGCACCTTCGTCGAGCTGCACGTCGAGCAGGGCCGCGGCCTCGCCGACCTGGACCGGCCCGTCGCCGTCGGCACCGCCATCTGGCCGCACGGCCGCTGGCGCCTCGACCTCGCGGGGCAGGCCAACCACGCCGGCACCACCCGCCTCGAGGACCGCGACGACCCGATGCTGCGCCTCGCGTCCGCGATCCTCACCGCCCGCACCGCCGCCACCGCGCACGGCTGCGTGGCCACCATCGGCAAGACCCGCGTCGTCCCCGGCGGCGTCAACGCCATCCCCTCCGCCGTCACCGCATGGCTCGACGCGCGCGGCCCGGTGGAGGCGGACGTGCGGGAGGTCGTCGAGGCGGTGGCGCGCGACAGCGGCATACGGCCTGCGGCGGAGCCGGTCTGCGAGTCGTGGACCCCGGAGACGACCTTCGACGCGGACCTGGCCGCCCGGTTGTCCAGCCTGCTCGACGACGCACCCCTGCTCGGCACCGGGGCCGGCCACGACGCCGGCATCCTGACCAACGCGGGCGTGCCGACCGCGATGCTCTTCGTGCGCAACCCGACCGGCGTCTCGCACGCCCCCGACGAGCACGCCGAGGTCGCCGACTGCCACGCCGGGCTCGATGCGCTGACGGCCGTCGTCACCGACCTCGCGGCACCGGCCGGGGGATAGGGTGGGGGCGTCGCCGACGCCGAGGCCGACGACTGGGTCGATGCGAGGGGGCCACGGGTCATGACCACGTTCTGGTCGGAGCACGCGCTGCTGCCGTCCGGGATCGCCAACGGCGTGCGCACGACGGTGTCCGAGGACCGGATCACCGCCATCGACGTCCGCACCCATCCCCGGCCGCACGACATCAAGCTCCACGGCGTGACCTTCCCCGGCCTGGCCAACGTCCACAGCCACGCCTTCCACCGCGGGCTGCGCGGGCGCACCCACGGCAACGGCGGCGACTTCTGGTCCTGGCGCGAGCGGATGTACTCCCTCATGAGCCACCTGCAGCCCGACACCTACCTCGACCTCGCCCGGGCGACCTTCGCGGAGATGGTGCTGGCGGGGTTCACCTGCGTCGGCGAGTTCCACTACGTCCACCACCAGGAGGACGGCACCCCCTATCCCGACCCCAACGCCATGGGGCACGCCATCCAGCAGGCCGCCGCCGAGGCCGGGATCCGCCTCACCCTGCTCGACACCTGCTATCTCACGGGCGGGCTCGACGGGTCGGGCTACCTGCCGCTCGACCCCTACCAGCGCAGGTTCGGCGACGGGACCGCCGAGGGCTGGGCCGCCCGCGTGGGCCAGCTCCGCGAGAGTCCGATGTCCCGCGTGGGCGCCGCCATCCACTCCGTCCGGGCCGTCCCCCGCGAGCAGCTCGGCGTCGTCGCCGAGGCCGCCCGCTCGGGGCTCGGCGTGCACCGTTCACCCGTCCCGCTGCACGTGCACCTGTCCGAGCAGCTCGCCGAGAACGCCGCCACGCTCGCGTGCTACGGCCGCACCCCGACCCAGCTCCTGCACGAGCAGGGGGTGCTCGGGCCCACGACGACCGCGGTCCACGCCACCCACCTCACCGAGGAGGACGTGCGGCTGCTCGGCGACAGCGGCACCGGCGCGTGCTTCTGCCCCCTCACCGAGCGCGACCTGGCGGACGGCATCGGGCCCGCCCGCGACCTGCACCGCGCCGGCGCGCGCCTGTCGATCGGCACCGACCAGCACGTGTCCATCGACCCCTGGGGCGAGCTGCGCTCCCTCGAGATGCACGAGCGGCTCGTCACCAACGAGCGCGGGCGCTTCGACCCCGCCGAGCTCGTCGACTTCGGCACCCGCCAGGGCTATGCCTCGCTCGGCTGGGAGGACGGCGGCCGCCTCGAGGTCGGGGCGCTGGCCGACCTGTGCAACGTCCGCCTCGACAGCGTCCGCACCGTCGGCGCCAAGCCCGCGCAGGTCGTCTTCGCCGCCACCGCGGGCGACGTCGACGCCGTCGTCGTCGGCGGCCAGCCCGTCGTCGAGGGCGGCCGCCACCGCATCGGCTCGGTCGCCCTCATGCTCCGCGCCGCCCTCGACGCCCTCCTGGAGGAGCCGTGACCGCAGTCCTCGTCACCGACATCGGCCAGCTCGTCACCTGCTCGCCCGAGCTCGGCGACGGATCGCCCCTCGGAGTCCTGCAGGACGCCGCCGTCGTGCTCGAGGAGGTCCCTGCGGCGGGCGCGTCGGCATACCGGATGATCGAGGGCGAGCCGGTGCCCGACCGCGGCCACGTCGCCTGGGTGGGGCGCGCGGCCGACGCACCCGCGGCCGACGAGGTGCTGTCCGTCGGGGGCCGTTGCGTGGTGCCGGGATTCGTCGACTCGCACGCGCACCTGATGTTCGCGGGGGACCGCGGCGAGGAGTTCGCGGCGCGGATGACGGGGCAGCCCTACGACGGGGGCGGGATCGCCGTGTCCGTGGCCGCCACCCGCGCCGCGTCCGACGAGGAGCTGCTCGACCTGCTGCTCGACCGGGTCCTCGAGATGCGCGCGCAGGGCACGACCACCGTCGAGGTCAAGTCGGGCTACGGGCTCACCGTGGAGGACGAGGCGCGGGCGCTGCGCCTGGCGTGCGAGGCCGGGATCGAGGAGACGACCTTCCTCGGGGCGCACGTCGTCCCGCCCGAGTTCCGTTCCCGCCGTGCGGACTACGTGTCCCTGGTGACCGGACCGATGCTGGAGGCGTGCGCGCCCTACGCGGTGTGGGGCGACGTGTTCTGCGAGCCGGCGTCGGCGCACGCGTTCGACGGCGACGAGGCGCGGGCGGTGCTGCTCGCGTGCCGCGAGGCGGGGCTGGAGCTGCGCGTCCACGGCAACCAGCTCGGCCACGGCCCGGGCGTCCAGCTGGCGTGCGAGCTCGAGGCGGCGTCGGTCGACCACTGCACCTATCTGTCCCCGGCCGACGTGGACGCGCTCGTGGGGGCGGCCGGCACCACGACCGCGACCCTGCTGCCCGGCGTCGAGTTCTCCACCCGCTCGCCCTATCCCGATGCGCGCGCCCTGCTCGACGCCGGGGTCTCGGTAGCGCTCGCGACCGACTGCAACCCGGGCACCTGCTACTCCTCGTCGATCCCCTTCGTGGTGGCCCTGGCCGTGCGCGAGATGGGTATGACGCCCGCCGAGGCCCTCCTCGCGGTGACCCTCGGCGGGGCTCGCGCGCTGCGGCGCAACGACGTCGGCCACCTCGCGGTGGGGGCGCGCGCGGATCTGACGGTGCTCGACGCCCCGTCCTACGTGCACCTGAGCTATCGCGCCGGCGTCCCCATCGCGACCGCCCTCGACCTGACCCCACCGCCTCGTTGAGAGGCGACAAATGGAGGTTATGAGGCCTGGATGGCCCCCATTTGTCGCCTCTCAACGTGGGGGATGGGCGGAGCGACCCACCTGGGAGGCCCATGCCGGCGTCAAGCCACCCCTGGACGCCACCCGGCGCGCACCAGGGCACGCCGCACGATCGCCAGGGCGTCGGGGGTGCGGCCGTTGACGTTCCTGCTGATGAGGCGCTCGTAGTCGTACCCCGCATCGCGAAAGGCCCTCTCCCGGGCCACGTCTCGCTCCCAGGTGTTTTGACGCTCCACGTGGTGACGACCGTCGTACTCCACCACCAACCGCCACCGCCTCCAGAACAGGTCCACGATCCCCAGCCACCCTCCCTCGTCCGTCACGGTCACGTTGAGCTCCGGCTCGGGCAGGCCCCCGCGCACCAGCTGAAGTCGGGTCTTGGTCTCCATGGGGCTCGCCGATCCAGGACGGATCTCCAGCAGGGCCGCCCGCGCCGTGCGCACGCCGCGCATCCTGCGAGGCAGGACGCGGGCAAGGTCCCCGACGGTGCGGGTGGAGCGTGGTCGGAGGATCCAGTCGCCCGCTGCGATCAGCTCGTCCACCGACAGCGACGCGGCGGCGTCGGCCCAGGTGTGGAGGTCATCGGTGCAGGTCAGGCCGTTCTCCAGGAGGATGGTTCCACGTCGCTGCAGCCCACGGTGGTTGACGATCCCCGGCCGCTCGAGGTGGAACTGTCCGCTCCGGGTGACCACGTGAACCGGCTCGTCGGGTGTCCACCGCGTCGGCCAGGTCCCCATGAGTCGGGCGGCCGTCACGTTGCTGAACGCGTGCGCCGGCGGCAGCACCGGTAACGCGTCCTTCGCGGCCTGCTCGATGCCAAGGAGAGGGAGCGGGGATCTGACGCCGTGATGAGGGGCTCGAGTGTCGGACGCTCGGAGTCGATCGCGTGAGACCCCGGATGCCATGGCGTCGGACGTCCTGAAGGGCTCGGCATCATACGGGTCGGGCAGGGGAGAAGGTGAGCGCACGCAAACTATCGTAAATGGCAACAAATGTAGTCTGAGAGGTTATCCACAGCGCTGCCGCCGCCCAATGAGAGGCGACAGATGGGGGTTATGACGCGCCCAGAACCCCCATCTGTCGCCTCTCAACGAGTGGTGGGGGGCCGAGAGCGCAGGGCGTGGGGGTGGGCGTCGGCGGGGGCGGTGGCAGAGGACCCAGAGTGGAGGGGGAGGATCAGACCGCGGTATGACGACCCGGCGCCGCCCGCACCTCTAGCGTGGAGGGATGCGTGCGTTCTTAAGGCTCCAGCGGTGGCTCCGCGAGCACGTCATGCTGGTCGACGCCTTCTGGGCGGGGGTCGTCACCCTGCTCTGCCTCGTCGTGTCGGCAGGCGTGCTCGACGAGCTCACCGTCGGCTGGGTGGGCTGGCTCGCGTGGACCCTCCTCGGCACCAGCCTGCCCCTCGTGTGGCGCCGCACCAGGCCCGACCCGGCCATTGTGGCGGTCGCGCTCGGCTGCGTGGTCCAGCTCGTGATCGCTGACAACGTCATGCCCCAGAACCTCGCGGCGCTCATGATGCTCTACGCGGTCGCGGCCCACGGGCACCCGCGGTGGCGCTACTGGTGGCTCGCGGCCGCGCTGGTCGGCGGGGTGGTGGGCGCCTGGGACTGGACCTACAACTGGGTCCGGCCTGCCGGCGCGCAGCGCGTGGAGTACGCCGTCATCAGCTGGGTGTTCGTCGCCGCCATGAGCGTCGCGTGCTTCGTGCCCGGGGCCCTCGCGAGGCAGCGGCGCGACATGGTGCAGAGCCTGCGCGACCGGGCGGACTCCCTGGAGCGCGAACGCGACTCGATGGCGCGCCTCGCCGCGCAGGAGGAGCGGGCCCGGATCGCGCGCGAGATGCATGACGTCGTCGCGCACTCGCTCAGCGTGATCGTGGTCCAGGCGGACGGAGCGTCGTATGCCGTGGAGCACGGTGACGTCGACGCCTCGCGCATGGTCGCCGCCCGGACGCTCGCCACGATCGGCGACACCGCCCGGGGCGCGCTCGGCGAGACCCGGCGCCTCGTGGGGGTGCTGCGCGAGGAGGGGGAGGCGGCGGCCTACACCCCGCAGGCCACGCTCGAGCAGGTAGAGGAGCTGGTGGCGCACGTCAACGACGCGGGCTTGCCGGCGACCCTGACGCAGGTCGGCGACGAGCGGGTGCACGAGGCGCTCGGGCCGGCGCAGCAGATGGCGGCCTACCGCGTGGTGCAGGAGGCGCTGACCAACGCCCTCAAGCACGCGGGACCGGCGGCGACCGTGCGGGTCGAGCTCGCTCACCACCCGGACCGGGTCGAGCTGGCCGTGCGCGACACGGGTCGGGGTCCAGGTGGCGGGTCGGACGGGCGCGGCCATGGGCTGATCGGGATGCGCGAGCGGATGGCGTCGATCGGCGGGACCTTCACGGCCCGGGAGCGGGTAGGGGGTGGCTTCGAGGTGCTTGCTAGCCTGCCGACGCGGGACCCGGAGGCGCCGCCGACGGCGCCCACCGTGCCGGTCCCGGTCACGACGGGACGACGACGGGAGCGCGAGTGAGCGACGAGCAGATCAGGCTGCTGCTGGCGGACGACCAGGAGCTGGTGCGGATGGGCTTCCGGATGGTGCTGGACGCCCAGCCCGACATGCAGGTCGTGGGTGAGGTGGGCGACGGCGCGGCGGCGGTCGAGCTGGCCGCGCAGGCCGACGTGGTGCTCATGGACATCCGGATGCCACGCATGGACGGCGTTGAGGCGACCCGACGGATCGTGGCCTCGGGCGCCGCGGCCAAGGTCCTCGTGCTCACGACCTTCGACCTCGACGAGTACGTCCACACCGCGCTCAAGGCCGGTGCCGGCGGCTTCCTCCTCAAGGACGCGGGCCCGGCGGAGCTGCTGGCCGCCATACGCGCTGTGCACCAAGGAGACTCGGTCGTCGCCCCGAGCGCGACCCGGCGCCTGCTCGAGAGGTTCCTGCCCGGGCTGCCCGACGAGCACGAGCCCCTGCGGAGCGCCGAGGAGCGGCTCGCCCCGCTGACCGAGCGGGAGCGCGAGGTGCTGCTCGCGGTGGGGCAGGGGCGCTCCAACCAGGAGATCGCGGCCGAGCTCTATGTGGCCGAGGCCACCGTCAAGACCCACGTCGGGCGGATCCTCGCCAAGCTCCACCTGCGAGACCGGGTGCAGATGGTCGTCCTCGCCTACGACACAGGGCTCGTGCGACCGCAGTCGTAGGCCCGCTGCGCCCGTGGTCCTCGGGTCGCCCCCGGGGTCGAGACCGCAGGTCGATCCGGGCGACACCGGCCGCTCCCTAGCGTCGACATCGACCGCGCACCAGCGATGTCCGACGACCAGACGGAGCGACCCGATGACGACCACCAGCCCGACCACCAGCCCGACCACCGTGACCCGCGCGGCCGTGCGCGCGCGTGACCTCACCAAGACCTATGGCAGCGGCGACACCCGCGTCGTCGCCCTGGACCACGTGGACGTGGAGATCGCCGAGGGGGAGTTCACCGCGATCATGGGCCCGTCGGGGTCCGGCAAGTCGACGCTGATGCACTGCGCGGCGGGCCTCGACGACGTCACGAGCGGGCAGGTCTGGGTCGGCGACACCGACCTCACCACGCTGGACGACACGCGGCTGACGCTGCTGCGGCGCGAGCAGGTGGGGTTCGTCTTCCAGGCCTTCAACCTGCTCCCGACGCTGACCGCCGAGGCCAACATCACCCTGCCCCTGCGCCTCGCGGGCCGCACCCCCGACCGCGAATGGTTCGAGCATGTGGTGCGGGTGCTGGGCCTGACAGATCGTCTGGGGCACAAGCCGACCGAGCTCTCCGGCGGGCAGCAGCAGCGCGTGGCGGTGGCCCGCGCCCTCGTCATGCGGCCGCGCGTGATCTTTGCCGACGAGCCGACGGGCGCCCTCGACAGCGTGACCGGGCACGAGCTGCTGGACTTCCTTCGGCGCTGCGTGCGTGAGCTGGGCCAGACCGTCGTGATGGTGACCCACGACCCCGGGGCCGCGACGTATGCCGACCGCGTGCTGCTCCTCGCGGACGGTCGCATGGCGGGGGAGCTGCGGCACCCCACCGCCGACGACGTGCTGGCCGCCCTGCGCGGGCTGGGGGCGTGATCGCCGTGCGCACCTCGATCTCCCTGGCGGCCAGCATGATCCACGGTCAGGCCCGGCGCTTCGTCAGCGTCCTGGTCGCCATCACGATGGGCATCGCCTTCGTCGCGGCCACGTTCATGGTGGGCGACACCTTCCGCGAGTCCCTGGCGCGCGACGCCGCCGGCTCGGTGGGCCGAGCGAGCGTGGTCGTCACCACGCCGGACGGGTCCTCGGGCGTGGGGGGCGCGCCTCGCGGCGGCCCGGCCGCCATACCCCCCGGGCTCGCCGCGCAGGTGACGCGCGCCTACCCGGGTGCCTCCGTGCGCACGGTGGCCGGCGGGGCCGTCCAGCAGGACCTCGGGGGTCGCGAGGCCTCCCTCGTGCTGCGGTCAGTGCCGCAGCTGTCCGGGACGACGACGCTCACGGCCGGACGCCTGCCCGCCCGCCGCGGCGAGATCGCCGTCGTGGACTGGGTCGCCTCGGCGCGCAAGCTCGCCGTGGGCAGCACGACCCGCCTGCTGCAGCGCGGCACCGGCACCAGCCCTGGCACCGGCACCGAGCAGCGGCCGCAGGAGGCCCGTCCGGCCGAGGCCACGGTCGTCGGCATCGTCAAGCCGGGGCGTGACGTCGTGCAGGGCCAGGGGATGCCGGTGGCCTTCGCCCAGGACCAGGACATCTGGGCCTGGACGGGCACCACGGGCTATCGGGAGCTCGACCTGACGCAGGCTCCGGGCGGCGCGGCCGTGGACAACGAGCAGCTGCGCGCCTCCGTCGCCGGTCTCCCCGCAGCCAAGGGCCTCACGGTCCGCACCGGCCAGCAGGAGAAGGACCACCGCGTGACCCAGATGGTCCAGGGCGTCACGCAGCTCACCGCGATGCTGCTCGTCTTCGCGCTCATCGCCGTGTTCGTCTCGGCGCTGGTCATCGCCAACACCTTTGCGATCCTCGTCGCCCAGCGCACCCGTCAGCTCGCGCTCCTGCGCTGCATCGGCGCCGAGCGGCGGCAGGTGCGCGGGTCCGTCGTGGCCGAGGCGCTGCTCGTCGGCGTCCTCGGCTCCGTCGCGGGGCTGGCGCTCGGCGCGGGTCTGGCGGCGACGCTCGTGCAGCTCTCGCACGGCACCGACATGGACCTCGGCAGCCTGGTCGTCACCCCGCTCGCGGTCCTGGCTCCCCTCGCGACGGGCATCCTGGTCACCCTCGTGGCGAGCCTCGCCCCGGCCCGCGCGGCGACGCGCGTCAAGCCGCTCGCGGCCCTGCGCCCCGAGACCGCGACGCGGGTGCGGCGCGTCCGCGCCCTGCGCGTCGGGGTCGGATCGGTCCTCGCGGCAGGTGGGTTCGGGCTGCTCGTGCACGGCGCCCTCCAGCACCAGCTCGTGACGGGCATCCCCGGTGGACTCCTGTCCTTCCTCGGCGTGCTCATGGTCGCCCCCGTGGTGGTGCCCGGCCTCGCCCGCGCCGTCGGTGCGCTGCCCGCCCGCCTCGGCGGCGTCCCCGGGTCGCTCGCCGTCGACAACGCCGGCCGCAACCCCGCTCGGGCCGCGGCCACCGCGAGCGCCCTGCTCGTCGGGGTCACGCTGATCACGATGATGAGCGTGGGCTCGGCGACAGGGGTGCGCTCGGCCACCGACGCGCTCGACAAGCAGACCCCCGTGGACGCCCTCGTGCAGGCGCCGCAGGGCCTGGCGCAGCGTGACCTCGACACCCTGCGGCGCAGCAGCGTCGTCGGTGCGGCCACCCTCGTCGTCGACGCCCCGGCCACGCTGACCCACGGCGGACGGCCGGTGCACGTCGGCCAGAGCGGTGGGCAGAGCGACGGTCAGGCCGGCGGATCGAGCGGCGGGCAGACCACCGTCACCGGCGCCGACGACGCGGCGGTGCAGGTCTCGCGCCGGCCGCAGCTCTTTGCCGGGCTCGACGACCACACCGTGCTCCTGCCGGCGAGCTCCGGCCTGCGGACCGGCGACACCGTGACCCTCGCCCACGGCGCGACGCGGCTCGACCTGCGCGCCGACGTCAGCGCGGACCATGCGGACGCACCGGTCGTCACGGCGGCCACCGTGCGGCGCCTCGACCCCCAGGCCAAGGGGTCCGCGTGGATCAGGTTCGCCGAGGTCAAGGACGCGGCCACCGCGTCGGAGCAGCTCGCCCAGGACGCCGTCGCCATCCAGGGCGCCCAGGTCCAGGGGGTCGCCACCCAGCGCGCCGAGATGGAGCGCATCATGGGCGTCGTCCTGCTCGTCGTGACCGGCCTGCTCGGCATCGCCGTGCTGATCGCGCTGGTCGGCATCGGCAACACCCTCGGCCTCTCGGTGCTCGAGCGCACCCAGGAGTCCGGCCTGCTGCGCGCCCTCGGCCTCACGCGCCGCCAGCTGCGCAGCACGCTCGGGCTCGAGGCGCTGACGCTGGCGGGCGTGGGCACGATCGTGGGGCTCGCGCTGGGGGTGGCCTACGGCCTCGGCGGGGCCTACGCGCTCTTCGGCAGCGAGATGACCATCACCACCGAGATCCCTTGGGCGCGGCTGGGGCTCGTCGTCGCCGTGGCGCTCGCCGCGGGGTGGCTGGCGTCCGTCATACCGGCTCGTCGGGCCGCGCGGGTGAGCCCGTCCGCGGCGCTGGCCACCGACTGACACGCGGCTCCCAGGCCCCGGGCCTAGGCTGGCAGGAAGGAGGGACGAGATGGGTCGGGTCGAGCGCGAGGTCTACGCCGCGGCCACGTCACCGCGCCACGTGCGCGCGCTGACGGTCGGTGCCGGCACGCTGCTCGCCGCCCTCCCGCTGCCGGCGCCGCTGCGCGCGGGCCTCGGGATCGCGGGCTACCTCGGCGGGCTCGCCCTGCCGGCCGACCACGTCCCGACCGACGAGCCCGACCACCTGTGGCACCTGCGCCGCCAGGTCGGGGCGGTCGGCGACTGGCTCGACGACCGCCGGGGAGCGCTCGGCTGGGACGTCGAGACCTGGCTCGACCGGGTGCTGGCGCGGGCGCGCGGCGTGCTCGACGACCCGAGGCTGGTCACCGACCCCGAGCGGCTGGCGGGCCTGTCCCGGCTCCTGCTCGTCGAGCTGCCCGAGGTGCTGCGCGACGGCGACGACGTGGCGCTCGAGCCCGACCCGACCCGGCGCCGGCTGCGGGTGGCGCTGCGGCTGGACCAGCTCGACCGGCGGCTGGCGGCCCTGCGCACCCCCGCCTGATCGCCGCCACGTACCCCAGGCCCGAGGCCGCCACGCACCCAGGCCCGCAGACCCCCAGGCCCGTCATACCGCCCAGCAGCAGCGAGTCGCCCCGACCGATGGACCGGTCGGGGCGACTCGCGTGACGGACGGGGTGATCAGGCCTTGTTGGTGCGGGCGTCGATCTGCGCCTGCAGGTCGACGTCACCGATGTCGTTGCTCTGGCGCTTGACCGCGGAGACGAACCCCTTGGCCGCCTGACGCTGCGCCACCAGGCGCGCGATGCCGATCACGAGACCGGAGAACGCCGCGAAGGCCAGCGCTTCCTTCCAGTCCACGTCGGGGTTGGTGGGGTCGGAGGGGGCCTCCTTGCCCGTGGCCTTCTGCCAGCCCGAGTTGACGATCTTGTTGGCCACCATGCCGGCCAGCATGGCGGCGCCGGTGCCAATGAGCTTCCACACGTTAGGTCCCATGCGTTGAGTCTCACACGATCTTCGCGGTAGCGTCACGTTTCACACGACAGGGGAGCGCAGATCGCGCTGAGAGTGCGGGCGACCGCAGACCCTCCGCACCTGATCCGGTTAGCACCGGCGCTAGGGAGTCGGATTCTCGAGGCGACCCGAGGGGTCACCTTCCCTCTTGGTGACCGACCAGGAGATCTCGTATGCCGAACACCACCGGCTCCGCCGCCACCGCGCGGCCGGGCCAGCACGCACGACCGTCCGCGCTCGCCACGGGGGCCCTCATGTCATGGCGAGGCATCGACCTCGTCCTCGGCGCCGTCCTCGCCGTCGCGCTGGGCGTCGCCTTCTGGGGGTGGGACAGCACCCTCTACCACGTCGTCGAGGCGGCCGCCGTCGGCTATGCCCCGATCGGCTCGCTCGCGCTCGGCGTGTGGGTGCTCCCCGCCGTGGCCGGCGCGCTGCTGATCCGGCGTCCCGGCGCGGCCCTCTACGTCGAGCTGATCGCCGCGAGCGTGGAGACGCTGCTCGGCAGCAAGTGGGGCTGGCTCGTGATGCTGTCCGGGCTGCTGCAGGCGCTCGGGGTGGAGCTGGCGATGTGGCTGTGGCGCTGGCGGCGGTTCGACATGGTGGCCGCGGTGCTGGGCGGCGTGCTCGGTGCCGTCCTGGAGATCTGCCTCTACGAGTGGTGGCAGTACGTCCCGCAGCTCGCCTGGATCCACAAGCTCGTCTACCTCGGCTTCGGCATGGTCTCGTGCGCGCTGATCGCCGGGCTCGGGGGCGCCGCGCTGGTGCGCGCGCTGGCCCGGGCCGGCGTGGTCGACGCCTTCCCGGCGGGCCGCGAGGCGCGTGAGTCCCACGGCCGCTGACGCCTCCCTCGAGCGTGGTCTCGACCTCGACGAGGGTCCGAGGGGGGCTCTCGTCGAGGTCGACGACCTCACCTGGCTCCCGTATGGCGCCGCCCGCCCGGTCCTCGACGCGGTGTCGCTGCGCGTGGCGCCGGGGGAGCGGGTGCTGCTCGCGGGCGCCAGCGGGTCCGGCAAGTCGACCCTGCTCCGGGCGCTGGCCGGCGTGCTCGCCGACACGGGTGGCGGTGACCAGACGGGGCAGGTGCGGGTGTCGCGGCAGGTGGGCCTGCTCCTGCAGGATCCCGACGACGCGGTGGTCGCGCGGACCGTGGGGCGCGACGTGGCCTTCGGCCCCGAGAACGCCGGCGTGCCACGCGGGCCGCTGTGGGAGCGGGTGCGGGCGGCGCTGGACTCCGTGTCCTTCCCGTATGCCGTGGACCGCGAGACGCGCGCCCTGTCCGGCGGCGAGACCCAGCGCCTCGCGCTCGCGGGCGTGCTCGCCCTCGACCCGGGCCTCGTGCTGCTCGACGAGCCCTGCTCGATGCTCGACCCCCAGGCCGCGGAGGCGGTCCGGTCGGCGGTGGCCCTGGCCGTCGCCGAGGTGGGGGCCACCCTGGTGGTCGTCGAGCACCAGCTCGCGCACTGGGTGGACGTCTGCGACCGGCTCGTCGTGCTGGGCGACGGCGGTCGGGTGGTGGCGGACGGCCCGATGACGTCGACGCTGGCCGCCGAGGGGGAGCGGCTGGCAGAGCTGGGCCTGTGGGTGCCGGGGGCGCCGCCGCCGTCGTCGATGGAGGTGGCGACCGGGCTGGTGACCCCGGTCCGGCCGGGCGGGGTGACGGCCTCGATCGACGCGGTGCTGCGCCAGGTGCAGCCCGGGCTGGCCTCGTGGCAGGCGGTGCACCCGCCGCAGCTCGTGCTGCAGGACGTGGCGCTGGAGGCCTCGCCGGGGGAGGCGGTGGCCGTCACCGGCCACTCGGGCGCCGGCAAGTCCACGCTGGTGGCCTGCGCCGCCGGGCTGCTCGAGCCGACGTCCGGCACGGTGCGGCTGGGGGCCGGCGACCGCGAGGCGCCGCATGGCTGGCGGGCTGCGGAGCTTGCCGCAGCGGTCGGGTGGGTGCCCCAACGACCCGAGCTGCCGATCACCGCCCGGACCGTCGTCGACGAGGTGATGCTGACCGGTCGGGCGCTCGGCCAGGACGAGGACGCCCTCGCAGCCCGGGCCGGGGCGCTGCTCGAGGTGCTCGGCCTCGGCGACCGCCGCGACGCCGACCCGCACACCCTCTCGGGGGGTGAGCAGCGACGTCTCTCGCTCGTCGCCGCCCTCGCCCACGGCCCGTCCGTGCTCCTGCTCGACGAGCCCACCGTCGGCCAGGACCGCCACACGTGGGCCGCCGTCACCGGGGTCGTCGAGGCGGCCCGCGCCGCAGGGACGACCGTGGTGGTGTCCACGCACGACCGCAGCCTGGCGTCGCGCTGCACCCGCGAGCTCGTGCTCGCGAGGCCGCAGGCCGGCGCAGAGCCGGTGCGCCGTCGTGCGCAGGGGCTGGCGGCATACGCCTCGGCCCTGCCGCTGATGCTGGTGAGCCTGGTGGCGATGGTGGTCGGGTTGGTCGTGCCCACGGTGCCGGCGGGGCTGGGTCTGCTCGGGGCCGAGCTGGCGCTGCTCCTCGTGCTGTGCGGGGTGCGCTGGCCGCAGCCGGTGCTGCGGCTCACCCCGGTGGCGATCGGCGCGGCCTCGTTGTGGTGGTCCAACTGGTGGTGGGCCGAGACGCGTGATCCCGTCGCGGCGCTGCTGCCCGCGCTGCGCATGACGTCGGCGGCGCTGCCCGGCGTGGTGCTGGCGGGCTACCTCGAGCCGTTCTCGCTGGGGGACCAGCTCGGGCAGCGACTGCGGCTGCCGGCACGTCCGGTGGTGGCGGCGGTGGTGGCGCTGCAGAGGTTCGACCAGCTGCGGTCGACCTTTGGCGACCTGCGCGCGGTGCGCCGGGCGCGTGGTGTCCTGGGGCGGGGGGTCAAGGACGCGGTCGTGCTGACCTTTGCCCTGCTGGTGCAGGCGTTGCGGCAGGCGGGGCGGCTCGCGGTGGCGATGGAGGCGCGGGGCTACTCGTCGCCCGTGGTGCGGTCGGGGCGGCGCACGTGGGCGGAGCCCGCGCGGTGGGGCCGGACGGACCTGTGGGTCGTGGTGTGCGCCGTGACGCTCGCCGCCGCGGCGGCTGTGGGGCACCTTCTGGGGAGGTAATGGATCCCTAGTCCTGGTGACGGGTCTCGACTACTCTGGGTAACGCCTAGTGGGTATCAGCAACGTCATCCGTGACGCCCCCACGGCCAGCGGGTCGGGCTCCCGAGGGGGGAGTCCGGCCCGCCTCGGCGTCCGCCGCCGAGTGGTCAGTTCTGGCCACGGGTAGGTGCTTGGCATCTGACCAGTGGGCGGTCAGGGAGTCGGTATCTGACCAGTGGGTGGAAGGGGTGTGCCGGACGCGGTGTCGTCTTCGTCCTCGCGCCGTCGTCGGGCCAGGGCGATCAGCAGCATGCCGACGCCCACGGCTGTGCCACCCGCGGCGAGAAGCACGATCACGTCGGCCCCCGTGTGCGCCGGGGCTCCGGAGAGCGGCCCCGAGGACACGCCGAACGCGTCCCCGCGGGGCACCGAGCCGTCACTGCCACCTGTCTGACCCACGTCTGCTCCAGTCACGTCGGTGCTCGGCGGAGCGAGATCGGCCGGCGTCATCGCCATCGACACCCTGATCGGATCCGTCCACGTGTGATTTTCGGCCAGCGTCCGGTCGACATCGCCGACGGCGCCCGCCAGGAGCGCGGCAACCTCCACGCGGACGACCTGGCCCGGGCGGACGGCGCCCGTGGTCAGATCTCCTCCCCTCGCGGCGAGGCTGGCGGCGGTCGGCGAGGTCTCGGTCGGCGTGGCGGCGCCGCCGATGCCGGCGGCCAGGTGCAGCACCTCGGCGAGCGGGTCGGAGACGGCGTCGCTGCCAGGAACGGCCCCGATCGTCAGCATGGCGGTGTCGGGGAGGCATTCTTGACGTACAAGGCTCCGCCGACTTTCCGGCCCGGGACCAGGCGCTGGCCCGCGTGGAAGATGCCCGTGTCCAGAGTGGGCTCCCACGGTCCGGTGGGGCGCGTCGCGTACCACATCACGGTGCTCTCGGCGTACTTCGTGCTACCGGCGAAGGGGTAGACACGCACGACGAACTCGTAGGTGCCCGGGCCATACCCGGCGTTGTTCATGGCGATATAGCTGACCCACTGGTCCCGGTCGTTGGCTGGGATCCCGCCCTGGACCAGCTTGAAGGGGACGGTCGAGCCCTTGGGGCGAGCCCAGACCTCCCACCGGTTGATCGCCGGGGTGCTGCCTGACGAGCTCGTGGCGGCGTTGGGCCAGGCCCAGTACAGTCGCACGTTCTCGGCCAGGCCCGTGGTGCAGACGTTTCCGTCGGAGCCCAGCATCGGGGAGGGGATCGAGATGACGTAACGACTCGTCCAGGTCCAGTCCTTGGTCGCCGTGCCGGCCACCGAGACGGCCCGGCCGGTGGTCGTCACCTGGAACTCGCGACCTGCGAACCTGTTGTAGCGGTCGTAGTCGGTCCCGCTGGGCTTGACGATCACGCAGTGGGACGTTGAGGAAGCCTTGGCGAGGGGCGTGCGGACCGCGGCGGTCACCGGCGACACGGCTGTCGTGGCGGCCGTCCCGAGAGCTGTCTGCCACAGCGCGGTCGTCGACGAGTATCCCGTGTAGTCGTACTGCACCCTGTTGTTCAGGAAGTCGCTCGCCATGGCACTGGTCGTGGGGGTGCTAGGTATCGCCGTCAGGTTCACCTGGTAGGGGCGGTACTCGAGGCCGTAGCCGGCGTCGTTCTTGAGGGTCGCCTTGAGCGCGTCCGTGAACGGCTTGGTGACGGGGACGTCCGTGGGCGTCAGAGTAGGCGTGCCCATCGTCATCCTGGGGACGACGCTGGTGCGGGTCTCGGTCCACCGTGCCTGGGTGTCACCGGTGGGCGCCGCGATGACGGCGGTCGCCGCGACGGCGGTGACGCCGAGCGTGGCCAGGACGCGCCGACGGGACATGGGGTGCCTCCAGGGATCGGTGGATCAGTTCTGGGTGAGGGTGAAGGGCAGGTTGCGGGTGGACACCGAGGTGCCGTTGAGCGTCGTGTTCCACCATCCGCTGCCGCCGGCCGGCTCGGTGCGGGCCGCGCCGGTGCTCGTCGCGCGAACCGTGTACTTCATGGTGGCGAGGTAGGTCGCGCCGTTGTGGGCCGAGGTGATGGCCCACTGGTTGGTGCCGGTGCTCGTGAGGTTGGGCGCGGTCCCGACGGGCGTCAGCGTCACGACGGAGCCGTTGTTGACGTTGACCTCGGAGACCAGGGCCGCGGTGCCGGTCAGGGCTGCCGGGGCGGTCGAGAGGGTGGCCTTGAGGTTGGTGCCCACGGCCTGGACCGTGATGGGCAGCGTGATCGTCACCTGGTCGCCGGGGGCGAAGGGGTGAGAATCTGTCCGATTGACCCACTCCCAGCCGACCACCGCGACAATCGGGCATGAACCGACGTCGAGAGGCGCCGGAATGGTCTTGGGGTTGACAGATCGTGTCCGCCGCCCGAGCCGGAGGTCTCCGCCACGACCGGGCCGGCTGGCACTACGCTGATCGTTCAAGGGCCGCCATCACCGAGCGGTCGTAGCACGCTGGAGGCAGGCCATGCCCAAGGATCGCGAGGCGCTCCTCTCGTCGGCGGTCCGCCGGTCCATCACCGACCTGGTCGCCGCCGATCCCGACCGTTGGACCGCGAGCCGGCTGGCCGAGGAGCTCGACCTGCACGTCACGACCGTGCGCTTCCACCTCGACCAGCTCGAGCAGGCCGGCGTGCTGGAGTCGGGCGTCGAGCGACGCGACCGGCCGGGCCGTCCCAGCAAGGTCTATCGCCGTCGCGCCGAGGCCGTGCCCGTCAACACCGCCGCGTATGTCGTCCTCGCGGACGTGCTCGCCGAGACGCTGGGCGGCGACGAGGACGCCCGCGTGGAGGCGGCGACGCGGGCCGGCGAGGCCTGGTCACGCCACCATCTGGACCACGTGGCCCCGGAGGGGTCCCAGGGCGAGGTGCCGGTGCGCGAGCTGCTCGACGTCCTGGCGCGGTGGGGCTACCCACGCGAGACGGTGACCGTCGAGGGGGACCCCGCCGGGCGGTGCCAGGCCACGTTGACCCACTGCCCGATGAAGGCCGCCGCGGTCCGGCACCCCGACGTCGTCTGCGCCATACATCTCGGTCTGGTCCGGGGATCCCTCGAGGGGCTCGGCGTCCAGGACCCGGCCGTCCGGGTGACGCCCATGGTCGCCCCCGACGTGTGCACCGTCGAGATGAGCGGTGCCCTCCACGCCGGCGAGCAGGTCGCCGAGGGTCTGGACCTCGCCCACGTCCGCCGCCGCCCGGAGGCCGCGAGCGCAGACGCCACGACCTCCGATGTCACGACCCCGGACGCACCCAGCCCGGACGCGACGGAGGGCCGGTCGACGAGCGACCGGCCCTCCGAGGCGACGAGCTGAGCGATCAGCCGGGCTTGGGAGCCCCCTTGCGGGCGTAGCGCATCCACGTGATCGCCACGCACATGACGGCCCAGACGACGCCGACCCAGTAGAAGAGGGTGGCGCCCATGATGCCGATGCCGAGGGCGAAGAAGAACGGACCGAAGGCGGCGATGGCGGCGGTCCAGCCGATGACGCCGCCGGCCTGACGCTTCTCGAAGATCATCGGCATCTGCTTGAACGTCGAGGCGTTGCCGATCCCCGAGAACAGGAAGATCGCGAGCATGCCCCACAGGAACCGCGTGAAGTCACCCTGCAGCGCCGCGGCGGACGAGGTGTCCGGGGTGAGCGCCGGGATCGTGTAGACGATCGAGGCGATCAGGCCGAGGCCGGAGATCAGCGTCCAGATCGCGCCGCCCATGCGGTCGGTCAGCGGGGAGAACAGCATGCGGGCGAGCGCGCCGACCAGCGGGCCGAGGAAGACGAACTTGACCGGGTCGGGGACCGCGTAGCCCTCGACGAGGATCTTGGCGGCGGCGCCGGAGCCGGACACGATGTCGGCGTTGCCGGAGCCGTAGAGGTTGCCCATCAGCAGACCGAACTGGGCGGCCAGGCCCGAGAAGGTGCCGAAGGTCATGATGTAGATCAGCGTCATCCACCAGGTGTCCTGGTTGCCGAAGATGTCGAACTGCTGGCGGACGTTGGCCTTGACCGGCACGGACTTGAGCGCGAACCACGCCCAGGCGGCGCCGATGAGGATCAGCGGGATCCAGATGAACGCGGCGTTCTGGTACCACACCTGCGTGTTGGGCTTGCCCGCGACCTTCATCGCCTGTGAGCCGCCGAGGAACCCGATCATCGAGAAGCCGATGAGCCACGGCGTGAGCAGCTGCACGAGGGAGACGCCGAGGTTGCCGATGCCGGCCTGCAGGCCGAGCGCGGTGCCCTGCATGCGGCGGGGGAAGAAGTAGGACGTCGACGGCATGAAGCCGGAGAAGGCGCCACCACCGATGCCGGCGAGGAAGGCCAGGACCATGAGCTCCCAGTAGGGGGCGGAGGGGCTCTGGACGCGCACGCCCCACCCGAGGATCGGGAAGACGAGGAGCAGCGTGGTCAGCGCGACCATCTTGCGGGTGCCGAGGATGGGCGGCAGGACCATCCAGACGATGCGCAGCAGACCGGCGGCGAGGCCGGGCATCGCGGACATCCAGTAGAGCTCGGTCTTGCTGAAGCTGTAGCCCAGGGCGTTGAGCTTGGGGATGACCGCGCTGGGGAGGTACCACGCTACGAAGCACATGGTGAGGGTGAACGTCGTGATCGTGAGGGTGCGCCAGGCGAGTGCCTTGTCCCAGGTCTGGTCGTTCTCGGGATCCCAGGACTGGAGCCACTCGCCCCCTTGGCGGGAGCTGGTTGCGGTGCTCATGGGTTGTCTACTCCACGGGTGCTGAGGTGGTGGGACGTCTCGACCGTATGACGGGACGCGGGCTGGTGCAGGGTGGTGGGTGGGTTATGCCTGTTGGGGTGTCTCACGCGGGGTGGCGGGAGGGCTCGGGGTGCGGCTGGTCGAACTGGTCCGCGAGGTGGGGGGACCGGTCGTGGAGCATCCGCACGATCGTGAGGTGCATCCAGATCAGGCACACGGCGGTGAGGAGGAACAGGACGAAGAAGGTGCTGGACGGGAAGCCTGACCAGGACTTGGTGTAGGCGAACAGCGGCGGGAGGAAGAACCCGCCGAGGCCGCCGAGCATGCCGACGAGGCCGCCGACGGAGCCGACGTTGTCGGGGAAGTACTCGGGGATGTGCTTGTAGACGGCGGCCTTGCCGACGCCCATGGCGCAGCCGAGGAGGAAGACGACGATCGTGAACGGCACGATCGAGATCGCGTAGGGCAGGTGCTCGGTCTGGGAGCCGTCGGCGTGGTTGATGGTCAGGTGGCCGTTGGGCATCATCAGCAGGCCCGTGGTGGCGAGCATGACCCAGAAGGTGCCGTACATCGCCTTGCGCGCGCCGAAGCGGTCGGAGAACCAGCCGCCGACGGGGCGCAGCAGGGACGCGGGGAAGATGAACAGCGCGGTGAGCAGGCCGGCCGTGCTGAGCGAGACGCCGAAGGTATCCATGTAGTAGTTGGGCAGCGTGCTCGAGAGGGCGACGTAGGCGCCGAACACCGCGACGTAGTAGAGGCTGAACCGCCATACGCGCACCTGCCGCAGCGGGGCGAGCATCTCGTCGAGGGGCTTGGAGGCGCCGGGCATGCGGTCGGTCGAGGGGGTCCCGAACCACGTGGCCGCCGCGAGGAGCACCAGCAGGACGGAGTAGATCACCGGCACGAGGCGCCAGCCGCCCTGGACGACACCGAGGTACGTGGCTCCGGCGGTCGTGGCGATCAGCGGCGGGCCGATGAACTTCGTGACCGAGGCCCCGACGTTGCCGGCACCGAAGACGCCGAGCGCGAAGCCCTGCCGACCACGGGTGAACCAGGCGGAGTTCCACGCGATGCCCGAGGAGAAGGAGTTGCCGGCGAAGCCCACGAGGAAGGCCAGCAGCAGGAGCATGCCGTAGCTGTGCGCCTGCGAGACGAGGTAGGCCGGGACGGCGCTCGCGAGCAGCAGCACGGTCATGACCTTGCGGCCACCGATGCGGTCGGTGATCATGCCGGCGGGCAGGCGCCACATCGAGCCGTTGAGGATCGCCGCGGCGAGGATCCAGGAGTACTGCTCCTCGCTGAGGTGCAGCTCCGCCCGGATGGGCTTCTGCAGGATGCCGAACATCATCCAGACGGCGAACATCACGGTGAACGCGGTGGTCGACCAGGTCAGGACCCGGTTGGCGCCGACGGGCTGGCTCTCGTGGGACGTGGTCGTCGGGGCGTCGGTGGCGGGTGTGCTCACGACGTGCTCCTTGCTCCAGGCATTAATAGGATCAGGCTGTATGGCGGAGACGCTGCTGGTGCAGTCGCCGCGAGACGCCCGGCTCAGGCCCTGCGAGGCATTGCGCGGAGGATCTCACCAGCAAGTTTGGCACAGCCTCCGAATATAGAGGAGGGCACCCCCCCTCTGTCGTGGCATCGCTGGTCCGGCTATGCTGCAGGCGTGCTCCTCTTTTTGGAGGAGGCATGCACCGATGGCGTCGATGACACCGGTGCACCGTGACGGGCGACCGCAGGAGAGGCGATGAGGAGCGTGGCGCAGGAGCTCCGGTGGGGCCCCGAGGCCGACGGCCGCCCGAGCCTGCTGGCCCCGTCCATGCGCCGGCGCATCATCGACGTCCTCGCCTCCGCGCCCGTCACGGTCCACGGCCGCCCCGGGCTCGCCGCGCAGGACATCGCCACCCGCCTCGACATCCACGTGACGACCGCGCGCTTCCACCTGGACGTCCTGCTCGCGTCGCACGTCGTGGAGGCCCGGTCCGAGCGCCTGGGGACCGTGGGGCGGCCGCGCAAGATCTATCACCTCGTCCCCGCGGGGGTGCGGCTGCACCCGACGCACCGCGAGCTGTCCGCCCTGGTCACCTCCTGCTGGGGGCTGGCGGAGCCGGCGGGCTCGGAGGCGATGTTCCCCGCCGCCCGCGCCTGGTCCCGCGAGCACGCCGACGTCGAGCCGCCGGCCTGGGCGCCGGCCGCGACGCCGGGGGAGTGGCTGGTCACCGTGGAGCGCCTCGTGCAGACCATGGCGCAGTGGGGCTTCCGGCACGACATCTCGCTCGTCGAGGGTGGCCGCACCGTCGACCTCGAGCTGCGGGCCGCGCCCTTCCTCGCGATCGCCGCCCGGCACGCGCCCGTCCTCTACGCCTTCCGCCGCGGCCTGATCACCGGGGTCCTCGACCGGCTCGGCGAGCCCGAGGTCGACGTCGTCATGACGCCGCACGACGACATCGCTGTCACCACGGCTCACCTGACGACGCGGACCCCCTTCCGGCATACGGTGGGGACAGGCCTCCCGGGGCCGGTCCTGCCACCCAGCACCACGACCCGACGACGCGCCAACCGCAGGAGAGACGCATGAGCACATCGACCCATCGCGGAGGTCGAGGCCCCTCGGGCATCGACACCCCCCTCGCCGAGGCCCTCGTGGGGACCCGGCGGTTCTTCACCAAGGGGGAGGTGAGCCCCGACAAGCGGACCCTGCACCAGATCGGCGGCCGCAAGGCCGACGCGTTCTACCGCGACCGCTGGAGCCACGACAAGGTCGTGCGGTCCACCCACGGCGTCAACTGCACGGGCTCGTGCTCGTGGAAGGTCTACGTCAAGGACGGGATCATCACCTGGGAGGCGCAGCAGACGGACTACCCGTCGACCGGCGGCGATCGCCCGGAGTACGAGCCCCGCGGCTGCCCCCGCGGCGCGGCCTTCTCCTGGTACACCTACAGCCCCACCCGGGTCCGCTACCCCTACATCCGCGGCGTGCTGCTCGACATGTACCGCACGGCCAAGCAGGAGTACGGCGACCCGGTGCTCGCCTGGGCCTCGATCGTGCAGGACGAGGACAAGCGTCGTCGCTACCAGTCCGCCCGCGGCAAGGGCGGGCTCGTGCGCGCGAGCTGGGGCGAGGCGGCCGAGATGGTCGCCGCCGCCAACGTGTTCACGATCAAGCGCTGGGGCCCGGACCGCATCGCCGGCTTCTCGCCGATCCCCGCGATGTCGATGGTCTCCTACGCCTCCGGGGCCCGGTTCACCGAGCTCATCGGCGGCACCATGCTCTCCTTCTACGACTGGTATGCCGACCTGCCGGTCGCCTCGCCCCAGATGTTCGGGGACCAGACCGACGTCCCCGAGTCGGGGGACTGGTGGGACGCGGGCTACCTGATGATGTGGGGCTCCAACGTCCCGCTCACCCGCACGCCCGACGCGCACTGGATGACCGAGGCGCGCTACCGCGGGCAGAAGGTCGTCGTCGTGTCCCCGGACTACGCCGAGAACGTCAAGTTCGCCGACGAGTGGCTGGCGGCCCAGCCCGGCAGCGACGCGGCGCTCGCGATGGCGATGGGCCACGTCATCCTCAAGGAGTTCTTCGTCGACCAGCAGGTCGAGTTCTTCCAGGACTACACCAAGACCTACACGGACCTGCCCTACCTGGTCTGGCTGGACGTCGAGGAGGGCGCGGACGGCGGCCAGGTGGTCACGCCCGGCAAGTTCGCCGTGGCCGGCGACGTCCCCGGCGGCCCGGAGTCCGGGTCCGAGAACGCCATGTGGAAGCCGATGCTCGTCGACGAGCGCACCGACGAGGTCGTCGTGCCCCGCGGCTCGCTCGGCCACCGCTTCGGCGACGAGGGCATGGGGCAGTGGAACCTCGACCTGGGCGACGTCAGCCCCCGCCTGTCCCTGCTCGCCGACGGCGCCGAGACGCTCGAGGTGTCCCTGCCGCGCTTCGACGCCCTGGACGGCCAGGCGACGCTGCAGCGCCGCGGCGTCCCGGTGCGCCGCATCGGCGACCGCTACGTCACGACCGTCTTCGACCTCATGCTCGCGCAGTACGGCGTGGCCCGCCCCGGCCTGATCGGCGACTGGCCGACCGGCTACGAGGACGTCACCGGCGCCTACACCCCGGCCTGGCAGGAGGACATCACCGCCGTCCCCGCCGACAAGGTCGCCCGCATCGCGCGCGAGTTCGCGCAGAACGCCGTCGACACCCACGGCCGCTCGATGATCCTCATGGGCGCTGGCACCAACCACTGGTACCACTCGGACCTGATCTACCGCGCGATGCTCGTCCTCACGACGATCACCGGCTGCCAGGGCCGCAACGGCGGCGGCTGGGCGCACTACGTCGGTCAGGAGAAGGTCCGCCCGCTGACCGGCTTCCAGCACACGGCCTTCGCCCTCGACTGGCAGCGCCCGCCGCGCCACATGATCCAGACGGCCTACTGGTACCTCCACACCAGCCAGTACCGCTACGACACCTACACCGCCAACGACATCGGCGCGGGCCGAGGGGCCTTCCCCGGCAAGACGGTGGCCGACCTGGTCGCTCAGTCCGCGCGGCTCGGGTGGATGCCGAGCTACCCGACGTTCAACCGCTCCTCGATCGCGTTGCCCGACGAGGCGGAGGCGGCCGGGATGGAGGTCCCGGCCTACGTCGTCGACCAGCTCAAGAAGGGCGAGCTGAGCTTTGCGGCCGAGGACCCCGAGGCCGAGGAGAACTGGCCGCGCGTGCTGATGATGTGGCGCGCCAACCTGTTCGGCAGCTCCGCCAAGGGTGACGAGTACTTCCTCAAGCACCTGCTCGGCACGGACCACGGCGTCAACGCCGAGGAGGCGCCGGCGGACAAGCGCCCGGCGGACGTCGCCTGGCCCGAGCGGGCCCCCGAGGGCAAGCTCGACATGCTGATGACGATCGACTTCCGCATGACGAGCTCGACCCTGCTGTCCGACGTCGTCCTGCCCGCCGCCACGTGGTACGAGAAGAACGACATCAACACCACGGACATGCACCCCTTCATCCACTCGTTCAACCCGGCGATCGCCCCGCCGTGGCAGAGCCGGTCGGACTGGGACGCCTTCGTCACCATCGCCGAGACCTTCAGCGAGCTCGCCGGGACCCACCTCGGCACCCGCAAGGACCTCGTCGCCAAGCCGCTGTGGCACGACACCCCCGAGTCCATGGCGACGGTGCACGGCCGGGTCCTGGACTGGAAGGCCGGCGAGTGCGAGCCCGTCCCCGGCAAGACCCTGCCGGTCCTGGCGGTGGTCGAGCGGGACTACACCAAGGTCTTCGAGAAGATGACCACGATCGGGCCGCTGCTCGACAAGCTCGGGACGACCACCAAGGGCGTCACCTACGACGTCAAGCGCGAGGTCGACTACCTGCGGCGCAAGAACGGCGTCGCGAGCCGCGGTGCCGGGCAGGGCAACCCGCGCCTCGACACCGCTGTGGACGTCGCCGAGGCGATCATGGCGCTGTCGGGCACCACCAACGGCCACCTCGCCACCCAGGGCTTCAAGACCCTGGAGAAGCGCACCGGCCACCAGATGCACGACCTGGCCGCCGAGCACGAGGGCAAGCAGGTCACGTATGTCGACACCGTGGCCGCCCCCGTCCCCGTCATCACCTCCCCGGAGTGGTCGGGCTCGGAGTCGGGCGGTCGCCGCTACAGCCCGTTCACGATCAACATCGAGCGGCTCAAGCCGTTCCACACACTGACCGGGCGCCAGCAGTTCTACCTCGACCACGACTGGCTGCAGCGGATGGGGGAGGCCCTGCCGACCTACCGCCCACCGCTCAACATGACCCAGCTGTTCGGCGAGCGCCCGCTCGGCGAGGTGTCGGAGTCCGACGCAGGAGTGGCGGTGTCCGTGCGCTATCTGACCCCGCACAACAAGTGGTCCATCCACTCGGAGTACCAGGACAACCTGTTCATGCTGTCCCTCGGTCGCGGCGGCCAGTCGATCTGGATGTCCGACAAGGACGCCGCCAAGATCGGGGTCAAGGACAACGAGTGGGTCGAGGCGGTCAACCGCAACGGCGTCGTCGCGTCCCGCGTGATCGTCACGCACCGGATGCCCGAGGGCACGATCTACATGCCCCACGCGCAGGACCGCCTGATCGACGTGCCCCTCACCGAGCACAACGGCAAGCGTGGCGGCATCCACAACTCCATGACCCGGATCATGGTCAAGCCGAGCCACATCATCGGCGGCTACGCCCAGCTGTCCTACTTCTTCAACTACATCGGGCCCACGGGCAACAACCGTGACGAGGTCACGATCATCCGCAAGCGCTCGCAGAAGGTGGAGTACTGACATGAGAGTCATGGCACAGATGGCCATGGTCATGAACCTCGACAAGTGCATCGGGTGCCACACCTGCTCGGTCACCTGCAAGCAGGCGTGGACCAACCGGGCCGGCACCGAGTACGTCTGGTTCAACAACGTCGAGACGCGCCCCGGCCTGGGCTACCCGCGACGCTACGAGGACCAGGAGGAGTGGCAGGGCGGCTGGGTGCTCGGCAAGAACGGCCGGCTCAAGCTCCGCGCCGGCGGCCGGTTCAAGAAGCTCCTCAACATCTTCGTCAACCCCAAGATGCCGTCGATCCAGGACTACTACGAGCCCTGGACCTACGACTACGAGACGTTGCTCAACGCGCCGGCCGGCAAGCACTTCCCGGTCGCGCGGCCGCACTCGCTGATCTCCGGCAAGCCGATGAACATCTCCTGGTCGGCCAACTGGGACGACGACCTCGGCGGCTCGATGGAGACGATGCACCAGGACGTGATGCTCAAGGGCATCGAGGACAAGGTCACGACCGACTTCGAGTCGACCTTCATGTTCTACCTCCCCCGCATCTGCGAGCACTGCCTCAACCCCTCGTGCGCGGCGTCGTGCCCCTCGGGCGCGATCTACAAGCGCGAGGAGGACGGCATCGTCCTCGTCGACCAGGAGCAGTGCCGCGGCTGGCGCATGTGCATCTCGGGCTGCCCCTACAAGAAGGTCTACTTCAACCACAAGACCGGCAAGGCCGAGAAGTGCACCTTCTGCTTCCCGCGCATCGAGGTCGGGATCCCGACCGTGTGCTCGGAGACCTGCGTCGGTCGCCTCCGCTACATCGGGCTCGTCCTGTATGACGCCGACCGCGTCCTCGAGGCCGCGTCGGTCGAGGACGACCAGGACCTCTACGAGGCGCAGCGCTCGGTGTTCCTGGACCCGCGCGACCCGGCGGTGGTCGCCGAGGCCGAGCGCGCCGGCATACCGTCCGACTGGATCACGGCCGCGCAGCGGTCCCCGGTCTATCGCCTGATCAACGACTACAAGGTCGCGCTGCCGCTGCACCCGGAGTACCGCACGATGCCGATGGTCTGGTACATCCCGCCGCTGTCGCCGGTCGTGGACGCGCTGGCCGGGTCCGGGCACGACGGCGAGGACAAGGACAACCTGTTCAACGCCATCGAGACGCTGCGCATCCCGATCGAGTACCTCGCCAACCTGTTCACCGCCGGGGACGTGAAGCCCGTCGACGGCGTCCTGCGCAAGCTGGCCGCCATGCGGTCCTACATGCGCGACATCAACCTCGGGCGCGACCCCGACGGGTCGATCCCCGCGGCCGTCGGCATGGAGGAGGAGGACATGTACGACATGTTCCGCCTGCTCGCCCTCGCGAAGTACGAGGAGCGCTATGTCATCCCGACCGCGCACGCCGAGGAGGCGCACGCCCTCGAGGAGCTCGCCACCGAGTGCTCGGTCAGCGACTACCAGACCGGCAACCAGGGCGCGTTCGGCGAGGGCTCGGGGTCGCTGACCCCGATCGCCGTCGAGAACTTCCAGATGCTGCAGGCCCGCCAGACCGCCGACACCCTCGTCGGCGGCGGCTCCAAGGAGGGCCGGGTCAACCTGCTCAACTGGGACGGCAAGGGCATGCCCGAGGGCCTCTTCCCCGGTCAGGGTGGCAGCCTCGGCGCCGGGATCTCCGAGGAGGCCCGCCGCGAGGGCGAGGGCATGCCGATGGGCTCCGACCCGAGCGCCTCGCACGACCGCGGTGCCATCCCGCCCGAGGACATCCGGTGAAGGTCGCCCTGCGGCGTCGCAAGCAGGCCGCCCTGCCGGTCGGCACCGACGAGATGCAGGCCGCCTGGCAGTGCGCGTCGCTGCTGCTCGGCTACCCGGACGAGGAGCTCCTGCGCCACCTGCCGGTGCTGCGCGACACGGTCGCGCAGCTGCCGGCGCCGGTGGGGGAGCCGCTCGGTCGTCTCGTCGCGACCATCTCCGCGGCCGTGGAGGCGGGGGAGCTGGACGTGGTGCAGAAGCGCTACGTCGACACCTTCGACTACACGCGCCGGTGCGCGCCCTACCTGACCTACTTCGCGCACGGCGACACCCGCAAGCGCGGGATGGCGCTCGTGCAGTTCAAGCAGACCTATCGCCGGGCCGGCGTCGAGATCGGTGACGAGGAGCTGCCCGACCACCTGTCGGTGGTGCTGGAGTTCGGCGCCACCGTCGACCTCGAGGCCGCCCTCAAGCTGGTCCTCGACCACCGCGCCGGGCTCGAGGTCCTGCGCCTCGCGCTGCTCGACCGCGGCGTCCCGTGGGCGGACGTGCTCGTCGCCGTGTGCGCCACCCTGCCGCCGCTGGACGGTGACGAGCAGACGGCGGTCGCGCGGCTGGTCGCGCAAGGGCCCCCGTCGGAGGACGTCGGGCTGGCGCCATACGAGATCGACCCCCGGCTCAACCCCCACCCGGCCACCGACCCATCACCCGAGGAGCTCGAGGCCGAGCTCCTGCAGCACTCGCAAGGAGGGCGCTCATGAACACCCTGCTCTGGGTGGTGTTCCCCTACATCTGCCTGACGATCTTCGTCGTCGGTCACCTCTGGCGCTACAAGTACGACAAGTTCGGCTGGACCACGCGCTCGAGCCAGCTCTACGAGGACCGGCTGCTGCGCTGGGGCTCGCCGATGTTCCACTTCGGCATCCTCTTCGTCGTGATGGGGCACATCATGGGCCTGCTCGTGCCGAAGTCCTGGACCGACGCCGTCGGGATCTCGCAGTCGGTCTATCACTTCCTCGCCCTGTCGGTGGGCCTGCTCGCCGGCTTCCTGACCCTCGTCGGCATGGCGATCCTGATCTATCGCCGCCGCACCACCGGCCCGGTCTTCTCCGCCACGACGCCGATGGACAAGGTCATGTACGCCTTCCTCGTCGTCGTCATCCTGCTCGGCCTGGCCAACACGCTCGGCTGGCACGCCCCCGGCATCAACAACCTCGGCGGGCCCGCCGAGCACTACAACTACCGCGAGGGCGTCTCGATCTGGTACCGCCAGTTCCTGACCTTCCACCCCGACGCGGACCTCATGGCGGCGGCGCCGCTCGGCTTCCAGCTGCACACGCTCGTGGCGTGCATCCTGTTCGCCCTGTGGCCGTTCACGCGGCTCGTGCACGTGTTCTCGGCGCCGCTCGGCTACGTCACCCGGCCCTACATCGTCTATCGCTCGCGCGACCGTCGCCCCGGTGCGGGCGTCGGCAGCCGGGCCCCGCAGCGCGGGTGGGAGAAGGTATGACGGACCAGCCGTCTCGCGGCTCGGCCGGCGGCTCGGCACGCGGCTCTGCCACCGGCCGGGACCCGGAGACGCCCGAGCTGCTGCCCAACCTCGTCGAGCTGGTGGACGAGCTGATCGGGGAGGCGCACGCCTCCTCGTCGGGGCGCGCCACCCAGTCCGTGATGCACACCGACCTGCTGCGGACGGTGGTGATCGCGCTGCGCGCCGGGGCCACCCTGGCCGAGCACGAGGCGCCGGCCGCCGCGTCGCTGCAGGTGCTGCGCGGCGAGGTGACGCTGGGCACCGGGTCGGTGGACTTCCACCTGACGACAGGGCTGTTCACGCCGATCCCGCACGAGCGGCACTCGGTGGTGGCGCACCAGGACTCGGCGCTGCTGCTGACGGTGGCCACCGGTCGCTGACCCAGCCATCCCCTCGCCCCACGATCTTCGGGGTTCTGGGGGTTCTGGGGGCTCTGGGGGTTCTGGGGGGTCTGGCGTTCAGGGGGTGAGGTCGACGCTCCGGAGGGCGCGCCGCAGCCCCGAGGTGGGATAGCTCGAGACGGGGGCCTGGGCGATGACGGTGATCGTGCCGGCGGGAGTCTCGGTGCTGAGTGCCTCCACGTGCAGCCCGGTCGAGGTGTTGACGTAGGCGAGGTGGGCCGGCCGCCCCTCCCAGGTGGTCGTCGTGACGATCCCGCTGGCCGTGCCGGCGTCGCGGCTGCCCCCGGTCCGCGCGATCGTCCCGGCCGACTGCTGCGCCGTGGTCTCCGCGGTGGGAGCGACGCTCAGGCCGAGCGAGGTCTGCGGGTTGCCCTTGGGGTCGGTGAGCCGCTTGTAGGTCCAGCCCTTGCGCGGCGCCGCAGGCCCCGCGTCGGCCTCCGTCAACGCGGCCGGCGCCACGACCGACACGGGACCCCATCGCCTCGGGGTCTCGCCCACGTCGGCCGGTTGCGGCGCGAGCAGCTCACGCACCCGCGAGGACTGGTCCTGGGCCGAGCGGGCAGCGGCGCCGGTCAGGGTCGGGCTCGGCGCCGGGTCCGAGGCGCACCCCGCGAGCAGCAGCCCCGCGGCCGTGAGGGTGACCGTGGAGGAGGCGGCGCGTTGCGGCATACGGGGCATATGTGAACCCTAGGTGATCAAAGCGGCGCCATGCGTGCCCGTCGCGCCCGTAGCGTGCCCGTATGACGCCAGCGCGGGGGACGCGGCGCACGAGTCGTGCCTGCGGGCTGCTCGTGCGCACGACGCTGATCACCCTGGTCGCGGTCGGCGGCGCCGTCGCGCCCGTCGGGACCGGCGCTCTGGGCGGGCGCGATGTGACGGCGATGGCGCTCGACGGACCGAGGGGACCCGCGACGGGCGGCGCCCGCAGCCCCGCCCGCGACACCGCCCGCGGCGCAGCGCGACCCGTTCTCACCACACCCTCCGGCCGACGACCCGATCCCAGGGGGACGACCCCGCCCACGAGCGCCGGCCCCCGCCCGGTCGCCCCGGTGACCACGACCCTGCAGACCGGCTGCGCCGCACGAGGGTCCTTCGACTCGGTCGAGGCGATCAACCGGGCCGTCGACCAGCTGCACGTGGCCCCGACCTTCCTGGGCGCCGACGTCGGCGCGGGGGCCCGGCTCCAGGACGGACGCCGGCTCCTGCTCTTCGGCGACACGCTGCGCTCGCCGGACGTCGCGGGGCACCGGTTCGTCCGCAACTCCATGCTGCTCAGCAGCCCCGGCTGCCTGCGGGCCGTCCTGCCCGCCGGTCGTGGCGCGATCGTGCCGGACCGCGCGAGGCCGGCGGGGAGCACGGGCGCGGTCGTGGGCTACTGGCCGATGTCCGTCACGGTCACCCCGCGCGCGGGGCAGGACCTGGTGACGGTGATGCTGCAGCGGGTGGGGACGACCGGGGGAGGGACCTTCGACTTCGAGAACCTCGGGCCGTCCGCCGCGCTCTTCACCGTGGGCCGGGGTGGCACCCCGCAGCTCCTGCGGCTCGTCGACCTGGGGCCGGACTCCCCCGACGTGACCCGCCCGGCCTGGGGGGCCGCCTCGGTCCTGTCCGACGGCTGGCTGTACCTCTACGGGACGGCAGGCTCGACCGAGGCGATGACCTTCGGGCGCTCGCTGCGCGTCGCTCGGGTCCGCCCGGACCGGGTGCTGACCCAGTCCGAGTGGACCTACTGGGACGGCAGGGGGTGGTCGCGGTCGGCCGCCGCCGCGGCGCAGCTGATCCCGGCGGTGAAGGGGACCTCCCAGACCCTGTCCGTCTTCGCGCAGGGCGGTCGGTGGTACGCCCTCAGCAAGCGGGACGACTTCCTCGGCCGCGACCTCACGGTGTGGACCTCGCCGACCCCGTGGGGGCCGTTCGACACGGGCCGGACCGTCGCCGACCTGCCCTCCGACCCGGAGACGGGGGTGCTGCGCTACATGCCGCTCGCGCACCCCGACCTGCTGCCCGAGCCGGGCACGGTCGTCGTGTCCTACAGCCGCAACAACACGGACCTTGCCACGGTCCTCGCGGACCCGTTCTCCTACCGGCCGCGCTTCCTGCGCGTCCGGCTGCCGGTGGGCGAGGTGCGCTCCACCCGGTATGCCGGAAGGCTGGCCCCATGACTCGAACCACCGTGCACGCCGACGCCGCCCCCGCCCCGGTCGGCCCCTACTCGCACGCCGCGAGCAGCGGCGAGCAGGGCCTGCTCCACCTCTCCGGCCAGACGCCCATCGACCCGGGCACCGGCCGGCTCGTCGACGGGGACGTGAGCACCCAGGCGAGGCAGGTGTTCACCAACCTCCAGGCGGTGCTCGCCGCCGCCGGCCGCACGCTGGACGACGTGGTCAAGGTCAACGTCTACCTCGTGGACATGGCCGACTTCTCGGCGATCAACGAGGTGTACGCCACCGTGTTCGCCGAGCCGTATCCCGCCCGGACCACGGTCGCCGTCGCGGGCCTGCCGCTGGGCGCGCGGGTGGAGATCGAGCTGGTGGCGGGGCACCCGTCCGTCCGCTAGTCCGTCGTCAGGTGGAGGACGACGATCTCGTCGGGGGACAACGCAGGTGCCTCCACCCCGACCGCCTGCATCGAGCGACCGCGCAGCAGGACGCCCTCGTCGCCGGGCCACCAGGCGGGCGGTTGCGGCATACCGTGCGGCGGGCGGCTGGGCGTGACGTCCCGGACGCGGTAGCGGCGGTCGGGGTCGAGCCCGGCGAGGCGCATCCGGCCGATGGGGTCGACGATCGCGCGACCGGTGGACACGACGGCGAAGAGCGCCTCGTCCTGGGTCGGGGAGACGACCCCGTGGACGTGCAGCTCGGGCACGACGTCGTCCAGGCGGACCACGGCGCCGGAGTGCAGGAGCTCGCGGTGGTGCTTGTAGAAGCGGACCCAGTCGCCGAGCTCCGCGAGCTCCGCGTCGGAGGCGCGGGCGAGGTCCCACTCGATGCCGAGGTGTCCCCAGACGGCGGTGCCGGCGCGGAAGTGCAGGGTGTGCATGCGGCCCGTCGTGTGCGAGGCGCCCGAGGCGATGTGCGAGCCCATGAGCTCCGGGGGGACGAGCTGCTGGGTCCAGCGGTGCATCACCTGACGCTCGAGGGGGTCGACGCAGTCCGACGTCCAGATCCGGTCCGTGTGCTCGAGGACGGCGAGGTCGACGCGCGAGCCACCGGAGCTGCAGGCCTCGATCTCCAGCCCGGGGAAGCGGTCCTTGAGCTCGGCCATGAGCCGGTAGGCGGCGAGCGTCTGCTCGTGCACGCCCGCCCGCCCTGTGGGTGCGGTGCCGGCGTCGACCAGGTCGCGGTTGTGGTCCCACTTGATGTAGCCGATGGCGTAGGTCTCGAGCAGCGCCACCATCTGGTCGCGGACGTGGGCGTAGGCCTGCGGGATGCCGAGGTTGAGCACCTGCTGGTGGCGGCTCTCCACGGGAATCCGGTTGCCCGTGGCCATGATCCACTCGGGATGGGCGCGGGCCACGTCGCTGTCGAGGTTGACCATCTCGGGCTCGAACCAGATGCCGAACTCCATGCCCAGGCCGGTGACGTGGTCGACCAGGGGGCCGAGGCCGTCGGGCCACATGTCGGGGGAGACGACCCAGTCCCCGAGGCCGGCGTGGTCGTCGCGGCGGGCGCCGAACCAGCCGTCGTCCAGGACGTAGCGCTCGACGCCGAGGGCGGCGGCGCGGTCGGCGAGGTCGGTGAGGCGCGCCAGGTCGTGATCGAAGTAGACGGCCTCCCACACGTTGAGGGTGACCTTGCGGTCGGTCTGCGGGTGCGTCGGCCGTGACCGCAACCAGCCGTGGAAGCGCGCGGCCTGGGCGTCCAGGCCGTCGCCATACGCGCCGAATATCCAAGGAGAGCAGTAGGACTCGCCCGTGGCCAGCCGCATCTCGCCGGGGAGCAGCAGCTCGGACCCGCCGATCACGGTGCGGCCGTTGAACAGTCGCTCGGCCCAGTGGCGATGGTTGCCGGACCAGGCGGTGTGGACGCCCCAGACCTCACCGTGGCGGAACCCGAATCCCTTTGTCCCAGCAGAGAGCACGTAGGCCGCGTCGGCGCCCGTGCGTCCCTTGCGTCCCTCGCGCAGGTGCTGCCCGACGGTGAACTCCTTGCGCTGGGGCGCGCGTTCGGTGCCCCAGTGCCCGGCCAGGTCGTGAATCTCGTTGGCCTGGTTGGGAACCGGGAGGGTGAGTGCCAGCTCGTCGAGGGCGTGGTCGGTGTCGCCGTCGTTGGTGAGCGTGGCGCGCGTGCGCACGAGTCCCGTCGCCAGCAGCTCGATCTCGACGGTCAGGGTCAGGCGCGCCTCGTCGTCGTGGGCGGTGACGTGGAGCGCGCCGGCGCCGAGGGTGGTGAGCGTGCCGTATGCCGTCGCGCCGGCCGCCTCGTCGGTGCGGGCCTCGGCCGTGGTCACCGTGAAGCGGGGCGACCAGCCGGACCCGTCGTCGCGGCTGCCGCTGATGCCCGGCCGACCGGACCAGCCGGCGTGGTGCTCGGGCAGGACCGCGACCCGGACGGGGACGTCGACGTCGTTGCCGCCGCGGCCGTAGGTCGTCGCCAGGACCAGGGTCGCCGCCTCGTCGGCGTCGAGGTCGGGGAGGGCGGCCCCCCAGTGGGCGATCGAGGGGAGGCGGGCGTCGGACAGGTCGAGCAGCAGGGAGACGCCCCCGCTGGTGAGGTGGACCTGGCAGTCCTGGCCGGAGCCGGTGGTCAGGGCGTGAGAAGGCATGCCCACCAGCCTGTCACCTCACGGCGTCTACGCCAGTCGAGCCGACGCCCTCCCGCCGACTGGTCAGCTCCGGGCGGCGCGCCCCGCCGGCTGGCCGGCTCCGGGTGGCCCGCCCCGCCGACTGGTCGGTTCCCGACGTCGGGAGCCGACCAGTCGACGACGGGTGGGTCAGTGCTCGTGCACGTGGTCGCCGTGCTGGTGGTGCCGGTGTCCGTCGTGAAGGTGGTCGACGTGGTCGTCGTGCTCGACGGTCTCGCAGCCGTCGCCCTCGGTGTGCTCGCCCTCGTGGTCGGCGTGGACCGAGACCTCGGGGTGGCGCTCCTCGCCGTGGACGTGGTCGAGGTGGTCGTCGTGCTGCACGGTCTGACAGCCGTCGCCGGCGAGGTGCTCGTGGTCGGTGACGTCGGTGTGCTGGGTCATGGTCCCCTCCTGCTGTTCGTCGCGCCGCCACGGGTGCGGCGCCCCTTGCGGGCGTGGTCCGCCACGCCCGAGGCCCACTGTAGGATGCCCCGCCTGTGGGTCTCCTGTGACCCCGGCCCCGCGCGATCCTGTTGTCTGATAATGGTTTTCGCTGGACCAGCAGCATCGGCATCGCTGTGACCGACGTCTCACCGCCCCCTCCTCGCCATTGGTCACCAATCGACGATTCCGACCCGTTTGGATCGTTCAGATGCGTGATTGGTGACCAATGGGGTGGGCCGGGAGGGACGGTGGAGCCTGAGTGCGTCATTGGTGACCAATGGCGGCGCGCCGGGGAGGGGGCGGGGTCCGGCATACGGCGATCGCGGCCCGCTCCTCCCGGCCGAAGGGGAGGGGCGAGCCGCGACCTGGGTCCGCGCGGAGAGACGGTGCGCGGGGTCTGTGGGGCCGTTGGCGTCAGGCGTCAGCCGCGGCCGTAGCGGCGATTGAAGCGCTCGACGCGTCCGGCGGTGTCCATGATCTTCTGCTTGCCCGTGTAGAACGGGTGCGAGGCGCTGGAGACGTCGACGTTGATCACCGGGTAGGTGTTGCCGTCCTCCCACTCGATCGTGTCGTTGCTCGTGGCGGTCGAGCGCGTGAGGAAGGCGAAGTCGGCCGTCGGGTCCCGGAACACCACGGGGTGGTAGTCCGGGTGGATGCCCGGCTTCACCTCTCGCCCTTGGCGGCGGCCTTGAGCGTGGAGCCGGGCGTGAGCTTCACCGACGGCTGCGCCGGGATCTCGATCGCCTCGCCGGTGCGCGGGTTGCGGCCCGTGCGGGCGGCGCGCTCGACGCGCTCGAGGGTGAGTAGCCCCGCGATCTGCAGCTTGCTGCCGTCGGCGGCGCACTCGCGCATCAGGTCGCCGAGGGCGTCGAGGACGCCGTTGACGTCGTTGGGCGTGGTGGCGGTGCGCTTGCTGATCTCGTAGACGAGCTCGCTGCGGTTCATGGAACGGTCCTTTCGGAAGGGGATCGGGCTGGTGGGTTACCAGCTGGACTTGGTGACGCCGGGCAGCTCGCCGGCGTGGGCCATCTCGCGCAGGCGGATCCGCGACAGGCCGAACGCCCGGTAGACCGAGCGCGGGCGACCGTCCACGACGTCCCGGTTGCGCAGGCGGGTGGCGCTCGCGTCCCGGGGCATCCGCTGCAGCCGCAGCTGGGCGGCGGCCTTGCCCATGGCGTCGGCGGTGGGGTCGGCGATGACGCGCTTGAGGGCGCGACGCTCCTCCGCGTAGCGGGCGACGACCTCACGACGCTGCTGGTCGCGGGCGATCTTGGACTTCTTGGCCATCAGCGCTCCTCCTTGAACTCGACGTGCTTGCGCACGACCGGGTCGTACTTGCGGATCACGAGCCGGTCGGGGTCGTTCCGGCGGTTCTTGCGCGTGATGTACGTGTAGCCCGTGCCCGCCGTGGAGCGGAGCTTGATCTTGGGCCGCACGTCGGTGGACCTGGCCATGAGGTGGCCTCCTTCGTCTGTCAGATAAGAATGATTACCATAACGGATAGGTTGAGCGCTCTGTTCCCACGCCGAGGAGGCACCTGATGGCAGTCCCCAAGCGCAAGATGTCGCGCTCGAACACCCGGTCCCGCCGCGCCAGCTGGAAGGCCGAGCCCGTCGAGCTCGTGCCCGTGTCGGTCGGTGGCCGCACGGTGCGCGTGCCCCGACGGCTCGTGCGGGCGGTCCAGCGAGGGCTGGTCGACCCGAGCCGCTTCGAGGTCTGAGGCCTTCGTCGGGTCCGCCAGGGTCGTCAGAGCCGCTCGCCGCGAGCCTGCATCCGCACGATCGCGGCGTCGATCCCGATGCGGTCGATCGTCTGAGTGTGCCAGTCTGAAGTGGCCCCACTTGGAGGCGTAGTGATGGCTTGATTTGGCCCCACCCTCGACCCGACCAGACCCGTAGGTTCCGTACTTGTCCGCCAAAGACGAGTACGAGAGGCCATGGGGTTGAAGGAGAGATCGAGAGTGGAGCAGTTCGAACGTATCCGACGGGACGCCCGCGATGAAGGCATGTCGATTCGCGCGCTCGCGGCCAAGCACAAGGTCCACCGACGCACCGTCCGCGCGGCGTTGGCCGACGCA
>NZ_AUFG01000025.1 GCF_000426385.1 Arsenicicoccus bolidensis DSM 15745
TTCGGACCACCAGCCGCCGACCCGCCTCGTCGAGCTCGTCGACGAACGCGTCGATGTAGGCGGCGACCTCGGCCTGCAACGCGACGGCAAGCATCTGCCGAGCGCCGTCCCGGACGATCTCATCAAGCAGCGACCCACCGGCCGACTCGTTGGACACCTCGACGTCGTGGACTACCTTGAGCATGAGCGCACCTTCCCGAACCAGCGCGCCAACGCCGGTCCAGATCAGAGTTCTGTGACTACGAGATCTTCCCCGGGAAGGTGCGCTCCATCGCGTTCACCCCGCCGAGGACCATCCACAGGTTCTGATCATTGCTCTCGGATCGCTGGGTAGGACGTCATGGCCATTACACCGCGCAGCTTCCTCGTGGTGTGCGACCTGGTCGTGCGCCCTCGTTTCTGGAACTGGTGCGAGATGTACTGGCGAGCCGTCTGCTCCGGGATCCGCATGTCACCCAGGCCCTGCACCGTCAGCGAAATTCGCAGCCGACGCATGAGCTCGTCGACGGACTTGATGGAGTTGGTGCCGTCGAACTGCTCCATCAACTGGTCGATAGCCCGAGTGAGCTCCGGGTCCAGCGTGCCGAAGTCTCGGTGGGCGCGGCGGCTGCGCCCATCGATCAAGGACAGCACCCCCCCATTGACCGGGTCCTGATAGTCGCTCACCCACGACATCAACGTCCGCGCGCTGACCGCCCCTAGCCGATCCGTGGGCGTCCTCTTCGCACCTCGCGCAGCTCGCTGCCGGCGACGGTCCACGCTGGCCTCGTCTTCAAGGATCCGGGCCATCTCATGACACCGCCGCGACAAGGAGACGCCGTTCGCCGGGTCGAACACCGCCAGCGGCTCTCGCGGGCCAGCGGTCGCCGCATAACCCGTCCTGAATCCCGTCAGGATCGTCAGCACGACCTCCTGCCGGTCCAGCGCCAGCTCCTGCGCGCTGGCACTCAACCCCTGAAAAGTTGCCTCCAAAGACTTCGCGACGGCGTCAACCCGCCCGTCATACACGTTGCGAGCGACCTCTAGCTCGACCCAGGGGACGTCCTCGACCACGCCATCCATCGTTGCGACCCGAACCCCGCGAGCGGTCAGCTCCGTGATCAGTCGCGGCCCCTGTTGCAACAGCACAAGCTGCCCAGGCGCCAGGGTGGTCACCAGCCCCGTCTCCAGCCTCATGCGCCCACCGCCTGGCCACGCCGGCACACCGTGTCCTGGTCCCAGAGATGATCGAGATCGACCACCAGCTCCTGAGTCCAGATCAGGTGCCACAGGCAGGACGTCTGAAAACCCCGCCCGTCATCCAGGGCCATGAGCTCCCCCAACGTGCGCGGGCCATCCGCGAGCTGCTCCAGCAGCTGCGGGCGAACGGCATCGAGCCACTGCGGCGCACGGCGAGCCCCCGCGAGCCACCGCAGGTTCAGGCCGGCGATCTCCGACAGGCCTTCGAAGACCTCGTGGCCCCAGCCGACACGCTCGCACTCCTTGGCCGTGCGCCGTGCCTTCAACCAGAAGTCGTCGTCCTGCCGTTCCTTGCTGCGGGCATCCCACAGGGTCACCGCGCCCCGCACATCCACACTCAGCAGATCAGGGGTGTGCCGCACCTTGTCGCTCCAGGAGAGCTCTACAGGCTGAGCGGCAACCCAGGTGATGTCCCGCCGGTGGTCCAACCACGTCAACAGCTCGTACTCCAAGCCCGACTCGACCAGCAGCGCCGTGTTCGTGGTCGAGCACAGCGCCCGCACAGGGACATGCCGTGAGGACGCGCTGGACCGCACCCGCCGCACCGGCCCGAGATGCTCCACCGCCGGCTGGCCATCGGTCAGTCCCACTTCACGGGGACGCCATCGACCCTGACCTGCCACCCCACGGTGGAACCCAGCTTGGGTACGACGGAGAGAACTACACTGCTCACGACATCTCTCCTGCTCTGAAAACGGACTGATCAGGCTTGCTGTCACCGAGGGCGTCCCGCTGCAACGGGGCGCCCTCACTGCTGTTTACGGGCACGTTACCCCCCGGCCAGCCGGGGACCGGCGGATTATGAGACATGAACGGCGAATGGTCCAACCGACACGCCGACGGGACGCTATGCAACATAGGTAGGCAATCGTGCAAAGTAGGAGCGATCTCGACACCTAGAAGTTCGTCGCCATGTTGGTGAAGCGGGAGTAGTGCCCCTGGAAGGCCACCACGATCGTGCCGGTCGGGCCGTTACGGTGCTTGGCCACGATCACGTCGGCCTCGCCCTCGCGGGGAGATTCCTTCTCGTACATGGATTCTCGATGCAGCAGGACGACCATGTCGGCATCCTGCTCGATCGATCCGCTTTCGCGCAGGTCGGAGACCATCGGCTTCTTGTCGGTGCGCTGCTCGGGGCCACGGTTCAGCTGCGACAGGGCGATCACCGGCACCTCGATCTCCTTGGCCAGGAGCTTGAGGGCACGGGAGAACTCCGAGACCTCCTGCTGGCGGGACTCGACGCGCTTGCCGGAGCTCATCAGCTGCAGGTAGTCGATGACCACGAGCTTGAGGTTGTTGCGCTGCTTGAGCCGCCGGCACTTGGCGCGGATCTCCATCAGCGACATGTTCGGCGAGTCGTCGATGAAGAACGGCGCCTCGCTGAGCCGGCCGGTCGTGCGGGCGATCTTGGTCCAGTCGTCGTCGGCGAGCTCGCCCTTGCGCAGCTTCTGCAGCTGGATGGACGCCTCGGCCGAGAGCAGACGCATGGTGATCTCGGTCTTGCTCATCTCGAGGCTGAACAGGACGGTGGCCTGCTGGTTGTGGATCGCCGCCGAGCGCGCGATATCGAGCGCAAGCGTGGAGTTGTGGGTCGGGATCATCGACCGGCCCGCGAGATAGAGGTGGTCGTCGTTGTCGACCTGGATGCAACGCACCGGCACCGAGGACGCGGGCGATAGCCGCACGATGGTCCACTCGGCCTCGTCGCGACGGGACCGGACGAGGTGCTGCGCGCCGCCGGCGTCATACGAGCCGGCGATCTCCTCGGTGGTGCGCACCTGCTCGTCGCCGTCCGCAGAGGTGACCCACTGGTGCTGGGCGTCGGCCACGATCGTCGAGCCGTCAGAGAAGGCGACCTCGTAGCAGGGCCGGTCGGTCATGACCTCGGTCGCCGCGACCACGCGCGTCGGGCGGCCGTCGGCGCCGATGACCTCGTCGCCGACCTGGACCTCACCCATCGTCGTCCAGCCGGTCGGCGTGACGAGGGGGGTGTCGAGCGCGAGCGCCTTGCCGACGGCAGGTCGCGCGGCGATCACGATCATCTGGCCGGGGTGCAGGCCGTTGGTGAGCTGGTCGAGCTCGGTGAAGCCGGTGGGCACGCCGACCATCTCGCCGTTCTTGCCCGACGCGTGCTCGATCTCGTCGATCGTGGCCTCGAGGACCTCGCCCACGGCGATGTAGTCCTCGCCGCCGCGCTTGTCGGCGACCTGGTAGACCTCGGCCTGCGCCGCGTTGACGATGTCCTCGACGTCGCCGCCCTGGCCGTAGCCCATCTGCACGATGCGCGTGCCCGCGTCGACGAGGCGGCGCAGGACGGCGCGCTCCTGCACGATCTCGGCGTAGTAGCCCGCGTTGGCCGCCGTCGGCACGGCGTCGATCAGCTGGTGCAGGTAGGCCTGGCCGCCGATGCGCTGGATCTCGCCGCGCTTGGTGAGCTCGTCGGCGACGGTGATGGCGTCGGCCGGCTCGCCGCGACCGTAGAGGTCGATGATCGCCTCGTAGATCGTCTCGTGCGCGGGGCGATAGAAGTCGAGCCCGCGCAGCGTCTCGACGCAGTCGGCGATCGCGTCCTTGGACAGCATCATCGAGCCGAGGACGGACTGCTCCGCGTGCACGTCCTGCGGCGGCACGCGGTCGTCGCCGCCACTCCCACCGCCGCCGGGTCCACCCCGCTCGGCGCCGTAGTCCCGACGGTCGTCCAGCTCCGCGATCGACACGTCTGCTCCCTCGTCTAGCCCTGCTCGGCCCGTCCCTGCACGGTCTCAGTCCACCACCGACCACTGACATACCTGCCCCACCACTGACCTCCGAAGGGGTCTCGCGCGCGTGTGGACAAACCTGTGGATAACTTTGGTAGGCCTGGGCGCATCACGTCACCCGGACGGGCTGCTGCGCCACGGTATGGGCCGGGAGGAGGCCCGGGCAAACGGGGGTTGTGGACAACCTGGGGACAACACGCCGTGACGTGTGGGCAAGCCTGGGGACAAGCCTGTGGAGGGCGTGTGACTTTCCCGTGACCTACCGCTTCACCGGCCCTGTGACCAGCACGTATGCCGAGCGCCACCTGTGCACGGAAGATTTGTCGACCGAGTTACGCCATCTGGGGCGCGCTGGACGCGGTGTGGACAAACCGTCTCATCCGCGACACGCCGACCCCCGCCCTCGAGCACCAGATCTCGCTCCCTGTCACCGCCATGTCACTCACAGGCATCGTTCGGGGTCCTGACCTGCGGGTTTCCACACCAGCTCGCCACAGGAGTCACATCTGTGGACAACGACACGCCCGAAACCCGCAGGTCACCGGTCGTTCACCAGCGCTTGGCATCGCGCGGTGACACGCGCTGGGAGCCCGGCGTCGCGGCGACTATCCTCGCCGGGTGGCGAGCGACCGGGAGACCCAGAAGCCGACGTCCCCCGCGCGCGAGATCCTCCGCCTCGCCGTCCCGGCCTTCCTCGCCCTGGTCGCCGAGCCGCTCTTCCTCCTCGCCGACAGCGCCATCGTCGGCCACCTCGGCACCCCGCAGCTCGCCGGCCTCGGCGTCGCGAGCGCCGCCCTCCTGACGGCCGCCAACATCTTCGTCTTCCTCGCCTACGGCACGACGAGCATCGTGGCCCGCCACGTCGGTGCCGGTGACGAGCGCGGTGCCGTCGCCAACGGCCTCGACGGCGTCTGGCTCGCCGCCGCCCTCGGCCTCGTCACCAGCGTGCTCGTCGCGACCTTCGCCCGCCCCCTCGTGGCCGCCTTCGGCGCGAGCCCGGACGCCCTCGTCCACGCCGAGCACTACCTGCGCGCGAGCGCCGCCGGGATCCCCGCGATGCTGATCGTCCTCGCCGCCACCGGGATCCTCCGCGGCGTCCAGGACACCACCACGCCCCTGGTGGTGTCGGTCGCTGGTTTCACGTGCAACGTCGTCCTCAACGTCCTGCTCGTCTACGGCCTGCACCTCGGGATCGTCGGCTCGGCCATCGGCACGGTCATCAGCCAGTGGGGTATGGCGATCGCCCTGATCCTCGTCGTGGTGCGGGCAGCGCGGCGGCTCGGCGCCTCCCTGCGCCCGCATCCGGGACGGGTGCTGGTGGCCGCGCGGGGCGGCATACCGCTGCTCATCCGCACGCTGGCCCTGCGCACGGTCCTGCTGCTGACCACGTGGGTCGCGGCGGGTCTGGGTGACGTGCCGCTCGGCGCCTACCAGGTGAGCGCGACGGTGTGGAGCTTCCTCACCTTTGCCCTGGACGCGCTGGCGATCGCCGCGCAGGCCCTGACCGGCAAGGCCCTCGGCGCCGGGGACACCGCAGGCACCCGCGCCGCCACCACCCTCATGATCCGCTGGGGCCTCATCGGCGGCGCGGTCCTCGGCGCCCTGGTCCTCGCGCTGCACACCGTGCTGCCTCACCTGTTCACGAGCGACCCCGAGACCCAGGCCGCCCTCGCCGCCGGCCTGGTCGTGGTGGCGCTGTCGCAGCCGATCTCGGGGTGGGTCTTCGTCCTCGACGGGGTGCTGATCGGCGCCGGCGACACCCGCTGGCTGGCGTGGGCGCAGCTCGCGCTCCTCGTGGCCTATCTCCCCGTCGTGCTGGTCGTCCGGCACGTCGCCGGCCCGCTCGACGACCCCGCGGCCGTGGTGTGGCTCTGGGTCGGGTTCAGCATCTTCATGACCCTGCGCGGCATCGCGCTCGGCCTGCGCGCCCGCTCCGACGCCTGGCTCGTCACCGGCGCCACCCGCTGACCCCAGCCCGACCCGACCCAGGATCAGGCGCCCACGGCCTCCTGGGTCGGGCTCAGCGCCAGCACTGCACGCCGAAGAGCGGCAACGACCGCAGCGCCACCAGCGAGGCCACCCACGCGAGACCGTCGCAGCCGAGCCCGAGCACATAGGCGGGGTGCCGGACCACGTCCGCCCCGGTGGCCCGGGACGCGGCGTAGCCCTGCGAGACGGAGGCGACGGCATACAGGAGCATGCCGACCACCGAGGCGACGAAGCCGAGGATCACAGCTCGAGACCCAGCAGGGCGTTCTCGACGACCTCCATGATCGCGGGGTGGATCCAGTACTGCCCGCGCGCCATCTCGGGCACGGTCGTCCCCAGCGACATCGCCTGGATCAGCGGCTGGATCAGGTTGCTGGCCTGGTAGCCCATGAGGTGGGCGCCCAGCAGCAGCCGGGTCTCGGGGTCGGCGAGCAGCTTGACGACGCCCACCTGGTCCTCCATGGCCCAGCCGTATGCCGTGGCGCCGTAGTCCTGGACCTTGACGACGTAGTCGCGCCCGGCCGCCTGCAGCTCGCGCTCCGTCAGGCCGACCGACGCGATCTGCGGGTGGGTGAACACGGCGGCAGGGACGTAGCGGTGGTCGCTGGACCGCAGGTCGTCGGGGTGGGCGAGGTTGTGCGCGACGACCCGCGCCTCATGGTTGGCGACGTGCTTGAGCTGCCAGTGGCTGCTGATGTCGCCGAGCGCCCAGACCCCCTCGACGCTGGTGCGCTGCTGCTCGTCGACCCACAGGCGGGGTCCGTCCATCCGATAGCCGACCTCGGCGAGACCGAGCTGGTCGGCGTTGGGCACGCGCCCGGTGGCGACGAGGACGGCGTCCGCCACGACCTCGCCCGACCCGGAGGGCCCGGTGGTCGTGAGGTGCCACGCGCCGTCCCGGCGCTCGGCCGCGCTGATCTGGGTGCCGAGCCGCAGGTCGTAGCGCTCGGCCGCCAGCTCGGTGAACCGCCCCGAGATCAGGTCGTCCTCCTTGCGCAGCAGGCTGCCGCTGCGCTGGAGCCAGGTCACCTCGACGCCGAACGCGTCGAAGATGTGGGCGAACTCCGCCGCCACGAAGCCGCCGCCGACGATCGTCAGACGGCGCGGCAGCTCCTCCATGCGCATGACGGTGTCGCTGGTGTGGACGCCCAGCGCGGGGGCCGCCTCGCGCAGACCGTCGACGTCGAGCATCGAGACGCGCGAGCCGGCGGCCACGACGATCTGGTCGGCCGTGATGGTCGCGCCGGTGCCGGTGTCGATCTCCTTGGGTCCGACGAACCGTGCGCTCCCGTCGAACACCGTGATGTGCGGGTCCTGGCGGCGGTACTGCTCGCCGCCCGCGGCGATCTGGTCGATCCGCCCGGCAAAGATCCGGTCGCGGATCTCGCGCCACCGCACCTGCGGGTCGCACGGGAAGGACGCGCCCAGGCGGTCGAGGTGCTGCGCGGAGGTGATGACGTCGGCCGGGTAGGCGTACATCTTGGTGGGGATGCAGCCGACGTTGAGGCAGGTGCCGCCGAAGGTGCCCCGCTCGAGGATCGCGATGTCCTGGTCGGCCAGCTCGGGGGTGATGAGCGAGTTGCCCGAGCCCGTGCCGATGATGATCAGGTCGAAGTGACGGTCAGCCATGCGCTCGAGCCTAGACGTGCAGGCTGAGCACAGGCTGCCCTCAGGACTCCCCGGCCAGTCGGTCGTCGGTCACGGCCCTCACCTGGTCCATCGCCTCGAGGGTCGCGATCGTCGCGTCGAGGGGCCGTATGACGCTCTCGGTCCTCCCCTCGCCGAGGCAGTGCGCGACCTCGAGCGCCTCCCAGAACAGCCCGTCGTGGGCGGTCGCCGCCTCGAGGTGACGCAGCTGTCCCCCGCCGCGTCCGTGCATGGTGAACGAACCCGGTTGGTACCACGGGCCGTCCAGCGACACCCAGGAGTCGGAGCCGCTGATCGCGGCGACGGTGGGGGTCTCGACGAGGGCGCTCGCGTGCAGCGCCGACTGCGCCTCGCCGTGCCGCAGCGTCATCGTCGTCTGCGCCATCGTGCCGGTCGGGCCGCGAACGCCCTGCGCGGCGACCTCGGTGGCCGCCCCGAGCACCCACGTCGCCAGCGTCAGCGGATAGGTGCCGAGGTCCATCATCGCGCCGCCCGCGAGCGCCGGGTCGTGGATGCGGTGACGGTCGGGGAAGTACTCGCCGATGTCGGCGGACACGAGCGTCAGGTCGCCGAGCACGCCGTCGTCGAGCAGCCGGCTGATCACGCGGAACTTCGGCAGGCACAGCGACCACATGGCCTCCATCGCGAAGACGCCTGCGGCACGGGCGGCCTCGGCGATCCGCCGCGCCCCGGCGGCGTCGATCGCGATGGGCTTCTCGACCAGCACGTGCTTGCCCGCCGCAATGGCCAGCAGGGCGTGCTCGACGTGCTGCGGGTGTGGGCTCGTGACATAGACGACGTCCACGCGCGGGTGGGCGACCAGCTCGGCATACGACCCGAGGGGCTCGCCCCCGTGCCGCCCGGTGAACCGGCGGGCGCCCTCCTCGGACCGGGACCCGACCGCGGCCACCTGGTGGTTGGTATGCCGAAGGACGGACGCGACGAACCGCTCGGCGATCCACCCCGTCCCGATGACGCCCCAGCGCAGGACGGGACCCCCGGTGGGATCGGGCAGGCGGGGCTCGGGCAGGCTGTGGGGGAAGGACATCGGTGTCGCTCCTCGGACTGTGGCTGGACAGTGGCCAGGACATGTCAGATAGTACTAACAATTGCCGAACGAAGGAGATCGAGCATGTCCCTGCAGCCCGTCCGCATCGGTCTGATCGGCTGCGGCCGCATCGGCCGGGTCCACGCCCTCAGCGTCACCGCGGCCCCCGGGGCCGAGCTCTCGACCGTCGTCGACGCCGTGCCCGCCGCCGCCGAGTCGCTGGGCGAGCTGCACGGCGCCCGCGTCGCCGCCACCCCCGAGGAGGTGCTGGCGTCCGACGACGTCGACGCCGTCATCATCGCCTCCCCCACCGCCACGCACGTCGACCTCATCGACGCGGCGATCGACGCTGGCAAGCCCGCGCTCTGCGAGAAGCCCATCGACCTGGACATCGCCCGGGTCGAGGCGCTGCGGGCCAAGGCCTCGGCCGCGACCACGCCGATCATGCTGGGCTTCAACCGTCGCTTCGACCCGCACTTCTCGGCGCTGCACGCGCGGGTCGCCTCGGGCGAGATCGGCCGCCTGGAGCAGCTGTCCATCATCAGCCGCGACCCCGCGCCCGCGCCGACGGACTACCTCGCGGTGTCAGGCGGGATCTTCCGCGACATGACGATCCACGACTTCGACATGGCGCGGCACTTCGTGCCGGACGTCGTGAGCGTGTTCGCCTCGGGGACGGCACAGTTCAGCGAGGACATCGCGGGTCTCGGCGACTACGACTCCGTGGTGGTGGTCCTGACCGGGCGCGAGGGCCAGCAGGTGACGATCACCAACTCGCGGCACGCGGCCTACGGCTACGACCAGCGGCTCGAGGCCTTCGGCTCGGAGGGGCTGCTCGAGGCCGGCAACGTCACCGACACGGTCGTGCGCCGGTGGAGCGCCGACGCGGTCGAGGTGCGCGAGCCCTACCAGAACTTCTTCCTCGAGCGGTATGCCGCGGCCTACCAGCGCGAGCTCGCGGCGTTCGTCGCCGCCATCCGCGAGGACGCGCCGGTGCCGGTGGGTTTCCACGACGGCTGGGCCGCCCTGGTCCTGGCCGACGCCGCCGCCCGGTCCGCCGCCGAGGGGCGCGTCGTCGAGGTCGACCTCGACGCCTGACCCGTCACCCGAACCCGCTGCTGAGCAGCCCGGGTCCGACGCGCTGTCGGACCCGGGCTGACCCGTCCGGTCAGGCCGGGTCGATCCAGCGCGTCGGCAGGTTGTAGCGCGTGATGATCTCCAACGACGCCGGCACGGTCAGCGGGGCGCCCGACACCAGCCGGTGGTGCCGCAGCACCTGACGGACGGCCCGACGGCAGTCGCTCTGCAGGTCGTGGTGGATCACCGCGTCGATGGCCCCCGAGCGGAGCAGCGCGACGTTGTCCTCGTCGAGGTCGTGCGCGACGTAGGCCTCCACGCGTCGCCCCCGTCGCCGCAGCTCGGCGAGGGTGGCGCGGTTGCCACCACCGACGGAGTAGACCGCGCACACGCCCGGCTCCTCGTCGAGCGCCGCCCCGACCAGGTCGCCCGTGGCGGCATCGAGCCCGTCTGCGTCCGACACGACGAGCACGGGCTCCTCCGGCCGCAGCACCGCCAGCTCGTCCTCGAACGCCCGCACCCGCTCGTGCTCCCCCAGGAAGGTCGAGCGGCTCATCGTCACCAGCACCCGCCGCCCCTCGCCCTCACCCACGCCTCGAGGGGTCAGCCAGCGCGACACCAGGAAGGCTGCCGTCGCCCCCGCCTGCTGGTTGTCCAGTCCGACATACGCCACCCGCCTGCTGCTCGGGACGTCGGTGACCAGGGTGACCACCGGTATGCCGCGCCCGGCCGCCCGGTCCACCGCCGCCGCGATGGCCGGGTCGTCCGGCGCCTTGAGGAGCAGCCCCTGCGAGGTGCGGCCACCCGACCCGACCCGGTCGATCGTCTCCACGAGCTCCTCGACGTCGGCCCGCTCGCGCAGGTGGAACCTCGCCCGCACGGCCGCTGGCCGCACCCACGCCAGCTCGGCCTCGAGCGCCGTCCTCACGGCGCTGGTGAACCGCGCCGGCGCCTGCATCACGACGTCCACCAGCACGGTGCGCGCGCCGAGCCGCAGCTGCGACTGCTGCCGGTCGAGCTCGAGCACGGCCTGCTCGACGGCCCGCACGGCCGCGGCGCTCACGTTGCTGCGCCCATGCAGCGCGCGATCGACGGTGGCCTCGGACAGGCCGGCCTGGGCGGCGATGTCCTTGAGGGGGTGCGGCGGCCTCATCCCCCGACGGTAGGCCCCGACCGCGACTGAGGTCTATCTGAGGTCTTTGACCCCAGCCGACGGCCAGTCCGCGAGCCACCATGGAAGGGACGGACCACGACGACGAGGAGACGCCATGCCGACCACGACCCGCCCGGCTTCCAGCCCGACCTGGACGGCGCAGGACTGCCGCCTCGAGGAACTGCGCGCAGTGCTCGAGGCCCGCACCGACGTCACGGCATACCCGCACGCCCAGGCCGTCGAGCAGGAGGTGCTGCTCTATCGCGCCGACCACCTGCGCGGGGCCCTCGGCGGCGGGCCCGAGGCCGCCCGCGAGGTGCAGACCGAGCTGGCCCGCGCCCTGTCCGAGGGGCCCGGGATCGTGGTGCTGCAGGGCGCCTTCGAGCACGACGTGGTCGACCGGGTCAGCGACGGCTTCCGCACGATCATCGAGGAGCAGCGCGCCTCCGGCCGCGTGGCGGGCGACCACTTCGCCAAGCCCGGCGCCAACGACCGCGTCTGGAACGCCCTCGAGAAGCTCGCCGTCACCGACCCCGAGGCGTTCGTCGACTACTACGCCAACGACCTCGTGGCGCTGGCGGCGACGGCCTGGCTGGGTCCTGGCTACCAGGTCACCTCGCAGGTCAACGTGGTCAACCCGGGCGGGGCGGGCCAGACCGTGCACCGCGACTACCACCTGGGGTTCCTCGGGCCGGAGGTCAGCGAGCGCTACCCCCGGCACGTCCACCTCATGTCGCCGATGCTGACCCTGCAGGGCGCCGTGGCCCACGTCGACATGCCCGTCGAGAGCGGCCCCACGCTCTACCTCCCCCACTCGCACCGCTACGAGCCCGGCTACGTCGCCTACTGGCTGCCGGAGTTCCAGGACTACTTCCGCGACCACCACGTGCAGCTGCCCCTCGCCAAGGGCGACGCCGTGTTCTTCAACCCCGCGCTGTTCCACGCCGCCGGCACCAACCACTCGACCGACATCCGCCGCATGGCCAACCTCCTGCAGATCTCCTCGGCATTCGGCCGGGCCATGGAGCGAGTCGACCGGCGCCGCGTGGTCGAGGCCGTCTATCCGGTCCTGCTCTCCCGCCAGGACGCCGGTATGCCGACCGCCCGCCTCCACGACGCGATCGCCGCGTCGGCGGAGGGCTACGCCTTCCCCGCCGACCTGGACGCCGAGCAGCCCGTCGACGGGATGGCGCCACCCAGCCAGGCCGACCGGGTGCGCTCGGCGCTGGCCGCTCGGCTCCCGGTGACCGAGCTCGATTCGGCGTCCGACGCGGCGTCGACCGGTCCACTCGCGAGCGCGGCGACCGAAGCCGCCACGGCCGCGGGCCCCACGACCGGGGGCGCGGCCTGATGCGCGAGCTCCTCCAGGACCGGGTGGTCCTCGTCAGTGGCGGCACCCAGGGCGTGGGCGCCGCCGTGGCGCGGGCCGCCCTGCGCGAGGGCGCACACGTCGTCGTCACCGGGCGCCGCGCGGACGTCGGGTCGGCGGCGGCCGACGAGCTGGCACGCGAGCACGGCTCGCACCGCGTGGAGTTCGTGCAGACCGACCTGGCCGACGTGGACCAGGCACGCGCCTCGGTCACCGCGACGGTCGAGCGCTTCGGCCGGGTCGACGGGCTCGTCAACGCCGCCGGCCTCACCTCGCGCGGGTCGCTGCTCGACACCACCCCCGAGCTGCTGCAGCAGCACCTCTCGGTCAACCTCGTGGCGCCGTTCTTCACGATGCAGGCGGCCGTCGAGGACATGCGCCGCCGGGGCGCCCCCGGCACGATCGTCAACGTGCTGACCATGTCCTCCCACGGCGGCCAGCCCTACCTCGCGCCCTACGTCGCCTCCAAGGCCGGGCTGGCGGGACTGACCCGCAACGCGGCGTACGCCCACCGCTTCGACCGGATCCGCATCAACGGCCTCAACATCGGCTGGACCGAGACGCCGGGCGAGGACGAGGTGCAGCGGCGCTTCCACGGTGCGCAGGACGGGTGGCTCGAGGAAGCCTCCGCCGCCCTCCCCATGGGCAAGCTGGGGCAGGTCGACGAGATCGCCGACATGGTCGTCTACCTGCTGTCCGACCGCAGCGGCGTCGTGACCGGCTCCGTCATCGACTGGGACCAGACCGTCCCCGGCGCCCACGACTGACGTCCCCCACCCACCCCGTCCCCGCCGCACCCGACAACAAGTGACCCGTCGGGGCGCACCAAGCCCGCTAACCCGCCCACACCCGACAACAACTGACCCCTCGGGGCGCACCCGGCCGTTGACCCGACGTTCGGGAGCCCCCCGCGACCCGACGGGTCACTTCCTGCACCCGACTCGCCTCACGGCGAGCACGCGAGAGACCCGGCTCGGGGGCCGGGCCGCCGCACCCGACACCAACTGACCCCTCGGGACGCCGACCGCCACTCCACCCCGCCGCACCCGACAGCAACTGACCCCTTGGGGCGCACCCGATCGTTTGACCCAACGTTCGAGAGCCCCCCGCGACCCGACGGGTCACTTCCTGCACCCGACTCGCTCACCGCGGGCACGCGAGAGGCCGGGCTCGGGGCCGGGCGCCACACTCGACACCAACTGACCCCTCGGGGCGCACCGAGCCCGCTAACCCGCCCACACTCGACAGCAACTGACCCCTCGGGGCGCACCCGTCCGGTTAGCCCGCCGTTTGAGAGCTCGCCGCGACCCGACGGGTCACCTCCTGCACGCAGATCGATGACACCAGCCACGCGGGAGGCCGGCGCGCTCGCGGTGGGCACGCGAGAGGCGGGCCGCCGGATCACCGACACCCCGCCTCTCGTCATACGGCTCAGACGAACTCGCCCCGGGAGAAGCTCTCCTCGAGCTCCTCGAGGGAGCGACCGCTGGTGTTGGGCAGCATCTTCCACAGGAAGAAGATCGCCGCCAGGCCGATCACGAAGAACAGGCCGAACATCCCCTGCAGGCCGGCCTTGCCCACGATCACGGGGAAGGAGAAGGTCAGCGCGGCGTTGACCAGCCACATGCACAAGATGGAGATCCCCATCCCGAAGCCCCGGATCCGCAGCGGGAACATCTCGGACAGGGCGACCCAGACCGGCGCGTTGAGGCAGCACTGCATGAAGAACACGAAGGTCACGCAGAGCACCAGGATGACCCAGGCGCGGGTGGTGCCCGCCGGGAGGATCGTCGCCGCGAGGGTGATGAGGCCGTGGATCGTCGTCGTGGCGCAGAACCCGATGATGATGAGCTTGCGGCGGTGGACCTTGTCGATCACCACGAACAAGCACAGCGCGGTGCCGACGACCGCGAGGACCCCGTTGGCGACGTTGGCGATGATCGCCGCGCTGGCCGAGAAGCCCGCCTCGGTGAGCAGCTGGGTGCCGTAGTACATGATCGAGTTGATGCCCGTGACCTGCTGCGCGGCGGCCAGGCCGCAGCCGATGATCACCAGTCGACGGATCCACGGGACGGCCATGTCGGACCAGCCGCCCTTGTGGGACTCGGCCTCCTCATCGGCCAGTTGCTCCACCTCGCCGAGCTCGGCGCGGGCGCGGTCCTCGTTGCGGACCTCCAGGAGCACCTGCAGCGCCTCGTCGTAGCGACCCTTCGAGATGAGCCAGCGCGGGGACTCCGGCATACGGAGCATCCCGAAGAACAGGAACACCGCGGGGACGGCGCACACCGCGAGCATGTAGCGCCAGACCCCCTCGTGCTGACCCCAGACGCTGGCGATGATCGCGTTGATGATGAAGGCCAGCATCTGCCCGAGTACGATCGCGAGCTCGTTGCGCCCGCTGAGGGTGCCACGGCGCTCGGTGGGGGCGAGCTCGGACAGATAGACGGGGACTGTGGCCGACGCCGCGCCGACCGCGAGGCCGAGGACGAAGCGAGAGACGAGCATGATCGAGAGCCCCGGCGTGAAGACGCAGCCCAGCGTGCCGACGAAGAACACGACGGCGATCAGGGTCAGGGTCTTCTTGCGGCCCAGGTTGTCGTTGAGCACGCCCGAGACGAGCGCTCCGACCGCGGCGCCGATGAGCAGCGACGCCGTCACCAGACCCTCGGTGACGGTGGTCAGGCCGAGGTCCGTCTTCATGGGCTCGAGGGCGCCGTTGATCACGCCCGTGTCGTAGCCGAACAGCAGACCGCCGAACGTCGCGACGACGGCGATCAGGTCCAGGCGCCGCTGGTGCGGGCCCGGTCGGAGGGCGGTAGCGTCACCCCGCTGGGACTGCTGGTGGGACTGCCGTGGGACATCCTCGTCTCCTTCTGCCTTCCGCAGCACGCGGATTCGTAGCGTCCTTGCTCGTATCGCTATCACAAGTGAAGGCGCAGGCGTGGACAATGTCAATAGATTGTCCTTACATTTGACCTCACACCGTTTGAGGACGAAGGAGTCGGCATGACCACCACCTCAGCACCGCTCGCGGGCGCCTCGCAGCACCCGGGGTTCGACCTCGCGGTGTGCTCCGAGATGCAGCTGCTCGACCTGCCCCACCTGGACCGTGTGCGCCGGCTGCACGAGCTGGGCTTCGCGGTCGAGCTGTGGGACTGGACGACCAAGGACATCGACGCGCTCGCGGCGACGGGCGCCCGGTTCACCTCGATGACGGGCTACACGCACGGCGAGCTCATCGACCCCGCGGGCGCGGACGAGCTGCTGCGCACCGCCCGGGAGTCGGTGGCCGTGGCCCATCGCCTCGGCGACCCGCACCTCAACCTGCACGGCACGGGCCTCGGGGAGGGTGGTATGCCGAACCGCCCGCAGACGGTCGTGACGCCTCGCGACTGGCTCGCCGCCGAGCGGACGCTGCGTCGCGTGGCCGCCCTGGGCGAGAGCGAGGGCGTGACCTTCCAGCTGGAGAACCTCAACCTCGACGTCGACCACCCCGGCGTGCCGTTCGCCCGGGCGGCGGACGTGATCACCCTGCTGGAGTCGGTCGGGTCGCCGGCGCTGCGCATGAACCTCGACCTCTATCACGCGCAGATCGGCGAGGGGAACCTGATCGAGCTGTGCCGCCGCGCAGGCGATCTCATCGGCGAGATCCAGGTGGCCGACGTGCCCGGGCGGTGCGAGCCGGGGACGGGTGAGATCAGCTATCCGGGTGTGGCGCGGGCCCTGGCCGAGATGGGGTATGCCGGTGTGGTCGCCCTCGAGGGGTGGGCGTCCGGCGACAGCGAGGTGGCGCTCGAGCGCTTCCGCGAGGCCTTCACCCTCTGACCCAGCCGCCCCGCCGCCAGGGCGAGCCGCGAGCACGCGTCGAGAGGCGACAGATGGGGGTCAACCGGCTCGGATGACCCCCATCTGTCGCCTCTCGACGAGCGCGAACCTCCCCGCGCGGCCCTAGTCGCGGACCTTGGGGATGTCGACCGTGGGCGCGTCGATCCCACCGTGCTTCACGGTGCTCGGGTCGACGACCTTGCCGGGGTCCGCCGCGCGCAGCTCGTGCGAGAGGTCGGCGAGCTCCTTGCCGCCCGCCATCTCCTCCGTCAGCTCGTCCAGGGTGACCTCGTCGCGGTGGGCGTCGAGGACCACGCGGCCCAGCTTGAGGATCACGAAGTGGTTGCCGACGAGGTAGGCGTGGTGCGGGTTGTGGGTGATGAAGACGACGCCGAGGCCGGCGTCACGCGCCTTCATGATGTATTTCAGCACCACGCCGGACTGCTTGACGCCGAGCGCCGCGGTGGGCTCGTCGAGGATGATCACCTTGGCGCCGAAGTAGATGGCGCGGGCGATCGCGATGCACTGCTTCTGGCCTCCCGAGAGGCTGCCGATGGGGCGGTCCAGGTCGGGGATGACGATCCCCATCTTGGTGAGCTCCTCGCCGCAGACGCGCTTCATGGTGGGGATGTCCATCCCGAAGAAGCCCTTCTTGAGCTCGTTGCCGAGGAAGAAGTTGCGCCACACGGACATCAGCGGGGCGAGCGCCAGGTCCTGGTAGACGGTGGCGATGCCGCTGCCCAGCGACTCGCGCGGCGAGGAGAAGTGCCGCTGCTCGCCGTTGACGAACATCTCGCCGACGTTGTAGTCGTGCAGCCCCGCCATGATCTTGATCAGCGTGGACTTGCCGGCGCCGTTGTCGCCGAGGACGCAGGTGACCTCGCCCTGACGGACGGACATCGAGACGCCTCGCAGCGCCTGGATGTTGCCATAGCTCTTGCCGCAGTCGCGCATCTCCAGGATGGCCGTGGTGGGGCCGCCTTCGTGCGTCGGTGCGGTCTTGGTCGCGCTCATGCCGCGTCCGCCCTTCTCTTGACGTACATGTTGACCAGGGTGGCGACGAGCAGCAGCACCCCGAGGAAGGTCCGGAACCAGTCCGGGTTCCAGTTGGCGTAGTTGATGCCCAGCTGGGTCATGCCGAACACCAGCGCGCCGATCGCGGCCCCGACCACGGAGCCGTAGCCGCCGGTGAGCAGGCAGCCGCCGACGACCGCGGCGATGATGAAGATGAACTCCTTGCCGACGCCCTCGCCGGACTGCACCACGGAGTACTCGAACAGCAGGTGCATCCCGAGCATCCAGGCGCAGAACCCGACGAACATGAACATCCCGATCTTGACTGCCGTGACGGGGACACCGACGGCGCGGGCCGCGGCGGCGTCGCCGCCGACGGCGAAGATCCAGTTGCCGACGCGGGTGCGGAGCAGCACGTATGCCGCGATCGCGGTCAGCACGATCCAGAACAGCACGAGCATCTTGATGCTGACCGTGCCGATGGTGAAGGTCGTGGCGAACACGGCCTTGGCGGAGTCCCATCCCTGCATGTCGGTGATCGACGTCGAGGCGACGTTGCCGGTGACCAGTCGGGTGATGCCGAGGTTGGCGCCCTGCAGCACGAAGAAGGTGCCGAGGGTGACCAGGAAGCTCGGCAGGCCCGTCCGCATCAGCAGCCAGCCGTTGAAGGCGCCGATGGCCAGGGAGACGACGAGCGCGAGGATCACGCCGACCCACACGTTGAGGCCGAAGTTCCACGAGGCCAGGGCCGCGGTGAGCCCGGACGTCGTGGCGGCGACGCCCGTGGACAGGTCGAACTCGCCGCCGATCATGAGGACGGCGACGCCCACGGCCATGATCCCGATCGTGGCGGAGCCGTAGAGGATGGTGCCGACGTTGCTGATGTTGCGGAAGGCCGGTGCGATGGCCACGAACAGCGCGAACACGGCGAGGGCGCCGATGAGGGAGCCGATCTCGGGGCGGCGGAGCAGCAGGTTGACCGGGGACCGGCGCCCGACGCGGTCGTCGCCGGCCTGGGCCTGGGTCGCCGGCTCGGGTGCCGTGGACGGGGTGGTGGTGGAGGTCGACATGGTCAGCGCTTCCCGTTGGCGGCGAACTTCTCGACGGCGGCGACGTTGCTGCTGTCCACGAAGGACGGGCCCGTCAGGACGGCCTGGCCGCCGCCGATCTCGTTGCCGTTGGTCTTGTGGAGCCACAGGGAGTCGACGGCGAGGTAGCCCTGCAGGTAGGGCTGCTGGTCGACGGCCCAGGTGACCTTGTTGGCCTTGATCTGGGCGACGATGTCCTTGTTCATGTCGAAGGCCACGAGCTTGGACTGGCTGCCGGACTCCTCGATCGACTTGATCGCCGTCATGGCGAACGGTGCGCCGAGCATCATGACGTGCGTGACGTCCTTGTCCTGCTGGAGCTTGGCGGTGACCTTGGACTGGACGTCGCCCATGTCGGTGCCGTTGACGTAGAGCTTCTCGGTCTGGGGGAAGCCGGCCTTGACGCCGTCGCAGCGGGACTCGAGCCCGACGTGGCCCTGCTCCTGGATCACGCAGAGGACCTTGATGGCGCCCTCCTTGGTGAGCCGCTCGCCCGCCGCCTGGCCCGCGACCTTCTCGTCCTGGCCGAAGAAGCTGGTGACGCCCATGGCCTTCCACGCGTCGCTGCCGGCGTTGAGGGCGACGACCGGGATCTTGGCATCGGTGGCGGCCTTGACGTTGCCGGCCATGGCCTCGGGCTTGGCGAGGGTGACGGCGATGCCGTCGACCTTCTTGTCCACGGCCTGCTTGACGAGGTTGGCCTGGTTGGCGCCGTCCGGGTCGGAGGTGTAGGTCAGGGTCACGCCGTCGTTGGCCGCGGCGTCCTCGGCGCCCTTGCGCACGAGGTCCCAGAAGGTGTCGCCGGCGGCGGCGTGGGTGACCATCGCGACGGTCATGGTCTTGGCCTTGGCCGCGCCACCGGCCGCGGACTCGGTGGTCTGCTTGCCACCGGTCGAGCTGCAGGCCGCCATGGTGAGGGCCGTCGACGTGGCGAGCGCCAGTGTCAGGGTGGTCTTGACGGTGCGATTCATCGTGGTGCCTCTCGTGACGGAGCAGCGTCGTCGCGCTCCGGGCGGGTGGTGCGGGTGGTGATGTGGTTGGTGACAAACTATGCGTTTGTCCTGCCGACGGGTCGTCAGGGTGGCGGGTCGGACCGAACCGTTGGCGAGTCGTCACCTCGTGTCGGGGATCTCCTCGAGGCGGACGGGCGCCCCGCGGCGCCGGGAGAGGTCGCAGGCCACGGGGCGCTCGACCCCGGGGACGGCGTCGGCGAGGACGACCTCCTCGACCTCGGGGAGGTCGCGCAGGTTCGCGGCATGGATGCGACCGATGCGGCTGACGCCGATGACTGCGATGCGCATGTCTCTCCTTCGAGACGTGGGCGAGGGCTCACCCGGGCTGGCACCACCTTCACCGAGTGACCCGGGCCACGTCAAGACTTTGTCCGGACATTTACAGGTCTTGACGATATCGAGACGCGTCATCCAGCACGGACGACGGGATTCGTCATACGTTTGCCAAGCGTGGGGGGTCTTGCGTAGACTTATATTTGTCAGCACATGAGCTGGCACCCACGATGGCCGTGCAGGGCGAGCCCATCGGGATCCGCTCGTGCGCGGCGGAGAGCAGGATGAGTTGCCCCGCCACATGACCGACCTGACCGCCCCCGCGCAGATCGACGACGAGGCCAGGGCCGCGACCCCGTCCACCCTGAGCCTGGCCGTCACGCTGGCCCTGATCACCATCGCCCTCGTGGTCGCCGGGACGCTGCTCGCCTCCCCCCAGCTGATCGTCGCCGCCATCGTGCCCGTCGTGGGCACCGTGGTGCTCGCGGGCGTCGCGAGCTACCAGGGCGTCTTTCGCATCTGACGGCGACCCCGCCCCCGCCATACGCCCGCTGACCAGGCGAACGGCGCCCCAGACCTGATGTGCCGGCACCCGCTGGCACGACACGACGGCCGTGCAGGACCGAGGCCCTCGGGCCTCCTCGTCCTCCGGCAGAGAGAAGGACTCATGACCAACACCCACGTCGCCGACGTCCGCACCGCGCAGACGCAGACCACCCACAACGCCCTGGCCGTGCAGGCCGCCCTGCTGGCCACCCTCGCCGTCGTCCTGACGGTCGTCGGGGGCGTGCTCGCGTCCGCCCCGATCCTGCTCAGCGCCCTGCTGCCGCTCGCCGGCACCGTCGCGCTCTTCCTGACCTGGAACGCCCGCGAGCTCAGCCACGCCTGACCGGCCGCTCCCGTGAGCCCCCTCTCCCGACCCGGGAGAGGGGGCTCACGTCGTCCTGGCGCGGACCGTGGTCGGCCGGGGAGTCGCACACACGGAGCCTCCGCCGACGGACTCAGGCGTCGTATGTCGTCCGCCCGCTCACCGGCGGCACCGACTCCCACGCGCGGCTCGCCGCAGCTCGCACGACCGCCTCGTCGACCTCGGCCGCGGACCACGCGTCCGCCGCGGACGGGGCGACCTGCTCGCCGGACAGCACCGACTCGACGAAGTCCCGCCCCTCCACGACCTTGAGGTCGTCGAAGGAGAGGTTCTGGCCGGGGCCGGGCTGGAAGCGGGCGTAGGCGCCGTGCTGCGGCCCGGCCATGACGGTGGTGTAGCCGTGCACGTCCCCGCCGTCGCCGAGCAGGACCTGCACCTTGGACATGTCCTCGAAGTTCCAGCGCACGGATCCGCCTGTGCCGTAGACCTCCACGACGTACTCGGCGCGCGGGCCCCGGGCCACGCGCGACGCCTCGAGGGTGCCGACCACCCCGGAGTCGAAGCGGGCGAGCATCCCGACGTAGTCCTCGTTGCCGACGGGGCCGCGCTCGTCCGAGACGCGGACCCTGGCGTGGCCGATGCCCTGCTCCAGCGGGATGGGGCGGTCGGTGATGAAGGTGTCGGTCATGGCGGCGACCTCGGCGACGCGCCCCACGAGGAACTGCGCGAGGTCGATGCCGTGCGACATGAGGTCACCGACCACGCCCGCGCCGGCCCGGCCGCGGTCGTAGCGCCAGGTCAGCGGCCCGTCCGGGTCGCTCGCGTAGTCCGCGATCAGCCAGACGCGCACGTTGGTGACCCGCCCGAGCCGCCCGTCGCGGATCAGCTGCCGCGCGAACTGCACCCCCGGCGCCTGGCGGTAGTTGAACCCCACGCCGGTCACGAGCCCGGCCTCGGCTGCGGCGCAGGCGATCTCACGGGACTCCTCGGCCGAGACGCCCATGGGCTTCTCGATCCAGAAGGGCTTGCCCGCCGCCACGGCCGCGAGGGCGATCTCGCGGTGCAGGAAGTTGGGCGCGCAGATCGACACCGCCTCGACGGCGGGATCGGCCAGCAGGTCGCGGTAGTCGGCATACGACCCGGCGAAGCCGAACTGCTCGACCGCGGCCGACCGCGCCCCCTGCACGGGGTCGGCCACGGCCACGAGCCGCGGGCGCACCCGCAGCTCCGGGTAGCGCTCGGGCAGCGAGGCGTAGGCCCGCGTGTGCAGCCGCCCCATCCACCCGAAGCTGATGACGCCGATGCCCAGCTCGCGGATCGGCGACGGCGCGGAGCCGGAGTTGTCGACCGCCGGCGTGTCCGGGCGGGCCTCGATGGGTGCCTCGGTCACGCGTCCAGCTCCTTCTCGATCCGCTCGCGCATCCGCACGTGCACCTCGTCCATCTGCTCCTCCCAGCCGAAGACGCAGACCGACACCGGTCCGTCATAACGGGTCTCGCGCAGGTAGCCGAAGACCTCGTCCCACGGCACCTCGCCGTTGCCGATCTCGTTGTGCTGGTGGATGCGGGCGTCCACGCCGGGCGGGTTGACGATGTAGCGGTTGCCGACGTTCGCGAGGTGGTTGTAGACGTCGGCGACGTGCACGTGCCGCAGCCGCTCCCCGGCATACGCCATCATCGCCCGCGCGTCCCCCGCCCCCTGGGACAGGTGGAACATGTGGGGGCAGCAGAACTCGTAGTTGAACCACGGCTTGTTGACCCCGCGGACGATCTGCACGGCGCGCTCGTTGGTCTCGACGAAGTCGTAGGGGTGCGCCTCGATCGTGCACTCGATCCCGTGCCGCTCGAAGTCGGGGACGAGCTCCTCGATGCTCTTGTAGAACTGGGCCTCGCTGCGCAGCGGGTCGTTCGGGTCGCCGGACAGCTCGGTCGCGATCATCGGCACCTCGAGGTCGTCGGCGATCTCGAGGAGCCGCCGCAAGCAGCGCACCGCGTGCTGGCGGTCCTGCTCGTCCGGCGCCGACCAGTTGTAGACCGGGTTGAACGTCCAGATCTGGACGCCCGTCTCGGCCATGGCCCGCTTGACCTTGGCGATCTCGGCGTCGTCGACCTTGGGATAGTGGTGCCACTCGTGGAAGTCCGCCCGCGGCGACAGCTCGAGAAACTCGTAGCCGAGGTCGGCGGCCTTGCGGCACTCCTCCGCGACCGTGAGGTGCGGGTGATACATGGACGGGTCCAGCAGGATCTTGACCATCGTTGTCTCCCAGGGGTCGTGACCGTATGACGATCGCGTGGCGGTCAGGCGTAGAGGGCGGGCTTGTCGATCATCTCGACGGCGACCTCACCATCCTCGGTGAGGGCCCGCACGCCGGCGTCGCACACGCACGCCGCCGCGTAGCCGTCCCACGCGCTGGACCCCGTGTGCTCGTCCCGGGAGACCGCGGTGATCCACTCCTGCACCTCGCGGACGAAGGCGCCGCCGAAGCGCTCGTTGTGGTCCATCGTCAGCGCGTTGGAGCGGCCGACCGTCCCGGTGCGCTCGATCAGGTGCTGGTCCGAGAGGCGGATGGTGCCCGTCTCGGCGACGGCCTCGCACTGGATGTCGTAGGAGTGCTGGTTGTTGACGAAGATCTCGTCGTCGATCCAGATCCCCGACTCGGTGTGCATGATGAGGATCAGCGGGTCCTGCAGGTGCTCGAACCGCTTCGTCGTCCTCTTGGGCGTGTCCACGCGCACCCGGACGATCTCCTCGCCGGTGAGCCACCGCATCGTGTCGATCTCGTGGATGCCGGTGTCGTTGATCGCCATGTCCCACGTGTAGCGCTCCGGCACCGTGGGGTTGCGGTGCCGGTTGTGGACGATGAGCGTCTCCCCCACCTCGCCGGAGTCGAGGATCGCCTTCATCTGGCGGTAGGACTCGTCGAAGCGGCGCATGAACCCGACGGTGACGAGCTTGCGCCCGGCCCGCTGCTCGGCGTCCATGATGGTGAGGGCGCCCTGGGCGTCGGGCGTCATCGGCTTCTCGCAGAAGACCCGCTTGCCCGCCTCGATGCAGGCGATGACGTCGGCCTCGTGGGCCGGCCCGAACGAGCAGATCATCACCGCGTCGACGTCGGGGTCCGCGATGAGCTCGGCGCTGTCGGTGTACCCCTTGACGCCATACGTGCTGGCCACGGTCTTGACGTTGTCCTCCGCGATGTCGGAGATCGCCACGACCTCGCCGCCCGCGATCACGCTGCGGATGCGGTCGATGTGGGCCTGCCCCATGCCGCCGGGGCCGATCATGCCGATGCGCACAGTCATGTGAAGTCGTCTCTCTCTGCTGGTGATTCGCTGTCTGGCTCGCGGGTCTGGTTTGCAGCTCTGGTGCGCGCTACCTGAGGCCGAGGCCGCAGGACGCGAGGTACTCGCGCGTCGCGATGGCGTTGGGCAGGGGGTAGGACGGGTCGCAGCCGTACATGTCCTGCTCGCAGATGACGTAGAGGTCCTTGTCGAGGCCGGCGAGGGCGTCGATCAGGGTCGGCATGTGCGGCTCGCCCTCCGGCGGGGCCACCGAGACGCCCTTGTTGACGGCGGCCACGAACGGCCAGTCGTCGTCGTGCGCCTGCTTGACGATCTCGGGGTCCATCGCCTTGCTGTGGACGTAGGAGATGCGCTCGGGGTAGCGGTTGATGAGGTCGACGCAGTCGCCCTGGCCGTAGACGATGTGGCCGGTGTCGAGGCAGAAGCCGACATAGCTCGGGTCGGTGGCCTGGAAGATGCGGTCGATGTCCTGCGGCGTCTCGATGTGGGAGTCGCCGTGCGGGTGCAGCACCATCTGCAGGCCGTAGTCCTCCTTCATCATCCGGCCGAGGCGGTCGGCGTTGGTGACGTAGAGGTCCCACGCCTCGCCCGTGAGGGTGCGCTCGTCGGTGAAGTTGCCGGTCTTCTCGTCGCGAAACATGGGGGGCAGGTGGACGACATACTCCGCGCCGACGGCGGCGTGCGTCTCCCCGATCGCGCGGAAGGTCCGCTCGGTGTCGGCCCAGGCCTCGGCCTTGTGCAGGATCCCCCAGCCCGTGCCGGCGACGACGCGGAAGCCGCGCTTGGCCATCTCGTCGGCGAGACGCTTCGGGTCGGTCGGGAAGTAGCCGAACGGCCCCGTCTCCATCACCGAGAAGCCGGCCTCGGCCATCTCGTCGAGGGCCTTCTCCCACGGGATCTGCTTGGGGTCCTCCGGGAACCACACGCCCCACTGGTCGGGGCAGACGCCGATGGTGAGCCTGGAGTAGCGAGGGTCGCTGGTGTTGCGCGACTTGTCGGTGCGGGACGGGTTCTCGGCCATGAGCTGTCCTCCCCGGGATGCGGCCCGGTGTCGTGTCGTCGTTGACGCGGGCGCCGTCTCGCACCCGTGCGCCTCACGCTAGCCAGGCGCCTATGTCCTGTCAATAGATCAAACCCCTACCTCAGGTAGTCACATCCACCCGGGTTGGCACGCCAGGCCGACAGACCTACCTCAGGTAGTCACATCGGCCCGGGTTGGCACGCCAGGCGATAGACCTACCTCAGGTAGGCACATCCGCCCGAGTTGGACCCACGGATCCCTCGGCAGGGGGGTGGCATCGACGCGAGGACGACGTGATGTCAGAATGTCAGAGCAAAGTCGCCATACGGCCAGCTCGACTCGACCCGACCGACCAAGGAGCGCATCGATGAGGATCGCCACCGCCCCCTGCAACTGGAACAACGGGGACATCCCGGACTTCCGGCCCTACACCGCGCCCGGCCAGATGATGGACGAGATGGTCGAGGCGGGCTACGTCGCGACGGAGTGGGGCCCCGGTATGCCGGACGACCCCGCCGTCGTGCGCTCGGAGATGTCACGGCGGGGGCTGGAGATGGTGGGGGCGTTCGTGCGCCTGGGCTACCGCGATCGCGAGCGCTGGGACGAGGCCGACGCCGCGGCCCTGGCCGTGGCCGAGCGCGTCAAGGCCGCCGGCGGATCGATCCTGGTGGCGGCCGAGCTCGGCGACGACCGCCGGGACGCCGAGGCCGGTCACGTCGACGAGGCTCGCGGCCTGACGGACGAGCAGTGGCGCAACCTCGCCGACGGCCTCGCCCACCTCGCGGATCTGCTCGAGCCCATGGGCATGCGCGTCGTCCTGCACAACCACGTCGGCACCTATGTCGAGACCGCCGCCGAGACGCGCCGCTTCCTCGACGAGACGGACCCCGCCAAGGTCGGCTGGTGCCTCGACGTGGGCCACCTCAAGTACGGCGGCGGCGACGCCCTCGACTTCCTGCCCACCTATGGCGACCGCGTCGCGCACGTCCACCTCAAGGACGTCGACCCCGAGGTGCTGCGCCGCGCCCAGGACGAGCAGTGGAGCTTCGGCGACGCGCTGCGCGGCATCATCTTCCCCGAGCTCGGGGACGGCCTCGTCGACATCGCGGGGGTCGTGCGGTGGCTCGGCGACCACGGCTACGACGGGTGGATCGTGCTCGAGCAGGACACCACGCACAAGCACCCCAAGGACGCGGCCCGCATCAACCGGGAGTATGTCGAGAAGCTCCTCGCCTGACCCCCGCCACCAGTCCGGTCACCCCCACCCCCGCCGTTGGTCACCCATGGCGTCAGGGGCTCCCCCAACCCCGACCGTTGGCCCCAATGGCGTCAAGGGTTCCCCGAACCCCGATCGTTGGTCACCAATGGCGTCAGGGCGGCCCTGTTGAACGATCCACAACGCCAATGGTGACCAATGGCGGAGGGCGAGCGAAGATCGGGGCCACTTCTGGTTGCCCTGACCACCAGAACCCGCCCCGATCTCGGTCCCGCTCCCTTGCGCGGGGCCACCCCATCGCTGGGGAGGTTTGGTGCTGCCCTGGCGACACCGAACCTCCCCAGTGCCGGGGCGCTCAGCGGGTCCCCGAGGACGGGCCGCCAGAGTGGTCGCAGATCCGACATCAGACCGCCGCTGATGTCGGATCTGCGACCACTCTGGCGCTGCGCCCTCTTGCGCTCTGGTCCTGCGGTGCTCTGGCCCGTGTCGGGCGACGGGATCCCGCACCGCGCGAGGCGCCCGCCCCGCGTGGGGTCGGGCGCCTCGGCATACGGCATGAGCGGCAGGATCCGCCTGGGTTGGACACATCGACCTGGGGTGCCAACCCAGGTCGATGTGACTGCCTGAGGTAGGTCAGTCGTTCTGGGGGAAGCCGAGGTTGAGGCCGCCGTGCGACGGGTCGAGCCAGCGCGCCGTGACGGCCTTGGTCTTGGTGAAGAAGTGGACGCCCTCCATCCCATGCGCGTGCGTGTCGCCGAACAGCGAGTTCTTCCACCCGCCGAAGGAGTAGTAGGCCATCGGCGTCGGGATCGGCACGTTGATGCCGACCATCCCGACCTGCACCTCGTTCTGGAAGCGCCGCGCGGCACCCCCGTCGTTGGTGAAGATCGTCGTGCCGTTGCCGAACGGGTTGTCGTTGATGAGCTGCAGGCCCTCGTCATACGACTCGATCCGCACGACCGACAGCACGGGGCCGAAGATCTCGTCGGTGTAGATCGACATCGACGGCGTGACCTTGTCGAACAGCGTCGGCAGCAGGAAGAACCCGTCCTTGCTCCCGCCGACCCACTCGCCGTCCCGCCCGTCGACGACGAGCTCGGCGCCCTCGGCGACCCCCGCGTCGACGTAGCCGCGGACCTTGTCGAGGTGCGCCTTGGTGACCAGGGGCCCCATGTCGACGCCCTCGCCGTTGCCCTCACCCGTCGTGAGGGTGGCCATGCGCTCCTTGATCTTGGCGATGAGCTCGTCCGCGACCGAGTCGACGGCCAGCAGCGCCGAGATCGCCATGCAGCGCTCACCGGCCGCACCGAAACCGGCGTTGACCGCCGCGTCCGCGGCCAGGTCGAGGTCGGCGTCGGGCAGGACGAGCATGTGGTTCTTGGCGCCGCCGAGGGCCTGCACGCGCTTGCCGGCCGCGACGCCGCGCTCGTAGACGTAGCGCGCGATCGGCGTCGACCCGACGAAGGAGATCGACTTCACGTCGGTGTTGTCGAGCAGCGCGTCGACGGCCTCCTTGTCGCCGTGGACGACGTTCATGACGTGGTCGGGCAGGCCGGCCTCGCGCCACAGGTCGGCGATGAGCCCGGTGGCGGTCGGGTCCTTCTCGGAGGGCTTGATCACGACGGCGTTGCCGCAGGCGATCGCGACGGGCACGAACCACAGCGGCACCATCGCCGGGAAGTTGAACGGGCTGATGACGCCGACGACGCCGAGCGGCTGCAGGATCGAGTAGGCGTCGATCTTGGTCGAGACGTTCTCGGAGTAGCCGCCCTTCATGATGTGGCCGATGCCGCAGGCGAACTCGACGACCTCGAGGCCGCGGTTGATCTCGCCGACGGCGTCCGGATAGGTCTTGCCGTGCTCGGCGACGATGGCCTTGGCGATCTCACCCTTGCGCGACTCCAGCAGCTCGCGGAAGGCGAACAGCACCCGGGTGCGCTTGGCGATGGAGGTCTGGCCCCACTCCTTGGCGGCCTCGGCGGCCTGGGCGACGACCTCGTCGACGAGCGCCTTGCTGGCCAGGTCGAGGGTGCCGGTGACCTCGCCGGTGGCGGGGTTGTAGACCTCGGAGGTGCGCTCGGCCGTGCCCTCCCACGAGGAGTGGCCGATGAGGTGGGTGATGCGCGTGGTCATGGGAGTGGTCCTTTGCTCGATGCCGTATGACGGGAAGCTGGGTGCGGGGTGCAGACCCGCCGGGGGTAAAGGCATCAGCCTGGCGAACGAAGGCCGGTCGATGCCTTTACCGGGGGTAGGTCAGGAGTAGGGGAGGCGGGGGTCGACGGACTGGGCGTCCCAGGTGCCGCGCACCCAGGCGTGGGAGGGGTCGTCGCAGATGAGCCAGGCGCGCTCGTCGCCGGGCCCGGCCATGACGTTGAGGTAGTACATGTCGTAGCCGGTCGGTGCCATCGCCGGCCCGTGCCAGCCGTGCGGCACGAGCACCACGTCGCCGGAGCGGACCTCGGCCAGCACGTCGATCGGGCGGTCGTCGGTGCCGTAGACGCGCTGGTAGCCGATCGGGTCCGGAGCGCCTGCGCCCCCGTCACGGCCCGGGCCGCCGCCACGCTCGGTCTGCATCTCGAAGTAGTAGATCTCCTCGAGCGCCGTCTCCTTGCCCGAGCGTTCCTCGTCGTGCTTGTGCGGCGGGTAGGACGACCAGTTGCCGGCGGGCGTGACGACCTCGCAGGCGATGATCGAGTCGGCGTCCAGGACGTCCGGGGTGCCGAAGTTCTGCACCTGACGGCTGGCCTGCCCGGCCCCGCGCAGCTCGACGGGGATGTCGGCCTTGCGGAGATGTTTCACGGGGAACGACGTCCGCGCGGTCGCGTGGCACAGGGCGATCCGCCCACCCTGCGGCGCGGTGACGGTGAAGGTGGCGTCGCGCCCGACATACAGGCAGTCCGCCGGTCCGGCGAAGACCGAGGGTCGACCCTCCAGCTCGTATGCCGAACCGCCCGTCTCGACGACCGCCGCCTCGCAGGCGAGCGGCACGACGACGAACTCGTGCTCGCCGGTGGCGACCTCGCGGGACTCGCCGGGCTCGAGGTCGGCGACGAGCAGACCCGTGTGCGTCCAGCCGGGGTCGCCCGGTCGGATCCGCACGTGGTAGTCGTCGTCACCGGTGGTGGTGGCGGGCTTGAACCAGTCGCTCATCGTGCTCCTCCAGTGAGTGCGTGCCTGCCGGGGACAGGGTTGCTTCCAGGGGCGGGGTGGCTGCGGGCGGGGTCGCCGTGGACGAGGTGCGCGGCGACGTCGACCGCGGCGGCGACGTCCCCGTCGGGTGGGTAGAGCAGGGCGCGGCCCACGACGAGGCCGGCCGCGCTGGGGCAGGTGAGGGCGTCCGCCCAGGTGGCGTAGGTCTGCTCGGGGTCGGCGGTGGGGTCACCGCCGAGGAGCAGCGCCGGCATGGTCGAGGCGTCCAGGACGCGGGCCATGTCGTCGACGACCGGCAGCTTGAGCCAGGTGCGGGCACTCGTGGCGCCCAGACCCGCGGCGACGTGGACGGACCGGATCACCGAGTCGGGGTCGAGGTGGTTGACCACCCGCCCGTGCGCGCCCCGCGAGGACCAGAACGGCTCGACCATCGCCATGAGCCCGGCGTCGGCGAGCTCCGTCACGGCGCGGGCGCTGGCCGTCAGGGTCGCCGCCGTGCCCTCGTCGGCGAGGTCGACGCGGGTCAGCATCTTGCCGCCGTCCAGCCCGCGTCGGGCCAGGTCGGCGGCGGCGTAGGCCGTGAACCGGTCGTCGAGCTCGAACGACGCGCCTTGCAGGCCACCGCGGTTCATGGAGCCGACGACGACCACGTCGTCGAGCAGGCCGAGCAGGAGCAGGTCCTCGAGGACGTCGGGGGTGCCGAGCACGCCGTCGACGCCGGGGCGTGACAGGGCCGTGGCGAGGCGCTCCAGCGTGTCGGAGCGGCTGGCCATCGCCATACCGTCGTCGCGGACCCCGAGGGCGCCGCGAGCCGGGTGGTCGCAGGCGACCAGGAGCAGGCGGCCGTCGTCCCCGACGAGGGGGCGGCGCCGGCGGGCGGCCCACAGGTGGTCGATGCGCTCGGGCTCGCGCAGGCGGGTCGTGGTGAGGGCGCGGACGTCGACGCTGACGCGGTCCATCACTGGCCTCCTCGGCGTTCGGCGAGCAGCTGCTCGACCTCGGCGGGCGTGGGCATGGCGGTGGAGCACTCGAGCCGTCCGACGACGAGGGCGCCCGCGGCGTTGGCGAACCGCAGGATGCGCTCGAGCCCCCAGCCCTGGAGCAGTCCGTGGCAGAAGGCGCCCCCGAAGGCGTCGCCGGCCCCGAGCCCGTTGACCACGTCCATGAGGATCGGCGGGACCTCGACGCGCTCGTCGCGGGTCTTGGCCAGCACGCCCTTGGGTCCCTGCTTGACGACGGCGAGCTCGATGCCGCGCTCGAGCAGGGCGTCCGCGGCGCGCTCGGGGTCCTCCTCGCCGACCGCGACCCGGCACTCCTCGCGGTTGCCGACGGCGACGGTGCAGCGGTCGAGCACGGCCTCGACCTCGCGCGTGGCGGTGGCCTCGTCGGGCCAGAACATCGGGCGGTAGTCGAGGTCGAGCACGGTGTGGGTGCGCCGGTCGCGGGCAGCCCAGGCGGCGTGGTGGGCGTCGCGGCTCTGCTCGTGCGACAGCCCGGTCACCGTGGCCCAGAAGATGCGCGCGTCCGTGATGGCGTCGAGCGGCATCTCGTCGGCCTGCATCACGAGGTCCGGCGCCTGGGGGTAGCGGTAGAAGTAGAGCGGGAAGTCGTCCGGCGGGAACATCTCGCAGAAGGTCACCGGGGTCGGCAGGCCCTCGACGGGGGTGACGAAGCGATCGTCGACGCCGAGGCGCAGCAGCTCGCGGTGCACGAACCGCCCGAAGGGGTCGTCCCCGGTGCGGGTGATGACGGCGGAGCGGTGGCCGTGCCGGGCGCCGGCCACGGCCACGTTGGTGGCGCTGCCGCCGAGGAACTTGCCGAACGTCTCGACGTCCTCCAGCCCCACCCCGATCTGGTGGGGATAGATGTCGATGCCGACCCGTCCGATGGTCAGCACGTCGAACGGCTCGGGCCCGTCGGCCCGCTGGGGCCGCTCGGCGCTCGTCGCGTCGGAGGGTGCGTCAGCCATCACAATCCCTTGTGCGTCGGTGTCACGTCGGTGGGAACACGCCCAGCCTGCCTCAGCGCTCGCAACCCTGTCAAGGTTTGTTAGGACAAACGGACTTTAGTGAGTTGGTGACACTTTGACATATTGCTATTACCATCACGGACTGTGACCATTCAGCTCCCCGTGATGATCGACCGCACGAGCCCGGTGCCGTTGTACCACCAGCTCGCGCAACAGCTCACGGCGGCGATCGAGGGTGGCGCGCTCAAGCCCGGCGACGCGTTCGAGAACGAGCTGTCCCTCGCCGAGCGCCTCGACCTGTCCCGCCCCACGGTGCGCCGCGCCATCGGCGAGATGGTCGCCCGCGGCCTGCTGGTGCGCCGCCGCGGCATCGGCACGACGGTGGCCAACGAGGTCATCCACCGCCGTGACGAGCTCACCTCCCTCTACGAGGACCTCCAGCGCTCCGGCCGGGCCCCGATCACCAAGGTGCTCTCGTATGACGCAGAGGCCTACAGCGAGCGCGCGGCCGAGGCACTCGGCCTGCCCTCCGACACGCCCATGCTCTCCATCGAGCGGCTGCGCTATGCCGGCGACATCCCCCTGGCGCTGCTCCACAACTGGCTGCCGCCGCGCTTCGCCGACATCACCGAGGCCGAGCTGACCGAGCACAGCCTCTACGAGCTGCTGCGCGACCGCGGCGCCAAGATGGTCGTCGCTCAGCAGACCATCGGCGCCCGCTCCCCCGGCGGCCGCGAGCGCAAGCTGCTCGAGCTCGCCAAGTCCGACCCCCTGCTCACCATGACCCGCAAGGCGTATGCCGGCGACGGCGTGGCCGTGGAGTTCGGCGACCACTGCTACCGCGCCGACCAGTACGCCTTCGACATCACCGTGCACGAACGCTGACCCGCGGGGCCGCACCTCAGGATCGCGCTCGCGTCGACCAGTGCGCCACCGTCACGGTGACGGCGAGGTCGTCACACTCACGCCTCGTCCGGACCGCGTCGACCACCGCGGCCTCGACCTGATCGAGGCGCTCGGCCTGGGTGAACGCACCCGGCACCTCAGGCACCTCGACCGCCCACCAGGCGCCGGACCTGGATACTTCGGCGGTCACCTCCATGACCTGGCTCCCGTCTGATCGAAGACCGGATGAGCGGGTGGCTCGCCCCCCCCTCACGTCCGATGTCAGAGACTCACGACTACTGCTGCAACGATGGAACAGGTGATCGTGCCGCACATGACTGTTTTGGACCGCCGTGCAGTCGCGGGGTCATCCTCGGCATCCCCCGCCAACAGCTCGCCCATGATCAAGGCTGGTCTCCCACCACTGAGGACAATCAGGCAGACGGAGAGGTCGGTGGCCTCACCCGGAGCATCGACGCATTGTCGGAGGGATCGGCGGAGTTGCGGATCGCAGCAGCGACGAAGAGCAGAACGAGACCGGCCACGCCTATGATCCGCGAACCACCATCTTGTAGCGTCCTGCGGTCCAAAGATCATGCGCAGTGAATAGCAAAGCTCCCCAAGACGAACCCTGGCGGGGTGTCGCGCCTGACGACAATCTTCAGTCATGGGCCCCGTTGCTGAGGGTCGATGACGTCGTCTGCCACGACCCGAGTTTGGTCATTTCGTTAGTGCGTGAGCCCGCCCCGGTGGATGGCCTTGAGGATGGCCTGCTTGTCGGCGGGGATCTGGGGCGGGAAGGTCTGGCTGGTGGCGTTGATCGCGATGGTGGCTGAGCGCAGCCGGCGGAGCTGGCGGACGACGTCGCGGATGGCCAAGCCGGTGCGGTTCTGGACCTCGCGCGACACCGCCAGGGCGGTGAAGACGATGGTCAGGTGCGCCTCGATCGCGTCACGTTTCCTGGCGAACAGCGGCCGGGCCTTGAGGTCTGTCTTGGACATCCGGAACGAGGCCTCGACGTGCCACAGGTCGTGGTAGGAGGAGATCACCTCGCCGGCAGGCATGACCGTGGCAGGGATGTTGGTGACGTAGCCCTTCAGCCCGACCAGCCGCCGGGCTCTGGCCAGGGACGCCTCGTCGAGCACGGTGGCCCCGCCGTTCTTCTTCTTCACGAATCGTGGCGTGCGGGCGGCCTTCTCCCCGGCGATGACGGCCTTGGCCCGGTTCTCCTGCAGGGTGAGGGTCTTGTGGTCGCGCGCGGCACGCTTGGCCGAGTAGGCCCACACCGCCCGCCAGGAGGCCGCGTGCTCGTCGGGGTCCCACGAGGGCTCGGCGCGGACCTTGACATCGTTGTCGCTGTTGCGGCCGGTTCGCGGCGTGGTGGTGTCGATGACCTGCCCGTCGGTGAATGCGTCCCCGTGCCAGCGGAAGTGGGAGGCGAGGTCGATCGGGGCCTTGGTCACCCGGGAGCCGACGATGAACCGTAGGTTGGCCTCGTCGAGCTGGCACAGGTTGGTCGCCGAGAGCATCCCAGCGTCGGCGACCACGACCATGTCAGCCAGGTCGTGCCGGGCCTGGAACGCCTCGATGATCGGCACGATCGTGGAGGTCTCGACTTTGTTGCCCTCGAAGCAGCCGATCTCCAGCGGGAAGCCGTTGCGGTCGACCAGCAGCCCGACGACGATCTGCGGGTCGACCCGGCGTTCCTTGGAGAAGCCGACCTTGCGCAGGTCGTCCTCCTTCTCGGCCTCGAAGTACAAGGTGGTGACGTCGTACATGACCAGCGAGACGTCACCGCTGGTCACCGCCTGCTCGAAGCAGGCCGTGGCGACCTGGTCGCGGTATCCGCGTTCCCTGGCGCGGGTCAGGGTGCGCCCCATCGTCTTGTAGCTGGCAGCCTCCTGACCCAGATCGGCCAGCACCCGGGCGGCGTCCAGCAGCGAGGTCGGCTCCACGACCCGGGCCAGCACCAGGGCGGCAAACACCTCGTCCTCGAGCACGCCGAACCCCAGCTGGGCGTACACCGCGGCGAGGGCCTCGAACAGCACCCGGCTGTCCGTACCCACCACCCGCCCCGGACCGGTGCGTACCGCCAGCCCAGACGCAGGCGACGGGTTGAGCAGCACCGGCTCAGGAGCCGGCGCCACCAGCGCCGCCGAGGGCGGGCTCGGTTCCACCCCCAGCTCCAGGACGCCCTGGTCGCGGTCATCCAGCAGCTCACCGGCCCGGGCCAGCAGCACCCCGAGCTCGGCCTCGGTGTGCGCCGAACCGACGTGCTTGAGGATCCGCTGACGCCCAGCGGCGTACTCGGCGACCTGCACGGCCGTCGCCCCCGACTTCGTCCGCACCCGCCTGATGAACGCCACACCAGGAGGCTAGACGCACCCAGTTAGTGCGTGAAACTGCCCAACCCCCAGGAAATCACCACAGGTCAGCGGTCCGTCACCTCCAGATCCCGCACTACCTGTCCAAAGTCAGGGCCCCGTTGCTGAGGGTCGATGACGTCGTCTGCCACGACAGCGCCGCCGTTCACGAACGACAACGCCACCGCCCTCGCCGCCCTCGACACGCGGGGGGTACCCGACGACCTGCCCAGACTGCCCTATGCCGCTAGAGGCGACCCCCACCGTGGGGGAAATGCGAGGTGGACCCTATCTGCCCTGCAACGGCGGTGCCGCTGGGGCGGTATCGATGGGGTGTACCCCATCCCCCAGCACCGTGCGTCGGCGTGCGCGAGCTGGTGAGCCAAAAGCCCCTCCTCGCGACCGGTGGATTACGGAGGGCGGCGAGTTACCCGAACGGACCCCACGCGGCCCTACGGCGCGGCCTGACAGCCCGCGCGACGAACCTCGGGACACGCACCTACGCCCACCGGATGCGCGACCAGACGCAAGGCCGTGAGCGTAACCGAGAGCCCGGGCGGTAGGTGCAGCAGCCCCCCCACCGGAATGAGTGGCCGCGTACACTCTCTGAATTCGATGACTATTTGAGGTGTACGCGACCACTTTCGAATCTAGGTCTACTGTCGATTGATTCTGTCGACACGGGTGGTGTCAACTTCAGTGGAGTCCCGTGAGCGTAGGTGGCCAATTCTCTATCGAATCAAAATTACTAGCACAGATAGAACAGCCACTAGTACAATCAGTTCGAACGCGGTGATCTCAAACATCAGGCATTGCCCCTATCGTGGCGTTCGGGCCGGCGGTCCGCAAGGTGATCTACACGACGAACTCGATCGAGTCGTTGAACCACCAGCTGCGCAAGATCATCAAGACCCGCGGCCACTTCCCCTCCGACACGGCCGTCATCAAGTTGTTGTAGCTGGCCATCCGCAACATCGAGGACCGCCGAGCCCGAGAACGCGCCAAGGAAGCCGGCAAACCCCGCGACCAACGCAAAGCCAGCGGCCGCCTCGTCGAAGGATCCACCGTCCACGACTGGAAAGCCGCCCCGGGCGAGCTCGCCCTCATCTACCCCGGCCGCTTCACCGCCCACCTCTAAACCCATTGAGAACCATTCCATTTACACAGACAAATTGACAGGCTCCGCGACACGACCGGGGTCATCTTCCACGCCGACCTCGGCTGCCAGTACACCTCAGACCAGTTGGACCGTGCCGGGGTCAGCCCCGGGTTTGGTTGACCTGTCAACCAAACCCGGGCAGACCCTTCCGCACGCTGCTTGACATAGGGGACTCAACGCCCTGACGGAGTGCATCAACGGCCTGTACAAGACCGAGTGGATCCGCACGACGATCTTCCACGCCGGGCCGTACAAGACCGTTGGCAACGTCGAGTATGCCACCGCCGGATGGGTCAGCTGTTACAACCACCGGCGCCTGCGCAGCGCGCTGGGCTACGTTCCCCCGACCGAGTACGAGATCGCCCACTACGCTGCCCTCAACCCCGAGCCGCAGCCCGCATGCGAGCGGCAAAGACATCAGGCGGTTCACCCACCTTGCCGTCAGCACGCTGAAGTGACCCGGTGAGGCATGGGCACAATCGAGGAACTTTGGCGGGCTACTGCGTGAAGAAATATCCAACCAGCATCAAGCTCGTGTATAGCATCGAAGCCAACACCGGCCATACTGACCACTTGTCGTTGCTCCAGGAGATCACCGCCTTGAACATGACCATAATCCCAAGGGCGGCCAAGACTAGGAAAACCCCCATGTCTAGTCGTATCCTCCTGTGCTCTTGCCAAACTTTCCGACCGCGCGGCCTATGAAACCCGCAGCCGCACCGCTTGCGCATGACAAGGCGAAGTCTCCTCCCGATGTTCTTTCTCCATCGATGTAGTTGCCAATTCCTTCCGCGGCTACTCCTGCGATGCACCCTCCTGCGAGAGCAACGCCTAAGCCCACGGGTCCAGCCTTTGAGACCAATCCCAGACCCGTCAACCAGGGTAAACGAAGAATCACCCACATGGACCTCACCCCCCGTGGCGGTCACGACAGCTACCGCCGTCCGTGGACGGCCCCTTCACTGCCCCAGGCGGCGCAGCGCGTATCCGACGCCTTGAGCGGTCATCCCGACGGTTCGCCCCATCTCCGCTTTCGTCTGGCCCTGCTCCCACAGCTCCAGGATCTGCGCGTCTCGACCGGCTCTGGCGGCGGCCGCCTCGACGTGATGCTGCTCCATAGCCTTACGGCCAGCCTCCGACAGACACGCGTCGCACTACACGCGCGCCCGGCGCCCGACGGGCCGGCGCAGCGTCGCGGGTGAACGCAGAGATTCCTCGTCACGGGCGGCGCTAGCCGCCTGACGGTCTCGGGCCGCCTATAGCCGCCACCCTGGCGTACCAACCCTCTCCCGCGCGCTCACGGACATCGCTTCGCGCACGCCGGCCGACGTCAAACCGGCGCCGAGAGGCAGCCCGTGACGGAGCTTGTACTCCCGCGCGGTCAACTGGTGCGCGACCTGCACGTGGTAGCCGAGCGCAGCGCGCCGCAGACCGCACTCGAGGCACAGGGCGGCGTCGCCATCATCGTCCAGGAGACCGTATCGGCCGTGGCCAGACGGCGACCCGGGCGCCGGTTGATCATCCGTCAGGCCGCGACCGCGGCGCTTGCGCGAGTAGTGCAGCCGGCACAGGCCCGCCAGCGGCGTGCGTTCCCTCGCACCCGGGCACCGTGCACGAGGTGGCGTGCCGCCCATCGGTGATCTGCCGGGTCTGCTCGGCCGGGAGCTCCACATAGTGCCGCAACGCGTTCCGGACGACGACGCTCCCAGAGACGCCGTCACGGGTGCCGATGGCGGCGATCGCGGCCCACAAGTCATCCGGCACCACGACCGGGCGCTGCCTGCCGATGCGTTTGGCACCTGCGTGATCACCCATCAATCCGCACGTCGCGCACGGAGCGGATCTGCACGCCCGGCACCTCGTGCACCGCCCGCGCCACCACCATCCGCCACCAGCGGGCCGGCACGGGCCGCTCGAACTGCAGCGACTCGACCAGGTCGCTCCACTCGGGGTCGGCCTCGTCGTAGATGGCCAGCCCCGGGTCACGAGCGCTGCGCAGCTCGTCGACGACCCGGCCGACGGCACGGGCGGTGTAGTCCTCCAAGGTTTCGACCTCGGCAGCAACGCTGCCGGGCACGGGTGTGTCCCCGCCAATCCATCGCCACACTGTGCGGGGGCTACGGCGCAATAGTCGATGCCATCCACCTCCGACGCGAACCGGACGCATGCCTACTTGCCTGCTCGTTGTAGCGTCCAGACCCTGCTGGTCGTAGCGCAGGAGCACCCACCGATCGGTGGGTGCCCCTGCACCACAAACGACTACCGGCCGGACCGAGAGGGCGTCACGGACGACGACAGGGTGGTCTCACCCGGGCCGTCCCAGCCCACGAGCGCGGTCGGCGTGCCGACAGCCGGGCGCGTGACCGGCACCCGCACCGCGAGCGTCCCGCGACCGGGCACCTCGACGGTCCGGCGGCCGAGCACGCCAGAGGCGTCCATCAGCGAGACGTGGGCCACGCCGGCGCGCGCCGCACGCACGGTGACCACGGCCTCGCCATACGCCGGTCGCACCGACTCGATCCAGCCACCGGTGCGCAGGGTCGCCGACGGACCACCCGCGAGGGCGACGTTGTCGACGACGGCCTGGGCCACGGACTGCGGCGAGTCGAGCGAGGACAGCGCCTCGAGCGGGATCACCGGCTCCTTGGGCGTGGTCGAGCGACCGGCCGGCGGCACGTAGCCGTCGAGCCGGACCTGGCCCCAGCGGTAGGGGTCGCCCTGCACGCCGCCCCAGACGGACCAGCCGATGCGGGTCTGACCGGTCTTGTCCTGCGTGTCCGAGTCGTAAGGAAGGACGTTGAGCCCCAGGCGCGCCGGGTCGATCGCGGACGGCAGCTCGCTCATCGGGATGGCGACCTCCGCGGTGTAGCCGGTGTAGGGCTCGTTGACCTTGACGGACCACGTCATCCCGGGAGCCGTCGAGGCAGCCGGGCCCTGGTGGTTGTCGGCGTCGCGCAGACCGCACGCCGGCCCCTCCGCGGTGAACGGCAGGATCGCCGCCTTGAAGGTCGTCGACGTGTTCTCCGAGGTGCCGCGCGGGTCGATCGCGATCTCCAGGGAGTCGGTGCGCCAGTGGCGCTTGCAGTCGTTGGTCGCGAGCGCCGTGCCCTTGGTGTCGTCCACGACCTTGGCCGCGACGTAGAGCGTGTCGGCGTCCCAGCTCACCCAGGCCTGGCCGGAGCAGTCGGCGGCCGAGTCGCAGGCCGTGCCCTCCCACACGCGCGAGATGTCCAGGGCCGGTCCGCCGTACTCACCCGGCGTGACGACGCCGTCGAGGGTGGGCCTGGCCTTGGCCGCGACGGTCTGCGGGACGAGCTCGAGCGCCTGCGGGGTGCTGGCCGTGCCCGTCGAGCTGGTCGTCTCGAGGGTGTAGGCGTAGTCGCCTCCGGGCGCGCCCGTCTTGAGGGTCGCGTCGGTGTTGGTCACGGTGAAGGTGACCGTGGCGCTGGCCCCGGGTGCGAGCGGCCCGTAGGCCCGGCCGGCCGGGGCGACGGAGAAGCCTGCCGGGGGCTTGAGGGTCACCTGGCCGGACTGGGTGCTGCTGGAGGAGTTGGTGACCACGACCGGTATGTCGCGCCGCCCGCCGCTGGCCACGGTGAGCACAGGGGCGACGGTGCCGCTCAGCTGGGGCACCTGGGCCTCGCGGGTCCAGGCCTCGAACTGGTCGACCTGGGGCAGCCACTGCTGGTGGGCGGTGACGGCCGGGGCGACGAGGATCGAGCGGTCGACGTAGCCGCTGCCCTGGGCCGACGTGAGGCGCACCGCGAGGCGCGAGCGCGCGCCCGTGGCCGCACCGCTCGGCGCGGTCAGGGTGAAGCGCACCTGCACCGACCTACCGGCCGCCACGCGGGCCGGCACGGTGCCGGCCTGCACCGCCCACCCGGCCGGGAGGACCGGTTGCGCCCGCAGACCCGTGAGGGCCTGCTTGGCCGGAGCGGTCACCGTCAGCGTGCCGGTGACCCGGCCGCCGGGCTGGATGTCGGCCTGGTCGGTGGTGAGGATGGCGCCGGTGCCGAGCGGCAGGGCGCCGGCGGGACGGGTGAGCGCCCCGGCGATGGCGCCGTCGGCGGCCGTCGCGGCGGCGGACCCCGGCTCGGGGATCGGCACCCGCGACTCGATCTGCGTCATGGTGTCGCAGCCGATCTTGGTCGGGTCGGTCGGCACGTCGGGGAAGCCGCCCCAGCCCTGGGTGACGTACTGCCGCTGGGCCTCGCGCTCCACGGCGGCCCAGGTGCGGCCGTCGGGGGCGCGCTCGCCGCCCCACACGCCGTAGACGTCACGCGTCGCGTCCCGCGGCGCCAGCGTCGAGCCGCAGGTCGGGCCGGTGGACGAGGTGCCGGCGAAGGATCGGGTCAGCAGCCGCGAAGGCGCCCACGGCTTGAGCCCCTCCTTGGTGATCTGCTCGGGGAAGCGGCCGGGGTCGCCCGCGGCGCGGTAGGCCTCGACGGCGAGGCGCGCGGCCTCCTGATGGTTGCCGTGGTTGCCCGGCGACGGTGCCGGGTCCATGGTCATCAGCACCTCGGGCCGGGTCTGGCGGATCACCCGGACGGTCCGGGCCAGGGTGTCGTCGTGCCCCCACACCTTGGCGGTGAGCGGCTCGGAGACGGTGTAGTAGAAGTCGACCTTGTCCAGGTTGTAGATGTTGGTGATGCCGGCCTTGCCGACGGCCTTGCGCTCCTCGGCCTCGCGCAGGAGCCCGAGCGCCGGGCCCTCCTCGGGTCCGGCGGCGTTGCCGCCACCCTCCCCGCGCGTGACGGTGACCACGCCGCTCTTCACGCCATACCGCTGGCGCCAGAGCCCGAGCGTGGACAGGGTGCCGGCCTCGTCGTCGGGGTGGGCCCCGACGTAGAGGAGGCCGAGGTCCACCGGGGCGCCGATGGACGTGTCCCGGACCTGCTGGCCGGGGCCGCGGGCGAAGGCCTGGAGGCTGCCGTTGCGAGCGTCGGAGCGAGCGTCGGAGCGAGCGTCAGCGTGGTCGTCCGAGGGGGCGGCGACCGCGCTGCCGATGGCCGTGGTGCCGGCCGTGAGGGCTGCCGTGACGGCGGCCAGGGCGGTGAGTGCGGCGCGTCCTCGTCGACGTCCCGCGGGATGTGGTGCCATGCCGTGCTCCTTCTGGGGGTTGGAGCCGGACTACTCGCGGACGGCGCCCTCGAGCATCCCGGCGATGAAGTGGCGTTGCAGGAAGAGGTAGGCGATGACCACCGGCAGCGCGACGAGCACGGCACCGGCGGCGAGCAGGGTGAAGCCCTGGGTGTACTGGCCCTGGAAGAACGCGAGGCCGAGCGGCGCGGTGCGCAGCCCGTCGTCGGTGACCATGACCAGCGGGATGAGGAACTCGTTCCACGTCCACATGAAGCTGAGGACGAGCAGGGTGGTGATGGCGGGTCGGGCCAGGGGCACGAGGACCTGCCACAGGATCCGCCAGGTCGAGGCGCCGTCGAGGCGCGCGGCCTCCACGATGGAGCGGCTCGAGGAGCGGAAGTAGGTGCGCAGCCAGAAGGTCCCGAAGGCCACCGACTGCGCGATCTGCGGCAGCACGATCGCCCAGATCGTGTCGGTCAGGCCCAGGCTGCGCAGGTCGAAGTAGAGCGGGACCACGATCGCCTCGGCGGGCATCATGATGCCGAGCAGGAAGACGTAGAAGAGCACCGTCGACCCGCGGAACCGCATGGCGCCCAGGGCATAGCCGGACATGATCGACAGCAGCGTGGCCACCACCACGACGATCAGCGAGACCAGCAGCGAGGTGCGCATGTATGTCGCGAAGTGCCCCACGTCCCAGGCGGTGACGAAGTTGGCGGGCCCGCCGGGAGCGCCCTCGTCATGGCCGAACGCCGCCACGACGATGGTGAGGATGGGATAGAGGGCGAACAGCGAGAACAGCCCCAGGATGACGTAGTTGGCGATCTGCTCGCCGCGGGAGATCCTCATGCGTCACCTCGCTCGACGAGACGGGTGATCAGGAACGAGATGACGAAGATGACGATCGTCAGGCTCACCCCGATCGCGCTGGCGAGGCCGACCTGCCCCAGCTCGAAGGCCTGGTGGTAGACCTCGTAGGACGGGACGCTGGTCTGGTTGCCGGGGCCGCCCTTGGTGGTGACGTAGACGAGGTCGAAGGTCTTGAGGGCCGCGATGACCGTGAGCGTCAGCGCGACCGAGATCTCGCCGCGCACGGCGGGCAGGGTGATCGAGAAGAACTCGCGGACCGGGCCGGCGCCGTCGAGGCGGGCGGCCTCGTAGAGCTCCTTGTCGATCTGGCCCATCCCCGCGAGCATCAGCACGGTGACCAGGCCGGTCTCGAACCACGTGCCCACGAAGCCCACCGCGGGCAGCGCCAGGGCGTAGTCGCCGAGCCAGGCCCGGGTCAGGCCGTCCAGGCCGACCGCCTGCAGCAGCGCGTTCAGCGTTCCGTCGGGGGCGTAGATGCGTCGCCACGCCACGGCCACGACGACCATCGCGACGACCTGCGGCAGGAACACGACCGTGCGGAAGAACCCGAGGCCACGGACCTTGGCGCGGTTGAGGATCGCCGCGAGCAGCAGCCCGACGGCGAGCGGGACCACCGCGAAGAAGAGCATGAGCACCAGGGCGTGCGTGAACGCCGCGCGCAGCCCCTCGTCCTGGACGACCTTGACGTAGTTGTCGAGCCCGACCCACGTGCCGAGCGTCAGCCCGTCCCAGTCGTAGAAGGAGATCTGGATCGATCGCACCAACGGGTAGAGCAGGAACGCGGCGTACACCAGCAACCCGGGGGCGACATACGCCCAGGCGATCGCCCGCGGCTCTCCCGGCGGTCCACCGGACCGTCGGGAGAGCCTGCGGGACGAGGAGCTCGAGGCCATCGATCAGCCCTTGGAGGTGAAGTCCGAGTAGTCCTTCTGGAGCTTCTCGAGGGTCTGGTCGGGGGTGGCCTTCTTGGCGAGCATGTCTTGGAGCGCGGCGCCGATGGTGTCGCTCATCGTGGGCGTCGCCCAGTCGAGGTAGGGCAGCAGGCCGTCGTTCTTGGTCGTCGTGTCGAAGGCCGTGAAGACCTGCTGGCCGAGGGCGTTGGGGGCCTTCTGGGCCGCCGTGTCCACGACCGGCAGGTTCTCGGTCTCGGCGATGACCTTCATCGCCTCGGGGGTGGTGATGTGGTTGATGAACGCCGCTGCGGCGTCGGGGTTCTTGGCCTTGTTGGTGATCGCGAAGGGCTGGCCCGAGGCGCCGGTGGTGTAGGTCGTCCCGCCGGCCTGCGCGGGCGGCGGCAGCATGAACTCGACCTTGTCGCCCATGGCCTTGGAGATGTCGGCCTGCAGCCAGGTGCCGGCGATCAGGTAGGCGCCCTGCCCCTTGGTGAAGGCCTGCCAGGCCGGGTCGTAGCCCTGGCCGTTGAAGCCCTGGTTGAGGTAGCCCTTGTCGACCCAGTCGACCAGGGTCGACGCGGCCTTCTTGTTGCCGTCGGAGGTCCACGAGGCGCCGGCGTTGCCGAAGCCGAGCTTGCGGATCTCGTCGGCCTTGACGTTCTGCCCCTGCACGACGCCGAAGACGTGCACGGCCGGCCACTTGTCGAGGTTGCCCAGCATCAGCGGCACCTCGCCCTTGCCCTTGAGCGTTGCCAGCGAGGACTCGAAGCCCGCCCAGTCGGTGGGCTTCTGGACGCCGGCCTTGGCGAGCTTGTCCTTGTTGACGTAGACGCCGACGACCTCGCCGACCTGCGGCAGGCCGTAGAGGTTGCCGGAGCCGAAGGTCTTGGCGTCCGGCGAGTAGGAGACGACCGAGCGCAGCGACTGGCTGTAGCGCTTGTCCCAGCCGTAGGCCTTCATCCACGGGTCGAGCGGGATCAGCTGACCCGCCTTGACGAACTGGCCCATCTGCGAGCGCGTGTTGTTGGCCTGCACGATGTCGGGGGCGTCGTTGCCGGACAGGGCCAGGCGCAGCGTCTTGGACAGGTCGTCGAACGACCGGGAGACGCGCTTGATCTTGATGTTGGGGTACTTCGCCTGGAAGCTCGCGACGTTCTTGGTCATCTGGGCGTTGCCGCCGCCGCGGACCTCCTGGTCCCACACCGTGAGGGTGACGTCGCCGAGCTGGGCGGCGTCGGTCTTGACCGCGCGCTCGGTGCTCTGGGACGACTCCGTGCTCCCGCCGGAGCCGGACGAGCCCGGTGCGCAGGCCGCGAGGGCCGTCCCGGCGACCGCGACCACGGCCGCACATGCCTTGCGATTCATGCTGACTCCTTCGAGAGGGCCGCGGTCACACGTCGGACCGTCGGGCAATGGTGGCAGCCGCCCGACGGACCGCGCTCGGCGGGACGTCGGGGACCAGGTCGTCCAGGAACGAGTATCGACGCAGCACGGCCTTGTGCAGCGCCGTGGGCGACGGGGACTGGCGCTGGGCGTGCCACCAGTCCGCGATGTCGCCCCACCCGGGGGCGGCGAGGGAGCCGCCGAACTGCTGGACCGCGAGCGCGGAGCACAGGGCGGCGAAGGCGAGGCGGTCGTCGAGACGCCAGCCGGCGAGGGTGCCGAGGGACAGGGCCGCGCAGAAGACGTCCCCGGCGCCCGTCGGGTCGATGGACTCGACCCGCAGGGCGGGGACCGTGGCCTCCTCCCCGGTGGAGCCGTCGATGGCGAGCGCGCCGTGGGCGCCGTTGGTGACGACGGCCAGCGGCACCCGGTCGGCCAGGGCGTAGAGCGCGTCGTAGGGGGTGTCCGTGCGGGTGTAGGCCATCGCCTCGACGACGTTGGGCGTGAACGCGTGGCAGCGGTCGAGGGGGTCCAGGACCCTGGGGTCCCAGGCGCCGGTGCCGTCGAAGCCGACGTCGGCGAAGAGCAGCGACCCCTGCTCGCGGGCCTTGTCGATCCACAGCAGCTCGTCCGGGTCGTCGGCCGAGGGCAGGTCGAACAGCACGGACCGGCTGCGGGGCGGGGTGCCGATGAGGTCGTTGGCCGACATGGGGGCGTCGTGGCCGTGGGTGATCATGCGCCGGTCGCCCTCGTGCGAGACCGAGACCGTCACCGGGGTGTGCCAGTGCGCGAACCGGCGGGACCGGCTGAGGTCGACCCCCTCCTGGTCCTGCAGCGTGCTCCACAGGAAGTCGCCGTAGGCGTCGTCGCCGAAGGCCGCCGACAGGCCCGTCCGCAGCCCGAGGCGGGCGCTCGCCACCGCCAGGTTGGCCGACCCGCCGGGGCACGAGCCCATCCCGTCGGCCCAAATCTCCTCGCCCCCGGCGGGGATGCGGCTGAGCCCGCTGAAGATGATGTCGAGGAAGACCATCCCGTGCAGCATGACGTCGATCGCGGGCTCGCCCGGATGGCGGACGTCCGCGAGCGGGTCGAAGGACGTGCCGGTGGGACCGGTCTGGCCAGTCACGTGTCTGCCTCGCTGTCTGCCTCGCGTCGCTGAGAGGACCAATCGGACGATGGGTCACATGATCGTCCGGGGTGGGCGGGGAATGCAAGCAAGAACGCGCACTCGTTGCACGATCGTGCTCGCGATTGCGTGGTTGTGAGCGCTAGTCTGGGCGGGTGAAGCAGCTGCGCCAGGCCGCCCTGATGCGCCACCTGCGCGCCCACGGCCTGACCACCGTCGACGACCTCGCGTCGCGGGCGGGCGCGAGCCACGCCACGGTCCGTCGCGACCTGGCCGAGCTCGAGCGTGAGGGGCGGCTCGTCCGCGTCCACGGCGGGGCGCAGCTGCCCCCCGACGACCAGGCGCGCGACGAGCCCGTGCCCTTCGAGCGGGTGGCGACCCATGAGCTCCGGCCCAAGCACGCCATCGCGCGGCGCGCGGCGCGGCTGGTGTCCGACGGCGACGTCGTGCTCCTCGACATCGGGACGACCACGATGCTGCTGGCCCGCGAGCTGCGCGGCCGCCGCATCACCGTCATCACGAGCTCGCTCGCCGTCCTCGACGAGCTGCGGCACGACCGCACCGTCGAGCTCGTGCTCCTGGGCGGCACCGTGCGGCGGACCTATCACTCGCTGGTCGGCGTCCTGACCGAGGACGCGCTGCGCCAGGTCCGGGCCACCACGGCCTTCCTCGGCACGAGCGGCATCACGGCCGACGGCGACGTCCTCGACACCACCCTCGTCGAGGTCCCGGTCAAGCGGGCCATGATGCGTTGCGCCGACCGCGTCGTGCTGCTCGCCGACCACGGCAAGCTGCCCGGCCACGGCACCCTGCGCGTGTGCGGGGCGGACGGCATACACACCCTGGTGACGGACGACAAGGCCGACCCGCAGGTGCTCGCCACCCTCGCGGAGCTCGGCACGGAGGTGATCACGGCATGAGACTGACCATCCTGGGCGGTGGGGGATTTCGCGTCCCCCTGGTCTATGGCGCGCTGCTCGGCGACCGGCATGAGCGCCGCGTCGACGAGCTGGTGCTGCACGACGTCGACGCCGGCCGGCTCGGGGTGATCGAGCGGGTGCTGCGGCAGATGGCGGCGGGTCGTCCCGACGCGCCGACGGTCACCGCGACCACCTCGCTGGACGAGGCGCTGGAGGGCACGGACTTCGTGTTCTCCGCGATCCGCGTCGGCGGGCTCGAGGGACGCACCTGCGACGAACGGGTGGCGCTGGACCTCGGCGTGCTCGGGCAGGAGACCACCGGGCCGGGCGGGCTCGCCTACGGGCTGCGGACGCTCCCGGTGGCGCTCGACATCGCCTCCCGGGTGGCGCGGCTGGCGCCGGACGCGTGGTTCATCAACTTCACCAACCCCGCCGGCATGATCACGCAGGCCATGCAGACCGTCCTCGGCGACCGGGTGATGGGCATCTGCGACTCGCCGCTCGGGCTGGGGCGACGTGCTGCCCACGCGCTCGGGCTGCCCGGCGACGCAACGCGATTCGGCTACTCCGGGCTGAATCACTGTGGCTGGCTGCAGACCCTGGTGCACGACGGGCGAGATGTGCTGCCCTCCTTGCTCGCCCAGCCCGAGCTGCTGCTGTCGACCGAGGAGGGGCGACTCTTCGGCCCCGAGTGGCTGCAGGCGATCGGCGCCATCCCCAACGAGTACCTCTACTACTACTACTTCACCCGCGAGGCGGTCGCCGGGATCCGTGGGTCGGCCGAGACGCGCGGCGAGTACCTCCTGCGCTCGCAGGCGGACTTCTATCGCGCCGTGGGGGACTCGCCGGAGCAGGCGCACGAGCTGTGGGTGCGGACGCGCCGCGAGCGGGACGAGACCTACATGGCCGAGGCGCGCGAGGAGGGCGAGGAGCGTGACGCCACCGACGTGGCGGGCGGGGGCTACGAGGGCGTGGCGCTGGCGCTGATGGCCGCGATCGCCCGCAACGAGCGCGCGTCCATGCTGCTCAACGTGCGCAACGGCACCGCCCTGCCCGGGCTGCCGGCCGACGCGGTCGTCGAGGTGCCCTGCATCGTGGACTCGTCCGGGCCGCAGCCGCTCTCGGCCGTGCCCCTCACGGGGCACCCGCTGGGGCTCGTGCAGCAGGTCAAGGCGGTGGAGTCGCTGACGATCCGGGCGGCGCAGGAGGGCTCGGAGTCGTTGGCGCTGCAGGCCTTTGCGCTGCACCCGCTGGTCGACTCGGTCGTGACGGCGCGCCTGCTGCTCACGGGCTATCGCGAGCGGATCCCGGCGCTGGACGCCGTCTTCCGCTGACCTCCCCGACAGCCCCCGCATCTCCCCTCCCCGATAGCCCCACGATCGTGAGTGTTTGGTCCAAGAACCTTGGAGGAAACACTCACATTGACGGGGCTCTGGGGGCTCTGGGGGCTCTGGGGGCTCTGGGGCTTTGTGGCTGATCAGGTCGTGGACCGTATGACGAGCCGCGGGGGCACGACGACCGACGCCTCGCCGGCCGACCGCCCCTCGGCGCGGGACAGCGCCAGCCGCAGCGCCTCCTCGGCCAGGCGTGCCGGCTCCTGCGACACCGTGGTGACGTCGATGCTCGACAGCGCCCCCAACCGCGTGTCGTCGTAGCCCGCCACCGCCAGCCCCTCCGGCACCGCCACCCCGGCCGACCGCAGCGTCAGCAGCAGCCCGGTCGCGATCAAGTCGTTGTGGGCGAGCACCGCCGACGGGGGTGTGTGGCGTGCCAGCAGCGTGGTCGCCGCTCGCACACCGGAGTCCTCGCTGGGATCCCCTGGCAGCACGTCGATCTCGCGCTCGAGCCCGTGCGCGCGCATCGCCCGGCGATAGCCCTCGCACCGCGTCGCACCCATCGCGGCGTCCCCGCCGTCGACGAAGCTGATCGTGCGGTGACCCCGCTCGAGCAGGTGACCCACGAGCAGCGCCATACCGGCGTCGTCGTCCGCCCGCACCGTGTCGACCCCGGGCGCCGTGAGGTCGGAGCCGACCAGGACGGTCGACTGCCGGGACCCGAGGTCGGCCAGGGTGGCCGCGTCGACGTCGGGGCTGACCAGGATCACCGCGTCGCACCGCTCGTGGCGGAGGCTGTCGACCGCGGCGGCGACGTCACGACCGGGCGTCGTCGCGCTGAGGACGAGGTCGAGGTCCTGGCCGGCTGCGGCGTCATACAGGCTCTCGACCAGGGCCGCGTGAAAGGTCTGGTGCAGCCCGAAGGTCACCCCGACCACCCGGCTGCGCCGCTCGCGCAGCCCACGGGCGCGCCGATCCGGCTGGTAGCCAAGGCGATCCGCCGCCGCCAGGACCAGGCTGCGGGTCGCGTCGGACACGCCCGGCTCCCCGCGCAGGGCCACGGAGACGGAGGAGACGGAGATCCCCGCCTCGCGGGCGACGTCGACGATGGTCACGCGTCCGGCTGCCACAAGCCCTCCTCATCATGTCCTGACAATCTGTTGACAGGCCTGTGGTGGGGGCCTAGCGTTGACTCTACCGGAACGTTCCGGTTCGGTGAATCGACCGGCCGCAGATGCAGAGAGGCATCACCATGACCGACCGCACGAAGCCCCTGTCCGTCGCCGTCATCGGCGCAGGGATGGCCGGGCGCAGCCACGCCAACGGCTGGCGCATGGCCACCACGATGTTCGACCTCGAAGGGTTGCCGCCGGTGCGGCTCGCCGCCATCGCCGACGCCAACCTCCCGCTCGCCGAGGACTGCGCGCGGCGCTACGGCTACGACAAGGCCGTGGGCAGCTGGCAGGAGATCGTCGACGACCCCGACATCGACATCGTCTCGATCGTCGTCGGCAACGACCTGCACCGCCCGATCGCCGAGGCCCTGGTGCGCGCCGGCAAGCACGTGTTCTGCGAGAAGCCGCTGGCCGGCACGCTCGAGGACGGGCGCGCCATGGCCGAGCTCGAGCAGGGCGCCGCGCGCGAGGCGGGCGTCGTGACCGGCGTCGGCTTCACCTATCGCCGCAACCCCGCCATGGCCCGCGTCGCCCAGCACGTCGCGGACGACGACCTGGGGCCGCTGTCGCTGGTCGAGGGTCGCTACGACTGCGACTACGCGTGCGACCCGAGCGGTCCCCTGACCTGGCGCTTCACCGGTCCGCTGGGCAGCGGGGCCCTCGCGGACGTCGGGGCCCACCTGATCGACCTCGCCGAATTCGTCTGCGGGCCCATCGAGTCCGTCGCCGGCGGCACCCTGTCGACCCTCGTCACCGAGCGCCCCAAGCCGCTCGGCTTCGTCGTCGGCCACGGCGCCGCGCCGGTCTCGGACGAGACGGGCGAGGTCACCAACGAGGACACCGCGACGTTCACGGCGCGCTTCGCGAACGGCGTGGCCGCGACGCTCGCCTGCTCGCGCACGGCGTTCGGGATGCCCAACGGCCTGCGGCTCGAGGTCTACGGCCTGCAGGGGCGCGCGGCGGTCGACTGGCACCGCCCCGCCGAGTACACCTACGACGACGAGCAGCCCGACGCCACCACCCGCGGCGAGCGCCGCATCATCGCCGGCCCCCACCTGCCCTACTTCAACGGCGGCTACCCGATGCAGGCCGCCGGCAACGGGGGCGGCAACGCCGAGATGTTCGCCTATGAGTGCCGGGCCTTCCTCGACCAGGTGGCGGGCCTGGACCACGGCACGCCGCCCAACGCGTCGTTCACCGACGCCTACCGCACGATGCTCGTCGTCGACGCCGTCGTGCGGTCCCACCAGTCCGGCGGCGCCTCCGTCGCCGTCCCCGCCCCCGAAAGCGAGCTCTGACCATGAAGTTCGGCGCCTACACCGCCTGCCTGGCCGACCAGTCCCTCCCCGAGATGCTCGACACGCTGCGCGGTCTCGGACTGACGTCGGTCGAGGTCAACTCCGGCGGCTTCATCCCCGCCCCGCACATCCACGTCGACGGGCTGCTCGCCTCGGCCTCGGCCCGCGAGGACTACCTCGGGGTGTATGCCGACAAGGGCATGGAGCTCACCGCCCTCAACTGCAACGGGAACCCGTTGTCCCCCAACGCGTCCGACGGCCCCAAGCACGCGTCGGACGTGCGCCGGTCGATCGAGCTGGCCGCGGCGCTGGGCGTCAAGCACGTGATCACGATGTCCGGCCTGCCCGGCGCGGAGCCCGGCGCGACGCTCCCCACCTGGGTCGTCAACGCCTGGCACGGCCAGGACCAGCAGATCCTCGCCCACCAGTGGCCGATCGCCGTGGAGTTCTGGAAGGAGATCGACCAGCTCGCCCGCGACCACGACGTGCGCGTCGCCCTCGAGCTGCACCCGCGCAACCTGGTCTTCAACACCACGACCTACCAGCGGCTGCTGGACGAGACCGGCGCCACGAACGTCGGTGTGGAGATGGACACCTCGCACCTGATGTGGCAGCAGATGGACGTCCCCACGGTGGTCCGCACGCTCGGCGACCGCATCTTCTTCGCCGCCGCCAAGGACGTCGCGCTGTTCGACGGCGTCAAGACCAAGGGCGTGCTCGACGTCGACTTCGGCGTCGTCCCGCCCGAGGCGGAGGGCAAGGTGCCCGTCGGCTACCACCACTGGTGCGCCTCCTGGCCGCAGGACCCCGCGTGGCGGTTCGTGGCGGTCGGCGTCGGTCACGACGTGGACTACTGGGTCGAGGTGCTGCGCGCGCTCAAGGAGGTGGACGAGGACATGGTGATCAACATCGAGCACGAGGACGCCGCCATGTCGACGATGGACGGCCTGCGTATGGCGGCCTCCACCCTCCTCGAGGCCGCCGCCCGCGCCTGAGCTCGCCCCACCCGTCCCACCAGGATCGTGAGTGTTTTCTCCAACATTCTTGGACCAAACCCTCACGATCGTGGGGTGGGGTGCCCGCCGCCCGTGCGGCGCCGACGAGGGGACGCGTATGTCGCGCTGCACGGCGTGTCGCGCGAGTTCGTGACCCCTCGACGACGGGCAGGGCGCGGCGACCGCCGTCAGAGCAGGGCGAGCTGCACCGCGCTGACGGCCACGAACGCGGTCACGATCCGCGCGAACCACACCTGGTCGATGCGCGCCACGACCCGGCGCCCGGCCCAGGCGCCCAGCAGCACCACGGGCGCGAGCAGCGGCAGCAGGACGAGGCCCCGCCCGGTCACCAGCCCCAGCCCCACCATGAACGGCAGCTTGACGAGGTTGACCGCGAGGAAGAACCACGCGGTGGTGCCGAGGAACGTCCACTTCTCGTAGTTCTCGCGCAGGAGATAGAGATTCATGGCGGGCCCGCCGGCGTTGGCCACCATCGTCGTGAAGCCGGCGAGGGCGCCATACGCGCGACCGGCAGCACGAGAACCCTTGCCCGACACGGGTCGTCGCGTCGTCCACAGCTGAATTCCCAGCAGCACCAGCAGGATCACCCCGATCGTGCGCCGCAGGACCAGGTCGTCCACGAGCGCCAGGAAGGCGACGCCGAGCCCCACACCGAGCAGCACCGGCAGGACGAGACGCAGCAGCAGCGCCCGATCGACCGTGTGCCGGTAGGCCCGCGTGGCCACCAGGTCACCGACGAGCAGGAGCAGCAGGAGCGTCCCGGTCGACTCCTTCGCCGGCAGCGCGAGCGCGAACAGCCCGACCGCCACCATCGCGGCGCCGCCGATCGCCGTCTTGGAGAAGCCGACGACGAGGGCACCGGCCGCCAGCAGCGACCACGCGAGGAGGCTGAGCTCCGGCATACGACGTCCTGCTCCGGTCAGAGGTGGTGGCGCTGGGCCTTCTTCTCCTCGGCGTACTCGGCGTAGGCCTGCTGCGTGGACTCCAGCTCGGACACCTCCGAGACCGGCACGTCCCACCAGGCGTGCCCGGGCGGGTTGGGGCCGTAGAGGTTGGTCTCGATGTAGAGCACGACCGGCCCGTCCGCCGCGGCGGCCGTGGCGTAGCTGGCCCGGAACTGCTCGATCCCGTTGCAGCGCAGCACGTCCGCGCCCCAGGAGGCGGCGTTGGCGGCGAGGTCGAAGGGCACCTTCTCGCCGTCGAGGCGCCCGGAGTCGCGGTTGCGCATGCGGTACTTCGTGCCGAAGCGCTGCGACCCGCGCGACTCCGAGAGCGCACCGATCGACGCGAAGCCGTGGTTCTGCAGGAGCACGACGATGACCTTGAGCCCCTCCGAGACGATGGTCGCGAGCTCCATCGGCATCATCTGGTAGGTCCCGTCGCCGACGATCGCCACCACCTGCCGGTCCTCGTGGCCGTCGCTGTCGAGCGCGAGCCGCACGCCCATGGCCGCCGGGATCTCGTAGCCCATGCAGGAGTAGGCGTACTCCAAGTGGTACTGCTCGGGGGTCTTCGCCCGCCACAGGGCCTGCAGGTCACCGGGCATCGAGCCGGCCGCGTTGATCACGACGTCGCGCTCGCCCATGAGCTCGTTGAGCGCGCCGAACACCTCGGTCTGCGCCGGTAGCGGCTGGTGGTCGCGGTGGTAGCACTCGTCGATGACCTGGTCCCACTCGGCCCACAGGTCGGCGGCGCGCTGCAGGTATGCCGGATCGGTGGTCCAGCCCTCGAGGGCTCCCTGGAGCGCGGTCAGCGTCTCGCGCGCGTCCGCCACCACCATCGTCGCGCTGTGCTTGGCGGCGTCGAAGGCCATGACGTTGACGTTGATGAATCGCACGTCGTCCGCGGCGAACACGGTGTGCGACGCCGTCGTGAAGTCGCTGTAGCGCGTCCCCACCCCGATCACCAGGTCGGCCTCGCGGGCGAGGGTGTTGGCGGCACTGTTTCCCGTGGAACCAACGCCGCCGACGGACAGCGGGTGGTCCCAGTTGATGGCGCCCTTGCCGGCCTGCGTGTCGGCGACGGGGATGCCGGTCGCGGTGGCGAACGCCCGCAGCACCTCGCTCGCCCCGCTGTAGATCGCGCCACCGCCGGCCACCAGCAGCGGGCGCTTCGACGCCTTGATGGCCTCGACCGCGCGCTGCAGGGCGGCGGGCTCGGGCACGGGACGCGCGACGTGCCACACGCGCTTGGCGAAGAGCTCGACCGGCCACTCGAAGGCCTCGGCCTGGACGTCCTGCGGCAGGCAGATCGTCACCGCGCCCGTCTCGGCGGGGTCGGTGAGCACGCGCATGGCGGCGAGCAGGCTCGGGATGAGCTGCTCGGGCCGGTTGATGCGATCCCAGAAGCGGCTGACCGGCTTGAACGCGTCGTTGACCGACACGTCCAGGCTGCGCGGGTCCTCGAGCTGCTGCAGCACCGGGTCCGGATAGCGGGTCGCGAACTGGTCGGACGGCAGCAGCAGCACGGGCAGCCGGTTGGTCGTGGCCAGGGCCGCGCCGGTGACCATGTTGGTCGCGCCGGGGCCGATGGAGGTCGTGACCGCGAGCGTCTGCAGCCGGTCCTTGGTCTTGGCGTATGCCGTGGCCGCGTGGACGGCACCCTGCTCGTTGCGGGCCAGGTAGTACGGCAGGTGCTGGGTCGCCTGCGCGGACTCGGAGCCCGCGCGCTCGCTCTCGGCGGTCGCGGCCACGTCGTCCTGCAGCAGCGCCTGGCCCACCCCCGCCACGTTGCCGTGGCCGAAGATGCCGAAGCAGCCGGCGATCAACCGCTGCTCCTGGCCGTCACGCTCGGACCACTGGTTGGCCAGGAAGCGCACCACCGCCTGGGCCACGGTCAGCCGCACGGTGGGTGCTCCGGCATACGGGTAGGTCGAGGTCATCGACGTCCTCCTCGGTCTGGTCGCGTCAGGGTGCCGGGACGAGGATGTCACGCACGACCTGGTCGAGCTCCTCGTCGGCGGCGAGGAACTGGCGCAGCGTCTTGCGGGTGGCGCCGAAGGTGTCGAACTCGTCGGGCGTCATGCCGTCGACGTCGTAGGCCCGGCGAAACTCCGGGATCTTGGCATAGAGCTCGTCGACGATCGCCTGGTCGACGGGGGCGCTCATGCGCTCGGGCAGCTCCTCGCCGCCGTCGACGATCTGCTTCTGCCACTTGAACGGTGGGGAGATCACGACGTCCCCACCGACGAACTCCGACAGCTGCTTGGTGTTGCGGAAGGCCGCGGACAGCAGGCGGGCTCGCAGGCCGCGCTCCTGGAAGATGCCGTAGGCCTTCTTGAACGCCGCGACGCCCGCCCACTCGAGGTGCTCGGGGTCGATGTCGATGCCGTCGGCCTCGACGCACTCCTTGAGCCAGTCGTCGAGGCGGCCGCACATGATCGTGACGACGGGGCCCATCCCCTCGATGCTCCTGCCCTCCGCCTCGCGGCGCTTCAGCCCGCGCTCGATGGCCTCCCCGGCGGCGACGGCCTGCGGCACCGTGAAGGACACCGTCACGTTGATGTTGACCCCGCGGTAGGTCGCCTCCTCGATCGCCTCGATGCCGCGACGCGTGGCGGGGATCTTGACGATGATGTTGTCGGCCAGCCCGTTGAAGTACTCCGCCTGGTCGGCGAGCTTGGCGGCGCTGCGGGCGAGGCGCGGGTCGGTCTGCATCGAGAGGCGGCCGTTGCGGCCGGCATACTTCGCGAACGCCGGCTCCAGCAGCCTCGCGGCGTCGATCGACAGCTCCTCGACCACCTTCCACCCGATCTCGGACTCGGTGGCCTCGGGCATCTCGGTGTCGAGCTCCTTGATGCGGGCGCTCCAGCGGGGCAGGTCCGCCTTGATGCAGGTGACGGCGATGACGGGGTTGCACGTGGCACCGACCGCGCCGTACTCGATCGACTGCTTGAGCTCGACGGGATCGGCGGAGTCGTTCCACAGCACGGTGGTCGGGTTGGCCTCCACCATCGAGTTCAGGTTGGTGCTCATCAGATGCCTCCAGTGCACGTCGGCGTGCGGGTGGGTCGCGGTCGGTCGCGGGGTACTGCCATTCAAACGGCGTCGTGACCCCATGTCAACCTATTGTCCTTACATTTACGCCATCGCGTCTGGGTGAGGATCGGACCCGGCGTCGCGGCGAGATCGGATACTGTGCACGGGTGCCCACGCCGCTGCCCGTCACGCTGGACCGGGCGGCCTCGACCCCGCTCTACGACCAGCTCGCGGCCCAGCTGCGCGCGGCGATCGACGACGGCGTCCTGCAGCCCGGCGACTCCTTCGAGAACGAGCTGTCCCTCGCCGCCCGCCTCCAGGTCTCTCGGCCGACCGTCCGCAAGGCCATCGCCCAGCTCGTCGCCGACGGCCTGCTCGTGCGCCACCGCGGCATCGGCACCCGCGTCGCCTCCCCGGTCGTGCACCAGCGCGACGACCTCACCCCCTTGTATGACGAGCTGGACCGCACGGGCCGCCGCCCCCAGACGCAGGTGGTCCGCCTCGTGCCCGCCCGCCGCAACAAGGTCGCCGCCACGGCGCTGGGGCTCGAGCCACGCGTGCCGCTCGTCTATCTCGAGCGGGTGCGCTGGTCCGACGGCCGCCCCCTCGTGGTGCTGCGGTCGTGGCTGCCGCCGCAGTTCGCGACGCTGACGGCGGCCGAACTGAGCGAGCACGGGCTCTACGAGCTGCTGGGCCGCCGGGGCGTGGTCGCGGACGTGGCTCGCCAGCGCCTCGGGGCCCGCATGGCCACCCTCACCGAACGACGCCAGCTGCAGCTCACGCGCGCCGACGCCGTGCTGACGGTGCTGTGGCAGTCCTACGCCGCCGACGGCACCCCGATCGAGTACGGCGACCACGCGTACCGGGGCGACCAGTACGTCGTGGACAACACCCTCCGCAACCCCTGACGACGCGGCGACGCCCGCCGACTGGTCACTTCCCGACCACCGCCGACTGGTCACTTCCCGACGACCGGGGACGTCCCTCACTGACCAGTCGGCAAGATGGGTGCGAGCGGGGACAACGAGAGGCCCGGCGCCATGACCCCGATCGGGGTGGCGCCGGGCCTCTCGGCATACGGCTGGTGAATCAGCCTGGGTTGGTCACATCAGCCTGGCGAACGAAGGCCGGTCGATGCCTCTACCCCCGGTAAAGGCATCAGCCTGGCGAACGAAGGCCGGTCGATGCCTCTACCCCCGGTAAAGGCATCAGCCTGGCGAACGAAGGCCGGTCGATGCCTCTACCCCCAGTAGGTCACTTGGCGGCGACGACGTCCAGCTTGACGTTGGCCGTGACGTCCGCGTGCAGACGCACGGTCGCCTCGTAGGCGCCGAGGGTGCGGATCGCGCCCTTGACCTCGAGCTTGCGACGGTCGACCTTGGGGCCACCGGCGGAGACGATCGCCTCGACGATCTGCGCGGTGTGGACCGAGCCGTAGAGGCGGCCG
>NZ_AUFG01000026.1 GCF_000426385.1 Arsenicicoccus bolidensis DSM 15745
GCCGGCGGCAAGCTCACCTACTGGGTCGCCGTCGACAGCGCCGAGACCTCCGGCTACACCGCCTACGACAAGGCCACCGTCACCATCAACGGCTCCGCCGTGGCGTCCTACTCCAACCTGACCAAGACCAACGGCTACGTCCAGAAGACCATCGACCTGTCCAGCTACGCCGGACGCAGCGTCACCCTCAAGATCACCGCCACCGAAGACTCCTCCGCCCAGTCCAGCTTCGTCTTCGACGACATCACCGTCCAGTAACCCCAGCACCAGACAGCACCACAAGAGTCACGCACGAGGCCGTATGCCGGGACCCCCTTCCCGGCATACGGCCTCGTCGACCGGCACCGCGCCAAAGGGCCACCCCACCGGATCACCCGACCGACCCCGGTCCCGGGACCGACCGGGTGGACCGACCGGCTCGCCCGACCCGCGCGGGCGCGCCCTCGGTGTGGCATCGGTCGCAGGGGGACGGTTGGCGTGGGCCGGTGCGTCGGAACCGCGTTATCCTCGCGAAGACACTCCACCACCTAACCCAAGGACGGATGAGCGTGGATCTTTTCGAGTACCAGGCACGCGACATGTTCGAGAAGCACGGCGTGCCGGTCCTGGCGGGCCAGACCGCCGAGACCCCCGAGCAGGCTCGGGCCGCCGCAGACGAGATCGGGACCAGGAGCGGCGGGGTCACCGTCGTCAAGGCCCAGGTCAAGACCGGAGGTCGCGGCAAGGCGGGTGGCGTCAAGGTCGCCAAGTCCGCCGACGAGGCCGAGCAGTACGCCCAGCAGATCCTCGGCATGGACATCAAGGGCCACACCGTCCACACCGTGATGATCGCGCAGGGCGCCAAGATCGCCGAGGAGTACTACTTCTCGCTGCTCCTGGACCGCGCCAACCGCAACTACCTGGCGATGTGCAGCAAGGAGGGCGGGATGGAGATCGAGCAGCTCGCCGTCGAGCGCCCCGAGGCCCTCGCCCGCATCGCCGTCGACCCGCAGGTCGGCATCGACGAGGCCAAGGCCACCGAGATCGTCCAGGCCGCCGGCTTCGACGCGGAGACCGGCGCCAAGATCGTGCCGGTGCTGCAGAAGCTGTGGGACGTCTACCGCGAGGAGGACGCCACCCTGGTCGAGGTCAATCCCCTCGTCAAGACCGAGGACGGCGACATCATCGCCCTGGACGGCAAGGTCACCCTCGACGACAACGCGTCCTTCCGCCAGGCCGACCACGCAGCCCTGGTCGACGAGAAGGCCGCGGACCCGCTGGAGGCCAAGGCCAAGGCGATGCACCTCAACTACGTCAAGCTCGACGGCAACGTCGGCATCATCGGCAACGGCGCAGGCCTCGTGATGAGCACCCTGGACGTCGTCGCCTACGCCGGCGAGGACCACACGGGCGGGGCCAGCAAGCCCGCCAACTTCCTCGACATCGGTGGCGGCGCCTCGGCCGAGGTCATGGCCAACGGCCTGGACGTCATCCTCGGCGACGAGCAGGTCAAGGCCGTGTTCGTCAACGTCTTCGGCGGGATCACGGCGTGCGACGCCGTGGCCAACGGCATCGTCGGCGCCCTCAAGTCGCTGGGCGACCAGGCCACCAAGCCGCTCGTCGTCCGTCTGGACGGCAACAACGTCGTCGAGGGTCGCCGCATCCTCGAGGACTACAACCACCCGCTGGTCACCGTCGAGGAGACCATGGACGGCGCTGCCCGCAAGGCCGCCGAGCTGGCCGCCAAGTAAGCGTTCGAGCGAGAGAGACAGGACTACACAACCAATGGCTATCTTCCTCAACGCCGACTCCAAGGTCATCGTCCAGGGCATGACCGGCTCCGAGGGCATGAAGCACACCACGCGCATGCTCGCCTCCGGCACCGACATCGTCGGTGGCGTCAACCCCAAGAAGGCCGGCCAGACGGTCGACTTCCCCGAGGGCAAGCAGGTCCCCGTCTTCGGCTCCGTCAAGGAGGCCATGGACGCGACCGGCGCCAACGTCTCGGTCGTGTTCGTGCCGCCGGCCTTCACCAGGTCCGCGGTCGTCGAGGCCGTCGACGCGGGGATGCCGCTGCTCGTCGTCATCACCGAGGGCATCGCGGTCAAGGACTCGGCCGAGTTCTACAACTACGCCGCGGCCAAGGGCACGACCCGCATCATCGGCCCCAACTGCCCCGGCATCATCAGCCCCGGGCAGTCCAACGCCGGCATCATCCCCGCCGACATCGCGGGCGCCGGCCAGATCGGTCTGGTCTCCAAGTCGGGGACCTTGACCTACCAGATGATGTACGAGCTGCGTGACTTCGGCTTCACCACCGCCGTCGGCATCGGTGGCGACCCGGTCATCGGCACCACGCACATCGACTGCCTCGAGGCCTTCGAGAAGGACCCGGAGACCAAGGCGATCGTCATGATCGGCGAGATCGGTGGCGACGCCGAGGAGCGCGCGGCGAAGTTCATCCAGGACAACGTCACCAAGCCGGTCGTCGGCTACGTCGCGGGCTTCACCGCCCCCGAGGGCAAGACCATGGGCCACGCCGGCGCCATCGTCTCGGGTGGCGCGGGCACTGCCGCCGCCAAGAAGGAGGCCCTCGAGGCCGCCGGCGTCAAGGTCGGCAAGACGCCGTCCGAGACCGCCGAGCTCATGCGCGAGATCATGAAGTCCCTCTGACCCTCACCGGTCACGGCGAGAGCCGGTCACCCCTCCTCGGGGTGGCCGGCTCTCGGCATACGACAGCCTCCGCCGGGGCGGGCCAGGTGGCTCCGGTGGCCGCCGGACCGGCGAGCCGGGTCGGGCCGCGGGGCCCCGGTGGGAGACGATGAGGGCACCCATGACTGACTCGCCCCGCCTCCGCCCCGCCGCCGTCCCTGCCACCCGGGCCGTGCGCGCGGCCGCCGTCGCCGTCGTGACGAGCTGGCTGCCGCTCGTGCTCCTCTCCGTCGTCGCCTGGGCCGGGTCGGCGGGTGCCACCGGGGGGTGGCCCGCCGCGCTGGGCGTGGGGTCGCTGGCCTGGGTCGCGGCGCACGGCGGCTCGGTGCGCCAGGCCGGGGTCGTGCTGTCGCTGACCCCGCTGCTGCTGACGGCGCTGGCCGTCGCGTCGGCCGCGGTCGCGGCGCGCACCCTCGCCGGGCCCGTCGAGGACGACCGCTCGCCGCGGCTCGGCTGGCTGGGCGGGATGCGCTCCGGGGTGGCCCGGCTCGTCGGGGCCTTCATCGGCTCGTATGCCGTCCTGGGGCTTCTCGTGGCCCTGCACGCGTCGAGCCTCGCGATCCGGCCGTCCTGGCCGTCCACGGTGCTGGGCGACGTCGTCGTGCCGCTGCTCGGCGTGCTGGTCGGGCTGCGGCACGCGTGGGCCCGGCCGGCCGCCGCTCCCGGGTGGCACGACCAGGTCGTCGGGCTCGTCCCCGTGGCGGTGCGCCGCGCCCTGGGGGAGGGGCTGCGCGGCGTAGGTCTGCTGCTGCTGGCCGGTCTGGTGCCCGTGGTCCTGGGGTTCGTGACGCACCTGGGGCGCGTGCGCGACCTGACGTCGTCGCTGGACGCCGGCGCGGTGGGCAACGTCCTGCTCGCCGTGGTCCAGCTGGCCTGGCTGCCCGACGCGGCGGCCTGGGGCCTGTCGTGGCTGGCGGGGCCGGGGTTCTCGCTGGGGCTGGGCTCGACCTACACCTGGTCGCAGGCCCAGTCGGGCCTGCTGCCCATGGTTCCGTTCCTCGGCTCGCTGCCGGACAACGGGGCGCTGCCGTGGTGGGCGCGGCTCGCGGGGCTGCTGCCGGTGATCGTGGGGGCCGTGGTCGCGCACCGGGCGATCGGTCGGCTGGCGACCCTGTCGACGTTGGGCGCCAAGGCGCTGGCCGCCGCCTCGGCCTGGCTGGTCATGGTCCTCGGGTCGCTGGTCGTGATGCTGCTGTCGAGCGGCTCGTTGGGCTCGCGGGCGCTGGTGTCGGTGGGGCCGCACGCGTGGTGGGCGACGCTGGCGCTGGCCGGCGAGCTCGCGGTGGGGGCGCTCCTGGCGCTCCTGCTGACCTGGCGCCGCTACCACCACTGACCTACCTGAGGTAGGCACATCGACCCGGGTTGGACGCGGAGCCGGTCAGAGGCCGAGCCGGTCAGAGGCCGAGCGCGCCCGACAGCCAGGACGGCACCGACTCGTCGAGACGGGCGTCGCACTGCGCCTGCGCCACGCGAGTGTTGGCGCCGGCGGTGCACGTCGACCAGGTCGTCATCTGCGTCGGATAGATCGACTGCAGGGCTGCCGTGAACAGCAGATAGCCGCCCAGCGTGACCCCCACGAGCTGCCACGACGCCCAGCCATAGCGCTTGGCCCGCAGCTGCAGCGCGACCGCCCGCCCCGCGAACCACATCGCGGCCAGGCTCGTCGCCACCGCCAGCAACGACCAGGGGTGGTGCAGCGACAGCAGCGGCACCGTGACCACGATCGCCAGCGCCGCCCGCATGCCGTCGGTCGCCCCGGGTGGTGGTGCCGGGCGCCGTCCGCCGTCCGCAGGGCCTCGCCCGTCACCGGCCCCGGGGCCTCGCCCGGCGTCGTCCGGGGGCCGCTCGTCGTCGGACGGGCGCGGTCTGGGGGCTCGGTCGGCAGGCACGCGCCCCATCATCCCCCATGCCACTAGGGTGCTGGCTGTGAGCGACTCGCCCCAGCCCGTGCCGATCGTCGTCCTCGTGTCGGGCTCCGGCACCCTGCTCCAGGCGCTGATCGACGCGAGCGCCGACCCTGGCTATGGCGTGCGGATCGCTGCGGTGGGGGTCGATCGCGGCGGCACGCTGGGGCAGGAGCGGGCCGAGCGCGCGGGGATCCCGACCTTCGTCGTCCGCCCCGCCGAGCACCCTGACCGGGCTGCCTGGGACGCCGCCCTCGCCGCCGAGATCGCTCGTCACGCACCGCAGCTCGTGGTCAGCGCCGGCTTCATGCGGATCCTCGGGCCGCAGGTGCTGGCCGGTCCGACCGTGATCAACACCCATCCCGCGCTGCTGCCGAGCTTCCCCGGCGCGCACGGCGTCCGTGATGCCCTCGCCCACGGCGTGGCGGTGACCGGGACGACCTGCCACGTCGTCGACGCCGGCGTCGACACCGGGCCGATCATCACCCAGCGGGCGGTCGTCGTCGAGGACGACGACACCGAGGTGTCCCTCCACGAGCGGATCAAGGTCCAGGAGCGCGAGATGCTCGTCGACGTCGTGGGCCGTATGGCGCGCCACGGCCACCACCTCGACGGCCGCCGCGTGCGCCTCGGCCGCTGAGAGGGCGAGCGCTGCGGCATACCGGCTCACGACCCGCCCCCGGCGGGATCATCGGCCTGGCGGACGACGGCCGGTCGATGCCTTCGCCCCCGGTAGGGTTGGAGGCACACGACTGGCGCAGGTGGACCACCACCGGGGAGTGACGATCGTGGGCATCGCCCGCCTGGGTGCCCGCACCGATCCAACCGCAACCGCTCGCAGGAGTGACCTGATGACTGCCAACGACCGCACCGCTGCGTCCGCGACGACCGAGCAGGGGCGGCGACCGATCCGGCGCGCCCTCGTCTCGGTCTACGACAAGACCGGCCTCGAGGACCTCGTCCGCGGCCTGCACGACGCCGGCGTCGAGCTCGTCTCCACCGGCGGCTCGGCCGCCCTCATCGACGGACTCGGCCTGCCCGTGACCCGCGTCGAGGAGCTGACCGGCTTCCCCGAGTGCCTCGAGGGGCGGGTCAAGACGCTGCACCCGCGCGTCCACGCCGGGATCCTCGCCGACACCCGCAAGCCCGACCACCTGCGCCAGCTCGAGGAGCTCGAGGTCGCGGCGTTCGAGCTGGTCGTCGTCAACCTCTACCCCTTCACCGCGACGGTCGCGTCCGGCGCCAGCCCCGACGAGTGCATCGAGCAGATCGACATCGGTGGCCCCTCCATGGTCCGCGCCGCCGCCAAGAACCACCCGAGCGTTGGCGTGATCACCTCGCCGGACGACTACGCGTCGGTCCTGGCCGCGGTCGGCGCCGGCGGGTTCACCCTCGACGAGCGGAAGTCCTTGGCCGCCAAGGCGTTCGCGCACACCGCGGCCTACGACGTGGCCGTCGCCTCGTGGATGGTCTCGTCCTACGTCGGCGACGCCCAGACCTTCCCCGAGTTCGCGGGGGCGACCTGGTCCAAGGTCTCCGACCTGCGGTATGGCGAGAACCCCCACCAGCGCGCCGCCCTGTATCGAGGCGAGGGCCCGGGCGTGGCCTCCGCCGAGCAGCTGCACGGCAAGGAGATGTCCTACAACAACTACGTCGACACCGACGCCGCCGTGCGGGCCGCGCACGACCACGGCCACCGCCCGACCGTCGCGATCATCAAGCACGCCAACCCGTGCGGCATCGCGGCCGGCGCCCCCGACGAGCCGATCGATGCCGTGCACCGGCGCGCCCACGAGTGCGACCCGCTGTCGGCCTTCGGCGGCGTCATCGCCACCAACCGCCCGGTCACGGCCGCGATGGCCGAGACGGTCAAGGACATCTTCACCGAGGTCGTGGCGGCTCCCGACTTCGAGCCCGAGGCGCTGGCGATCCTCACGGCCAAGAAGAACATCCGGCTGCTGCGCCTGCCCGCCGACGTCCGCTCCGGTGCCTCTGCCCTCGAGCTGCGCCCCGTCTCGGGTGGCCTGCTGGTGCAGGAGGTCGACCGGATCGACGCGGTGATCGAGCCGACCGAGGACGACAAGGAGACGGCGGGCCACGGCGACGCGCCCCTGCACTGGACGCTCGTCGCCGGCGACTCCGTCGACGACCGCACGCTCGTGGACCTCGACTTCGCCTGGAAGGCCGTCCGCGCCACCAAGTCCAACGCGATCCTGCTCGCCCGCGACGGCGCCTCCGTCGGCATCGGCATGGGCCAGGTCAACCGCGTCGACTCCTGCCGCCTCGCCGTCCAGCGGGCGGGGGAGGAGCGGGCCCGTGGTGCGGTGGCGGCGTCGGACGCGTTCTTCCCGTTCGCCGACGGCCCGCAGCTCCTCATCGACGCCGGCGTCCGCGCCATCGTGGCCCCGGGCGGGTCGATGCGCGACGCCGAGACGATCCAGGCCTGCCAGCAGGCGGGGGTGTCGTTGTACTTCACGGGCACGCGCCACTTTGCCCACTGACCCCCGCGAGGGCGGACGCGAGGTCGCCGGAGCTCCCGGCAGCCCCGGCGACCCCGACGGCCACCACGAGGAGGGCCGGCCCGTCGTCGTCCTGTCGGCGGCGGCCGCCCTCCTCGCGGGCGCGCTGTCCTCGCTGCAGTCCCGCGCCAACGGGACCCTGGCGCACGCCTTCGCCAGCCCGGTGGACGCGTCGCTGTGGAGCTTCGGTTCCGGGTGGGTCGTCCTGCTGGCCGCGCTCGTGGTCCTGCCCGGGCCGCGGCGGGCGCTGCGCGAGGTCGTCGGCGCGGTCCGCTCGGGCCGCCTGCCGTGGTGGCAGACCCTGGGGGGCCTGAGCGGCGGCTTCTTCGTCGCCGTCCAGACCAACGCCGTGCCCGTCCTCGGCGTCGCGCTGTTCACCATCGCCATCGTCGGCGGGCAGACGACCAACGCCCTGCTCGTCGACCGCCTCGGCATCGGGCCGGCCGGCCACGTGCCGGTGACCCTGGGCCGGGTCCTGGCCGGCCTGACGACCTTCGTGGGGGTCGGCGTCGCCGCCTCGGCCCGGTCCGGGAGCGGCGGGGCGGACGGCATACCTCTGCTGCCTGTCGCCCTCACCGTGCTCGCCGGTGCCGCGATCGCCCTCCAGCAGGCGCTCAACGGGCGCGTCAACCGCGTCAGCGGCGACGTCGTGGTCACCTCGACCATCAACTTCACCTGGGGGCTCGGGCTGCTGCTCGGGTGGGCCGGCCTGCTCCTGGCGCGCGGCGGTCTGCGGGCACCGGCCACCTGGGACCTGCCGTGGTGGGCCTACGTCGGGGGACTGATCGGGATCGTGTATGTCGCCATCGGCGCCGTCGTCGTGCACCACCTGGGGGTGCTCGTGGCCACCCTCATGACGCTCACCGGTCAGCTCGTGTCGGCGGTGCTGGTCGACCTGCTGGACCCCGCCGCCCGCTCCCACGTCGGGCCGCAGCTGCTGGCGGGCGTCGTGATCACGCTCGGCGCGGCCGTCGGGGCCGGGGTGGCCGCGCAGCGCGCGAACCGGGTGGCAAGATGAACGACGTGACTGCGACGATCCTCGATGGCAAGGCCACCCTCGCGACGATCAAGACCGAGCTCGCCGAGCGCGTCCGCGCGCTGCGGGAGCGCGGCATCACCCCGGGACTCGGCACGGTGCTCGTCGGGGACGACCCCGCCAGCACGTGGTACGTCGGCGCCAAGCACAAGGACTGTGCCGAGATCGGTGTCGCCTCGATCCAGCGGCACCTGCCCGCCACGGCCACCCAGGCCGAGGTGGAGGCGGTCGTCGACGAGCTCAACGCCGACCCCGACTGCACCGGTTTCCTCGTGCAGCAGCCCACCGGCCTCGACGACAGCGCGATCCTGGCGCGCGTCGACCCGTCCAAGGACGTCGACGGCCTCAACCCCGTCAACCTCGGCAACCTCGTGCTCGGCATCCCCGCGCCCCTGCCCTGCACGCCGATGGGCGTGGTCGAGCTCTGCCGGCGCTACGACATCCCGCTCAAGGGCGCCGAGGTCGTCGTCATCGGCCGCGGCATCACGGTGGGTCGCCCGCTCGGCCTGATCCTCACCCGACGCTCCGAGAACGCCACGGTCACGTTGTGCCACACCGGGACTCGTGACCTGGCCGCCCACACCCGCCGCGCGGACATCGTCGTGGCGGCGGCCGGGGTCCACAACATCCTGACGCCCGACATGGTCAAGCCCGGGGCCGCCGTCTTCGACGTCGGGGTGTCCCGCATCGCCGGCGAGGACGGGAAGTCCCGGGTCGCCGGCGACATCCACCCCGACGTGATGGAGGTCGCGGGCTGGATGACGCCCAACCCTGGCGGCGTCGGCCCCATGACCCGCGCGCTGCTGCTCAGCAACGTCGTCGAGTCCGCCGAGCGGGCTGCTTCCGCGTGACGTCCGTGGGGCCGGGGCGCCTCGCGCTGTGGTGGGTGCTCGGCGTCGGCTGCGTGCTGGCGCTCGCCGTGGTGGCGGTGGTGTCGCCGCGGCTGGGCGGCAACTTGCTGGCGGGGGCGCTCGCTGCGGCGGCCGTGCTGCGCCTGGTGGTGTCCGACGCGGCGGCCGGCGGGCTCGTCATACGGTCCCGTGGTCTGGACGTGCTGATGTATCTCGCGCTCGCCGTCGTGGTCGCGGTGGGCGCCAACGCCGTCAACTGGCACCCCACCCGCTGACCTACCGCGGGTAGAGGCATCGACCGGCCTTCGTTCCCCAGGCGGGTGTGACCAAGGCCGGTCGATCGGGCTTCGTTCATCCGGTCGCGCCCCACCCTTGTCCGTTCGGGCGCGTCCGCGCCGACAACGCCGGCGGGGTTGGCTTTTGCAAGGCATCTCCCGCGTGCTGGACCACCAAGGGCCGCAGCGTGTCCCGGGCGGCGATGTCGTCCATCGACAGGTGCACGACCCGATGACCGGTCGACTCCAGGGCGCGATCCCTGGTCCGGTCCCCCCGGACTCGGGAGGTCACCAGCCGGCCCTGCTCGTCGAGGTACTTCGCCACGCCGTCCAGCTCGATCAGCGTGGCGGTGCCGCGCACCCGCCAGTCGGGCCTGAACCACCCGATCGACGTCTCGACCCACACCTGGGACTCCAGGTCGAACCCCACCTGCACCAGCGCGAGCCGCGCCTTGCTCTCGCCGCCGTTCTCGGCGAGCGGATCGAGCAGCCCGGGGAGCATCGACACCCGTCGTATGCCGTTGCGGCCGCCCCGTCGACCGATGGCCGCCGTGATGCCCTCGACCGTCGCCACGCCCGGACGCAGCGCCGCATCTCCGGCGGCCACGCCGGCCGGGAGGCCCGACTGGAGCGCGTACTCGACCACCGCTGCGGCCGGTGTGAGCACCGGCGCACGGTCGTCGACATCCTCGGGCCGGCAGCTCGACCGGATGAGGACCCGGCTCGTCGAGGTGCCATGGGCTGCCGGGGTCGCGCCGTCGTCGGAGGCCCGTCGCGTGACCATGACCCGGGCGAGGTCACGATCGTCGACCGGCAATCCGTGGTAGAGGCAGGCCGACACCGCCGAGGTGACCAGGCGACCCTCGTGCTCGAGATGGGTGGCGGCGACGGTCTCGAGGTGTCGGTCGACGGGCGATGCCGGGGACGGGCCGTGGGCGTACCACGCGCGCAGCACGCTGTGGCACCATCCGGCAGCGCGTGCCTCGGCCAGGGTGCGCCGGCACCAGCCCATCGCATAGGCCTGGGCGGTGGAGAAGATCGGATCCGGCGGCAGGGCATGTGTGATCTCCATGACCGCAGCCTGCTGGCTGGGCGGGCACGCGCGAAGGCCCGCGTCGTCACCTGTGGACGACGCGGGCCTTGACGCGACAACCTGGGGAAAACCTGCCCCCGGTAGAGGCATCAGCCTGGCGAACGAAGGCCGGTCGATGCTTTTACCCCCGGTAGAGGCATCAGCCTGGCGAACGAAGGCCGGTCGATGCCTTTACCCCCGGCGGGTCAGGAGATGAGGCCGAGGGCCTTGACCTGGTCACGCTCGGACTCCAGGCGAGCGGCGGACGCCATGATCCGCTCGCGCGAGAAGTCATTGAGCTCCAGGCCCTGGACGATCTCGTACTTCCCGTCCTTCACGCGGCAGGGGAACGAGGAGATGATGCCCTCGGGGACGCCGTAGGACCCATCGGACGGCACCGACATCGACACGATCTCGTCGGTGCCGAGCATCCAGTCGCGCATGTGGTCGATCGTCGCGTTGGCAGCCGAGGCGGCCGACGAGGCACCGCGCGCCTTGATGATCGCGCCGCCGCGCGTGGCGACGGTGGGGATGTACTCCCCGGTGATCCAGGCCTCGTCGACGAGCTCGGTCGCGGCCTTGCCGTTGACCTTGGTGTTGAACAGGTCGGGGTACATCGAGTCGTCGTGGTTGCCCCAGATCGCGAGGTCCTTGATCTCGGCGACGCCGACGCCGAGCTTCTTGGCGAGCATCGACTTGGCGCGGTTGTGGTCCAAGCGCGTCAGGGCGTTGAACTGCTCGGGCGCCATGTCGGGGGCGTTGTTCATCGCGATGAGGGCGTTGGTGTTGGCCGGGTTGCCGGTGACCAGGACCTTGGCCTTGGGGGCGACCTTGTTGAGGGCGGCACCCTGGCCGGTGAAGATCTTGCCGTTGGCGGCGAGCAGGTCGGCGCGGTCCATGCCCTCCTTGCGCGGCATGGCGCCGACGAGCATCGCGGCGTCGACGTCCGCGAAGATCCGCTCGGGGTCGTCACCGATGACGACGCCGGCGAGCGTCGGGAAGGCGCAGTCGTCGAGCTCCATGACGACGCCCTCGAGCGCCTTGAGCGCGGGGGTGATCTCGAGCAGCCGCAGCTCGACGGGGGTGTCCTTGCCGAGCAGCTCGCCGCTGGCGATGCGGAAGAGGAGGCTGTAGCCGATCTGGCCGGCAGCGCCGGTCACGGCGACCTTGACGGGAGTAGCGCTCACGAGTTCGTCCTTCACGCGGGTGGTCGAATGGGTACCGCTCGAACCTATCAGCCACCTCCGACACCCTCACCTCCTGGTGCGCCGGCGTGACGCAGCAGACACCAGCCCTCCGGCCGTATTCCGAGCGCCCGCCGCCGACGGGGGCGGATTCGGGGGGTCCTCGCAACACGTCGTGGTTTAGGGCGTCAGTAGATCACGCAGGCGCTCGGCTGGGGTTGCCCAGCCGAGCGTCTTGCGAGGACGGCTGTTGAGTTCGTGGGCGACGAGCTCGAGGTCGGCTGGGGTGTGCACGCGTAGATCTGTGCCCTTGGGGAAGTACTGGCGTAGCAGGCCGTTGGTGTTCTCGTTACTGCCGCGCTGCCACGGGGAGTGGGGGTCGCAGAAGTAGACGTCCATGCCGGTGGCCATCGTGAACGACTTGTGCAAGGCCATCTCGGTGCCTTGGTCCCAGGTCAGCGAGCCTCGTAGGTGCTCGGGCAGCGTGCTGATCGTGGCGACCAGCCCGTCACGCAGGCTGACTGCGTCGTGGCGGCCAGGTAGGTGCACGAGCATGAGGTACCGAGTGGTGCGCTCGACCAGCGTGGCGATGGCTGAACCATTCGCGGCGCCGGTGATGAGGTCTCCTTCCCAGTGGCCGGGTACGGCCCTGTCCTGGACCTCGGCCGGTCGCTGGCTGATGTTGATCATCGGATCGATGAATCTCGAGGCGCGCTGCTCAGGATCGGTGCGTGTCTTGCGACGTGTCCGTCCGGTTCGCAGTGCGTGGGTGACCTCCCGCTTCATCCCACCGCGGGCCTGCAGGTACACCGCCTGGTAGATCGTCTCCACGCTCACTCGCATGCTCTTGTCATCGGGAAGTCGTTGATCAGTGTGTTGTGAATCTGCTCGGGTGACCAACGCTTGGCCAGCTTGGCCCTGACGTACTCACGTAGCGTTCCCGGGGCGGCAAGCTTGGACGCCTTGGGCCTGGGCCTGCGCCCGACGGCAGTCCGGTGAGCGGCGTATGCGTTGTACTGACCGTCGACACTGTTGGCGTCGATCTCACGCTTGATCGTGCTCGCCGGCCGCCCCAACGCTCGTCCGATCGCCCGCAACGACGCGCCCCCACGGCGGCGGTCGGCGATCTGCTCGCGATCAGCCAAGGTCAGGTAGCGGGGGTCGACCGATCGCTCCAGAGCGGCCAAGGTCACCAACGAGGTGTTCACGAAAGACATCGTCGTTCCTGCCGGTCCGTACACGACGTGCCGACCGTCGGGATAGATCCGCCCGTTCTTGACCCTGCGGGTCCCCTGAGCCCATTCCTGGCCCGTGCGTCGATGGATCCCGACCCGTCGTGAAGCCTCGGCCAGGGAGACCCCCGAGGCCACCAACCGCGCGAACTCGGCCCTGGCGGGGTGCCGTGGCCGGCTGCCCGGACCCAACACGCCCACGCCAGCGCCGAGCCTGGCGCACCCACAACCGCCCCACCGACTCGCTGACCCCCGCGCGACGCGCCGCGGTAAACGCCACCCCACACTCCTCGAACGCCGCCCAGAACGCGGCCTGCAGCCGCGGCTTGTCTGCCACAGCCAACCGTCTCTTACGCATGGTCCTCGCAACTCCCTCGATCAGGGTGTTGCGAGGACCATGAGAACCCGCCACCGTCAGCGGCGGGCGCTGCGTCATACGAGCAGGAGAGGGTCAGGCGCGGGTGGCGCCGTCCTCGCGGCCGGTGCCGCGGGAGTCGACCTCCAGCTCGCCCTGCAGGTCGATGCCGGAGCGGTCGTTGCCGGTGATGGCGGTGTAGGTCAGGCCGGCGATGACCGCACCGATGATCGGGGCGACCCAGAACAGCCACAGCTGGCCGAGCGCGCCGTCCTGGTAGAACGCGACGCCGAGCGAGCGGGCCGGGTTGACCGAGGTGTTGGACACCGGGATGGAGATGAGGTGGATCAGGGTCAGGCCGAGGCCGATGGCGATCGGGGCGAAGCCGATGGGGGCGCGGTCGTCGGTGGCGCCGAGGATGATGTAGAGGAAGAACATGGTGCAGACGACCTCGCACACGAGGACGGCGAGCATCGAATAGCCGGCGGGGGAACCGGTGCCGTAGCCGTTGGCGGCGAAGCCCTTGGACGCGTCGAAGCCGTCCTTGCCGGAGGCAATGAGGTAGAGCACGCCGCCGGCGGCGCAGGCCGCGAGGCACTGGGTGACGATGTAGGGCAGGACGTCCTTGACGTCGAACCGGCGGGCGGCGGTCAGGCCGAGCGTGACGGCCGGGTTGAAGTGGCCGCCGGAGACCTGGCCCACGGCATACGCCATGGTGAGGACGGTGAGGCCGAAGGCCAGGGCCACACCGGCGAAGGCGATGCCCATGTTGACCGGGTCGGACTTGTGCATGACGTGGGCCGCGAAGATCGCGGAGCCGCAACCGCCGAAGACGAGCCAGAAGGTGCCGAGGAACTCGGCGCCGAGGCGGGAGGCGAGCTTGGGCTGGGACACGGTGGTGCTCCTGTAGTGATGAAGGTGGTGATGGGGGCGTCCCGGGCACATGAACGAGCTGCCCATGGTGGCACCTCGGCATGGTCGGCCGGTGGGCCGATCCCCGCGGGACGCGCGTCGTCGCGGTCTCATGGTGGCACGCCGACGCGGTGAGCGTGCGGTGTTCGGGTGAACTGCCGGGCGATTCGTCCAGGTTCCACCCGGTGGTGAAGCGGCCGCATCGTCACTGAGCGTATGGAATGACGCCGGCCCCGCAGGCGGTTCGTCATACCGGCTGGATAGGGTGAGGGCACCGCCCGCCGGGCCGCACCAGGTCGTCCTGGGCCGATATCTCGACGTTGAGATATCGTGGGCGTGAGCCGTGCCGACGGCACGCACCGCAGCGACGACTTTGGAGACTCTCATGACGTCACAGAAGATTGTGTGGACGAAGATCGACGAGGCGCCGGCTCTCGCGACCTACTCCCTCCTGCCGATCGTGCAGGCCTTCACCGGTGCCGGTGGCGTGGAGGTCGAGACGGCGGACATCTCCCTCGCGGGCCGCATCCTCGCGCAGTTCCCCGAGCGGCTCACCGACGAGCAGCGGGTGCCGGACAAGCTGGCCGACCTGGGTGCGCTGGCCCAGTCGCCCGAGGCCAACATCATCAAGCTCCCCAACATCTCCGCCTCCGTGCCGCAGCTCAAGGCCGCGATCAAGGAGCTGCAGGACAAGGGCTACGACATCCCGGACTACCCCGAGAGCGCCACGACCGAGGAGGACAAGGACGTCCAGGCGCGCTACGCCAAGGTCCTCGGCTCGGCCGTCAACCCCGTGCTGCGCGAGGGCAACTCGGACCGCCGCGCCCCCCAGTCGGTCAAGAGCTTCGCCCAGAAGCACCCGCACCGGCTCGGCGCCTGGGGCCAGGACGCCAAGGCCCGCGTCGTCGACATGGCGGGCGGCGACTTCTACGGCAACGAGAAGTCGATGGTCATGGACCACGACTCGACCCTGACGATCACCCTGCGCGGCGCGGACGGCTCCGAGACGGTCCTCAAGGACGGCGTCGACGTGCTCGCGGGCGAGATCGTGGACGGCACCTTCCTGAGCGCGGCGGCGCTGCGCTCCTTCTACGACGAGCAGATCGCCGCCGCCAAGGCCGAGGACCTGCTGCTGTCGCTGCACCTCAAGGCCACGATGATGAAGGTCTCCGACCCGGTGCTCTTCGGTCACGCCGTCCGCGCGTTCTACGCCCCGGTGCTGGAGCAGTTCGCGGACGATCTCGAGCAGGTCGGCTTCAACCCCAACCAGGGCATCGGCGACCTCTACTCCAAGATCACGAGCCTGCCCCAGGACACGCAGGACGCCATCACCTCGTCGATCGACGCCCTGTATGCCGAGCGCCCGGCCCTCGCGATGGTCGACTCGGACCGCGGCATCACCAATCTGCACGTCCCGAGCGACATCATCGTCGACGCGTCGATGCCCGTCGTGGTGCGCGACTCCGGTCAGATGTGGAACGCCAAGGGCGAGCTGCAGCCGACCCTGGCCATGATCCCGGACCGCTCCTACGGCCCGATGTACCAAGCGGTCATCGAGGACTGCAAGCGCAACGGCGCCCTCGACCCCGCCACGATCGGGACCGTCCCCAACGTCGGCCTCATGGCGCAGAAGGCGGAGGAGTACGGCTCGCACCCCACGACCTTCGTCATCCCGAGCGCCGGCACGGTCGTCGTCACCGACGCCGAGGGCAGCACGCTCATGGAGCACCAGGTCGAGGCCGGCGACGTGTGGCGGCAGTCCCGCGTCCGCGACATCCCCGTCCAGGACTGGGTCAAGCTCGCCGTGACCCGCGCCCGCGCGACCGGCGCCCCAGCCGTGTTCTACCTCGACCAGGGCCGCGCCCACGACCGCAACGTCATCGCCAAGGTCGAGCGGTACCTCCAGGACCACGACACCGACGGCCTGGAGATCCAGGTGCTCGCGCCGGTCGAGGCGATCACCTACTGCCTCGAGCGGATCCGGGCGGGCGAGGACGCGATCTCCGTCACCGGCAACGTGCTGCGCGACTACCTCACCGACCTGTTCCCGATCCTCGAGCTGGGCACCTCCGCCAAGATGCTGTCGATCGTGCCGCTGCTCTCGGGCGGCGGGCTCTTCGAGACCGGCGCGGGCGGCTCGGCGCCCAAGCACGTGCAGCAGTTCGTCAAGGAGGACTACCTGCGCTGGGACTCGCTCGGCGAGTTCTCCGCGCTGGGCGCCTCGCTCGAGCACCTCGCCTCGACCTTCGACAACGCCAAGGCCCAGGTCCTGGCGGACGCTCTCGACGTGGCGATCGGGCGTTTCCTCGACGAGAACAAGTCCCCGGCCCGCAAGGTCGGCCAGATCGACAACCGCGGCAGCCACTACTACCTCGCGCTGTACTGGGCCCAGGCCCTCGCCGCGCAGGACCAGGACGCCGAGCTCAAGGAGCGGTTCACGTCCGTGGCCGAGGAGCTAGCGGCCAAGGAGGAGCAGATCAACACCGAGCTGATCGGGGTGCAGGGCAACCCGGTCGACCTGGGCGGCTACTACAAGGTCGACGACGCCAAGGCGTCCGCGGCGATGCGGCCGAGCGCCACGCTCAACGCGATCATCGACGCGATCTGATCGGACGTCGCGGGCGTCAGCCTGCGCTGCCTCGAGAGGCGACAGATCGGGGTCATCCGGTGCGGACAACCCCGATCTGTCGCCTCTCGACGTGGGGGAAGGGCAGGGGCCGGGCGGGTCAGCAGGTGTCAGCCGAGCCCTGTGGCGATGGCCTGCGCCGCGCGCGAGCGCAGCGCGGGGTCCGCTCGGACGGACCGCTCCAGCTCGACGTGCACGAAGTCAGCACCGACCGCCCGGGCGTGCTGCCCCTGGACGTTGGTGCGGGCGGCGAGGTCGGCGCACGTGGTCCCGTCATACACGCAGGTGCTGATGCCCTGGGACTCCAGCTCGCGGGCCACCCGCGTCGCGGTGGCGCCGGGCGTCGCGGTGCCGCTCGACACCACCGCGTCCGGATAGCCGGGGTGCCGGCGACGCGTGAACCCGTGGATCTGGACGACCACCCAGTCCTTGCGCACGAGCAGCATGTCGGTGCCGGCAAAGGCGGCGTCGGGTGCGTGGGCGACGTCCGCGTCGTCGCCGGCGCCGCGATCGGCCCCGGCCATGAGCAGGTAGCGCGCCGTCGAGCGGGCGTAGACGTCGGCGCCGATCTGGTCGGTCCAGGCGTCCGAGCGGGGGTGGGGGACCTCGATGGTGACCGGGCGGCTGCCCTGCTCGGGCCGGGCGACGTAGAGCCCGTCACCCGTCGTGGGCGTGCCCTGGGGCACGAGGGCGGCGACCTGCTGGTCCTTCCCGTCCAGGCGGAGCCCCGTCACGGCATACCCCTCGGGCACCCCCGGAGGACTCGCGAGGCTCGAGGGTCCCGGTCGCGCGGCCACCTGCGGCAGCTGCGCGGTCGCCTCGGCGATGGCCCTGGCCCGGGCCGGGTCCGTCGGGCCGGTGCTCGCGGGGGCGCGGTCCTGCACCGAGATGACGACGTCGACCAGCCGCTCCACCGAACCGCCGTCACCCTGGCCCGGCGTGCGGGCAGGCGCGGGCCTGGGGGCGGGCTGGGTGCAGGCCGCGGCGGCGGCCACGAGGGCTCCCACGGTCGTCAGGCGCAGCGCTCGGGGAGCACTCCGACCCGACCCGTGGGGCCGACCCGAACCGTGGCGCCGACCCGAACCGTGGCGCCCGTCGGACGCAGGTGCCGCCGTCACGGGCGCTCCGTCTCCTCGGTCCTGGAGAGGCTCGGCTCCGTCGCGCCGGCGAGGGCCGTGACGGGGCTGCTCGTCGCCCGCAGCACCGTGGGTTCGGTGGCGGCGGTCGGGGTGACCTGCTGCAGGGTGACGGCGGTGGCGCGCTCGGCGAGGACCGTGTCGAAGCGGGCGCTCGAGCCGCCCTCCTCGCCCCAGCGCACGAGGGACACGTCGTCGACGGCGAGGCGCGACCCGCGCACCGAGCTCTCGGGCGGCAGGAGGCGCAGCGCCGGCTGGACGAAGGTCGTGCCCGCGGGCGCCGTGACGTCGACGCGCACCTGCCGGCAGTCGTCGGCGTCGGAGCTGCTGGGCGGCACGGTCACCTCCGTCGTGGCGCTCGAGGGGCCTTCGGCTCCTGCATACCACGCGAGGGTGGCGCGCGACCCGGGGGAGGCGTGCCGCACCGCCGCGACGAAGGTCAGCCGTTGGCCGGCCTTGACCGGGATGCGGTGCTCCGGCGTCACGAAGGCGTCCTGGGTGCTGAGCGGGCTGCGGACCAGCTCGACACCGTGCTGGGCCACCGCCTCGCTCGGCGTCGGTGCGCAGGCCGCGGCGTTGGTGCGGCGGGTGTTGGCGCCGAGGGTCCACAGTGCCGGCCCGCTGCCGCTGCGCGCGTCGGCCTCGAACCGCCCGCTCCCGAAGAGCAGGTCGCTGCCCGCGAGGATGCCGTCCGGCCGGCCCGCGAGCTGCCAGCCCGGCGCCAGCGAGGTCGGCACGCCGGGGGTGAGCTGGACCGCGCGAGGCCTGGGCTCCAGCAGGGCGGAGCCAATGGTCGTGCCGGTGGCGTCGGCGTTGGCGGTCGTCGCGACGGAGCCGGCCGCGATGCGGCCGACCGCGTCCGCCAGGGCGGTGGTGGCCGGGCGCGGGGCGTAGCGGTCGATGACGAGCGGGTCGGCCTGCGTGTGGACGGGCCGACCGTCGTGCAGGTCGACGCGCACCAGGTAGGTCGGGAAGGTCGACCACAGGTGCTGGTCGAAGAGCAGGTTGCCGAGGCTCTCCGCGACGACCGCGCCGGACTGGGTGGTCAGCCCGCCGACGACGTGCGGGTGCCCGTTCATGACGGCGGTGGCGCCGGCCTCGGCGGCCACCTGGGTCAGTCGTCGTATGACGGGCCGCTGCTGGCGCTCGTACTCCACGGCGCCATGGATCATCACGACGACGTCGTGACCCGCGGCGCGCTGCCGCTCGACGGTGCGGCGCAGGCGGCCCTCGGAGCACCGGGCGGCACCACCCGAGCTGCCCTGGGCGACGTACGGGTGGGGCGAGGGCAGCCCGTCGACCGTGGTGCAGCCGACGTAGGCGACCGTGCGACCGCGGACCGGCACCTCGAGCGGCGTCCACGCCTCGTCCTCGGTCCGCCCCGCGCCGAAGTGGCGCACACCGGCGTCGTCGAGGGCCTCGAGGGTGCTGGCGGTCCCGGCCGCCCCACCGTCGTTGACGTGGTTGTTGGCGAGGGACACGACGTCCACGCCCGCGTCGCGCAGGGCCTGCGCGGTCTTGGTGCTGCTCGCGAAGGCGATCTCCTTGGTCGGGTTGAAGCCGCCGGGCCGCTTGGCGCCCTCGGGCCAGTAGGGCTTGGCGACCAGCGGCGTCTCGAGGTTGACCGCGGTGAGGTCGGCGTCCTGCAGGAGCGGGGTGATGCCGTCGAGCAGCCGGCGGTGGTCCTCGACCGTGGAGGCCTCGGTCAGGAGCGCGGGCCCGGAGGCGCTGGGCTCGTAGAACCGCCGGCCCATCATGACGTCGCCGCCGAATCTCAGCGTGACGGTGTCGAACCCGCTGGCGGGCAGGACGGCGCGGGAGGCCTCCGCGGCGTGCAGGCGTAGGGTCCGCTCGCCGTGCCCGGAGGCCTCGACGTGGGCGTAGCCGTCGCGGGACAGCGGCACGGCCGCCCGCCCGGCGGCGTCGGTGGTGGCCGACCCCTCGTCGGTGCGGACCCGGGCGCCGGCCAGCGGGGTCCCGCGGTCGTCGACGACGTCCACGGAGACGGTGGGGCCGGTCGGGCCGGGTGCCGGAGCCTGCTCGTGGACGAGGCCGAGGGTGCCGGCCACGACGAGGGAGGCGGCGACGACAGCCCGCCCCAGCGGGTGAGGTGGGTGCTCACAGCCAACCTCCTGCGGTGGCGATCGCGGCGGTCAGGGTGGCTCCGGCATACACGCCGGTGGCGGTGAGCCCGGTGCCCCAGACGGTGCGCTCCCAGCCCTGGCGCTGCACGTCGTTGGCGATGAGGGAGGGGACCATGATCGTGGCGGCGGTGAGGCCGCGCCACGGCACGAAGTCACCGTGGCTGCGCCAGGTCATGGTGATCTCGGTGGCCCAGGCCACCACCGAGCCCACGAGGAGCAGCGCCGACAGCTTGCGCCGGCCGAACAGCAGCAGCCGCGGCATGAGGACGTGGACGACGATCGCCCACGTGACCAGGGCGACGACGGCGGTGAAGAGCAGGTCGGACCAGCGTGGCCCGACCAGGGCGAGGTAGGCGCCGGTGATGAACCCGCCGGAGCGGAGCCCCAGCTTCGAGTACACCGCCATGCCGACGAGCACGCTCATGGCCACGGCATACAGCAGCAGCTCGCGGTGGTAGCCGAGGACCGAGGCGAGGTGCTGGGGCTGGTCGACGTTGGAGCCGGGGGCGATCGCGAGGACCGCGGAGGCGAGCCAGGCGACGACGCCGAGCGAGCAGGCGGTGGCGATCACGACGCCGACGGTGCGGCCGGGCTTCTGGCGAGCCATGTCGTGGGCGAGGATCCCGGGGACCAGGAAGCCGATGCCGGTGATGCCGAGAAGCATCGGGTCCAGCCGTCCGCCGAGGTGCGCGAGCCCGGTGGTGACCATGATCAGGGCGAGCCCGACCAGCACCTCGATCTCGAACTTCCTGCGGCCGTAGAGGATCCGGCGGCGGCCGATCACCTTGTTGACGATGAGGTAGGTCAGGTAGCCGAGGGCGATGGTCACGATCACGGCGATGGGCCGGCTGAGGGCCAGCGAGAGGTAGGCGGGGACGATCGCCCCGCCCGTGGTCAGCTGGATCCGCTCGTAGACGAGCATGCTGACGACGACGCCCGCGAGGATCGTGAGGCGAACGACCTCGGGGGTGAAGGAGTACTCAGGCACGCAGGGCCTCCGCGCGGCGGGTGTGGCTGATGCCGGACACGATCCGCTGACGTCCGAGCGGCGCGCGGGCGAGCAGGCGGGCCTCGGCGATCTCGTCGTCCTGCGCGTCGCCGAGCAGGTGCGCGAAGTGCTCGATGAGCAGCTCGGCCTGGTCGGTGTGGATGTTGACCATGCCGACGAGCACGCCGTCGCGGCCGGGCACGAGGTCGACGATCGTCTGCAGGATCTGGTCGAGCGACGGCTGGACGGTCTCGCCGAGCTGGTGGATGCGCTCGCGGCCGTAGCCGCGCTCGACCATGGTGGCGGTCACCGTCTCCTCGTAGGCCCCGAAGGTGATGACGTGGTCGAGGAACTCGTCCAGGTCGTCGGGGACCATGTGGGAGAACAGCTCGGCGCGCCGGCCGCGGTCGTGGCGGTTGTTGAGGATGCCGATGACGGGGGCGTCCGGCGGGAACTGCGCCTGGAGGTTCTGGAAGGTGAGGATCACGCTCTCGCGGTCGTTGGCCGCGAACAGCGGGACCCACAGGATGCGCTTGCCGAGGATGTCGTAGGTCCGCAGCCGCACGACACCCACGTCCGGCACCGACTTCCACAAGCCGCGGATCGCCACCTCGCGCGGGAAGTCCAGCAGCCGCGCGACGGTGAGGCCGATGGCGACGTTGTCGCGGAACTGCAGGTAGTCGAAGCCCCACATGTCCTCGTCGGTGACCTCGGCGGGGTCGGCATACATCAGGGTGCTGCCACGACGAGCCGCGTTGACCGCCAACCGGTCTCGCAGGTGCTGGCGGCCCTCGCCGGTGACCAGGATGCCGCCGGTGGGGATGGTCGCGGACAGCGAGTCGGCGATCTCCTCGAGGGTCTCGCCCATCTCCTCCTGGTGGTCCTCGCGCACGTTGGTGATGACCGTGATGTCGGAGCGGACCATGAACTCCTGGGAGTACTGCTGGTAGAGCGGGCGCACGGCCATGCACTCGATGACCAGCGCCTCGACGTCGCGCTGGACGTGCTCGGCGACGACGTCGATCTGCTCGTTGATGGTGGCGGCGCCGCGGCGGGCGATGGGCGTCTCGTGGCCGTTGGGGGCGATGACGCGGGCGGCCGAGCCGGTCGTCTTGGCCACCGTGACGTAGCCGCCCTCGCGCAGGACTCCCGCGAGCAGCCGCGTGACGGTGGACTTGCCGCGGATCCCGTTGACGTGCAGGCGGACGTCGAGCTGGTCGAGGCGGCGGCGGTGGGCCTGGGTGGCGCTGCGCCAGTAGGTCATGATCGCGATGCAGAGCAGCAGCAGCACCCCGACGCCGACGAGCGAGCGGGTCATCGCACGACCTCCGCCGGCTGCTCGTCGCGCAGGGCCGCACGGGCCTCGTCGAGCAGGTCCGAAGCGGTCGTATGCCGACCCGCCAGCTCCACGACGGCGCACCGCAGGGTGGCGACGGACCCGACCTCGACGGCACCCCCACGCCCGCGGTCGCGGACGGACAGCACCGGGGCCTCCTGCACGAGGAGCCCGGCCAGAGCAGCGGCCCCCCGCTCGTCGGTCTCGGGGAGGACGGCCGCCACGCTGCCGGCGTCGAGCGCGAACGGTGCGTCCGAGCGGCGGAGGCGGTGCTCGACGAGTCGGGCGACGGCGCGGCGGGTCGCCTGCAGCAGCGCCTCGTCCACGTCGGCGGAGCGGGGCTCGACCTCGAGGGCGACGACGGCCAGCGGGCGGTCGTGGCGGCGGGCGCGGGCGATCTCCTCGTCGGCGCGCAGCTCGGCGACGTCGGCGGGCAGCAGGCCGAGGGAGGCCAGGGCCGGCTGCACGTCGGCGGGGCGGCCTCGCTCGAGGGCCCGCCGGTGGGCGCGGGCGGAGGCGCCGAGCAGGCCGGCGACCCAGCCGAGCACGACGAGGGCGCCGACGATCATGACGAGGGCGGTGAAGTGGGCGTTGTCCCCGGTGCCGAGGCGCTGGATCGTGACGACGCCGGCCGCGGCGGTGGCCACGCCGACCCCGAGCCCGAGGAAGCCGTCGGTGAGGAGCCCGGCGACGACGGTGACCACGACCAGCCCGACGAGGACCGGCCTGGCGGCCCCCGACTGGGACATGACGGCGGCGCTGGCGGCCGCGGCGGTGACCGCGAGCAGGGCCGCGCCCGTGTGGAGCTCAGTCCAGCGGTGCAGCGTCGGTGCCACGTGCGGCCTCCTTCGGGGCGAAGCGGAGGCGGGCGAGGGCGTAGGCGGCGGCGAAGACGGCGCCGGCGCCGACGGCGTGCAGCAGCAGGCCGGCGGCGGGGCCGTCGAGGGGGAGGGGCATGAGGACTCCGGGCGAGCGGGCAGGGGCATGCGTCAGCCCGGACCTTGAGGGGCCCGGGCTGGCGTCTATGGCGTATGGACTAGAGAGTATGACGCTGCGTCACACCCACAGGTTATTTGAAGGATCAATGATCCAGTCGGCCCTTGTCCTGCGCGTACAGCAACCATTGGTCACGGCTCGCGATTCATTCCACGCCCCGCCCGGACCTACCTCAGGTAGGCACGTCCGCCTGGGTTCGCACGCCAGGCGAGTGTGACTACCTGAGGTAGGTACATCCGCCTGGGTTGGCACGCCAGGCGAGTGTGACTACCCGAGGTAGGTTCACCAGTTGCGCTGCGTCAGAGCCGTCGGCAGGGCCTTCCAGGTCGGTCGCATCACGTAGGTCGTGCCGCCGGAGCGGGCCCACGCGTTCTCGAGCTGCGCGCGGTTGTAGGTCTTGCGGACGTAGGCGTTGGACGCCCGCATCCCCGACGCCGGGTCGTTGACCACGACGTTGCCCGCCGAGTCGAAGCCGACGATCACCATCAGGTGCCCGTTGGTCCCGAACCCCGCGCCCGACAGCTGCGAGCTGGTGAACGACGTCGAGATCGCCAGCGGGATGCCCGCCTTGATGAAGCGCTCGGCCTCGTTCAGCGACCGCAACCGCGTGACGAACGCGTCCAGGCCCCGGGTTCCGGCATACGCGGTGTTGAAGGCCCAGTTGCCCGAGCCGTTGTAGCCGTAGTCGAAGACCTTGGCGACGGCATGGTCGACCTGCGGGTTGGCGTGGGGCTTGGGGTTGACCCAGGCGACCTCGGTGCTGGTGGGGCCGGCCTTCCAGTAGTCGAGGATCATCGCCGTCGACGTGCCCGAGCACCAGGCCTCGCCTCCGCCGTTGAGGGACGGGTAGTGGCCGGTGTGCACCATCTGGCTGTAGGTCGGCACGCCGAGGACGACGCCGCGGGCCACGCCGACCGGGCTCACCGGGACGCTGATCGTCGAGCCGGTGGGGATGGCCGAGGACATGACGTTGGCGGCGGTGACGGTGGGGGTCGCGGTCCAGCCGGCGGGGCGATAGAGGGTCACCCGCAGCCGCCAGCTCTTGAACGCGTAGCCCGCCTTGGCGCGCAGTGTGTCCGTCGCGACGGTGGCGTAGGCGTCGGACTGACCGTTCACGGTCGTGCGGTAGGGGGAGCCGGGCTGGATGTCGGACCAGCGCCCGAGCGAGAACCATGCGGTGGTGGCGCCGCTGGTGGTGATCGCCTGCACCCAGACGGAGATCCAGGTGCCGCCCGGCGTGATGGCCCGCCACGAGGGGATGACCTGCGTCATCGCGAACTCCGGCGTGTACCACCCGGTCGTCCACGTGCCGTGGTCATAGGTCCGCGTGGTGCGCGGGCCGTAGGGGTCGGTGTAGGTCGTGCGCCCCTGCGGGCTGCCCATGACGATGGAGCCGTTGGTGTAGCGGGTGCCCGTGTGGTAGCCGCCGCTGAGGGCGGAGCCGAGGCAGCGCCAGAGGCGGACGTTGCGGGCGGCGGCGGCCTGAGCCGTCGGGATGCCGAGGGGGAGGGCGAGGGTCGCGGCGGCCGCACCGGCACCGCCGAGCAGGGCCCGACGTGAGGGGGAGAAGTCGGTCATGGGGGGAACTGTATGACGCAGAGTCATCATCCGTCACGCAAAGTGTTGAACGTTCACCCGCCGGCGGCAGGTGCATCGACCGGTCTTGGTTCCCCAGGCTGATGCCTTTGCCCGCGGCGGGTCAGGCGGGCGTCATCGGGGTCAGGCGGGGGTACGGCGGCGCCAGGCGGCGATCCCGGCCAGCAGTGCACCCACCGCGAGGAACGGCAGTCCGTAGCGCCAGGTCTCCGCATCCACCCGCGTCGCCAGCAGCAGGCACGAGAGCAGTCCGAGCACGGGCAGGACCACCGGCGCGCGGAAGTGGCGCTGCGAGACCTCGTCGCGGCGCAGCACGAGCACCGCTAGGTTCACGGCGGAGAAGACCACGAGCAGCAGCAGGACCATGGTGCTGGCCAGCACCTCGATCGTGCCCGTCAGCGCGAGCAGCAGCGACAGCGCCGTGGTGGCCAGGATGGCGACCCACGGGGTGCGGCGCTGTGGCAGCACCCGCTCGAGCGCCGAGGGCAGCAGGCCGTCGCGAGCCATGCCATAGGCGAGGCGCGAGGACATGATGCCGGTGAGCAGGGCACCGTTGGCGACGGCGACGAGCGCGATGACCGAGAACAGCACCGGGGGTATGCCGCCCGCCGCCTTCACGATCTCCAGCAGGGGAGCGCTCGAGGACGCCAGCTGGTCGGTGGGCACGATCGCGCTGGCGGCGACGCCGACGCCGGCATAGACCAGCCCGGCGACCACGAGGGCTCCGAACAACGCCCGCGGGTAGGAGCGGGCGGGGTCCTTGGTCTCCTCGGCGACGTTCGCGCTGGTCTCGAAGCCGGCGTAGGCGTAGAACGCCAGCACGCTGCCCGCCAGCACGGCGCTGATCGGAGAGTGCTCCGCGGTGCCGAGCTGGGTCAGCCGGCTGAGGTCGCCGTCGCCGCGCGCGATGACGACGATCCCGAGGATCACGATGAGCACGAGGCCGCCGACCTCGATGATCGTGGCGACGGCGTTGGCGCCCATCGACTCGGAGATGCCACGCGCGTTGAGCGCCGCCAGCAGGGCGAGGAAGACGACCACGACGCCCACCGTCGGTAGCGTCACGAAGGCCGCCAGGTAGTCGCCCGCGAAGCCCAGCGCCAGCGCACCGACCGAGACGATGCCGGCCGCGAGCATGCAGAAGCCGACCAGGAAGCCGACGAACGGCCCGAACGCGCGCGTGGCGTAGTGCGACGAGCCGCCCGCGCGCGGGTACTTCGTGGCGAGCTCGGCGTAGGACGCCGCGGTGAGCAGCGCCAGCAGCAGGGCCACCACCAGAGGCACCCAGACGGCGCCTCCCGCGGTGCCGGCGATCTTGCCGGCGAGGACGTAGACGCCCGCCCCCAGCACGTCGCCGAGGATGAACAGGAACAGGCCGGTCGTCGTGACGGCGCGGCGCAGCGTGGGGGTGCCCGAGGACGTGGCCTCGGGGGCGTTCTGGGTGGGCATGCGGTCACGGTACGACCTGGCGCGGGCCGTGGGCGGCTTGGCGGTCGATGGGTCCTGGCGAGCGGCGTCGCGCAAGCGCCCGCCAGCTCGTTCGGCGCCCTAGCGTGGTCGCATGGCAGCGTCCAGCGACCCGCTCTCGCCCGGATCTTCCGAGCCGCGGAGCATCACCCTGCCCGGCATCCTCCTCGGTGTGGGCCTCGGCGGCTTCGTCGACGGGATCCTCCTGCACCAGGTGCTGCAGTGGCACCACATGCTGACCAGCGCGTCGACGGCCAACATCCCCATCGGCGACTACCCGGCCACCACGGTGCACGGGCTGCAGATGAACACGCTGTGGGACGGCCTGTTCCACACCTTCACCTGGCTCTGCGTCCTGGCCGGGCTGGGGATCCTCTACGCGCGGATCACGCACGACCACCGCCGGGCCTGGGCCTCCCGTGTGCTCTGGGGCTGGATCCTGGCGGGGTGGGGGCTCTTCAACCTCGTCGAGGGCATCGTCGACCACCACGTCCTGGGGATCCATCACGTCGTCAGCGGCCCCCACCAGACACTGGCGGACCTCGCCTTCCTGGGGCTGGGCGCTCTTCTGGTCCTCGGCGGCTGGCTCTTGCAGCGGTCGGCTCGGCCGGGCGTCGTGGCTGACGGCGCGGTGGTCATCGGCCGGGAGGGCTCACCCGGCGACCGAGGCCCGCGGTGATCCTTGCTCATGGCGGTGCCGCCTCCACCGGTGGGCCGGAGGCCTTCCTGCCCGCCGTCGTCCTGGGTCTCACCGCTGCTGCTGCAGGGTCGTATGCCGTGCTGGCCCGCCGCCAGGCGCGCCGGCACGGGTCCTGGAGCGGCTGGCGCACGGTGAGCTTCGTCACCGGGGCAGGCCTGCTCGGGATGGCGCTGGTGCCCGCGCTGTCCCCGTTCCCGGCCGGCGATTTCCGGGGGCACATGCTGCAGCACCTGCTGATCGGGATGTACGCACCGCTGCTGCTGGTCATGGGTGCCCCTGCCACGTTGCTGCTGCGCACGCTGCCGCCACGGCACGGGCGGGTGCTCGGACGACTGCTGCACGTGGCGCCGCTGCGCGTCGTCACCCACCCGGTCACGGCCCTCGTGCTCAACCTCGGCGGTCTCCTCGTCCTGTACCTCACCCCCCTCTACGTCGCCACCACCCAGCGTCCTGTCCTGCACCACCTCGTGCACCTGCACTTCCTTGTCGCCGGGTATCTCTTCGCCCACGCCATCGCCGGCCCTGACCCGGCCCCGTCGACCATCCGTCACCGCCAGGCTGGTCGTCCTCGGGGTGGCTGTCACCGGGCACGCGGTGCTGTCCCAGCTGCTGTATGCCGGAGCGCTCGTCCAGGTGCCCGTCTCGGCGGTCGAGCTGCGGGGCGCGGGGGAGCTCATGTACTACGGCGGGGACATCGCCGAGCTCCTGCTGGCGCTCGCGATGCTGACCACGTGGCGCCGGCCCAGAGCCGCCGGCCGGCGTCATCTCGCTGCGGGGCGGCAGGCGACCGCACAATGGTGAGCACCGGGGCCACCCACCGGCGCGCACCTCGCCGCCGCGACCGGCCCCTCCGTCGAGAGGCACCGACATGAGCGACACGACCGGCCAGCGCGCGGCGAACGACGAGGACCGACGCGACGAGGCTCGACGCGACGAGCGGGTGGAGGGCGCCGACGGCACGGCCGGCGACGGCGGGGGCGAGGTGTCCGAGACCGGTCTCGGCGGCACGGCTCCCGACGGTGGCGCGGACGCGGTTCCGAGCGAGCACACCACCCCCGGCCAGGACGGAGCCGATGTCTGAGCACGGGGCCGACCCAGCGCCCGCAGCGCCCACCTCGCTGCCTAGGCCCTTGTTCAGGCCCTTGTCCAGCGCGCTGTCCCTGCCCCGATCTCTGCAGCGTCGCATCGGCGAGGCCGTGCGGGAGAAGGTCGCCGGCGCCGACGCCGTGGCCGCCCACGACCGCATCTGGGGCACGCCCGGCGAGCGGTGGTTCACCGAGGACGACCCGATCTGGCGCGTGCACGGTGACGCGTCGATGTTCGCCGCCGGGATCACGGCGCTGCTGCTCCAGTCCCTGCACCCCTCCGCCATGGCCGGGGTCGCGGGGCACAGCGGCTATCGCGGCGACCCGTGGGGGCGGCTGCAGCGCACCAGCCACTACCTGGCGACCACGACCTTCGGCACGATCGAGCACGCGGAGCAGGCCATCGCCACCGTCCGCAGCGTGCACGAGCGCGTCCGGGGCAAGGACGACCTCGGCTGGCCCTATCGCGCGAGCGATCCGCACCTCCTGCGTTGGGTGCACGTCGCCGAGGTCTGGTCCTTCCTGACCGGGCACCAGCGCCACGGTTCGCGGCCCCTCACCCCGGCCGAGGCCGACACCTATGTCGCCCAGACCGCCATCCCCGCCGCCCGCCTCGGGGCCGGGGACCTGCCGGCGACCGTCCGCGAGCTCGAGGAGGCGTTGGCCGGCTACCGGCCCGAGCTGCGGGTGACTCCTGCTGCCCGGGACGCCGCCGACTTCCTGCTGCGCGAGCCGCCGCTGCCGCGTCCGGCGCGTCCCGGCTATCAGCTGCTGGCGCGAGGCGCGGTCGACCTGCTGCCGGGGTGGGCCCGCGACGAGCTGGGCCTCGCCCGCCCCGCGCTCGCAGCCCCCGCCGGTGCAGTGGGCACCCGGCTCGTCCGCTGGGGCCTCAGCGCCGTTGGCTGACCCGCCCCGCCCTCTCGCCCCGCACCCCCACCAGCCCCGCACCCGCACTCGCACCCGACGCCATTGGTCACCAATCACGTCCCAGCGGCCCTTATGAACGATCCAAAACGTCACTGGTGACCAATGGAGTCGGGGTGCGGGCGGTGCGGGCGGTCTGCGACCACTCTGGCTCACCCCAGCGACAAGATCAGGCGAGGCGCTCGGCCGGAGCCGCCGCCGTGGCCACGAAGTGCTGCGGCGCGCCCAGCCCCGCCTCGGCGAAGGCCCGCGCCACCGCGGCCGCCACCTGGTCACCGGTCCCGCGGCGCACCAGGGCGATCGCGGAGCCGCCGAACCCGCCGCCCGTCATACGCGCTCCCAGGGCACCCTCGGCGCGGGCGGTGTCGGCGACCAGGTCGAGCTCGGTCCCCGTGACCTCGTAGTCGTGGCGCAGCGACTCGTGGGACGCGTCGAACAGCCGCCCCACCTCGGCGAAGTCGCCGGCCGAGAGCGCCTCCACGCAGTCGCGGACCCGCTGGATCTCGGTGACCACGTGCCGCACCCGACGGCGCTGCACCTCGTCGTCCAGCCGGGACAGCGTCGACTCCAGCTCGGAGGACGCGATCTCGCGCAGCGACACGATCCCCAGCGCCTCGGCGGCGGCCTCGCAGGCGCTGCGGCGCTCGCCGTACTGGCCGTCCGTCAGGGCATGCGTGGCGCGGGTGTCGACGACGAGCAGCTCGAGGTCGTGCGCGTCGAGGTCGAAGGGCACCAGGCGCGTCGACCCGTCGCGGCAGTCGAGCAGCAGCGCGTGGCCCTCGGCGCAGCGCATCGCGGCGGCCTGGTCGAGCCCGCCGGTGGGGGCCTCGGCGATGACGTTCTCGGCGCGCATGCACACCTCGGCGAGCCGTGATCGGCCCTCGTCGGAGTCGAGCAGCCCGAGGCCGAAGAGGTCCGAGGCGGCGGCCCCCACGCAGCCCTCGAGCGCCGCCGAGGAGGACAGGCCCGCCCCGATCGGCACGTCGGAGGCCACGGCGACGTCCAGGCCGTGCACCTCGTGACCCGCGTCCCGCAGCGCCCACAGCACCCCGGCCGCATAGGACGCCCACCCGCCCGGCGTGCCGGCGGCGACGTCGGAGAGCTCCACCTCCGCGCGGCTGTCCGGTATGTCGGCGGACACCAGCACGAGCCGGTCGTCGTCACGCCGTCGGGCTGCGGCATACGCGCGGTGGGGCAGGGCAATGGGCAGGCACAGGCCGTCGTTGTAGTCGGTGTGCTCGCCGATGAGGTTGACGCGTCCGGGGGCCGCCCAGACCCCGGACGGCTCGGCCCCGAAGGTCTCGCGGAAGGTCTCCTCGGCGCGGTCGCGTGCGCTGGTCACGGTGTTCTCCTCACGGTGCGATCGCACGGTGCGATCCTCATGGGTTGTGCTCAGGTCGGGTGGCTCGGTGCGACGAGTCTCGCCGAGCGCAGCTCGTCCAGCGCGGTCAGACCGACGCCACGACGACGTCGGGGACGTGCTCGGACAGGGCGGCCCGGTCGTGGTCGCCGAGCAGCGAGTCGGTCACGACGACGTCGGCGCGGCTGAGCGGGACCACACCGGCGAGAGCGACGACGCCCGCCTTGGTGTGGTCGACGAGCACGACGAGGCTGCGACCGCAGTCGATCATCGCCTGGGCCGTGGCGACCTCGGCGAGGTTGGGGCAGGTGAACCCCGCCTCCGGGTCGAAGCCGTGGAAGCCGTGGAAGACCAGGTCGACGTGCAGCCCCCGCAGCGCCGAGATCGCGACCGGTCCCACGAGCGCGTGGGAGCGGGTGCGCACGCCTCCGGTGACGACGACCTGGCTGGAGCGGGGCAGCGCGTCGAAGAGCAGGTCCGCGGTGTCCGTGCTGTTGGTCACGACGGTGAGGTCCTCGACGTCCGCCACGGTCGCGGCGAAGGCGTAGGTCGTCGTCCCCGCCGAGATGGCGATCGTCATGCCGGGCTTGACCAGCTCACGGGCGGCCTGGGCGATGGCCTGCTTGGCGGCGAGCTCGCGAGTCGCCTTGGCCGCGAAGCCCGGCTCGTCGCTGGCGCCGGGACCGAGCGAGGTGGCGCCGCCGTGCACGCGACGCACGAGCCCGAGCCGGTCGAGCTCCTCGAGGTCGCGCCGGATGGTCATCTCCGAGACGCCGAGGGCGTCTGCGACGTCGACGACCCGGATGGCGCCCGACGACTGCACCTCCTTGAGGAGGGTGTCCCTGCGCTGGTGGGGGAGCACGGACCTCAGTCCCTCTCGGTCCCGGTCTCGCGGATGACGGCGACCCCGCCGGCGGCCAGCGCGACGCGTCCCTCGACCGGGGCGTCCGCCACGACGTCGTGCCCCGACGCCGTCACCTCGGCGGTGGTGTCCCCGTGGTTGATCGCGAAGAGCCAGGACCCGCGGTCGCCGGACCGCCGCACGAGCTCGACGCCGGGTGACGCCTCGGCCACGCGGTCGATGCCCGCCTCCGCTCGCAGTCCGTCGAGCAGGCGGCGCCAGCCCTCGTCGTCGAGGAGCGTGCTGACGTATGTCGCCGAGCCGCCGCCCGCGACGCGGCGGCGCGTCATGGCGGGGCCACCGTCGAGCGGCCCGTCGGCGTAGCGCGCCAGCACCTCGCAGTCGACGGCGTCGAGGTCCTCGGACCACACGGTGCCGGTCGTGCCGTCGTCGAGCCGCACCTGCTCGCCAACGCGGAGGGGGGAGAACTCCTGGCAGCGCACGCCCAGCAGGTCGCGGAACGCGCCGGGGTAGCCGCCGAGGCGGATGTGGTCGTGCTCGTCGACGATGCCGGAGAAGTAGGTGACGACGACGTGCGCCCCGCGTGCGGCGGCGTCGGCGACGGCGGTGGCGTGCTCGTCGCGCACGAGATACAGGGTGGGGACCACGACGACGTCGTAGCCCTCGAGGTCCGCGCCCGGGTGCACGACGTCCGCCGTGACGTGCAGGTCGCGCAGCGCGCGGTGCACCGCCAGCGCCGCGTCCGGGTAGTCGAGCGCCTCCGACGGCAGGGCGGGTCCGCCGGCGGCCCACTGCGCCTCGTAGTCCCACAGGACCGCCACGCGTGCCTCGACGCGGCTGCCGAGGAGGTCCGGCATACGGCCGAGGATCTCCCCGAGGCGGCTGACCTCGGCGAACCGACGGGTGTCCGGGCCGGCGTGGGGCAGCATCGCCGAGTGGTACTTTTCGGCGCCGGCCCGCGAGGCCCGCCACTGGAAGTAGCCCACGGTGTCCGCGCCGTGCGCGACGTGGGACAGGCTGTCGCGCAGCAGCTGCCCCGCGGGCTTGGCCGGGTTGACGGGCTGCCAGTTGACCGCGCTGGTGGAGTGCTCCATGAGCATCCAGGGCCGGCCCCCGGCGACGCCGCGGGTGATGGCGGCGGACAGCGACAGCTCGGCGGTGGGGTCGGGCAGGGCGTCCACCCGGTAGTGGTCGGTGCTGACCACGTCCACGTGCGAGGCCCAGGAGTGGTAGTCGAGGTGACGGAACCCGGTCATCGTCATGAAGTTGGTGGTGACGGGGACGCCGGGCGACAGCTCGCGCAGGACCGCCAGCTCGGCGTCGTGCTGGGCGAGCAGCTGGTCGGACTGGAAGCGCGTGTAGTCCAGGACCTGCGTGGGGTTGTTGATCGTGGGCGTGGCCCGCGGGGGCAGGACGTGCTCCCAGTCGGTGTAGCGCTGGCTCCAGAAGGCCGTCCCCCACGAGTCGTTCAGCGCCTCGAGGGTGCCGTGCCGGGCCTGCAGCCAGGTGCGGAAGGCCGCCGCGCAGCGGTCGCAGTAGCACGGGACGTTGTGGCAGCCGTACTCGTTGGACACGTGCCACATCGCGAGGGCCGGGTGGTCGTGGTAGCGCCGGGCCATCTGCGCCGTCAGCGCCACGGCGTGGTCGCGGAAGGTCGTCGAGCTGGGGCACCAGGCCTGCCGCGAACCCTGACCGAGCACGTGCCCCTCGCGGTCCACCGGGAGCGTGTCGGGGTGCTCCTGGCTCAGCCAGACCGGCGGGGCCGCGGTGGCGGTGGCCAGGTCGACCGCGATGCCCGCGGCCGCCAGCTTGTCCATGATCGTGTCGAGCCACTCGAACTCGTAGACGCCCGCCTTGGGCTCGAGCCAGGACCAGGAGAACACCCCGAGCGTGACGAAGGTGACCCCCGCCCGGCGCATGAGCTCGACGTCCTCGTCCCACGTGCTGCGGGGCCACTGCTCGGGGTTGTAGTCCCCGCCGTAGGCCACACCGTTGTCAGGCCACTGTCGCATGCGGTCCATCGTGTGAGACATTGTGCGAGTTGTCAACAGAAGTGCACATAGGTCTTGACAGGTGCTGGCGTGCGGGTGAACGATCATCGCCAACTGAGCGGAAATGTGTGAGTGGCGGGCCTCGTTGTGACCGAGCCGCACATCTCACGCCCGCTACTTCATCGTCGAAGGAGCCGTCATGCCGCGTCCGTCCTCCGAGGGCGAGTACCTCGCCTCGCTGGTCCCCTCCTCCGTCCGCGCGCACCAGCCGAGCCGCCGGAGCATCCTCAAGGGCGTCGCCGGGCTGGGGGCGGCGGCCACGCTGCCCGCGCTGCTGGCCGCCTGCGGCGGTGGCGGCGGCTCGTCGTCCGGCTCCGCCACGGGCACCCTCAAGCTCGGGTCCAACCAGTCGGACGCGGTGCCCAAGGCCGCGGTGGAGGCGATCGTCAAGGGCTTCGAGGCCGCCAACCAGGGCCTCGACGTCGCGATCAACACCATCGACCACAACTCCTTCCAGGAGAACATCAACACCTACCTGCAGGGCTCGCCGGACGACGTGTTCACCTGGTTCGCCGGCTATCGCATGCGCTTCTTCGCCGAGAAGGGGCTGATCGGTGACGTCTCCGACGTCTGGGGCTCCGGCGCGGCCTACAGCGAGGCGGTCAAGAAGGCCTCGACCGGCGCCGACGGCAAGCAGTACCTCGTGCCCACGACCTACTACCCGTGGGCGGTCCACTACCGCAAGAGCGTCTTCGACAAGCACGGCTACACGGTGCCCAAGACCCTCGACGAGCTCGTCGCGCTGGCCGGGCGCATGAAGAAGGACGGGCTGGCGCCGATCGCGTTCGCCGACAAGGACGGCTGGCCGGCGATGGGCACCTTCGACATCCTCAACCTGCGCGTCAACGGCTACGACTTCCACGTCAACCTGATGGCGGGCAAGGAGGACTGGTCGGGGGCCAAGGTCAAGAAGGTCTTCGACGTGTGGCGCCAGCTGCTCCCGGTCCACCAGCCCGACTCGCTCGGACGCACCTGGCAGGAGGGGGCCCAGTCGCTGCAGAGGGGCCAGTCCGGCATGTACTACATGGGCACCTTCCTGGCGCAGCAGTTCGCCAAGGGCGCCGAGCAGGCCGACCTCAAGTTCTTCAACTTCCCGGAGATCGACTCGACCATCGGTGCGGACGCCATCGACGCCCCGATCGATGGCTACATGATGTCCAAGCGCCCCCGCAACCAGGAGGGCGCCAAGAAGCTGCTCGGCTACCTCGCGACCGGTCCGGCGCAGGACACGCTCGTCCAGGCCGACCCGTCCGTCATCGCCTGCTCGGACCAGGCCACGACGGCGAAGTACACGCCTCTGCAGAAGGCCTCCCTGGACTTCGTCGAGCAGGCCAAGTCGATCGCCCAGTTCCTCGACCGTGACTCGCGGCCCGACTTCGCCTCGACGGTCGTGACCCCCGCCCTGCAGTCGTTCATCAAGAACCCCGGCGACGTCGACTCGATCGTGAGCCAGATCGAGAAGCAGAAGAAGACCATCTTCACCTCATGAGCACCACGACAGCGTCGACGCGTCGCCGCCCTTCTCGTCGGGGGACGCGGTTGTCGGGAGGGGACCGGGTCACCATCGCGCTGATGGTCCTGGTGCCTACCCTCGTGGTGGTCGGCCTGGTGTGGCTGCCCGCCATCGCGACGGTCGTGCTGTCCGTCTTCGACTGGGACGGCCTCTCGCCGTTCTCCGAGGCCGTCCCGGTCGGCGGGCAGTTCTACGACGAGGCCGTCAACACCTATCCGGCGTTCTGGCCCGCCATCCAGCACAACCTGATCTGGCTGGCGGTCCTGTTCTTCGTCGCGACGCCGCTCGGGATGTTCCTCGCCGTGCTGATCGACCGCGAGTCCCGGGGCACCAAGTTCTACCAGTCGTCCTTCTACCTGCCGGTCGTCCTGTCGATGGCCCTCGTCGGCTTCATCTGGCAGCTGATGTTCTCCCGGGACCAGGGCTTCATCAACGCCGTCACGGGGTGGACGATCGACTGGTACGGCGACTCGAGCTACAACCTGTGGGCCGCCCTCATCGCGACCACCTGGCGGCACACGGGCTACATCATGCTGCTCTACCTCGCCGGCCTCAAGGGCGTCGACCTGTCGCTGCGGGAGGCGGCCAAGGTCGACGGGGCGGGGGAGCGTCAGACCTTCTTCAAGGTCGTGTTCCCGGTGCTGGCCCCGATCAACATCATCGTCCTGGTCGTCACGGTCATCGAGTCCCTGCGGGCCTTCGACCTCGTGTGGGTCATCAACAAGGGACGCAACGGCCTCGAGCTGATCTCCACCGAGGTGACGCGCAACATCGTCGGCGAGGCCCAGCGCATCGGCTTCGGCTCGGCGCTGGCGACGATCATGCTCGTGATCTCGTCCCTCTTCATCGCCGTCTACCTGCGCATCGTCATGAAGGAGGAGAAGTGAGCACCACGACCGAGGTGCTGCGGCCCAGCGGCCGGCGCCCGATGACCGCGGGCCGGTGGGCGACGCACGGCTTCCTGCTGGTGATGGCCCTTCTGTGGCTGTTCCCGCTCGGCTACGCCGTGCTCGCCAGCCTGCGGTCCTACGACTACACCGCGCAGCACGGCTATCTGTCCTTCGGCGGCTTCACCCTCGACAACTACCGCAACGCCTGGGAGCAGGCCGACTTCACGCAGAAGTTCCTCAACTCCGCCATCATCACGGTGCCGGCGGTGCTGCTGACCCTGGCCCTGGCCTGCTCCATCGCCTTCGTGGTGGCGCGGTTCAGCTCGCGGTGGAACCTCGTGCTGCTCGCGGTGTTCACCGCCGCCAACCTCCTGCCCCCGCAGGCGCTGCTGATCCCGGTCTTCCGGCTCTTCCAGCGGGCCGAGGTGCCCTTCTGGTTCAGCGACTCGGGCACCCTGCTGGACAGCTACTGGGGGCTGATCATCGTCAACGTCGCCTTCCAGACGGGCTTCTGCGCCTTCGTGCTGAGCAACTACATGAAGACCATCCCCAAGGAGCTCTACGAGTCGGCGATGGTCGACGGGGCCAGCGTCTGGCGGCAGTTCTGGCAGATGACGCTCCCGCTGTGCCGACCGCCGCTCGCGGCCTTGGCGACCCTCGAGGTGACCTGGATCTACAACGAGTTCTTCTGGGCGACGGTGCTGATGCAGAGCGGTGACAAGTACCCCGTCACCAGCTCGCTGAACAACTTGCGGGGCCAGTTCTTCACGGACAACAACCTCGTCGCGGCGGGCTCGCTGATCGTGGCCGTGCCCACCCTCGCCATCTACTTCGCCCTCCAGAAGCACTTCGTCGCCGGGCTGACCCTCGGGGCGACCAAGGGCTGACGGCCGTCGAGTTGCCCCCGACACCCCCTGGACACGAAAGTGGTGCCATGAGCCACGACGGACTCGCGCGCGCGCAGCAGGTCATGACCGACGCCGGGGTCCACCCCACGGCGATCGAGGTCTTCAGCCACTACTACGGCGAGCTGGAGGGCGGGGCCACCGGCGTCATCCTCGAGGACTCGATCCGGCCGTTGACCGACCCGCCGTCGTTGGAGGCGGCCGACATCGACGAGGAGACGGCGCGCGAGGCGCTGGGCCGGACCGTCGTGATCAAGCTCAACGGCGGGCTGGGCACGTCGATGGGCATGAGCAAGGCCAAGTCGCTGCTGCCCGTGCGGGACGGCAAGTCCTTCCTGGACATCGTGGTGCAGCAGGTGCTGGCGGCGCGCGAGCGCTACGGCGTGCGGCTGCCGCTGCTGCTGATGGACTCCTTCAACACGCGGGCCGACACGCTGGCTGCCCTGCAGCGCTACCCCGACCTGCAGGTCGAGGACCTCCCGCTGGACTTCCTGCAGAGCCAGGAGCCCAAGCTGCGCACGGACGACCTGACGCCCGTCGAGTGGCCGGACGACCCGCAGCTCGAGTGGTGCCCGCCGGGCCACGGCGACCTCTACCCCTCGCTGCTGTCCTCCGGCATCCTGGCGGCGTTGCTGGACAAGGGTTTCCGCTACGCCACGGTCAGCAACGGCGACAACCTCGGCGCCTCCCCGGACGCCCGCCTCGCCGGCTGGTTCGCGTCCTCGGGCGCGCCCTACGCCGCCGAGGTGTGCCAGCGGACCGCCATGGACCGCAAGGGCGGTCACCTCGCGATCCGCAAGGACGACGACCAGCTGATCCTGCGCGACACCGCGCAGACCGCGGACGACGAGATGGACTTCTTCACCGACGAGCACCGCCACCCGTTCTTCCACACCAACAACCTGTGGCTGGACCTGCAGCGCCTGCACGACGAGCTGACCGCGCGCGACGGCGTCCTCGGGCTGCCGCTCATCCGCAACGTCAAGACCGTCGACCCCAAGGACTCCAGCAGCCCCGAGGTCTACCAGATCGAGTCCGCCATGGGCGCGGCCGTCGAGGTCTTCGAGGGGGCCCAGGCCATCGAGGTGCCGCGCAGCCGCTTCCTGCCGGTCAAGACGACCAACGAGCTCATGCTGCTGCGCTCGGACGTCTACGACCTGCGCGAGGACGGCACGCTGGCGATGCAGGTCGACGCGGCGCCGGTGATCTCCTTGGACAGCAAGCACTTCAAGCGGATCGGCGACTTCGAGCAGCGGGTGCCGGAGCGCCTGCCGTCGCTGCGCGAGGCGACCCGGTTCACCGTCGAGGGGGACTGGTCCTTCGGGGACGACGTCGTCGTCAAGGGCGACGTCACGCTCCCCGACGAGGGCGCGCCCAGCCGCGTCGAGGACGGCGCCGTCCTGCAGGGCTGAGACACCGGCCGTATGCCGGGGACCGAGCGGTTCCGGCATACGGCCTGGGCTCCTGCCACCCCTGACCGGACCCGCCCGCACGACCCACCACCGCCCGGACCACCCCGCCCGCCCTGCCAGAATGAGAGCCATGTCCTCCCAGCCCACCGCCCGCCCACGCACCCTGTCCGGCATGCAGCCGACCTCCGACTCGCTGCATCTCGGCAACCATCTCGGCGCGCTGGTCAACTGGGTGGCGCTGCAGGAGCAGTTCGACGCGTTCTACTTCATCGCCGACCTGCACTCCCTCACGGTGGCGACCGACCCCGAGCTGATCCGGCGACGCACGCGCGTCACGGCGGCGCAGTACCTCGCGGCGGGCGTCGACCCCGAGCGCTCCACGCTGTTCGTCCAGAGCCACGTCTCCGAGCACACCGAGCTGTCGTGGATCCTGTCCTGCCAGACCGGGTTCGGCGAGGCCAGCCGCATGACGCAGTTCAAGGACAAGACCGCCAAGGGCCACGCGGCCAACGTCGGGCTGTTCACCTACCCCATCCTCATGGCGGCCGACATCCTGCTCTACGACGCGGCCAAGGTCCCGGTCGGCGAGGACCAGCGCCAGCACCTGGAGATCACCCGCGACCTGGCGATCCGGTTCAACCAGCGCTACGGCGACACGCTCGTCGTCCCCGAGCCGCACATCGTCAAGGAAGGCGCCAAGATCCAGGACCTGCAGGACCCGACGGCCAAGATGAGCAAGTCCGCCGCCAGCGACAAGGGCCTGATCAACCTCCTGGACGACCCGGCCAAGAGCGCCAAGAAGATCCGCTCCGCCGTCACCGACACCGAGGCGGTCGTGCGCTACGACCCCGAGACCAAGGCGGGCGTGTCCAACCTGCTGACGATCCACTCGGTCCTGTCCGGCACGCCGGTCGCCGAGCTCGAGGCTCACTTTGAGGGCAAGATGTACGGCGACCTCAAGAAGGAGACCGCCGAGGTGCTCGTCGAGTGGGTCACGCCGTTCCGCGACCGGGCCAACGAGCTGCTCGAGGACCCCGCCGAGCTCGACCGCATCCTCGCTGCCGGTGCCGAGCGCGCCCGCGAGGTGGCCTCGGCCACGCTGGGTCGGGTCTACGACGCCGTCGGCCTGCTGCGACCAGCCGGGCACCGCTGAGCCTGGAGGAGTGACGGTGCCGGTCATCGGAGTCTCGATCGCCATCCCCGAGCCCTGGGGGTGCGAGCTGCAGCGCGCGCGGCTGTCCTACGGCGACGAGCAGGCGCGCGGCATCCCGACGCACGTGACGGTGCTGCCGCCGACGGAGGTCGACGACGCCGCGATGGACGGCATCCACGAGCACCTGCTGCGGTCCGCCGCGTCGGTCGCGCCGTTCACGCTCGAGCTGCGCGGCACCGGGACCTTCCGCCCGGTCTCGCCGGTGGTGTTCATCCAGGTCGCGCGCGGGATCCCGGCCTGCGAGCAGCTCGAGGCGACGGTCCGGCGCGGTGTGCTGGAGCGCGACCTGAGCTTCACCTACCACCCGCACGTGACGGTGGCGCACGGCCTGCCGGAGGACGCCCTGGAGCAGGCGTTCGTCGAGCTCGCCGACTACCACGCGCAGTTCACCGTCGGCGAGTTCTCGCTCTACGTCCAGGGCGACGACGAGGTATGGCGTCCCATCCGCCGCTACCCGCTCGGGGACGCCAGCCAGGCCTACGTCAGCTGCGGCAGCTGATCCTGCCCGCTGCGCTCAGCGCCCGCGACTGCTCAGCGCTTGCGCCCGAGGCGCCGCGTCAGGAGGGCGCCGGCGGCGAGCACCAGCACGGCGAGCACGCCTGCGCCCCACCACGTCAGGAGGGCGCGTGCCACACCCGTCGGCTGCGGCGTCTGTCCCGCGGTGGGGGAGCTGGAGGTGGGCGCCGGCACTGGCGTCACCGTGGGCGGCACCGAGGGGGAGGCGCTGGGCGTGCCGGTCGGGGTCGCCGGCGGCGTCGTGTCCAGGGTGCCCACGCCGCTGACCTTGGTGCCGTGGGCGAACGCCCAGTCCATCATGGCGGCCACGTGGTGCCAGTCGGCCGTGTCGGAGCACATGAAGCTCACGACATAGGACCGGCCACCCCGCGTGGCGGACCCGATGAACGTGCGGTGGGCCCCCGTCGTGTAGCCCGTCTTGACCCCCGTCGCGCCCGGGTAGTTCATGAAGAAGTGGTTGAGGTTGGGCACGGCATAGGGCGTCACCACGGTGCCGTCGGGCTGCTTGGCGCCGGGGAAGGGCATCTCGCGCGTGCCGACATACGACCGGAAGTCCTTGCGCTGCATCGCCGCTCGCCCGATCACGACCAGGTCGTAGGCGCTGCTGCGCTGCCCCTGTGCGTCCAGCCCTGACGGGTCGACAGCCACAGTGTCGCGGGCGCCGAGCCCGGCCGCGGTGGCGTTCATGCGCTGCAGGGTGCCCGCGACGCCGCCCGGCGCCGACCGGGCCAGGGCATAGGCCGCGTCGTTGGCGGACTGCATCAGCAGCGCGCCGTAGAGCTGGTGCACGGGATAGGGGTTGCCGGCCACCATGCCTACCCGCGTGCCCTCGGCGGCCTGGTCGGACGCGGTCGCGGTGACGACCCGCTTGGGGTCGAGCTGCGGCATGACGGTGAGCGCGGTGAGGGTCTTGAGCGTGCTGGCGGGATAGAGGTGGGCGTGGGGGGCCTTGGCGGCCAGGATCGTGCCGGTCTGCTGGTCGGCGAGCACGTATGACGTCGCGTCGAGCTGCGGGGGCTGCGGCACGCCCGCGGGCACCGCCGTGACGATGCCGCTGGTGCCGAGTTGGTCGCCGCCGACGGGGTGCTCACCGGCTCGGACCACTGGCGCGGGGTAGTAGCTCGGGCTCGGGGTGGCCGTGGGCGTCGGCGTCGGGCTGGCCGTGGCGCCGGCGCGGCCACGGCGGGTGGGCGGTGCAGGTGGTGGCGGCACGCGCGTGCCGGCGCACGGGGTGCGGGTGACCGCGAAGGTCGGTGCCGGTGTCGGCGCGGCGGGCGCGCGGCTGGTCGTCGCGGGTGCGGCCTGGGCCACGCCGCCCAGCGTCAGGGTGGCGCCGAGCGCAGCGGCGGCAGCCCGGCGCGTGCGGCGACCCGGTGTGCGGTGGTGCGTCATACGTGATCCCCCTGGCGCCCTCGGTCCGGACGCCTGATCCCCTCGGCACCCTAGCAGCGCCGCCCAGCCCACCTCGCGTCCCCTCGACGCCCACCGAGGGGACGCGAATGCTCGCGACACGCCGCGCTACGCCACATTCGTGTCCCCTCGACACCGGGGAACGACCGCCTGGTCCGCCTCGCCGGGCCCCGCGCGGCGTTCGTGGGCTGGGAGCTCACGAAGGTGCGATCCGGAGGGCCAGGATGGGGCGTTCGTGGGCTGGGAGCTCACAAAGGTGCGATCCGGAGGGCCAGGGTGGGGCGTTCGTGGGCTGGGAGCTCACGAAGTTGCGTTCCGGACGCCCCGCTGGACGGTCGAGCGGCGGTCGTCAGGCGGCGGAGGCGCGGTGGCGGGCGATCGCGTCCTCGTAGTGTCCGACGAGCTGGTCGACCAGCGCAGCCCAGGACCGCGGCTCCACCTTGACGAGCCCGGCCGAGCCCATGGCCTCGCGCAGGGCGGGGTCCGCGACGAGGGTGCGCACGTGCTCGACGATCGAGCGGGGGTCCGCGGGGTCGAAGAGGAACCCGGTCGTGCCGTGGTCGACGAGGTCGAGCGGGCCACCCATGGCGGGGGCGACGACGGGCAGCCGGCAGGCCGCCGCCTCCTGCAGCGTCTGGCCGAAGGTCTCGCGGGTCCCCGTGTGCGCGAAGACGTCGAACGCAGCGTAGGCGCGAGCGAGGTCGTCGCCCGAGCGGCGCCCGAGGAAGACCGGGGGCAGGTTGGGCCGCCCCGGGCTGCCCGCCACCGCTTCGCTGAGCTGCTCGGCCAGGGCGGTGCGGGACGGTCCGTCGCCGACCAGCACGATGCGCGTGCCCGGGATCGTGGCGACGTCGACGAGGCGGTGGATCTCCTTCTCGGGGGCGAGGCGCCCGACATACCCCACGAGCACCTGGCCGTCCGGCGCGAGCGCCCGGCGCAGCGCCCGCGACCCGGCGTCCTCGCGCCACTCGGGGCGGAACAGGCCGGTGTCGACGCCGCGTCCCCACAGCCCGGTGCGGGGCACCCCGTGCGCGCGGATGTCGCTCAGCGCGGCGCTCGAGGGGGCGAGGGTCAGGTCGGCGAGGGAGTGGATGCGCCGGATCCAGCGCCAGGCGGCCTTGGCGGCGGCGCGGCCGGTAGCGGCGCCGGCGACGTTGCCGTGCTGCTCCAGATAGCTCGGCATGTCGGTCTGGTAGATCGCGACGCACGGCAGCCCCAGCCGGTCCGCGGCGGTCAGGCCCCTCGCCCCGAGCACGAACGGCGACGCCACGTGCACCACGTCCGGCCGGAACTCCCGCAGCACGTCCTCGATCTCGCCGGTCGGCAGCCCCACCTGGAACTGCCGCACCGGGATGCTGGTGACGGCTCGGACGGGGAACCCGGCGTAGCTCTCGGGGGCGTGGGAGGGGGCGATGACGACGGCGTCGTGCCCGGTCTCGAGCAGGCGGTCCAGGACCCGGCAGACGCTGGTGGTCACCCCGTTGAGCGACGGGAGGAAGGACTCCGTGACGATCGCGATCCGCACGTCCTCACCATCCGTGACGTCGGTGAGGCGGGGGAGACGGGGTGGGGTGTGTCGGGTGGCGCTCAGGTGTCCTTCGGATGACGGCCGGTATGCCGACCCGCCCGATCCTGGGGAAGGGGTGAGGCGCGGGGCGCGCGTTGGATAGCGTGTCACCCATGTCTGCCGAGGCCACCGATCCCCGTCTGTACTGCGTGATCCCCGCCGGTGGTGCCGGCACCCGCCTGTGGCCGCTGTCGCGGTCCGGGCGGCCCAAGTTCCTGCACGACCTGACCGGTTCGGGGCGCTCGCTGCTGCAGTCGACCTACGACCGGTTGGCGCCGCTGTGCGACGGCCGGGTGCTGGTCGTGACGGGGGCCCGCCACGAGGCGGCGGTCGCCGCCCAGCTCCCGCGCGTCGCCCCGGGGGACGTGCTGGTCGAGCCGGGTCCCCGCGACTCGATGGCAGCCATCGGGCTCGCCGCCGCGGTGCTCGAGCGCCGTGACCCCGACGCGATCCTCGGGTCCTTCGCGGCCGACCACGTGATCGAGGGCGAGGAGCAGTTCCACGCGTGCGTGAGGGAGGCCGTCAACGTGGCGGCCCAGGGCTACGTCGTCACCATCGGCATCGAGCCGACCTATCCCGCAACGGGTTTCGGCTACGTGCGGGAGGGAGGCGAGCTTCACGTCGAGGGCGCCCCTCGGGCCCGCCTCGTGTCGGAGTTCGTCGAGAAGCCCGACGCGGGCACCGCTGCGGCATACCTCTCTCTCGGCACCTATCGGTGGAACGCCGGCATGTTCGTCGTCAAGGCGTCCGTGCTGCTCGACCTGCTCGCGGAGTACCACCCCGAGCTGGCGGCCGGGCTCCGCGCGATCGCCGCGAACCCCTGGGTGCTCAACCAGACGTGGAAGGAGCTCGACAAGATCGCCATCGACCACGCGGTGGCCGAGCCGGCCGCCGCCGCCGGTCGCGTCGCCGTCATCGCCGGCGACTTCGGCTGGGACGACGTGGGCGACTTCGACTCCCTCGCGGGCCTGCTGCCGTCGGCGGGCGAGACCCCCGACCGCCAGAACGTCGCGGTGCTCGGCCCGGCCGACAACGTGCACATCCGCAACGCCTCGGGGGTGGTCGTCAACCGCTCCGGCCGCCAGGTGGTGCTGCTCGGCCTGGAGGACGTGGTCGTGGTGGACACGCCGGACGTGCTGATGGTGACCACCCGGCGCCAGGCGCAGGACGTCAAGTCGATCGTCGAGCTGATGAAGGAGCGCGGCTACCCCGAGCTCACCTGAACCCCACGCCCTCGCCGACGTCCTTGCCCGCAGCGGCGGCGCGTTAGTGCGGGGGTGCGCGCGACCGGCAGGGACCGCACGACTAGGGTTTGAGTCATGGCTGACAGCACCGACAAGCCCACCGCCCGCACCGAGTCGGACCTGCCGCTGGAGGCGGTCTACGACGCGTCCTCGCTCCAGGGCTTCGACCCCGACGACAAGCTCGGCAGGCCTGGGTCCTACCCGTTCACCCGAGGCGTCTACCCGACGATGTACACCGGCCGTCCGTGGACGATGCGCCAGTACGCCGGGTTCGGCACCGCCAAGGAGTCCAACCAGCGCTACCACGAGCTGGTCAACGCCGGGACCGGTGGTCTCTCGGTCGCCTTCGACCTGCCGACCCAGATGGGCTACGACTCCGACGCGCCGCTGGCCAGCGGCGAGGTCGGCAAGGTGGGCGTCGCCGTCGACTCGCTCGACGACATGCGCGTGCTGTTCAACGGCCTGCCGCTGGACAAGGTGTCGACGTCGATGACGATCAACGCCCCGGCCTCGACCCTGCTGCTGATGTACCAGCTGGTCGCCGCCGAGCAGGGCGTCGCCGCGGGCCAGCTCACCGGAACGATCCAGAACGACGTGCTCAAGGAGTACATCGCCCGCGGCACCTACATCTACCCGCCGGCCCAGTCGCTGCGCCTGATCTCCGACATCTTCGCCTACTGCAACAAGGAGATCCCCCGCTGGAACACGATCTCCATCTCGGGCTACCACATGGCCGAGGCGGGGGCCACGCCGGTGCAGGAGATCGCGTTCACGCTCGCCAACGCCAAGGCCTACGTCCAGGCCGCGATCGACGCCGGTCTGGACGTCGACGCGTTCGCGCCGCGCCTGTCCTTCTTCTTCGTCGCCCGCACCACCCTGATCGAGGAGGTCGCCAAGTTCCGCGCGGCCCGGCGCATCTGGGCGCGGATCATGCGCGACGAGTTCGGCGCCAAGAACCCCAAGTCGCAGATGCTGCGCTTCCACACGCAGACCGCCGGCGTGCAGCTGACCGCCCAGCAGCCCGAGGTCAACCTCGTCCGCGTCTCGTTGCAGGGCCTGGCCGCCGTTCTCGGCGGCACCCAGTCGCTGCACACCAACTCCTTCGACGAGGCCATCGCCCTGCCGACGCAGAAGGCCGCCCGCCTGGCCCTGCGCACCCAGCAGGTCATCGCCTTCGAGACCGACGTCTGCAAGACGGTCGACCCCTTCGCCGGCTCCTACGTCGTCGAGTCCCTCACCAACGAGATCGAGGAGGCCGTCTGGGAGCTCCTCAAGAAGGTCGACGACCTCGGCGGTGCCGTGCCCGCGATCGAGCAGGGCTTCCAGAAGTCGGAGATCGAGCGCTCGGCCTACGCCACGCAGCTGGAGACCGACTCGGGCGAGCGGACCGTCGTGGGCCTCAACAAGTTCACGATCGACCAGGAGGAGCACTACGACCCGCTGCGCGTGGACCCGCAGATCGAGGCCGACCAGTGCCAGCGCCTGGCGGACCTGCGCGCCGCCCGCGACAACGCGGCGGTCGAGGCCAAGCTCGACGCGCTCCGGACGGCGGCCGAGGGCACCGGCACCAACCTGCTGCTGCCGATGAAGGAGGCCCTCGAGGCCAACGCCACCGGCGGCGAGGTGTCCAACGCCCTGCGCGACGTGTGGGGCCAGTACGTCCCGCGCGACGCCTTCTGACCCCCACGCCGACCGTCACGCTGACCGTCGCGCTGATCACCGACGGGTCCTGGATCCGGCCCGCGACCTGACTCGGAACCCATGCGCGGTAACCTTGCCGCCCATGGGCTCCGAGCACGTTCAGCAGGTCGCACCCCCGAGCGATGCGCAGGTCGTCGACCAGCTGCGGGCCGACATCTCGGCTGCCGTGGACGCGCTGGAGCCGGAGCTCATCGAGGTCCGCCGCGACCTGCACGCCCACCCCGAGCTGGGCTTCGCCGAGCAGCGCACGACCACGCGGATCTCCCAGCGGCTCAAGGCCGAGGGCCTGCGGGTCACCCCCGTGCACCCGACCGGCCTGGTGGTCGACCTCGGCCCCGCGGAGCCCCGTCGGCGGATCGCCGTCCGCGCCGACATCGACGCCCTCCCGCTGACCGAGACCTCCGGACTGCCCTACGCGTCCGTGACCGGCGGCGCCTGCCACGCCTGCGGGCACGACGTGCACACCACCTGCCTGCTCGGTCTCGCCCTCGCCCTCGCGCCGCACCAGGAGTGGTTGCGGGAGCAGGGGTATGCCGTCCGCCTGCTCTTCCAGCCCGCGGAGGAGGTCATGCCGGGTGGGGCCCACGCCCTGGTCGCCGCAGGCCACCTCGAGGACGTGGACCAGGTCTTCGCCCTGCACTGCGACCCGGGCACCGACGTCGGTCAGGTGGGGCTGCGCACCGGCGCGATCACGGCGGCCACCGACGTCCTGACGGTGCGCCTCACCGGAGCGGGCGGCCACACCTCGCGGCCGCACATCACCCAGGACCTCACCTATGCCCTGGCCTCGGTCGTCACCGGGCTGCCGGCCGCCCTGTCCCGGCGCGTCGACCCGCGCGCGGGGCTGGCCCTGGTGTGGGGGTCGATCCACGCAGGGGAGGCCGGCAATGTCATACCCTCGACCGGCACCGCGTCGGGCACGCTGCGGATGCTCGACGCCGACGTGTGGGACTCGATCGGCCCGCTGGTGGACGACCTCGTCGGGCACCTCGCGGCGCCGTACGGCGTGGCCGTCGAGATCGACCACCGTCAGGGCGTGCCGCCCGTCGTCAACGACGCCGACGCGGTGGCGCACCTGGTCAGCGGCGTCACCACGATGGTCGGGGCCGACGCCGTGGTGCCGACGCCGCAGTCGCTGGGCGGCGAGGACTTCTCCTGGATGCTGCGCAGCGTCCCCGGAGCCCTCGCGCGCCTCGGCACGCGGACGCCCGGCGGCACGACCTACGACCTGCACCGACCCGACCTGGTCGTCGACGAGCGGGCCATCGCCGTCGGCGTGCGGACCCTGGCCGGCACCGTGCTGTCGGCCCTCGTCGCGACGCCCTAGACGCGCCGCGCCGGCCGTGGTGGCCCACGCGGCCACATAACAGTTCGTCACCGCTTCGGCGCACTCGGGGCAACCCGGCGTCGGCCCGCCGGAGCCGCGGTCTAGGGTTTGCTCATCCGTTCCAACGAAGGAGTCACCCTTGATCCGCATCGTCAAGGTCGCGACCGCGCTCACGGCCGCCTCGCTCGCCCTCGCCGCCTGCGGCAGCCCCAACGACACCGAGTCCGGCTCGTCCGGCGGCCAGTCCTCCGGCGCGGCCGGTGGCTCCGCGATCAAGGTCGGCATGGCCTATGACGTGGGCGGCCGTGGTGACCAGTCCTTCAACGACTCGGCCGCCAAGGGTCTCGACGAGGCCAAGGCCCAGCTCGGCGCCCAGACCAAGGAGTCCGTGGCGACCGCCGGCGAGGCCGAGTCCGCCCGCGAGGAGCGACTGCAGCAGCTGGTCGAGGCCGGCTACACCAACGTGATCGCCGTGGGCTTCGCCTACGCCCCGGCCGTCAAGAAAGCCGCTGCCGACAACCCCCAGGCCAAGTTCGCGCTCGTCGACTCCACCGACGCCAAGGGCGCCAACATCCAGAACATCGTGTTCTCCGAGCAGGAGGGCTCCTACCTCGCCGGTGTCGTCGCGGCCAAGAAGTCCAAGACGGGCAACGTCGGCTTCGTGGGCGGCGTCCAGACCGACCTGATCAAGAAGTTCGAGGCGGGCTACGTCGCCGGCGCCAAGGCGACCAACCCCAACATCAAGGTGCAGGTCAAGTACCTCACCCAGCCCCCGAACTTCTCCGGCTTCGCCGACCCGGCCGCCGGCAAGACCGCCGCAGAGGGCATGCTCTCCGCGGGTGCCGACGTGATCTACCACGCCTCCGGCGGCTCCGGCTCCGGCGTCTTCACCGCCGTCAAGGCCAAGAACGCCATGGCCATCGGCGTCGACTCCGACCAGGCCAAGACCGCCCAGGCCGACGTCCGCGACGTCATCATCACCTCCGTCGTCAAGCGCGTCGACGTGGGCGTCCTGGAGTTCATCAAGCAGGTCAAGGACGGCAACCTCAAGTCCGGCGAGGCCGTCTTCGACCTCAAGTCCAACGGTGTCGAGCTCGCCACCACGGGCGGCAAGATCGACAACCTTAAGGCCGAGCTCGACAAGGCCAAGACCGACATCGTCTCCGGCAAGATCGTGGTCCCCACCAAGTGACCGGTCTGACCTGACCTGATCGACCCTCGCAGCACCTCGCACGCACGTATGCCGCAGCCCGGCCGCCAGACGGACACCCCGACGGCGGCCGGGCTTCGGCATACGGGGGAGGTCCGCGGTCCATCGATCTGGACCCCGTGATCACCGACGGTAAGGTGATGCGGTCAGCCGCCACGTCCACGACGACGTGACCGAGCAAGGAGCGTGCACCATCGGAACTCCACCCACCTCGACGAGCGCAGACGCGCCGCCCGCCGTCGCCGTCCGCGGGATCACCAAGAGGTTCCCGGGCGTGGTGGCCAACAAGGACATCACCTTCTCGGTCCGCAAGGGCAGCATCCACGCGCTGGTGGGGGAGAACGGCGCGGGCAAGTCCACGCTGATGAAGATCCTCTACGGCGTGCAGCGCCCCGACGAGGGCACGATCGCCATCGACGGCCGCGAGGTGACCTTTCACGGGCCGAGCGACGCCATCGCCGCCGGGGTCGGCATGGTCTTCCAGCACGTCAAGCTCGCCGACAACTTCACCGTGACCGAGAACGTCGTGCTCGGCGCCGAGAAGCTCCACGGCATCGGCGACGGGGCGCAGGCCGAGATCCGGCGCATCTCCAAGGAGTACGGCCTCGGCGTGGACCCGGAGGCGCTCGTCTCGGACCTCGGCGTCGGTGCCCGCCAGCGCGTCGAGATCCTCAAGGTCCTCTATCGCGGCGCCCGCATCCTCATCCTCGACGAGCCCACCGCCGTGCTCGTGCCGCAGGAGGTCGACGAGCTCTTCGACAACCTCAAGACCCTCACGGCCGAGGGCCTGACCATCATCTTCATCTCGCACAAGCTCGACGAGGTGCGCGCCGTCGCCGACGACATCACCGTCATCCGCCGCGGCACCACCGTGGGCAGCGCCGACCCGCGCACCGTCACCTCCCGCGAGCTCGGCGAGCTCATGGTCGGTCGCGAGATGCCCAGCCCGCAGACGCAGGAGTCCACGGTCACCGACCGCGCCGTCCTCGTCGTCGAGAACGTCCGCCTCGAGCGGCCCGGCGGGCGCGACGTCCTCGACGACGTGTCGCTGACCGTCCACGCGGGCGAGGTCCTCGGCATCGCCGGCGTCGAGGGCAACGGCCAGGACGAGCTGGTCGAGGTCATCATGGGCATGCGCGACCCCTCCGCCGGGCGGATCTATCTCGGCGGCAAGGACATCACCGACTGGCCGACGCGGCGGATCCGCGAGGCCGGCGTCGGCTACGTTCCCGCCGACCGCCACCGGCACGGCCTGCTCCTCGAGGCGCCGCTGTGGGAGAACCGCATCCTCGGCCACCAGACCCAGGCCCCCAACGTGTCCGGACCGTTCATCAACGCCCGCGGCGCCCAGCGCGACACGACGCGCATCGTCGAGGACTACGACGTGCGGACGCCGTCGATCCACGTCACCGCCGGCTCGCTGTCCGGCGGCAACCAGCAGAAGCTCATCATCGGCCGCGAGATGGCCCACGAGCCACGGGTGCTCGTGGCTGCCCACCCGACCCGGGGCGTCGACGTCGGCGCGCAGGCCGCGATCTGGGACCACATCAAGCAGGCCCGCCACGAGGGCCTCGCGGTCCTGCTCCTCACCGCCGACCTCGAGGAGCTGCGCGGCCTGTCCGACACCATCCGCGTCATCAGCGAGGGCCGCCTGTCCGAGGAGCTGCCCCCGACCACGTCCCCGGGTGACCTGGGCGCCGCGATGACGGGCGGTTCCGGCATACCGGACCACGTCCCACCGACCGAGCCGACCCGCACGTCCGGGGCGACCGGCGCCACCCGCGCCGACGACCACTCGACCCACCAGCAGGAGCCCACCCGATGAAGGTCTCGCCCCGCGCCGTCCTGCTCGCGCTCGCGGCGCCGCTGCTCGCCATCGTCGTGGCGTTCGTGATCACCTCGCTGGTGCTCGTCGCGGCCGGCGACCCCGTGGGGGCCGTCTGGACCGAGCTGCTGCGCCAGCCGAGCCCCCGACTGATCGCGCGCATCGTCAACGGCGCCATCGTCTACTACCTCGCCGCGGTGGCCCTCGCCATCGGCTTCCGGATGAACCTGTTCAACATCGGCGCCGAGGGGCAGTACCGCGTGGCGGTCTTCGCCGCCGCGGTGTTCGGGGCGCAGGGCTACCTGCCGGGCTGGGCCAACGTCATCGCCACCACGCTGGTCGCCATGCTCGTCGGCGCCGGCTGGGCCGCGATCGCGGGCTACCTCAAGATCAAGCGCGGTGTCTCCGAGGTGATCTCGTCGATCATGCTCAACGCCATCGCGACCAGCGTCGTGGCCTTCCTGCTGACCAAGGCCCGGGACAGCTCAGCCGGCGCCGGCAGCAACGTCACCAACACCAAGCCGCTGCCCCAGGACTCGTGGGTGCCCGGCCTGCAGATCATCAGCGGCACGACCACCAAGGTCTACGGCCTGCTCGTCCTGGCGATCGTCGTCGGCCTCCTCTACTGGCTGGTCCTCGGCAAGACGCGCTTCGGCTTCGACCTGCGCAGCGCCGGCCAGTCCGAGACCGCTGCCATCGCGAGCGGCGTCAACGCCCACCGGATGATCATGTCGACGATGATCCTGTCCGGCGCCATCGCCGGCCTGATCGGGCTGCCGCTGCTGTTCGGCCAGGATCACGCCTACGGCACCAACTTCCAGCCCGGCATCGGCTTCGCCGGCATCGGGATCGCCCTTCTGGGGCGCAACCACCCGATCGGCATGGGCCTGGCCGCGCTGCTGTGGTCCTACCTCGACCAGCAGGGCAACGGCCTGCAGATCAACGCCGGCGTCTCCTCCGAGCTGGTCTTCATCATCCAGGGCGTCATCGTCCTCGCCGTCGTCATCGCCTACGAGCTGGTGCGGCGCGCCAACGTCCGGCTCGAGCAGGCCAAGGTCGCCCGCGACCTGGCGGCGCAGCAACCGACCGCCCCTGCCACCCAAGGAGCCAGCGCATGAGCACCACCGGTGTCGCCCCCGTGACGGACCGGCCGGACCGGCGCAGGTCGGTGCCGCGCCGTCGTCGCCGCCTGTCCGGACTGCAGATCGCCGGGCTGGCGCTGCTGGTCCTGCTGTTCGTTTCGGTCCTGCGCGTCGTGACCGGCGAGAACGACCTCGCCTCCTCCGGTGCCCTGGCTGCCGCCCTCGGCCTCGCCGTCCCGATCGGCATGGCCGGTCTCGGTGGCCTCTGGTCGGAGCGGGCCGGCGTCGTCAACATCGGCCTCGAGGGCATGATGATCCTCGGCACCTGGGGCGCCGCCTTCTTCGCCTGGCACTGGGGCGCCTGGGCCGGCATCGTCGGCGCGGTCCTGCTCGGCATGATCGGCGGCGCGATCCACGCCCTGGCCACCGTCGTCTTCGGCGTCGACCACATCGTCTCCGGCGTGGCCGTCAACCTCATCGGCATGGGCGGCGCCAAGTACCTCGCCGCCCGTGCCTTCACCGGCACCCCCGGCGGTGGCGCGACCCAGTCGCCGCCGCTGCCGCACCTCCCGGACGTCACCGTCCCCGGCCTGTCGCCCGCGCTGACCTCGCTGGAGGGCAAACACATCTTCTTCGTCTCAGACGTGGCGGGCGTGCTCGCGGCCTTCGTGACCAACCTGTCCGTGCTGACGATCATCGCGGCGCTGCTGGTGCTCGTGTCCTGGTGGGTGCTGTGGCGCACCACCTTCGGCCTGCGCCTGCGCTCGTGCGGCGAGAACCCCTGGTCCGCCGAGTCGCTCGGCGTCAACGTCTACCTCTACAAGTTCCTCGCCGTGCTGATCTCGGGCGGTTTCGCGGGGCTCGGCGGCGGCTTCCTCGCCCTCGTCGCGGCCAACGTCTTCCGCGACGGGCAGACCGGTGGGCGCGGCTACATCGGCCTCGCCGCCATGATCTTCGGCAACTGGCGGCCCGGGTCGCTCGCGGCCGGGTCGCTGCTGTTCGGCTACTTCGACGCCGTGCAGCTGCGCGGCGGCGCGGTGCACGCCCTGCTGCTCGTCGTCGGCCTGCTCCTCGTGGCCTTCGGGGTCTGGCAGCTCCTGCGCCGCAACCTCCTCGGCGGCGTCGTCGCGATCGTCATCGGTGTGGGTCTGGGCTGGTCCTTCTTCGCCACCGACACCGTGCCCGGCGAGCTCACCAGCGCCGCCCCCTACATCGCCACGCTGCTCGTGCTCGGCCTCGCCTCCCAGGCCTTGCGGATGCCCGCGGCCGACGGCGAGGTCTATCGCAAGGGCGAGGTGGGATGAGTCGTATGCCGTCCCGCGCCGACGACGTCGACTGGGACGCCCTGCGCGCGGCCGCCGTCAGCGTCATGCGGCAGGCGTACGCGCCCTACTCGTCCTTCCCCGTCGGGGTGGCCGGGCTCGTCGACGACGGCCGGGTCGTCGTGGGCTGCAACGTCGAGAACGCCTCCTACGGGGTGGGGCTGTGCGCCGAGTGCGGCATGGTGTCGGCGCTGCACGCCTCGGGCGGTGGACGGCTCGTGGCCGTGGCCTGCGTCGGGGCGAACGGCGCCCCGCTCATGCCCTGCGGCCGCTGCCGCCAGCTGCTCTGGGAGCACGGCGGCGCGTCCTGCCTGCTCGAGACGCCCCTCGGCGTGCTGCCGATGAGCGAGGTGCTGCCGCAGGCCTTCGGCGCCGAGGACCTCGACCGGGCAGGGGAGTGACGTGACCGAGCCGATCCTGCCCGTCGACCTGCACCTGGCGAGCGACCTGGACGAGCCCGGGGTGCTCGAGCCGTCCGCCCTGTATCCCCGCCTCCCCGACGGCGAGGTCCCCGACGCCGCCGTGATCTGCTTCTTCCCTGAGACCGTGCGCGCGATCGGTGAGCACGAGGGCTCGGAGCTCGCGTTCCGCTTCACGTCGATCATCGGCGGCCAGCCCTGCTACGTCCGTGAGGTGGCGGGGCGCCGGGTCGCGTTCTTCTTCCCCGAGATCGGGGCGCCGCGGGCCGTCATGTTCCTCGAGGAGGCCATCGCCCGGGGCATCACGCGGTTCGTCGCGGTCGGGTCCGCCGGCGTGCTCCTGCCCGACCTCGTCATGGGCCACCCCGTCGTCGTGACCTCGGCGTTGCGCGACGAGGGCACGAGCGCCCACTACGGGGCCGTGGGGCCGGTCGTCGAGGCGGGGGCCTCCGGCATACGGGCCTGCATCGACGCCCTCGACGCGGCGGGCGCGCCGCACGAGACCGGCCGCACGTGGACCACCGACGGCATCTATCGCGAGACCCGGTCCACCGTCGCGCGACGGATCGAGGCCGGGTGCGCGGTCGTCGAGATGGAGGCCAGCGCGTTCCTCGCGGTGGCGGCCCACCGCGGCGTCGAGCTGGGGCAGATCCTCTTCAGCGCGGACTCCCTCGCCGGCGAGGCGTGGGACCACCGCGGCTGGGTCACGGCGGGCGACGCCCACGAGCAGGTGTTCTGGATCGCGATGGACGCCGCCGCGCGCCTGGCAGCCGGCTGAGCCGCACCTGGCAGATCGCTCCCGGTCCGCCTCCGCGCCCAACCGACCGGACCTGCAGCGACGTCGGAGGGAGTGCACCGGGAACGCATGGGGTAAGACCCTCGTTTCTCTGACAGGACGACCGACGACACACGGGAGTGACCATGGGATTCCTCGACCGACTGCTCGGCCGCACGCCGCAGCAGGGACAGCAGCAGGGCTACCAGCAGCACCAGCCGCAGTACGCCCCGCCGCCCGCCGGCTACGACCAGGCGCCCCAGCCGGGCGCGCCGGCACCGGGACAGCCGGGCCAGGTGGGCCAGCCTGGGCAGACCGCCCAGTCCACGGAGGACCAGCAGGCCATCGAGCGTTACCGCTACCTGCTGCGCACCGCCCCGCCGGAGAAGGTCGAGCAGGCGCATGCCGAGGCCTTCGCCAAGCTGACGCCCGAGCAGCGCCAGCAGGTGCTGACCGGCCTGTCGCAGTCCGGCGAGACGCCGGCCGGCGACGACCCGCAGTCGCTGGCCCGCGCGGCGACCCGCGCCGAGATGCGCCAGCCGGGGTTCATGGAGCGCACCTTCGGAGGAGCCGGCGCCGGCGGTGGCCGCGGCGGCATGGGCATGGGCGGCATGGTGATGGGGTCGATGCTCGGCTCGATCGCCGGCGTCGTGGTCGGCACGGCCGTGGCCGGCGCGCTGATGGACGGGTTCGACGGCTTCGGTGACGGCGGCGCGGACCTGGCCGGCGGCGACTTCGGTGGCGACGCTGGCGGTGACGGCGGCGGCTTCGACGGGTTCGGTGACTTCGGGGACATCGGCGGCGGCTTCGACTTCTGATCGTTGCGCACGCTCGTCGCCCGCTCCCAGCACACCTGGGGGCGGGCGACAGCCGTATGCCGGCCGCCCGCCGCCATCCCGCGCCGCCATCCGACGCAACGTGACCCGTCAGGG